>CAZQNA010000005.1:0-85318 GCA_964594835.1 uncultured Nitrososphaerota archaeon
TACGCCGACGTCGGCGCCGACGTGTTCATAGCCCTCGGTATGGTGGCGGCCTACGCCGCGGGAGGGCTCCCCCTGGCCTTCTCCCTCGCCGCCGTGGCCTACGTCCTCACCGGGCTGGTGTACGCGGAGCTGTCCTCCACCTACCCCTACGCCGGCGGCGCTCAGGTCTACGCCGCCAGGGGCCTCGGGGACCTGGCCGGGTTCGTCGCGGGGTGGGCCCTCCTGCTCAGCTACACCGTCGACATAGCCCTCTTCTCCATGGCATCCGCAGGCTACCTCTCCTACTTCTTCCCCCAGATGGTCTCGCTCTCCCTCACCGTCCTGGGCGTTGACGTGAGCGGATTCGCGGCCTGCTCAATAGTCATGATAGTCCTCCTCGTATGCCTCAACGTCCTAGGCATAAGGGAGTCCTCTCGCCTTAACGAGATCATGGTTTCACTCGGCCTCGCCGTTCAGGGCCTCCTCCTGGCGATAGGCCTGGCCTGCCTGAGGCCCGAGGTCCTCAGGGAGAACCTCCGGGAGATGGGGTACCCGGGGGCGAGGGAGGAGGTTGCCTACGTCCCGGGCGTCAGCGTCAGGGATCAGAACTTCATCTACGGCACGACCCTCGCCATGAGCTCCTTCATAGGCGTCGAGTCCATAGCGCAGGCGGCGGAGGAGATCAAGAGGCCCTACAAGTGGATCCCCCTGGCGACGAAGCTCTCGGTCCTGGCGGTCCTGGTGTTCGCGCTCGGCCTCTCCCTGGTGGGGGTGGGGACCGTCGGGTGGAGGCCCCTGGCAGAGAACGCGGAGAGGCCCCTCACCGTCCTCGCGGAGTCCCTTCCCCTGATTGGTGGAGTCGCCCCGGCCTTGGTGGCGGCCACAGGCTTCGTGGTGAACCTGGTATCGGCGAACACGGGCATAATCGGGGTCTCCAGGGTGGTCTACTCCATGGGGAGGTTTCGGCTGATGCCCTCGTGGTTCAAGGCCATCCACCCGAGGTTCAGGACTCCGGTTCGCACGATAGTGATCTTCGGGTCCCTCGGGGCCGCCCTGACCCTACTGGGGAGCCTTGAGAGGATCGCCGACGTCTACGCCTTCGGAGCCCTGGCCTCCTACGTCCTCGTGAACGCGTCCATGGTCCGCCTCAGGGAGATAGACAGGGACGCCTACCGCCCCTGGAGGGCCCCGGGATCCCTGGAGGTGAGGGGGAGGGAGGTGCCGCTGGTTGGCGTCCTCGGGGCCCTGGCCACCGGGGTGATGTTCGCGCTGGTGGCCGCCCTCCACCCCGTTGGGCGGTCGCTCGGCACGGCCTGGTTCCTGGCCGGCCTGGCGGTCTTCGCGGCCTACCGAACCGCCGTCGGCCTCCCGGTCACGGGGAGGATCAGCGGGGAGATGTCAAGGCCCGCCAACTACCTCATGGACGCCCTGGTGCTGGTCAGGCCGCACGACGACCCTGAGAGGGTGGCCAGGGCGATCGACGAGGGGCTGAGGGGCAGGTTCAGGGTCCACCTCCTCAGCGTCCTGAACCCATCGGGGATGACCCCCGAGGACCTGTCTCGGGAGGCAGAGGGGGCCCTGGCGGCGCTGCAGGAGGCCGCCAGGATCCTGAGGTCCCGTGGGGTGAGGGCGTCGGCGACGGTCGCGTTCGGGGATCCGGTAGAGGTCTCCACCGCCGAGGGGTCGAGCGACCGGTACGACCTGGTCGTGGTCCTCACGTCCAGGAGGGCCATGAAGTCTAAAGAGAGGGGCCTGGCCAGGGTCGTGTCCGCGAGGATACCCGGGAAGGTGTTGATACTCCGGAGGTGATCGCCTTGCTGGTGATAATCAACCTCTACGTTGAGGCCAAGCACCTGGAGTCTCTGGTCGAGGAGCTGAAGCGCATGCCGGAGGTGGTCGACCTGTTCGAGGTCACCGGCGACCAGGACCTCGTGCTCATCGTGGAGGCGGAGTCCATAGAGCACTTCAGGAGCGTCCTCGTCAAGAGGATACTCAAGAGGCAGGGGATCAACGGCTCCAACAGCCTGGTCGTGCTCCACACCCACAAGAGGATGGGGAGGCTGCTGGAGGAGTGAGCGAGTCCGTCAGACGAGTCCTAGTGCTGTTGGACGAGCCGGTCACCGCCGAGTGTCTCCTGGGCCTGCTCGCCGGGAGGCTGGGCCTGCGGTCTGCGGAGGTCACCCTCCTCCACGTGGTTACCGTCCCCAGAACGAGTCCCCTCGAAGCCTCCGCCCTCAGGGGGCCATCCCGCGAGGCGCTCGGGTGGCTGGACTCCCTGGTCCACAGCCTCTCGGAGCAGGGCCTGCGCGCGAGGGCGAGGGTGGCCATCTCCAGGGACGTCGAGACGGCCCTGGTCGAGTCGGCCGAGGGGCAGGACGCTGTGGTGATACCCACCGGGTCGATGGGGTCCGGCCTGCTCAGGGCGCTGCGTGGGTGTCCCTCGGAGAGGCTTGCCGAGAAGGTCAGGATCCCCGTGATCCTAGTGAGCAGAGACCTCATGACGTGTCCGAACCCCTAGACAGGTGATCCTCCGCCAGCCTCACGATCCTGGCGTAGCCCCTGACGGCCTCCCTGAGGTCCGACACCCTCACCCTCTCGTTCGGCCTGTGAGCTAGGGCCTCGTCTCCCGGCCCGTAGCCAACGGTGAGGATCCCGGCCTCTCCCGCCGTGTATGAGCCGTCCGTCCCGAACCTCCACGTGATCATCTCCGCACCGAGTTCTCTGGCCGCCAGCCTGGCGAACTGGCTCGGCTCGTACCAGGCAGGGAAGTACGCTCTCACCCTGGCCTCCATTCCCGTGTAGCACCTCACGACCTTCTCGACCACCGAGGCCTCCAGCCCGGGAGCGAGCGACCTCAGCCTCTCCAGGACGGACTCGAGGGTCTCTCCGGGGACCATCCTGTAGTCCAGCAGGGCCTCGCATAGGTCGGGGATGACCGGGATGACCCCCGGAGAGCAGGTCACGTTGACGGGGGCCACTGTGGCCCTGCCGAGCGCATCGTGCTCGGGGAGACTGTGAGATGCCTCCCTGAGCCTCAGCAGGGCGTCCAGCATCCTGTAGAGGGCGCTGTCCCCCAGCTCGGGCATGCTCGAGTGAGAGGTCCTTCCGACCGCCGTGAGCCTGACCTCGACCCTCCCCCTGTGGCCCACGGCCACGTTGAGCCTCGTGGCCTCGCCCAGGACCACGAGGTCGGGTCTCACACCGGACTCCTCCAGGAACACCCTGATGCCGAAGCCCTCCTGGTCCTCCTCGTGGACCACGAACGCCAGGTAGACGTCGGCCTCCGGCGGGTCGAGCAGCCTGGCGGAGTGCACCATGGAGGCTATCGCGCCCTTCATGTCCACCGATCCCCTCCCGCAGAGCCACCCGTCGACGACCTCTCCGGAGTAGGGCTCCACCCTCCACTCCTCAGGTCTTCCGGGAGGCACGGTGTCCATGTGGCCCTCCAGGACAACCACCGGACCGTTCCCCGTTCCTCGGATGAGCCCGCCGACGTTTCCAGCGGAGTCCACCCACGTCTCGTCGAACCCCAGGGAGTTCATCTCATCCCTGATGAGTCCGGCGACCTCACCCTCCTCACCCGAGAGGCTTGGCGTCTGAATGAGCCTTGAGCAGAACTCTGTGACGTCACCTTCCGAGCTCAGGGGCCCTCCACCCTCGATGGGCGAAGGGGGACAGGTTTTTAACCCTCCCGGGGGACGCGGCCTCCGCGTGTCAGGGGTGAGGACGCTTGACCGACATGGGAGGGAGGATACTCGTTGCCCTGGGCGGCAACGCCATCAAGCAGGCCCACGAGAAGGGGACCTATGAGGAGCAGCTCCGGAACGTCGAGAAGACCGCGGCCCAGCTGGCCAAGCTCGTGCAGAGGGGGTACCACCTGGCGATAACCCATGGGAACGGACCCCAGGTGGGCGCACTCCTCATTCAGCAGGAGGAGGGTCAGAGGCTCGGCATACCGCCTCAGCCCATGGACGTCTGCGGGGCGATGACCCAGGGCCAGATCGGGTACATGCTCCAGCAGGCCCTGATGAACGAGTTCAGGAAGATGGGCATCGACAAGCTGGTGGCCACGGTCGTCACCAGGGTCCTCGTGAGAAAGGACGATCCAGACTTCCAGGATCCGTCGAAGCCCGTCGGTCCGTTCTATGACGAGGAGACCGCCAAGAGGCTCGCTGAGGAGAGGGGTTGGGTCATCAAGAAGGTGAAGCCCAACGCGGACAGGCCCTACAGGAGGGTGGTCCCGTCCCCGGATCCCATCAGGCCGCTGGAGGCAGACGCGATCAAGGGCCTCTACGACAGCGGTATCGTGGTGATCGCCAGCGGGGGCGGGGGAATACCGGTGATCGAGGAGGACGGGAGGATCAAGGGGGTCGAGGCCGTCATCGACAAGGACCTGGCCGGCGAGAGGCTGGCCGAGGTGCTGGGGGTGGACATCTTCATGATCCTCACCGACGTGGAGAAGGTCAAGCTGAACTACGGGAAGCCGGACGAGAGGGACATCGACAGGATGACCGTCTCCGAGGCCAAGAGGTACTTTGAGGAGGGCCACTTCCTGCCCGGCAGCATGGGTCCGAAGGTCAAGGCCTGCATAAGGTTCATCGAGGAGGCCGGCGGGAAGGCTGCGATAATCACCCACCTCGAGAAGGCCCTCGACGCGCTCGAGGGGAAGACCGGGACCTGGATAGTCCCGGGCTGAACCCTCCCCCCACTATTTGTCCAGAGGGCCAGCCTCTGCTCTTTTCAAGCTCTAACCTCCAGGGAGCACGATCTGCCCGGGAGAGTGACGACGGTTAGGCGCCTCCCTCACTTCGGCGTCAATGCGGCCGACCTGATTTAAGCGGTCGCCGCAACTCGAGTTGCGGCGGGGGGTGGCGGCTGAAGGACCACATCGCAGTCCCAGGCCGCCTCAAGTTCCCCTTCCCGTCGCGGGTGGGTTCTCCTTACCCGGTCCCATCGCCGGTCAACCCCGCGAGGTAGGGGAGTTGGCACGCGAGGCGCCGGGGGGTGCGAGGGCGGCGAGCCTCGCCAGCAGGTGGCAGTCTGTCCCTCTGAGCACCTTGCTGACGTTCCCTCTGGTTACCCCAAACTCTCTGGCCACCTCGCTTATCTTTTTACCGAGCCAGGCGTGGTGATAGCAGTATGCGAGCCTTCTCTCGGACATGCTCGCCAGAAGACTGGCCGCCAGAGATATCACACCCGCCAGCTGGACGTCGGGGGGGCCGGCCGACGCGTCCACCCTGAGGTCGACGATCGATCTCCTACCCACCCCCCTGGTCAGCTTGAGGTGCTCGAGCGCCTCGCGAGCTCTCCAGAACGCTGGCCCGTCGCACTCGTCTGCGATCTCTCCGAGCACGTGTACCTCTCCAGCTCCCACCCCGACTCGGAACTCGACCTGGGGAGACAGCACCTTCAGTGCGTGGATGAAGAACGTTGGAGGTCGCCACCAGCTCACCAGGAACTCCACGCTGTCTCCAGCCGTGAGGGCCGGTCGAGCCAAGCACTCCGCCGGGAACCTGCTGTGGGAACTCTCCAGCAACCCCCTTATCACTTCATAGAGTCTCACTTTATCTCGAACGTTCATCTCCCTCGATCTGGACAGATCTACCACGACCACCACAGGCATTTATCCCACCACGAGAGATATCAGCAGCCAACTTTCGATGATCCCCGCAAGTAGGCTCGAAAAAGTTCCGATGATGTACCAGTCAGCGCACACCCTCTCCTCAACTCTGGAGAATCGGAAGATGGCCTTTCCGGCCACCAACAGGCCCAAGGCGTTTATCGCGTCCTCCAGCGGGATATCCTCAATTTTCGCCATCAAAAACATCGAGAAGATGAGGCTCCTTTCGAGGTAACCGATCACTCTCCCTCCAGCCGGGAGGCCCATGCACTTCTCCCTCACCTCTTCGCTCTCAAGGATGAGTGAGAGCGCCGAGATGAGAGCGGAGGGAAGCGTCAGCGTGGAGACCCACGCCAAAAACAGCCCCACCGCAGACTGCAGATTCAAGTGAGTGTGGACCACGTGACTTCCAGTAGATAGGATTACCGAGACCCCAATCACCCCAGTGATGAGTTCGAGGAGGATCCGCCAGCTCTTCGGCATCTAGATCTCTGAGGCTCCGAGTTTTTTAGGTTTACTGATTCGGTAAACAACCGGGCATTGTTTACCGTTTTGTTCAACTGAATGAGCCTCGCTCCTACGGTGGTCGGCGTCGGTCTCTATCCAGTCAGTTGACCCTAAAGGAGTAATTGGCCCTAGATGGCTCTCCTTCACCCTGAATAGTCGGGGTGAGTGTTTCACTCAGATTCCACGTACCCCGGTAGGGGAGAGCGGAAGGGGTTCCCTTTTTTCCTACCACCTGGGGGCTCTGTCTCTAAGTTGAGGGCCGCGGTAATTCAAGCTGGCAGGGTGAGGTTCGTTCCCGACTACCCGGACCCAATTCCGGCGCCGGGAGAGGTCTTGGTGAGTGTCAGGCTGGCTGGAATATGCGGAACGGACTTGGAGGTCCTCAGGGGGTACAAGGGATTCTCCGGGGTACCCGGCCACGAGTTCGTCGGGGTGGCGGAGTCTGGGAGGTTTAAGGGGAGGAGGGTAGTGGGAGAGATAAACGTCGGCTGCGGCGAGTGCGAGTTCTGCAAGGCCGGGGTCAAGGAGCATTGCCTCCACAGGCAGGTGATCGGGCTCACGAGGGACGGTGCAATGACCGAACTCCTTTCCATTCCAGAGGAGAACCTGCATCCAGTCCCAGAGGAGGTTCCAGATGAGGCGGCTGTCTTCACAGAGCCCCTCGCCGCCGCGCTGAGGGTCCTTGAGTCGGCTCACGTGAAGCCGAGCCATGCAGTCGTCGTACTGGGGGCGGGGAGACTGGGCCAGCTCGTGGCTAGAGTCCTGGCCCTGACGGGCTGCAGGCTCACGGTCGTCGACGGGAACGGTTGGAAGCTCGACCTCCTCGGCGGGCTGGGGGCCGAGCTGCGGAGCAGCACGGAGGGGATGGAGAACGCGGCCGACGTGGTCGTCGAGTGCACGGGCAGCCCGAGGGGACTGAGGGAGGCCCTGCGCCTGGTCAGGCCCATGGGAACCGTCGTGTTGAAGTCCACAACCGCTGAAGGGGCCCAGCTGGATTCCTCCCTCGTGGTGAAGGAGGTCAGGGTAGTGGGGAGCAGGTGCGGACCGTTCGAGCCGGCGCTGGAGCTACTCAGGCGCGGGCTGGCGAGGGTGGACGACCTGATCTCAGCGATCTACCCGCTGGAGAGAGTTGAGGAGGCCTTCGAGGCGGCTCGCAGGTCGATGAAGGTCCTGCTCAGGGTGTGACTCGGCATCGCCCGCCCCGGACCTCACCTCTCCAGGGACTTGAAGACCTTTGAGTAGTCCATGTCTCCCAATCCAAGCCTTCTCGCCCGCAGGAAGGTCTGCTGGACCTCGGACATTATCGGGAGCTCCCTCAGAAGGTCGGCTGCGGTCTGTAGGACGTACCTCATGTCCTTCTCCGCCAGCCTGAGGGCGAACCTCACGGGGGCCGACTCGTCGAGCATCCTCCTCCAGTAGTATCTGGCAACCTTCCCCACGGGATGCTCTCCCATGACCTCCAGCGCCTCTCCAGGGTCAACCCCCATCGCCCTGGCCAGAGAGAGGCCCTCGGCCATCACCCCGACCATGGAGATCAGGACCGCGTTGATGGTGAGCTTGTAAGCCGTCCCCATCCCCGTCGGCCCCACGAGCCTGTGAGTCCCGAGGGCGTCCAGGACGGGGCCTGCCCTGCGGTATGCCTCCTCAGATCCCCCGACCATTATGGACAGCCCCCCCTCCCTCGCCTGCGTGGTGCTGCCTAAGACCGGGGCGTCCATCAGCTCCAGCCCCCTGTCCCTCGCCGCCTCGGCCAGCTCTCTGACGAACCTGGGGTAGAGGGTGCTCATCTCGATGATCACGGTCCCGGGCCTGGCCCCGGCAATGGCACCGTCCGCCGACAGGAGGGTTCGCCTCACGGCCCCCTCGTCGCTGACCATGTCCACGACCACGTCTACCCTGGAGGCCAGCTCCCTCGGGCTCCTGACGACCTCAGCCCCCCTCTCGGCCAGCGGAAGGGCCTTCTCGGCCGTGCGGTTGTAGACGACCAGGGGAAACCCCTCGTCGAGCAGCCTCTCGGCCATCCGGAACCCCATGTTGCCCAGACCGATCAGCCCGACCTTCGTAGACTCGCAGCCCACGGGTCGGAGGACTCGAGGGGGCGAGATAAATGCGCTCCCCAGATGGAAGGCTGGAGAAGGGAAGGCTGGAGTGGGGGGAGGGCGGGTCAGCGCCCCGCAACCTCCCCTATCGTCTCCTCCAGGATGTCGAGGCCCACGTCGACCTCTTCCTCCGTGATTATCAGCGGAGGGGCAAGTCTGAGGCTGGACTTGCCGGCTCCCAGAAGTAGCAGGCCCTTCTTGAAGGCCTCCTGCACGATCTTCCCCCTCTCCTTGACGGCGGGCTCCTTGGTGCGCCTGTCCTTCACGAACTCGACGCCCACCATCAGGCCGATCCCCCTAACGTCTCCTATGATCTCGTGCCTCTCCTGCATATCCCTCAGCCTCTTGATCATGTGCTCCCCCACCCTCCTGGCGTTCTCGAGCAGCCCCTCCCTCTCGATGATGTCGATGACGGTAAGGGCCACGCTGGCCAGCACCGGGTTCCCGCCCAACGTGTTCTCGTGGGCCCCAGGTCCCCACTCCAGTATCTCAGACCTGGCGACGCAGGCGCCGAACGGGAAGCCGGCGGCTATGGCCTTGGAGATCAGCACGACATCAGGGTCAACGCCGAAGTGCTCTATCGCCCACCACCTCCCGGTCCTGCCCATGCCGGCCTGGACCTCGTCGTCCATGAGGACTATGCCGTGCTCGTCGGCTATCCTCCTGAGCTTCCTGACCCACTCCGCGGGCGGCACGATGTACCCGCCAGCCCCCTGGACGGGCTCGAAGAGTATCCCAGCAACCTCGTCCGGCGGGGCCACGTGCCCGAGGATCTCGTTCTCTAGGTAGTCGAGACATGCGAGTCCGCACTCCGGGTATCCCTCCCTGTGGCCCAGCGGGCACCTGTAGCAGTAGGGATAGGGGGCGTGCACAACGCCGGGCATCATGGGCTGGAACCTCCTCCTGGCGGCAGGTGAGGTTGTAGTGAAGGCCAGGGAGCCCATGGTCCTCCCGTGGAAGCCGTTGATGAACCCGACGAAGTAGTACCTCTGGGTGTAGTACCTCGCGGCCTTGATCCCGCACTCAACGGCCTCGGTCCCGCTGTTCGTGAAGAACACCCTCTTCTTGAAGTCCCCCGGCGTGATCTCCGTGAGCTTCTTCGCCAGGTGAATCTGCGGGATTGTGTAGAAGTCGCAGCTGTTCACGAAGATGAGCCGGTCAACCTCCCTCTTCACAGTCTCGACGACCCTCGGGTGCCTGTGTCCCACGTTGGTGACTGCTATGCCCGATCCGAAATCCAAGTACTCGTTCCCGTCCGGATCCCTCACCCACACACCCCCGGCCTCGTATCCCACGAGGGGGGCGGTCCTGGTGAGGGCGGGAGAGAGGTACTGGTGATCCATCTCAATGAGTTCCCTTGCCTTGGGTCCCGGGGGCTCAACCACGATCTTCGGCTTGCGAACCATGCGATCACCTCTGGCGTGGGGTCCAGGATGCCCGGTCCTGGTGCTCAATAACTTTACCTCGGAGAGAGGCCGTCGTCCGAGCCGCCTTCTCCCTAGGGGGATCAGTCTGGCTGCTTAACGGCCGCAAGGCAGTGAAAGCCCATCTCCAGGTCCAAACCAGGACTTGGCTCCTCAAACACGTAGGGGCCATCGCCCGGCGGTCTGGATATCGTTGAACTCCACCCGACTGGTTTCAGGCCTGACTCCCTAACGAGGCGAATCAACTCACTTGACGAGAAGAATCTGGCGGCCCTGTAGAAGGGATGGCCGCTCTCCTTCTTGCTCAGGTAGAACTTGCCCCAGGGACTCTCCTTGAGGACCAGGCCCAGCACGAGCCCCCCTCCGGGCTTGAGGACCCTGCTTGCCTCTCTGAGGGCTCTCTTGGGATCGTCGAGGAAGCATATGGTGACCACCATCACCACGGCCCCGACGATCGAGTCCCCGAGCGGCAGGCTCTCGGCCCTCGCCCTGATCACTTCTACCCCCCTGCGCCTGGCCAGCCTCAGGGGGGCGAGGGCCGGGTCGATCCCCACGTCGATCTCCAGTCCCTCGGCGAACCTCCCAGAGCCCACTCCTACCTCAACCCACGGTCTGGGGAACCCTTTCAGCATCCTCCGAACGCAGGCGAGTTCCGACTCAAAGAGCGGCACGTTCTCCGGTCTGTCATACCATGCGTCGTACCTGCGGCCCAGCCTTTCAAAGATCCTGTAGCTCAGGCCGACCCCCCGGCCCAAGACTTGACGCACCCTTTTAACGTTCCCCGACGCCCCCGCCCGGTGATCGACCCGTGAGAGACCTCGACTACCTCTTCAACCCGAGGTCGGTGGCCGTCGTGGGCGCGTCAAGAACCCCCGGGAAGCTGGGGTATGAGATACTGAAGAACATCATCGAGGCGGGCTTTCAAGGAGAGGTCTACCCGGTGAACCCGAAGGCCGACGAGATAATGGGGCTGAAGTGTTACCACTCCGTCTCCGAGGTTCCGGGCCCCGTTGACCTGGCCGTGGTAGTCATCCCCGCCAGGTTCGTGCCCGACGCGGTGGAGGAGGCGGTCGAGAATGGGGTAAGGGGGTTCGTCGTGATCTCGGGCGGGTTCAGGGAGGTAGGCGGCGAGGGGGTCGAGCTGGAGGAGAGGCTCGTTCGGGCGGTGAGGGAGGGCGGGGCCAGACTCATCGGGCCGAACTGCCAGGGCGTCAACAACCCGCACGTCGGCCTCTGCGCCACCTGGCCGCTCTCCACCAGGAGGGGGCCCGTGGCAGTGGTCTCTCAGAGCGGGACCGTCGCGGCCTTCATGGCCACCGGCCTCGAGGGAGAAGGCATAGGCATGAGCAAGTTCGCCGCCCTGGGCAACAAGGCCGACGTGGACGAGGTGGACATGCTGGAGTACCTCGCGGACGACCCGGACACCCGCGTCGTGGCCCTCTACCTGGAGGGGACTTCGAGGGGCAGGGAGCTGATGGAGGCCCTCAGGAGGTGCGCCTCCAGGAAGCCAGTCGTGGTGATCAAGGCTGGCAGGACTAAGGCCGGCGCCGAGGCCGTGGCGTCGCACACGGGGACGCTCGCCGGCTCAGCAGAGGTGTACGACGCCGTGTTCAGGCAGACCGGCGCCATCTCTGTCGCGACGCTGGAGGAGTTCTTCGACGCCTCGAAGGCGCTCGCCTCCTTCAGGCCGCCTAGGGGGCCCAGGGTAATGGTGATAACCAGCTCCGGGGGATCGGGGATACTCGCAGCCGACGCCGTGGAGTCGAGAGGAATGAGGCTGGCCAGGCTGCCCGAGGAAATCCTGGAGAGGCTCAGGGAGGAGCTTCCCGATTTCTGCGTCATAAGGAACCCGCTTGATCTGACGGGAAGCGCGTACGCTGAACTCTACGACAGGGCCATGGAGCTGACCAGGGACTGCGAAGAGATCGACGCCTACGTGGTGATATTCGGGGACCCGATTCCAGGGGCCTTCGAAGTCATTCAGAGGCACGTGAGAGAGACGGACAAGCCGATACTCACGGCCTACCTGGGCGGAGGGGAGGTGGAGGCCGAGGAGAGGAGGAAGTTCTACGAGGCCGGCGTCCCGATCTACCCGACTCCAGAGAGGGCCGTGGGCGCCCTTTACGCCCTGTGGAGGGCCAGGAGTTTGTAATCCGGCCGCCTGAATGGCCTGGCAGGGGCCGCCGGTGGCGGGGCCACTATTTTTTACAGTCAGGTCTCGGGCCCGTCTGGGTCCACGTTGAGGATCGAAGAGGACGCCCCCGGGAAGAGAGTGCTCCTCATGGGGAACCACGCGGTCGCCAGGGGGGCCATAGAGGCCGGAGTGCAGCTTGTGTCTGGCTATCCCGGCACGCCCTCCTCGGAGGTGATTGAGGCCCTCAGCCAGGCGGACATAGACGCTCACGTCGAGTGGGCGACCAACGAGAAGGTCGCGTTTGACGTGGCCGTCGGCGGCGCGATCGTCGGCGCGAGGTCCATGGCCACGATGAAGAACGCGGGCCTGAACTGGATAATGGACATGCTGATGACCGTCGTCTACGGCGGGGTCAGGGGAGGGCTCGTGGTATACGTCGCCGACGACCCCGGAGCCCACTACTCGTCCAACGAGCAGGACACAAGGATGGTCGCCATGTACGCCAAGATTCCCTGCTTGGAGCCGGCGAACCAGCAGGAGGCCAAGGACCTCACCAAGATGTCCTTTGACCTCTCAGAGAGGCTCGAGCTTCCCGTGATGGTCCGCTCGCTGACCAGGATCAGCCACTCGAGCGGGGACGTCACGCTCGGCGAGATAAGGAGGGAGAGGAACAGGCTCGCCTTCGACAGGCACTGGAAGATGCCCTACAGGTGGAACGTCTACGGCCCTCCTGGACCGGTGGCCAAGCACAAGTGGCTGTTCGAGCAGCTCCCAAGGGCAAGAGAGGCCGTTGAGGAGATAGGAGAGCCCTTCAACGTGCTGGAGCTTAGAGACTCTGAGTTCGGGGTGGTCGCCTGCGGGATAGCCTACGGCTACGTGAGGGAGGCCATCGAGCGCCTGGGCATCGAGGTCAACCTCCTAAAGCTCGCCACTCCCTTCCCGCTGCCGGAGTCCAAGGTCAGGAGGCTGATCGAGAACTCCAAGAAGATCCTCGTCGTCGAGGAGAACGAGCCGGTGGTCGAGCTCCAGCTGAGGGACCTCGCTCAGAGGATGCACGCGGACGTCGAGATCTACGGGAGGCACGAGAACTCACTGATAGAGCCGTACGACGAACTCTCACACAACAGGGTCACGGCGGCGATCGCGAAGCTGGCGGGGGTGGAGTTCAAGCCCCTCAAGCCGGCTGGAGAGGCCCTGAAGGACCTCGTCGCCCCCAGGTCCTCGATGCTCTGCGCCGGGTGCCCGCACCTCGGGACCTACTGGGGCCTCAAGCTCGCCCTGGCTAGGAAGGGAGGAAAGGTCCCAATAGTGAACGGGGACATAGGGTGCTACGAGCAGGGAGGATACGGCATAGTGGCCAAGAGGGTGGAGCCCAGCTTCTCCGAGGAGTCCAGGAAGTACCTGGCCGAGGCTCCCTACGAGATGATAGACACCAACTACATCATGGGCGGCGGGTTCGGCACCTCGATCGGCGAGTACCAGGCCGGGTACGGGGACGGGAAGATAGTGGGCCTCGCCGGGGACTCCACGTTCTTCCACGCCGACCTCCCTGCCGTGGTGGAGGCCGTGATGAACAAGGCCAAGGTGCTCCTCCTGGTGATGGACAACAGGTGGACCGCCATGACCGGCCACCAGCCGAGCCCCACCACGGGCATTACCGCCAGACGGCAGCCTACGAATAGGCTGGACATCGAGGAGGTTGCCAGGTCTATGGGCGTCCGCTTCATCAGGAGGGCAGACCCGTGGGATCTCAAGGCCATCCAGCAGGCGATAGAGGAGGCCCTCGACTACCTGTCCAGCCCTGAGGCCGACGGCCCCGCGCTGGTGATCGCGGACAAGGTGTGCACTCTGCAGGCCATGAGGCTGAAGGAGTACAGGCCCACGAAGACCTACGTCGTCATCCCAGACAAGTGCATCGGCTGCAAGCTCTGCGTGCAGTTTGGCTGTCCGGCGAACGCGTTCGATGTGGACACTAACAAGGCCTTCATCGACCAAGTGCTGTGCGTCGGCTGCGGCATGTGCGCCCAATTGTGCCCGACCGACGCAATAGTTCCGAAGGAGGAGGGCTCTTGAGGGGGTGATCTCATGGGAGAGAGAGTGGGGGCGGGAAAAGACGTCTTTCAGATGCTGGTTGCCGGCGTCGGCGGTCAGGGTTCCGTCTTGATATCCCACGTGATCGCCGACGCGGCCATCAGGTCGGGCTACCGGGTGAGGGTCGGCGAGAAGTTCGGCGCAGCCATGAGGGGAGGCGCCGTCTCCAGCCACATCAGGATGTTCAGGGAGGGCGACCTGGCCCCGCTGATCCCCGAGGGGGAGGCGGACGCCGTGATGGCGCTGGAGCCGCTGGAGGGGCTCAGGGTGTCGGCGACCTACCTGAGGCCGGGAGGGGTCGTCGTCATGAACGTCGTCCCCGTGTACCCCATGGACGTCAACGCTGGCTGGGCCAGGTACCCCGACGTCGACGCCATAGTGGAGGGCCTGAGGGGGATGGGGGCCAAGGTTCACACCCTCAACGCCACGGAACTCGCCATTCAGGCCGGAACGGCCAAGGCCATGAACTCCGTCGTACTAGGCGCCTTCAATGCGACCGGCGTCCTCCCGATCGACAGGGAGGTGCTGCTGGAGGCTCTCATGGAGGGGGTCCCGAGCGGGACTCAGGAGGTCAACAGGAGGGCGTTCGAGCTCGGAGAGTCAGCCGTTCGGTGACCCCCCACGCCACCTTTCTTTCCACCGTCCCCGAGGTTCGAGGATAATCCCAGCTGGATCCGTCAGCAGCCGACGAGGGTCCTCTTCAGCTCATCCACCCCCTGTCCGGTGTTGGCGCTCACCAGGATGACTCCCTCCGCGCCTAGTTCGGAGGCGATCCTCCTGATCTCCTCCCGGTCCACCCTCATCCCCAGGTCCATCTTGTTTCCCACGAGGATGATCTTAGCTCCGCCCGCGCCGGACACGGCCGCCCACTCCCTCAGCGAGTAGAGGGTGCTGGGCCGGCTCACGTCGAACACGAGGAGGACCAGGTTCGCCCCCCTCCCCATGCCCTCCACGATCGGCCTGAACCGATCCTGGCCGGCGAAGTCGAAGACGACGAGCTTCACGTTCCCCTCCCTCACGGTGAAGAACTCGATGCCGATGGTCATCCTCGTGTCCTCCGTGTACTTCCCGGCCAGCCTCTTTGCCAGGGTGGTCTTCCCTACGCCGCTGTTCCCGGCCAGGACCACCTTCTTCCTCACGACTTCCGTCATCTCATTCCCTCCTACTCGCCCTCAAGAACACTACACCCCTTCCCTTGATCAGAACCCTCACGCTGTAGCCCGCCAACCTCAGAGAGGTCTGGAGTTCCTCCATCCTGGGCGGGAGGCGCCCCCCCAGGAGGGCGTACAGGATACCTATAACCCGTGAGTCCCCCTCCCAGACCGACTGGAGGAGGAACACCGGGGCCTCCTCCGCGAGGATGCCGTCGAGGGATCTCAGCAGAGTGTCCAGGCTTTCCTCCGTCCACTGGGAGACGTCTATCATCAGCGCTGCGTCTGCCTGTCCCTCGACGATCCCCGAGGCCGATCGAATGGCCTCCCCGAAAGCGTCCAGTTCTGACTCCACGAACCTCAGCCTCTTGACCTCGGGGGGCCTCATGGTCGAGACGACCAGGCGGGCCAGTCTAAGGTCTCCAGGCGGGACGCCGGCCACGATCTTTGCTCCGATGAGCTTGAGGGCGTCTGAGGCTATGATGCCTAGCCCAGACCAGGGGAGGAGGACCGTCGCAGGTATCAGGCCCACGTCAGCCCACCTCCTTATGAGGGGGGCGTTGGTGATCCCCAATCCCAGGAGGGCCACGGCTGACTGGAATCGGGCAATGGGATTGTCGTACATGGCCAGAATAGCCAATCTCCTCGTTGTCCTGTTTACCCTGGGCCTCACCCCGGAGATCAGGAGGTCGGGGAGCTGCTCGAATGCCGGTCGGAGAGACCTGACTATCTTGTCGACCCACTCGATGGTCTCAGGGGGCGGGACCAGCTCGAAGAGCCTGCTGATCCTCCCGCCGGATATCCTGAGGTACCCCCCTCTGGCCATTCCCTCCACTATGGACTCCATCAGGTCGGGGGAGGCGGAGACCTCCCTGAGCCTGGACAGGCTCACTCCCTCCATTCTCCTTGTCAACCCGGCCGCGTAGAGGGCCCGGTAACACTCGTAGCCGATGGATTTGATCAGGCTCTCGTGCCCGGCGGCCATGTCGTTCGGGCCGATGCCGGCGTACCCCAGGGCTCGCGCCTCGATGAGCTCAGGGGCGGAACCGGTTATGAGGGACCCGTACAGCTCACCTCACCCCCGTGGCCACCTCAATGGCTGCCGCGCTCCCAGTCCTCGATACGCTCCTCCACCTGAGCCTAGCCCTCTCGAGAGCCCTCTCTAGTTCCTCCCAGCTTGGGGGGAGGTTGGCGCCGAGCAGCTTACCCAATATAACCATTGGGAGGCTCTCCCTCGACCTGAGGGTCTGGAGGATGAAAACCCTCCCCCCAGACCTCACCCCAGCCACGGCCGACCTGACCGTCGTCAGGGGGGCGTTGGCCCACTGGACGGCGTCGAGCAGCAAGGCGGCCGCCGGGGACTCCCCCACCTCTTGGGCCCTGATGCACTCCAGACCGGCCCTGTCGGGCTCTGCGGAAAACAGCCTGAGAGAGGACCCCTCGTAGACGCCCCTCGTCCTCAGGGCCAGTCTGACGAGCCTCTCCAATCCCGGGGGGGCGGCGGCCATCATTCTCACCCCTGGGAGGGCGGACCTCAGGGACCAGACGTACTCCCCCAGGCCAGACCACGGGAGCAAGAGCGAGTCCACCCGTCCCTCGAGCCTAAAACCCTCCACCGCAAGGCCAACTTCCAGCGCGGTCAGCGGATTGTCGTACATGGCCAGAACGTGGGCTGGGTCGAGGGGGAACCTCTTTCCGGCTCTGACCACCTCCGCCAGGGAGTCGAACCTCTCCTCGACGAGGGTCAGCGCCCTGGCCAGCCATGGCACCGTGGGGGAGATCCTCTCGGGCTCCGCCTCGAAGGAGAGGATCTCGTGGTAGGACCTAAGCACCCCCGCGTCTGTGAGCAGGTCGAGGATCGAGTCCATGAGTTCCGGGTCGCGGACGGACCTCCTTATCCTCCTCCGGAAGTTCCCCTCGATCTCCTTCAGGAGGCCCGAGTCGGATATGGCGGCGTAAGTCCAGTAGACCACGTAATCCCTGAGCTCCTCGGCGGCCCTCCTCAGGTCGGCCTGGCTTAGCCCGGCTCTGCGCAGCGCGGAGGAGTAGGTCCCCCTCCCAAAGAGCCCCCGGGTGTAGAGGGCGTACAACGGGACAACCCCCGCTAGGTCGCGGGTCGGGCCTTCCTCCTCACGACGCCGAGCTCCTCGAGGAGCATCAGGACGTCGATGTCCTCTGAGCTGGGCCTCACCCTGCCGGAGAGGAGGGCCCTGACCCTCTCCATGTCCACCCAGGAGGGCGCCAGCGGAGCCCTCTCCGGAACCAGCTCGAAGCCTACCCTCGCGAAGACGGACTCCGCGACGTCGACCTCTCGGACCATTCCCCCGCTCACCCAGATGACGAGGTCGTGGTCCTCGCCGCAGGGCAGGAAGAACCTACCGTCGGGGTGATCGGGGGGTATCTCGTGCATCCTCCCACACTTGGGGCACCTGACCCTGCGCACGCCGGAACCCCCCGCACGGCCTCGGTCGGTCCTGACGGTGCTACATAATAACGTCTCAGCGGCACCCGGGCGGGCGATGCGAGAGGTGATCGCAGCCGTCGGGTCCGAGAACCCGGTGAAGGTCGAGGCCGCCAGGAGGGCGTTCTCGAGGGCATTCGGGTCAGTCAGGGTCGTGGCAGTTCGGGTGGACTCCGGGGTCCCGCTGCAGCCGATCAACGAGGAGGGGCTGGAGGGAGCAGTCAACCGGGCACGCAGGAGCCTGGCCCTCGTCGAGGGGGCGGAGTTCGGCGTCGGCATAGAGGGCGCCCTGGTCGAGCTCTATGGGCGGGAATTCTGCACGGGATTCGTGGTCGTCGTCCGTAGAGATGGCAGGATGGGAGTGGGGACGAGCGGCTGGTTTCAATGTCCCCAGTACGTCGTCAGGGGGATGCTGAAGGGCGAGGAACTTGGGGACCTGATGGACGAGGTCGTGGGGAGGGTCGGCGTGAAGAGGGAGGAGGGCGCGATAGGCATCTTCACGCGCGGGTTGGTGACGAGGACCGACCTGTACGAGCACGGGATATACATGGCCCTCGCTCCGTTCCTGGGGGAGGGCCTGTGGGGAGAGAGAACCTGACCCTCAGGGGCCTGCGGGCGCCTCAAGGGTCTCGCTGACGACGAGGTGCCTGAGAGAAGATCCCCTCCTCACGTCTGCCCTGAGGTCCAGGGAGACGTCCCCCGGCCTGACTATCAGGAAGTCGACGGTCAGCCCGTCGAGTCCGGGGGAGCCTATGCCCGAGAGGTCGAAGTAGTAGGATCCCCTTGACTCATTCACGTTTAGATGTCCGTTCAGGGGTCTCATGGTCGAGAGGGCCAGCCAGCTGAGGTTTCCGGTGAGGTTCAGCCGGAGGCCCTCGACGAGGGACCCCTTCCCCGCCCTAACAACTATAGTTAACCTGCAGAGGTCCCCTTTCTCCCGCCTCATCCACAGCTCCACGGCCTCGCCTGTCTGGTAGGTCAGCCTGACCGCGCTTCCCCCTCTCACCCTCAGCCTCTCCTCTGTCGCGACGGCGGGGACCTCCTCCTTCGTCTTCGCAGAGTAGGCGACCGTGACAGCCAGCCCCACAACGAGCAGGAGGTAGGCCAGCTGGTATCGGTCCATCTTAGAGTTTAGGAAGGAGAGTGTGTTATTAACGCATGGGTCCCTCGGGCCGGCGGGGTCTCCCGGGGGCGACCGCCTGTCCGTTTCAACAAAAGTCTTAATTAGGATCGACAGTTCGCCCGTTGGGGGCAACGACCCCTACGACCCCCAGTGGGGGATAGTAATGGAGACGAAGACCCTAGTTGGTGTTTTCATCGTCCTCCTGATAGTGGTAGGAGGACTGGCCTATTTTGCCGGGAAGAAGGCTGCGCCTCCCGTCACCACCACCGCGCCTCCCGCGACGACCACAGCGCCGCCGACGACCACAGCGCCGCCGATGGAGGTGAAGAACCCTGACAAGCTCATAGTGGCCACCATCGGGGAGCCGGAGACCCTTGATCCGGCGTGGGCGTACGACACCGCAAGCGGCGAGATCATCTTCAACATCTACGAGACCCTGCTCTTCTTCGACAGGGATAAGGTAGACCAGTTCATCCCGGTGATAGCGGAGCAGGTTCCGTCGGTCGAGAACGGTCTGATCAAGGACAACGGCATGACCATAGTCTTCCCGATCAGGTCGGGCATCAAGTTCCACTCCGGCAGGGAGCTCACCCCTGAGGATGTCGAGTACTCCATCGAGCGCGTTCTCGTCATGGACAGGGACGGCGGCCCGTCCTGGATGCTCCTCGACCCGCTTCTTGGCGTTGAGACCACCAGGGACGACGAGGGCAATCTGGTGGTCACCTGGGAGCAGATCGATCACGCTGTCGAGGTGGATGGCAACAACGTAGTCCTTCACCTGACCAAGCCTTACCCGATAACGGTACTCTTCCAGATCCTGTCCCAGACCTGGAGCAGCATAGTGGATAAGCAGTGTGCCATCGAGCACGGAGCCTGGCCCGGGACCGCGGAGACCTGGCAGGACTACAACAACCCTGAGGTGCCTCCGCTCCAGGAGGCCGACTGCGGCTCCGGTCCGTTCATGCTGGACAGGTGGGAGCACGGCAAGCAGGTCGTCCTGAAGAGGTTCGATGACTACTGGAGGGGGCCCGCCAACTTCACTGAGTTCATCGTCATGAAGGTCGACGAGTGGGCGACTAGGAAGCTCATGTTCCTCAAGGGAGACGTCGACATGGCATACGTGCCCAGGCAGCACATGCAGGAGATCGAGGGGGCTGAGGGCATAAGGGTCGTCAAGAACTTGCCCGCCGTGTCCAACGCGGCCGTGTTCTTCACCTTCGAGGTCGACCCGAACAGCCCCTACATAGGGAGTGGACAGCTGGACGGCAACGGCATCCCGCCCGACTTCTTCTCGGACGTGAACCTGAGGAAGGCGTTCGCCCACTCCTTCGACTTTGACAAGTACATCGAGGAGGCCTGGTTTGGCGAGGCGGTGAGGACGCCCGGCCCAATCCCGCAGGGCCTGCTGGGCTACGATCCCAACCTGCCCATGTACGAGTTCGACCTGACCAAGGCCGAGCAGTACTTCAAGCAGGCTTGGAACGGACAGGTCTGGGAGAAGGGCTTCTACTTTGAGCTGCTCTACAACGTGGGCAATGTCCAGAGGAAGACCGCCGCTGAAATGATCAAGGAGAACGTGGAGAGCCTCAACCCGAAGTTCAAGATCTACGTCAGGGGCGTCGAGTGGCCAGAGTACCTCAAGGCCATGGTTAGGAAGCAGCTGCCCATGTTCATCATAGGCTGGCTCGCCGACTACCCTGACCCGTACAACTTCGTCTTCCCATACATGCACTCCTCCGGAACCTTCGCCGCCTGGCAGGGCTACAGCAACCCGCACGTCGACGAGCTCGTTGAGGAGCTGATCACGACCTCGGACCAGAACAGGAGGATCGAGATCTGCAGGGAGCTGACCCAGATCTACTACGACGAGGTGCCCAGCTTCATCATTTACCAGCCTCTCGCCAGGCACTACGAGAGGACCTGGGTCCACGGCTGGTACTACAACCCGATCTATCCGGGCGTCTACGCCTACCCGCTCTGGAAGGGCTGACCCTTCCACCCACCCCCCATCTTTTTTGAGCCCTCGACATAGCCTGAAAGTACCCCGGTGGATGCGCCGCCCATTCACACTCGGGCCGGCGGCGCTTCCGGCCGGCGGACGGGCGGAGCTAACTTTTGGGAACACTTTTTTACCATACCTGGGCCGGTGTCCTGCCTCGGGAGATCCGTCGGGTGAACCCGGATGGGAGGTATGAGAACCTACATTATTAGGCGGCTCCTCTTGATAATCCCAACGCTACTTGGGGTTTCAATACTCGTGTTCTCCGTATCGATGGTGTTCTCGCCTGAGGAGAGGGCCGCGCTGTACGTCGGGGAAGGAGGGTTCAAGGCGGCCGCCAGGATCCAGGCGATAATAAAGAAGTACGGGCTAGACCGTCCGGTCTACGTCCAGTACTACAACTGGCTGAAGAACGTTCTACAGGGGAATCTGGGCTGGTCCAAGTCCCTGAACATCCCCGTCGCCAGGGCCTTCACGGAGCTGTGGCCGGCATCGGTAGAGATAGCGATCTACGCCGCCCCCCTCATCGTGATTACGGGCATCGTGCTGGGCAGGATCTCGGCCGTCCATAGGGACCGCTGGCCCGATCACCTGTCGCGGATATTCGCCATCGTGGGGTGGTCGCTCCCCACATTCTGGTCGGCCATAGTACTCCTCGCCGTATTCTACGGGGCTCTTGGGTGGTTTCCGCCCGGGAGGTTGAGCCCCGAGGCTCAGAGCATAGTCCACTCGGCCGAGTGGGTGAGCTACACCGGCCTCTACACCATAGACGCCATCCTCAACCGGAACCTCTTCGTCCTAGTCGATGCCCTCAGGCACCTCTTCCTCCCGGTGCTCAACTTGGTGATCGTGGGGAACGCGGGGATCATGCGGGTGATGAGGTCCAGCCTGCTGGAGGAGCTGCACAAGGAGTACGTGATGGCGGCCAGGACCAAGGGGGTGCCCGAGAAAGTTGTCATCAACAAGCACGCCATGAGGAACGCCATGATACCTGTGGTCACGATGGCTGGCGTCCTAGTCGCCGGCTTCCTCACGGGGCTCGTGATAACGGAGACGGTCTTCGAGTTTAAGGGCCTGGGCTACTGGGCCGCCCACGCCGCCACGCAGCTCGACTTCCCGGCGGTCCTGGCCTTCGCCCTATTCTCGGGGATAGTATTCGTGGTCTCCAACCTGCTCGTCGACATCCTCTACGCCTACCTTGACCCGAGGATAAGGCTGGGGTGATCTGAGTGGCGGAGAAGATGAGAGGAGAGAAGGAAGAGCTCGCAAAGGTCCCCCTGAGGGAGAGGGCCTGGTTTAAGGAACTCATGTTCACCCTTAGGAGGATAAGAGAAAGCCCCCTCTCCCTCGCGGGGCTCGCCATCGTGGCGTTCTTTGCGGTCATAGCCATGTTCGCGCCCCTGATAGCCCCGCCCCAGCCGGGCAGGGACCCGTACGTCATGCCCCGTCACGGCTACCTGGCCACCCCCAAGCCCCCCAGCGACGAGTTCCCCTTCGGGACCGCCGAGGGGCAGTACGACATGTTCTACGGGTGTATCTGGGGTACGAGGACTGCATTCAAGGTCGGGCTCTTAGTCGTGGGCGGAGCTCTGGCCATCGGGGTCACGCTGGGAGCTCTCTCGGGCTACTTCGGTGGGATACTGGACGAGATAATCATGAGGATCACAGACATAATGTACGCCTTCCCCGGGCTCATCCTTGCCATGGCCTTCGTCACGGCCTTCGGCGTGGGCCTTGACAACGTCATCAAGGCGCTCATCCTCGTGGGGTGGCCCACCTACGCCCGGCTCACCAGGGCGGGAGTCCTCCAGGTGAGGCAGGAGGACTATGTCGAGGCGGCCAGGGCGATAGGCGCGTCGAACGCCAGGATACTGCTGAAGCACGTCCTGCCCAACAGCATCTACCCGGTCGTCATCGTCTCCACGCTGGACATAGGGTCGATGGTCCTCACCGCGGCCGCCCTGAGCTTCCTCGGCCTTGGCGCCCCAATTGGGTACGCGGACTGGGGTCAGCTGATAGCCATGTCCAGGAACTGGATCCTGGGAGAGGCCGGCAACCCGTTCGCCTACTGGCACACCTACACGATCCCGGGCGTGTTCATCTTCACGTTTGTCCTCGGCTGGAACCTGCTCGGCGACGCCTTCCGAGACATCCTCGATCCGACCCTCAGGAGGAGGTGAGAATGCCGGATCAAGTATCGAGTCCCGATCCTGCCGCCCTTGAGGCAGTGGAGGGGAGGCCCGAGCTCACCACACCAGGCGAGCAGAGGGCCGTCCTGATGGAGGTCAGGGACCTCAAGGTCAGGTTCTACACTTACGAGGGGGTCGTCAAGGCGATAGACGGCGTCGACCTGGACGTAATGGACGGCGAGACCCTCGGCATAGTGGGGGAGACGGGGAGCGGAAAGTCGGTCACAACCTACGCGATGATGAACCTCATCCCTCCGCCGGGCAGGATAGTGGCGGGCAGGGTCATCTACTACAAGGACGGCAGGCCCCTCGTCCTGACGGAGATGGGTGAGGAGGACCTAAGGAGGCTCAGGGGGGCTGATATATCCAGGATCTTCCAGGAGCCCAAGGCGGCCCTGAACCCGGTATTCAAGGTGGGTGACCAGGTGGCGGAGGCCATCCTGATCCACAGGATGGGCGAGATGATCGAGAGGGCCATCGGGACGCTGGAGGAGGAGGCAGAGGCGGGAGGGCTGAGGGGGGCCCTTGCCAGGGCCAAGCTGGCCGTGATGAGGGCGGCCCAGGCCAACCCGTTGGGGTTGGCGCTGAGGGTCCTCCTGAGGATACCCCTGCTGAGGAGGCTCTACTGGTCTCCGGTGAGCGCAGAGGCCAGGAAGGAGGTCGTGAAGCTCCTGGGCCTCATGGGCATCCCCGACCCCGACAGGGTCTACGACATGTACCCGCACGAGCTGAGCGGCGGGATGCAGCAGAGGATAGTGATAGCCACGGCCCTCTCCTGCAACCCCAGGATGCTCATAGCGGACGAGCCGACTACGAACCTGGACGTCACGGTCGAGGCCCAGATACTCGAGCTCATGAAGGAGCTGAAGAAGGAGTTCGGCTCCACCCTCGTCTACATCACCCACGACATGGGGGTCATAGCGGAGGTCTCCGACAGGGTCGCCGTGATGTACGCCGGCAACATATGCGAGGTCGCTGACGTGTTCACCCTCTTCAGGGAGCCCCTGCATCCCTACACGAGGGGGCTGCTGGAGGCTATCCCCATGCCCGGGAGGGAGCTGAAGGCCATTCCGGGCACCGTCCCCAACCTGATCAACCCGCCGACGGGATGCAGGTTCCACCCGAGGTGCGCCCAAGCGATGCCCAAGTGCAGGGAGCACAAGCCCAAGCTCGTCGAGGTGAAGCCGGGCCACAGGGTGGCCTGCTTCCTCTACAGCGACGAGGTGGCGGACGAGGGGGGTGAGGAGTGATGATAGCCAGGGAGTACGCGGACAGCTGGCTGGAGAAGACCGAGGGATCCCTGCTCAGGACCCTTGGGCTCAAGAAGCACTTCCCGGTCCTTGGAGGGATCCTGAAGAGACCAGTCGCGTGGGTCAGGGCCGTGGACGGCGTGGACATCTGGATAAAGAGGGGCGAGACCCTCGGGCTGGTGGGAGAGTCCGGCTGCGGCAAGACCACGCTTGGCAGGACGATAATCAGGCTCCTGGATCCGACCGACGGCCACATCTTCTACGACACCCCCGAGGACGTCATAAGGAGGATAATCGAGGCGGAGGAGCGTGGGGACAGGGACGAGCTGAAGAGGCTGAGGGAGCAGCACGACCTGGCCGCGATGAGGGGCAAGAGGCTGAAGGTGTACAGGAGAAAGATGCAGATAGTGTTCCAGAATCCCCTGACGGCCCTCAACCCCAGGATGATGGTCAAGGACATCGTCGCAGAGCCTCTGGTGGTCCAGGGCATAGCGAGGGGAGAGGCGGCCGTGCAGCGCGTCTTGGAGGCTCTCGAGGCGGTGGGCCTGGGGAAGGAGCACCTGAGGAGGTACCCGCACGAGTTCAGCGGGGGTCAGAGGCAGAGGATAGCGATAGCGAGGGCCCTCGTCCTCAGGCCAGAGTTCCTCGTCCTTGACGAGCCCACCTCAGCCGTGGATGTCTCTGTGAGGGCCAGGCTCCTGAAGCTTCTGAAGGAGCTTCAGCAGAGGTACGGCCTCACCTACCTCTTCATAAGCCACGACCTGTCTCAGGTTCAGGTGATAAGCGACAGGGTCGCCGTCATGTACCTCGGCAAGATAGTCGAGCTGGCCGACACCCAGAGGATATTCGAGAGGCCCCTCCACCCCTACACCCAGGCGCTCTTCTCCGCCAAGCCGGTCCCAGACCCGATCCTCGCCAGGGAGAAGAAGAGGATAGTCCTCAAGGGAGACGTGCCGAGCCCAGTGAATCCGCCGCCCGGCTGCAGGTTCCACCCGCGCTGCCCCAAGAGGTTCGAGCCCTGCGACAGGGAGGAGCCCCCCCTGGTGGAGATCGAGCCCGACCACTGGGTCGCGTGTCACCTGTACCCGACCGGCTGACGGGGTCCCACCCAAACTCTTTATTGACGCAGGGGGAGCTGGCAGGGGCTGAGAGGGGGTTTAGATGGCCCGAGAGAAGGGTGGCAGGACCAGGCGGCTGATGGCCCTGGCCTTCATAGGGATAATGGCCTTCGGGTCCCTCGCCTACGGCCTGATCCTGCTCACCGGGGAGAGCTATCCTGTCCCTCCCAGCGACGTCACCATCCAGCAGATCAGGTACACCTTCGACTGCCCCGGCAGGGCCGTGATAAACAGCGCCATGACTCTTGCGACGACGCCCGAGGGTTTTCCGCTGGAGGGGGGCGAGGGGGTTCAGTTCCTAGCCGAGTACAGGTACCCGAGGGTGATGGTTATCATAGCCTTCATGAAGTTCGACAGCAACGCCCGTGCCAGGCAGGTGGGCGAGCAGATCGCGGACTACGCCGCCAACTTCACCGCGAACTACACGAGGTGGGAGTGCGACGTAGGCGGCGACGAGGGTCACGCCAGATTCGAGTACCGCGGTCTTACCTGGGAGATGTGGTACTCGGGAGAATGGGTGATTGAGCTGATAGTGGGGGAGTCCGGGGGGGTGGGGAGGCGCATCGCGGAGGACATGAAGGCGTGCATAGCCGAGGTGTCCGCGAGGCCCTGAGCCGACCACGGTCGGAGGGCCGTTACAGTCCTCCTGTGAGCCTGACCGAGCCCCCTGATAGAACTATTTCGGGGAGGACTCTTCTCGAAGTTTACCCGCCCGCTTGAACCCTCGTGCCCCCTCCTCCGCTGGACTGAAACGATCGGGTCGTCCGCTTGGTCTAATTAATTGGGTTAGGCTGACGACCTGGGGAAATAGCCTTTTTATTTGTGATCTTCAACAGTCATCATCAGCCCAGCCCGAAAGGCGGGGTGACATCCCCGGCCTAGAGGGGGTATGCAGATGTGGGGTAGAAAGAGAGTAGGTATAACCGCACTTGCCATCGCCCTCACCGTGCTCCTGATCCCGCTCGGGTTCATCTCTGCGCAGCCTCAGCAGAAGGGGCCTTTCCTCAACCAGGTCATAGTGGAGACGAGGGCCACTGGTGAGGTCGCGGTCGGCGACGTCGCGGTCGGGGCTCTCGACGCGTACTTCAAGTCTCTCTCCTTGAACGTCTATGCTGGTCTCCCAGAGAGCTACAAGCAGAATCTTAAGCTTGTGCCCAACGCAGGAACCTACTACGACATAGACATCAACCCTGTCCACGATCCTGACAGCCCCTATCTAGTCACGGTCGAGGGCAAGCAGTACTTCAACCCGTTCGCCATTAGAAAGGTCAGGTTTGCCCTAAACTACATTGTAAACAGAAAGTATTTTGCCGATGAGATCTTGCAAGGCGGAGGTCTGCCGATGTTCTCGGCCATTAAGGCCGTCAGCCCACTGAACAAATACTTCGAGGACGTTTACAGGGAACTCGGCCTCACACCAGAGGGTAACGAGCAGCTGGGCCTTCAGATGATTGATGAGGCCCTCACTAAGGCTTCCGAGGAGCTCGGCGGGCGGCTCAAGAAGGTCCCGGACCCGAGGGCCCCTGCCGGATACTGGTGGACCTTCGACGGCGAGCCGGTCACGGTCAAGTTCTACATAAGAATTGAGGACGAGAGGCATGAGATGGGACTCTACCTTGCGGATCAGATTGAGAAGGCTGGAATCAAGGTCGACAGGATCGAGGCCAATTTCAGGAAGTGCGTCTGGACCGTATACCTCACCGACCCGAAGGACTACGAGTGGAACCTCTACACCGCCGGCTGGGGCGCCGGCACTTACATAGCCTACGCCTCCGAGGAGTCCGCCTCTACCCAGTTTTACGCTCCGTGGTACGGCTGGATGCCAGGCATCCAAGTTGAGGGCTGGTGGCAGTACGAGAACGAGACAATCGACGAGCTGTCAAAGGACATAATTCTCGGCAAGGTCGCCTCTAGGGACGAGTACTGGGAGAAGATGAAGCTGCTGGTCAAGATGGGGATTCAGGAGTCAGTAAGGGTCTTCACCGTCCAGAGCATCGAGTACTTCCCAGTTAACAAGAGGAGGACTACTCAGATCGGCTACGATGTGGTCACTGGACTCTGGTCCTACTGGCCTTGGAGGACCGCCGACACCCAAGACCACACCTGGAGGATAGCCGTTGAGGCACAGCAGGCCCAGATGTTCACGAGCGTCTTTAACCCCGTTGAGGGGTTCGACGACGTCTACTCGATGTCTATCTACAGGGCCACGGTGGACCCGGGGGTGACCGGCCACCCGGCCGAGGGAGTGCCTATCGGCGTTAGGGTTAGTTGGGATCTTGAGACCGACTACGAGATAACTCCGGAGGGCGAGAGGGTCGGCAAGATCCCGGTGCCTGACACCGCGGTGATCTACGACTCCAAGGAGGACAAGTGGGTTCCCGTCGGTCCGGGCAAGACCGCCGCCGCGAAGGTGACCTTCCACCTGAAGCTCGGAAACTGGCACCACGGGATCCCGATGGACCTAAACGACATCAGGTACGCCGTCGCATTCGACTACGAGTGGTCCTCTGAGGACGAGCCCGGAGATCCGTTCTACAGAGACTACATTGAGAGCGACATCGCGCCGGTGCTCGAGTCCATCAAGGGATTCGAGTTCATTGAGCCTGACACCGTTGTCGTCTACCACGACTACATTCACGTGGCCTCCGACGCGCTGACCGCCACCTACTATGTCCCGTGGGCGGCCCTGCCGTGGGAACTCATGGAAGCGGCCAGTTACGTCGTGGCCTACGGCGGACCGGTCAGCGGCAACCCCTACGACTGGGAGCAGACTGAGGGCAAGGAGTGGCTCGATCTCATAGCCCCGTCCCACGTCGAGGACGTCAAGGCTATGGTAGAGCAGCTGAGGATGGAGGGTCACGTCCCAGGCTCCGTAGTCGGAGTTACCTCCCTCGCAGCGGTCGAGAGGTACAACTCCGACCTCAAGTGGATCAAGCAGTACGGCGTCGCCTGGATATCCAACGGCCCGTTCATGCTGATCGAGTACGACCCGCAGGCAATGTACATGAAGCTGGTGGCCTTTAGGGACCCGACCTATCCGTTCGCCAAGGACTATTGGTATTCCCAGTTCATTGTCGTCAGAGAGAGGGTCGAGTCCATCAGCGCCCCTGCCACGGTGACGGCCGGTGAGCCCTTCGACGTCACAATAAGCATAACCGAGATCGGCGAGTTCCCAGAGACCTACGAGAAGCCAGCCGAGGAGGCCTACGTCCTAGTGAGGCTCAAGGATCCGACCGGCACCTCGATATTCGAGGGGACCGCCTCGCTCGTGACTCCGGGGACCTTCAAGATAACGGTACCGGGCAGCGTCACGGAGGGCAAGCCTGAGGGCTCTTACACGATCGAAGTCACCGCGTCCAAGACGGCGCAGGCCGCCGGTGAGGTCTCCACCCAGGAGATCATAGTCACCGCGCCCGCTCCGCCTCCGACCACGGCCGCTCCCACGACTCCGCCTCCGACCACGGCCGCTCCCACGACTCCGCCTCCGACCACGCCAGCGCCCACCGCCGCTCCCGCAGGGCCTAGCATGACCCTCATAATTGGCATCGTTGTCGTGATAGTGATCGTGGTGGCCGCCCTCCTCCTCATGAGGAAGAAGGGAGGCGAGTGACCTCCCCCACCCCATTTTTCTACCGTTCTCAGCGCCTAAAAGATCCCAATTCTACATTTCCGTCGTAGATTTCCGTGGATTGGTTTTGAGAGTTCATTTCTGTTGAGTTTCATGCCCTTCCGTGGCCCGCGCCTCCTTATGGTTTAATAATCATCTGGATAGCCGCCACCCTGATCGGCTGAGGTGGTGCTGGGTGGGCTTTGGCCGGTACGTGGTGGTTAGGATCGTTAACGCCCTCATAGTCCTTATCATAGCAGTCTTCTTGGTGTCATTGATCTTCAACACGCAAGCTGAGCAGGAGCTGAAGGCGCTCATAGATCAGCAGCTCGCGTCCCAGATGGCGAGCCCGGAACTGCAGAAGGTCTTCGCTCAGAACGAGACCTACAGGAAGGTCTGGTACGAGTCTCACAAGAGGCAGCTCTATGAGCTGTACGGGCTGGACAAGCCCCTCATGGAGAGGGTAGTGTCGAGGGCTCTCCAACAGCTGAAGCTCGACATGGGAAAGTCCACGGCCATGAGATCGGTCACAGGTTCACGAGACGTCTCCAGGATAATTCTGGAGGCCCTGCCGAGAACGATACTCCTCTTCACTACGTCTACGATAATAATCACGATTATAGGTCTCATTCTCGGTCTTAAGGCGGCCCAGAGGGCTGGCAGCCTGCTTGACAAAGCCCTCTCCGTGTTCGCCCTGGTGACCTACAGCTTCCCCATGTGGTGGACCGGGATGCTCTTCATCATTCTCTTCTCCTACTACCTCGGTCTGTTCCCGTCGGGCGGGATGATGTCCATTCCGCCGCCGGAGGGCACGGTGAAGAAGTTGGCGGATCTCCTCTATCACATGATCCTCCCCGTCTCGACGGCCGTCCTCGTCGGGTTCGGCGGCTGGGCGTACACCGCCAGGAGCGTTGTCCTCAGCCAGTTTCAGGAGGACTACGTGATGGCCGCGAGGGCTAAGGGGGTCCCCGAGAGGAAGGTTCTCTACAAGCATGTCCTGAGGGCGTCGGCGCCGCCGATCCTGACCATGATGATCTTCGGACTCCTGGGGTCGCTGGGTGGGGCGATGATATCGGAGATAGTGTTCAACTGGCCAGGGATGGGGCGGCTCTACTGGACCGCCTTGGTGGAGCACGATGTCCCCGTGCTCCTGGGGAACACCACTTTCAGCATATTCCTCTACTTGGCGGCCGTCGTGATAATGGACCTGATCTACGGGTTCTTGGATCCAAGGGTGAAGGTCGGAGCCCAGACTGTCGTCTGAGGGTGAATGGAGATGCGTTGGAAGGATCTGATAGCCAGTCTATCTGACTTCTGGTTCGAGTTCAGGAGGGAGAAGTCGGGTCTAGTCGGGATGGGTCTCCTGATACTCTTCATACTAATGGCCATATTTGCCCCATTCATAGCCGATCCCGAGACGAGCAGGCACTGGAGAGACGTGACCTACTGGCAGGATCTGCCTAGGTCGGTCCCGCCCACTTGGGTCAACGTCTTTTCGGGGACAAAGCTAGCGCCGCATGAGATCTTGGCCCCACATGACAAGTCAGAGAGGGCCATGGGGAGCATTAGGGAGATATCCTTTACATTCACCTATAATTATGATTATGATAGACCACCAACAGATATAATGGTGTTAATATCTATTAACTCAACGAATCCCACCAAGCCCCCAACGGTAGTAATATCTGTTGAGAGGCCCGATGGGGTCAAGATCGACCTCGTCAGCTCGAAGCTCTCCGGTGCGGCCACGGCAGAGGGGGGGCGCCTGAGGCTCCTAGTGACCACCTTCTCGAGCGCCAGGGCGAATGTCGTGACCTTCGCTCGACAGTACGAGAGTCCGGAGAACCTTGAACTCGTTCACTATGAGCTGCTGGATCCGCTGGTCCCACTCTTTGCGAAGGCTCAGCCCGGAATGATGGTGGAGGACAAGGCAGAGCCGCTCAGGGGTATCTACACCATAAAGGTCGTCTTCTACACGTTTAACCCGGAGGATCGGGTCAACGACGTCTCCATTATAATGGCCGGGAGGACGTACGGCCTCCTGGGCACCGACGCGCTCAGGAGGGACCTCTTCGCCGGCCTGGTGTGGGGGACGAGGGTCTCTCTCGTGGTGGGCATCGTGTCCTCCGTGCTCACCACGATGGTGGGCGTCCTGTACGGGGTGGCCAGCGCTTACTTCGGGGGCTGGGCCGACGAGATCCTGCAGAGGATCGCCGAGATAGTAGCGTCTATCCCGGTCCTCCCGCTCCTGATCATAATCTTCGCCTTCTACAAGCCCTCCATCTGGCCGGTGATCGTGCTGATGGCCCTGATGTCGTGGCCCGGGACCAATAAGGTCGTCAGGAGCATGGGGCTCCAGCTCAAGGAGATGCCCTACGTCGAGGCGGCCAGGGCCCTCGGGGCCGGAGGGAGGTGGATCATAGTCAGGCACATGATGCCCCAGATACTGCCGTACGTCTTCGCGTCTATAGCGCTGGGCGTGCCGGGCTACGTCCTGCTGGAGGCTGGCCTGTCTTTCCTGGGGCTGGGAGACGTCACCAGGGTGACCTGGGGTCAGATACTCCACGACGCCCAGGGCGCGGCCGCCACCATCAAGGGCATGTGGTGGTGGGTGGTCCCGCCGGGCCTGGCGATAGCGCTCATGGGCCTCTCGTTCGCCCTGCTGGGGTCGGCCCTCAACAAGATACTGAGCCCGAAGATGAGGACGTTGTGAGGTGTCCAGCATGCCCGTGTTGGAGGTCAGAAACCTGAAGGCATACTACCTGACCAGCAGGGGCCCGGTCAAGGCCGTGGACAACGTCTCCTTCAACCTGGAGAGGGGGGAGTCGATGGGCCTGGCCGGGGAGTCCGGCTGCGGAAAGAGCACCCTCGGCTTCGCCCTGATAAATCTCCTCCCGCCGCCGGGGAAGATCGTCGACGGGAGCATCAGGGTTGACGGGATAGAGGTCGTGGGAAAGCCGGATGAGGAGCTCAGGAGGGAGATACGCTGGAAGAAGATCTCGATGATATTCCAGGGGGCCATGAACGCCCTGAACCCGGTCCTCACGATAGGGGATCAGCTGGCTGAGCCCCTGATATACCACCAGGGGATCTCCAAGGAGGAGGCCATAGACCGGGTCAAGGAGCACCTCGAGCTGGTAGGCCTGGACCCCGACATCTACAGGAGGTACCCGCACGAGCTCAGCGGCGGCATGAAGCAGAGGGCGGTCATAGCAATGGCCCTCCTGGAACACCCCGACGTGATCATAGCGGACGAGCCGACCACGGCGCTGGATGTCATAGTGCAGGCCCAGATCCTCAACCTCCTCAAGTCTCTGAAGAAGAAGCTGAACCTGTCGATCATATTCATCTCCCACGACCTGGCCGTCATCTCGGAGATCGCGGACAGGCTGGCCATAATGTACGCCGGGGAGATAGTCGAGATAGGTCCCTCGGAGAGCCTGTACCTGAACCCGAGGCACCCCTACACGCAGAAGCTGCTTGGAGCCATTCCGAGGCTCAAGAAGAAGGTTGAGAGGCTCGAGTTCATCCCGGGCGCCCCACCGAACCTAATCAGCCCACCCAAAGGCTGCAGGTTCCACCCGCGCTGCCCGTACAGGTTCGAGCCCTGCGACAGGGAGGAGCCCCCGCTCGTGGAGGTGGAGCCGGGCCACTACGTGCGGTGCCACCTGTTCGCCAAGAGGTGATCGCCGATGGCCGAGGTCGTGGTGAGGGTAGAGAACCTGAAGAAGTACTTCCCGCTCAGGAGATCCGTAGTCGAGTTCTTCAAGGGGCTCCCCCCGAGGAGCGTCAAGGCCGTGGACGACGTTTCCTTCGAGATACACAAGGGCGAGGTCTTCGCCCTCGCCGGAGAGTCCGGCTGCGGGAAGACGACCACAGGGAGGCTGATAGTGAAGCTCCTGGAGCCCACCTCCGGCAGGATCTACTTCAACGGGACAGACATCACGAGCCTGAGCAGGGAGGAGGAGAAGGAGTACAGGAGGAAGGTTCAGATAATATTCCAGGACCCGTACGGCTCGCTCAACCCGAGGTTCAGGGTCTACAACATACTCGAGGAGCCGCTCGTCCTGCAGGGGATAGGGGACACGAAGGCGGAGAGGGAGGAGCTGATAATAAGGGCCCTCGAGAGCGTGAGGATGGTCCCGCCGGAGGAGTTCCTCGGCAGGTTCCCCCACCAGCTCTCCGGCGGCCAGAGGCAGAGGGTCGCCATAGCCCGGGCGCTCATACTCAACCCGGAGTTCATCGTGGCCGACGAGCCGGTGTCGATGCTCGACCTCTCCATAAGGGCCGAGATCCTGAACCTAATGGAGGACGTCAAGAGGAGGTTCGGCCTGACCTACCTGTACATCACGCACGACCTGTCCACGGCCCGCTACTTCTCGGACAGGATCGCCATAATGTACCTCGGCAAGATAGTAGAGCTGGCGGACTCCGATACGATCGTCGAGAACCCGCTGCACCCCTACACCAAGGCTCTCATAGCGGCCGTCCCAGAGCCGGAGCCCAGCATGAAGGACGTAATCAAGGAGATCCCGATCAAGGGCGAGGTCCCGAGCGCAGCGAACATCCCGCCCGGCTGCAGGTTCCACCCGCGCTGCCCGTACAGGTTCGAGCCCTGCGACAGGGAGGAGCCCCCGCTCGTGGAGGTGGAGCCGGGCCACTGGGTCGCGTGCCACCTCTACGCCAAGAGGTGAGTGGGGGGCTTGAGCGACCTCGCAGCCCCCTTTTCCTCCCCCCTCAGTCGGGCGCTCTCGGAACCGCCGCCCATCGAGGCGCTGGCCCCAAAGGCCCTCAGACTCACCCTCCTGGGCCTCGTCTTCCTTTCAATCGCCCTCGCCCTGTCCTTTGCGATGGTGATGGACTGGAAGACCCCCGACCTGCCGAGCGTCATGCTGGCGTTCGTGGCCGCCATAGCCGGCACGGTATTGAGCTACCTCGGGCTGTACACCATGTTCGCGCGGCCCAGGCGCGCGTGACGGGCCCCTCGTCGATATCAGAGGGCTTCCTCCTTCTTCTCCCTGGCCCGAACTATCCTCTCCGTGACCTTTGATGGAAGCGCCACATCCTCGGCCCTCATCTCCGTCGGCCTCAGGACCACCAGGCCCTTCCCATCCTCCACGGTCACCTCGTACATCCTCAGGTCGTGGGCCGTCTGCCTCATCTTCTCCACCATGACGTACCTCCTGAGGAGGCCGCCCCTGACGAACCGGCGGAACCTGATGATCCCGTCTGCCACGTGCTCTATGCCCCAGCCGAAGGCCTCGGAGGTAGTGACGGCATACTGGCTGACCGCTAGGACCGTGAAGTCCCACCTGGAGAGGACCTTCTTCACGTAGTAGCTGTACTTCCTCGCCATGGCCGGCTTGTCGAGCCAGAAGGCGCTCATGCTGTCTATCACAAGCCTCCCCCGCCCGTAACCCAGGGTCTTCTTGGCCTTCAGAACGATCTCCACTAGGTCTTCAGGGTTGAGGGAGCGCAGGGACCACTGATCGCTCGCCCTGCCGAGCAGGGCGTCTATCACGACGGCCCTTCCCTCCTCCACGGCCCCCCTCAGGTCCATGCCGAACTGCTCAGCTTGGCTGAGTATCGACTCCCTGCTCTCCTCCGTTGTGACGTACACGACCCTGTCTCCCTCCTTCACCCCCTCCCAGGCGAAGTGGAGGCAAAAGATCGTCTTCCCAGTTCCGGGCTCCCCGGTTACGGCCACCAAGAACCCCCTCGGGATCCCCCCGCGGAGCATCGCGTCGATGCCCGGCACGCCCGTCCGCAGCCTCTCTACGGCCACCGCGGCTCTAGCGCCGGTGACCATCATAAAGGGCGCGCTTTATTGTTTCGCGCCCGCCGGTCTCTGAGAATGAGGAGGCTCAGTCTCGAGGAGGCCGGGAGGTTTCACGGCCACCTGGGGCCGTACCTGGCCCTCGGATACCTCGCGGGCGAGATGGCCGTCGAGGAACTCGAGCCCCAGTCGGAGTTGGACCTGTTCGCCTCCGTTAGGCTCCCCCTGAAGAGGCCAGAGACGTGCTTCGTGGACGGGGTCCAGTGCTCGACCCGCTGCACGCTCGGCAAGCTCAACATAGAGGTGATCGAATTGCAGACCGGGATCTCCGCGAGGTTCCTGAACGTCAAGACCGGTCGGGAGCTGGAGGTGAGGGTGAGGGGAGAGGTTCTCCAGGCCCTCGGGTCCATGGAGGGACGGCTGGAGGATGCGGTGAAATGGCTCCTCTCCCGCCCTCGGGAGGCGATCTTCCAGGCGTCCGTCCGCGATGCGGGGGGAGGAACCGGGCCGGGCTAGACCCGGTCTGCCCCGGACGAGAGGCGGTCTATGGTCAGGAGGATCCCCAGCGCGGTCTTCAGGTCCCTGATCTCACCGTCGAGGACCATCCTGACGGCCTCATCGAGGGGGATCCTGACGACCTGGATGAACTCGTCCTCCTCCACCTCCTGCTTCGACTCCCCCAGCTCGGTCGCCAGGAATATGGCCAGCCTCTCGCTCCCGTACCCCGGCACCGGGTATCCCTCGAAGAGCTTGGTCAACCTTCCCGCCACGAGCCCGGTCTCCTCCCGCAGCTCCCTGAGGGCGCACTCCTCAAGGCTCTCTCCACCCTCCCGGGTTCCGGCCGGGATCTCCAGCAGCTCCTCACCGACGGCGTACCTCCACTGCCTTACCAGGTACACGGAGTCTCCCCGAACTGGGACCACGGCGGCCGCCCCCGGGTGCTCGACGAGGGGCCTCTCCCGCCGACCTCGCCGGGTATCGATCAGGACCCTCCTGACCCGGATGGGCCACATGGAGAAGTCCGCCGGGGGGCTGGCCGTCCCCGACCCTGGGTCTGTCATCTCGACATGACCCCCCTCACGATCCTCAGGGCCTCCCTGAGCATCTCCTCCGCCTCCTCGGCCCCCTTGGCCTCAGCCGTCACCCTGATCAGGGGCTGAGTGTTTGACGCCCTTATCAGGACCCACGAGTCTCCGAACCACGCCTTCACCCCGTCGAGCCAGCTCAACCTGTCGGCCCTGCCGGCGAGCTCCGCCGCCGCTGCCTCCACTACCTCGGCCTTCCTCTCGTCAGGGCAATCGACCGCCGCCGAGACCATGCTGTAGGACGGGAGGGAATCCACCAGCCTCGAGAGGGGCCCTACCCTGTCAACGACCTCGGCCATCCTCAGGGCGGCGAACGTGGCGTCGTCCATGCAGCCGAGCTCCGGAAAGTACAGGTGACCGCTCCTCTCTCCCCCTAGCACCGCGCCAACCTCCTCCATCTTGGCCTTCACGAAGGCGCTGCCGACCCTGACCTCCACGGGGATGCCGCCCAGCCTCGACACGACCTCCCTGACGACCGAAGACGAGGAGACGTCGAAGACGACGGCCCCGCCCGGGTGGTCCCCCAGGTAGAGCATGCTGAGGATAGCCAGCGCCTGATCCCCGGTCAGGATCCTGCCCGCGTCGTCCACGTACGCCGACCTGTCACCATCCCCGTCGAACGCCACGCCGAAGTCGAACCCCCCCTCGACGACCTCCTCGACCAGCTGGCCGAGGTGCTCGGGAAGTGGCTCAGGCGGGTGCGACGGGAACCTCCCGTCGATCTCCCCGTTGAGCGTCTTCACCGCGCAACCGACGGCCCTCAGCGCCTCCGGAGCCGTGAGGGAGGCAACGCCGTTGGACGCGTCGACGACCACGGACCTCCTCCGATCCAGGGAAGCAAGCCCCGTCACCTCGGCCAGGTAATCCTCCAAGACATCGACCTCCCTCCTCGCGCCAGCCCCCCGAGATCCAGGCTGGGTCCACCCGGCGCCGAGAGCTAGCTCCTCGATGCGCTCGAGTCCGAAGCCACGAGATATGGGCCTCGCGCCCGGCCCCACCAGCTTGAACCCGTTCCACTCGGGTGGGTTGTGGCTCGCGGTCACCATGACCCCGCCCCGCGCGTCCAGCCGCCTTACGGCCCAGTAGAGGACCGGCGTCGGCGTCAGTCCAGCGTCGAGGACGTCCAGGCCCGAGTCCAGCAGGCCCCTCACGACCTCCGCCGACAGGGAGGGGGAGGAGAGCCTCCCGTCCCGGGCGACGACCACGTCTCCCGACCCCAGGTATCCCCCCAGGGCGAGCCCCAGCCTGTAGGCCCCGCCCTCGTCGAGGTCCCTCCCGTAGACCCCCCTGACGTCGTACTCGCGGAAGCAGGTCCTCGAGAGGAGCCCCCCGGCCTCACCTCCCATACCGCCTCTGCCTCCTCTGGAAGTCCCTGATGGCCCTCAGGAAGTCGACCTTCCTAAGCGCGGGGAGGTAGGCCTCCATGAAGTAGAGCTCGGAGTAGGCGGAGTGCCAGAGGAGGAAGTTGCTGATCCTCTCCTCGCCCGAGGTCCTGATGATCAGGTCGGGGTCCGGGATGTCAGGGAGGTAGAGGAACCTCTTGAACGTCTCCTCGTCGATTTCGTCGGGGTTCAGCCGGCCCTCCCTGGCCCTCCTCGCTATCTCCCTCACGGCGTCGATGATCTCCGCCCTGCCCCCGTAGGCCAGGGCCACGTTGACGGTCCTCTCTCCAAAGTCCCTCGTGGCCTCCTCCAGTCTCTCGGCGGCCTCGCGGAGTTCTCGGGGGAGGAGGTCCAGCCTGCCGATGAACCTGACCCTGACCCCCCTCCTCCTGAGGTCTTCCAGCTCCCTCGAGAGCCTCTCTATCTCGTCTCCGATCACCCCGAGGATGGCCCTGACCTGCTCCGGAGGCCTCGAGAAGTTCTCCGTGGAGAACGCGAAGAGGGTGACGTGCTTGACCCCCACCTCGTCGCACCACTCCAGTATCTCCCTAACCTTGGCCGCCCCGAGCCTGTACCCGTCCTCCACCCTTAGCCCGGCCGCCCTGGCGAACCTCCGGTTTCCGTCCAGGATTATCCCTATGTGCTCAGGGACGGAGCCCTCCCTGACCTTCCGGGAGAGGTACCTCTCGTAAACTGGTATCTGGACCCTTCCCAGCAGGGAGTACACCAGGTCGCCCAGCCTGACCGCCAGCGACCTCTCCCTGCCAGCCGCCGTGGGGCCTCACCCCCGATGGCCTACAGCCTCCCAAGCACCTCCTCGAGCTGCTCTCCAGGTACCTCAAACTCCACCATGGTCACGCCGTCCCCAGAGTACGATCCGGAGGAGGTCAGGTTGACGCCTTGAAGCGAGGTCAGGTTCGACGCGGCGAGCCTGAGAGCGTCGGGATCCAGCTCGGACATGCCCTCGGCCACCGCCGACACGCGCAGGAAGAACCTGTCTCCGCCCTCCTCCACTCCCAGGGCTATTACGACCTTCCTGGCCCCGAGCCTCAGGGAGGATCCGCTCCCCACCACGACCTTCAGGGTCCTGAGGCCGGACGAGGCCAGCGCGAAGGCCTTCTTGACCCCCTCGTCTCCGAACATCCTCTCGTCCTCGGGCAGCGCCAGGAGAGACTCTAGGGCCGCCTTCGCCCTCTTGGGCTGGCCCCACACCAAGATCATCAGCTCATCCCTGAACGCGGCGAGAGAGGCGTAATCCCTGTCCCTCCTGCCGTCGGGTGTCCGGCCAACCGCGAAGAAGACCGTGAAGCCCGAGTCCCTGTACCTAAGCGTGCCGCTCACAGCCATCGCCTTGTAGAGGCGGACGGCGCTCCGGTTCTCGAGGATGTAGACGGCCGCCCTGGTCGGGATTGGAGAGTCGCAGTCCGCGAGGCAGCCGTCAGGTGGCAGGACGAGTACCCTCACGTCTTTCGGTGAGAGCGAGGCGCTCCTGACCCCCAGCAGTTGGATGGTGGATCCTCCGAGGTGCTCGGCGAGCCTGGGCACTTCGGCCCACTCCCCGAGGCAGAGAGCGGTGGTCGGGTCCCAGCTGGTCGGCACGACGTCCATCCAGGGTTGTGGCTTGAACTCGAACTCCACGGTCCGCCCGCGCCTGAGCCTGGGGTAGATCAGCGCTGCGGAGGCGACGGCAACCGCGATCAGGGCCAGGGCCGCGACTCTCCTCGGCATGCTCAGGCGAGAGCCGCCTCGGGGATTATTTAAGGAAGATTTTGCGTTCTCCGTGCGCCGCTTTGGGGTCATTCTTTTCGTTCAAAGTATTTATCCCGGGCACGCGAGGTCCCCCGAGAAGCATGGGACGCCCCTGGCACGCCATGGCGGTCGAGGAGGTACTGCGGGAACTGAAGACCTCGAGGGTGGGCTTGTCCTCCGAGGAGGCCAGGAGGAGGCTTGAGGAGTTCGGCCCCAACGAGCTCGAGGAGGCGAGGAGGCGAGGACCACTCGGGGTCTTCGTTGATCAGTTCAAGAGCGTCCTGGTGGCCCTCCTGATCTTTGCGGCGGCCTTCAGCCTCCTGATTCGGGAGCATGTCGACGCCGCCGCCATAACGGCGATACTGGTGGTGAACGCGGTCCTGGGGACCGTCCAGGAGTACCGCGCCGAGCGGGCCCTCGAGGCCCTGAAGAGGCTCGCGGCGCCCAAGGCGACGGTCATCAGGGACGGGGTTCGAGTTAAGGTCTCCTCCCGGGAGGTCGTCCCTGGAGACATCATAGTCCTCCACGCCGGGGACAGGGTTCCGGCGGACGCGAGGCTACTGGAGAGCTTCAACCTGAGGGTCGACGAGTCAGTACTCACCGGAGAATCGGTCCCGGTCGAGAAGCTCGCTGACATCGCGCTGGATGAGGAGACGCCCCTTCCGGAGAGGAGGAACATGGTCTACTCTTCGACGGTGATCTCCTACGGTCGGGGAACGGCCGTCGTAGTCGGGACGGGGATGAGCACGGAGATCGGGAGGATAGCGGCCCTGGTCCAGGTGGAGGAGAAGGAGGAGACTCCCCTCCAGAGGAGGCTAGACAGCTTTGGAAAGAAGCTCGGGGTGTTCATACTCCTCCTGACGGCCCTCGTCACGTTTGAGGGGATATACGAGCTTGGGGGACTTCAGAGCCTCTCCGTACTGGAGGAGGTTGTGCTGACCGGGATAAGCCTGGCGGTCTCGGCCGTACCGGAGGGCCTCCCCGCGGTGGTGACGGTAGCCCTGGCCATTGGCGTCCAGAGGATGGCCTCGAGGAACGCCATAGTCAGGAGGCTGGCCGCCGTGGAGACCCTGGGGAGCGCCACGGTCATCGCGACCGACAAGACGGGGACGATAACGATGAACGAGATGACCGTCAGGGAGGTCTGGGCTGCGGGCAGGTTGATGGAGGCGGGCGCGCTGGCCCCGGACGGCGAGTCCTCCACGGTGAACCTATCCTCCCCAGTCGACGCGCTGGTGAAGGGAGCCGTGCTCTGCAGCGACGCCGACCTGGAGGAGAGGGGAGGCGAGGTCATCCGGGTGGGGGATCCCACCGAGCTGGCCCTGCTCTCGCTCGCCCTCGAGTCCGGAATCGACCACAGGGAGCTCAAGAGATCCCATCCGAGGATAGCGGAGGTTCCGTTCGACTCGGCCAGGAAGAGGATGACGACCTTCCACCTGATGGGGGACGAGGTTATCGCCTTCATGAAGGGGGCGCCTGAGGTCGTCCTCTCTCTCTGCGACCAGGTCCTCTGGGAGGGGGGAGAGCTGGTCGAGCTGGACGACGCCCTGAGGTCCGAGGTAGCGAGGGTCACGAGGGAGATGGCGGCGAGGGCCCTCAGGGTCCTGGCGGTCGCCTACAAGAGGGTTCCGGGCGGCGAGGAGCTGGGGCCTCAGCAGGAGTCCGGGATGGTCCTCGTGGGGCTCGTGGGGATGATGGACCCACCGAGGCCGGAGGTCCCGGGGGCCGTGGAGAGGGCCAGGAGGGCCGGCATAAGGATAGTCATGGTGACCGGCGACCACGCCCTCACGGCCTCGGCTGTCGCCAGGGAGGTGGGGATGGACGACTCTGGGAGGGTCGTCACCGGATGGGAGCTCGACTCCATGACGGACGAGGAGCTCAGGGAGATTGTCGGGGAGGTCTCGGTTTTCGCCAGGGTTAGTCCCGAGCACAAGCTCAGGATTCTGAAGGCACTGAAGGAAGGCGGAAACATCGTGGCCATGACGGGGGACGGCGTGAACGACGCCCCCGCCGTCAAGAGGGCGGACATAGGGGTGGCCATGGGGATAAGGGGGTCTGACGTGACGAGGGAGGCCGCGGACATGGTCCTCACGGACGACAACTTTGCGACGATCGTCAACGCGATTGAGGAGGGCAGGAGGATCTACGAGAACATAAGGAAGTTCATCAGGCTCCTGCTCTCGGCCAACTGGGACGAGATAATGGTAGTCTCGGCGGCCGCCCTCCTGGACCTGCCCCTCCCGTTCCTCCCCCTCCAGATCCTCTGGCTCAACCTGCTGACCGACGGCCTCCCGGCCATGGCCCTCGGCCTGGACCCGCCGGATGAGGACGTGATGGAGAGGCCGCCGAGGAATCCAAACGAGGAGATCTATCACGGGATGCTCTGGTACATAGTGGTGGCCGCGATCGTTGCGGCCTTCGCCTCCCTCGTCCCCTTCTGGCTGGAGCTCAGGGTCACGGGGGACGTCGCCCGGGCGAGGACCCTCGCGTTCACCATAGCCGTGACCTTCGAGCTGCTCCTGGCCCTGAACTGCAGGTCACCGAGGAGGTACGTGTACTCCTCCTGGTCGGCCCTCACGGCAAACAAGGCCCTTCTGCTCGCGGTCGCGACATCCTTCCTCCTCCAGCTCGCCGTGATATACGTGCCTCCGCTTCGCCTGATCTTCAAGACGGCCCCCCTCAACCTGCGCGACTGGGGACTCGTGCTGGTCGGCGCCTCCGGTGGGGCCCTGCTGTACCCGGGCCTTCTGGAGAGGGAGTGACCGCGGGACATGGTCGGGGAGTGCTACTACCTGGCGGTCGGCCACCTGACGATTGACGACCTGGGCGGGGAGACGAGGCTCGGCGGGGCGTCCGCGTACGGCTCGGCCCTCGCGGCCGGGCTGGGACTCTCCGCCTGCGTGGTCTCCGTCGTGGGGTCGGACTTCCCAGCTGAGGCGCTCGACGCCCTCAGGGGATTCGGGGTGGACCTGTCCGGAGTCAGGGTCTCCGCCGGACCTAGCACAAGGTTCAGGGTCGTGCCGGGGCCCGACAGGGTTGTCTCCTCCCTACTCTCAAGGGCCCCTCCCCTCGGGGCCAACGACGTCTCTCACCTCAGGGCAAGGATCGCCCACGTCGGCCCCGTCGCGGGAGAGGTCCCGAGGGAGGTGGTGCTGAGGCTCGCCGCAGGCTGCGACATCCTGCTGATCGATCTTCAGGGCTTTCTGAGGGAGTTCGATCCGCTGGGGCGGGTTAGGCTGAGCGCGCGTGGTATGAGAGCCCTGGAGGGGGTGAGGGGAGTAGTCCACGCGAATGCCGAAGAGGCGGCAGAGGCCACGGGCTCCGGAGATCCGGTCGTGGCCGCGGAGGAGCTCTCGAGAGGGTTTGGGGTGGCGGCCGTCACGCTGGGTGGAGGGGGGGCCGTGGTGTCCGGAGGCCGGACCACGCTGGTGGCCAGACCTCCCGGCGTCGAGGCGGTGGACGACGTCGGCGCGGGAGACGTGTTCACGGCCGCCTTGGGGATAGCTGTGTCCCGGGGCGCTGGCCTCAGGGAGGCGGCCAGATTCGCGGTTGCGGCGGCCTCAGCCTCGACAACGCTCGTGGGACCGCGTCCAATTCCCGTTAATATCATAAGTGAGCTAGAGACCGCCGTTTCAATAGAGGTCTTCAGACGGGGGTCCGGGTCCGGCCTTCACGGCTAGGACGTCCAGCTGGCCGACCCACCTCCCCCTCACCCCAACGACGCGCATACCGAGCGCCCTGAGTTCATTCAACAGGCTATCCACTGTCAAGAACTCTGAGTGGAGGCCAATCAGCCTCTCCATCTTCCTGAGGACCCTGGCAGAGAGCCTGGAGCCGTCGAAGTCGTATATCCCGAGGACCCCCCCGACCCGCAGCACCCTGGAGGCCTCCCTCAGGGCGTCCGTCTGCCGAGGTATGTGGTGGAGCGAGTCGAAGAATATCACGAAGTCCGCCACCCCGTCCCTGAGCGGGAGCCTCCTGGCGTCGGCCCTCAGCACGGACACGTTCGGCCTCGAGGCGAGCCTCCTCCTGGCCGACGAGGTCATGTCCCTGTCTATGTCCACCAGTATCAGGTGGCCCACCCTGTCTGCGATGAGCTCGGCCGACAGCCCGTACCCGGCGCCGACGTCTACCCCGACGGCGCCTGGGCCGACCATCCCTATCAGCTCTGCGATGGGCCTGTAGACCCCCCTCAGGCCGAGGGAGTAGATGAGCCTGTAGGCGAGGGGGGTCCCCCGCCTCCCTCCCATTAGTCTCGATCCGGCCGCCGGGCAAATTACTTTAACCGTACCCTGCCGTTCAGCGCCGTGCGAGACCTCAAGAGCCTGGTGATCCGAAAGGCAGTGCACGCGGTGATGGCGCTGAGCCTGGCGGCCCCGGCCGTGATCCTCCCCAGGCTGCCGGAGTATCTCTTCCTCCTCCACAGGCCCTCTCCGGCCGAGGTCTATGGGCTGCTGATGATGGCGGCCGCTTGGGTCAACGCCCTGAGGGTCAAGGGTCCCGCGGTGGAGGTCAAGCCTGAGGAGCTGGAGCGGATGCTCCAGAGGACGCCAGTCGGCCAGAGGGTGGAGGCGGCCGTGAAGTGGCTCGACGCGACCATCCGTCGGCTGGAGAGGGAGTACGAGAGGAGGGCTGGCTGGGTCGGCCTGATGTACGGGGTCGTGGGAGTCGGGGTCTCCTACTTCCTCTTCGGCTGGAACTTCCTGTGGGGCGTCGTGGCCCTCGCCACGACTGACGTCGCCTCTGCGGTCGTCGGGGCCTTCGCAGGGAGTCGGAGGATGCCCTTCGCCTCCACGTCCACTGTCGAGGGGACGGTCGCCGGATTCCTGGCCATCCTGCCGGTTGCCCTGGCCTTCAGGGACCCGGCCAGCGCGGTCATCCTGTCGGCGGCGGCAGCGCTCTCGGAGGCCTACGGGGTCGAGGACAACCTCGAGGTGCCCTTCGTGGTGTCTGGCCTGGCCTGGCTCATGCCCCGCCTGGGGATAGGAGTTCCCTGATGAACCTCTTGAGTGCGGCGACGTCCTCTAGGTGCACGAACTCGAGGGGGGCGTGGATGTTGTTGTCCACCCTTATGGCCCCGATGGCCACCGTGGGCACCCCCTTGCTGGCGAACAGGTAGCCGTCGTTGCCTCCCAGCTCTGCGGCAAGCTCCCGCCTGCCCATCGCCCTCTCCATCGCGTCGAGGGCCTCCCTGACGAACGGGTGGTCCGGAGGGGTCACCCAGCCCGTGTTGACCTCTCCCACAAGCTCCATGGACACCTCGAGCCCCAGCCTCGCCGCCGCGTCTGTCAGGAAGGACCTCAGCTCCTCCAGCGCCTCGTCCGGATCCTCTCCAGGGACGATCCTCATGTCGAACCCCAGCCTCGCCTCGCTGGGCACGGCGTTGTGCTTCTCCCCGGCCCTCAGCATCGTCACGGTGAACCTCCCCCAAACCCTCCCCACGGGGGACCCCGGGGGGCTTGGGAACTTTGATAGCCTCGCGGCCCTCCGCCTGGAGAAGTCCTCAAGCTCCTGGATGAGCCTCACCAACCCGTAGATCGGATTCCTCGTCTTGTGGGGGTAGCCCGCGTGGCCCCCCACGCCCCTGACCACGATCCAGCCGTCGGCCACTCCGCTGGCCCCCACGCTGAGGTGCTCTATCGCCGCGTCGAGGATCACGGCAGCGTCGCCCGTTATGCCGGCCCCCTCGACGACCTCCCTTATCCCCGTCCCCCCGACCTCCTCGTCGCCCACCACTATGGCCAGGGGGTTGTACCTCAGTTCGCCAGCGCCGCCCTCGGCTATCTCCTTAAGGGCCCCCAGGGTGGCCGCAATGGCGGACTTGTCGTCGGCCGCCCCCCTCCCGTACATCCGGCCGTCCACGACGACCGGCTCGAACGGGTCAATCTCCCTGTCGCCCAGCCTCCATGGTCCCCGGGCCGGGACGACGTCGTAGTGGCTCACGAGCGCCAGGTCCCTGTCCGCGCCCGCGTCCAGCCTCGCCACGACGTTCGGCACCTCCTCTCCCACTATCTGGACGCTTAGGCCTATCTCTCTGAAGTACCCTGCCACAAGCTCGGCCGCCTCCCTGTAGTTCCTCCGCTGGGTGGCGTCCGTGTTCAGGGAGACAAGGCGGCCCAGGACCTCGACCTCCCACTCCAACCGGGTCCACCCGGACGGGGTGCTGGTGATCAGGTTAATAGACTGACGAGGCGGGAGGCGGGATGCCCGCTCGGGTTGCGCTTGTGGGGGCGGGGGTGACGTCGAGGGTCGTGGCGCTCTCTCTCGCGAGGGACGACCTCGCCCCCTGGGTGGGGGAGCTGCTGATAGCGGACCTGAATGAGGACGCCGCCAGGATGGTGGCCGAGCGGGCTCAGGCCCTGACTGCCTCGAAGTCAGTGTTTTGGGCGAGGATCGACGCCAGGGACGTGGATCAGGCCGTCGGATTGATCAGGGGGTACGACGTCCTGATCAACGGCGCGATCTTCAAGGTGATCCCCCACCTCACCAGGGCCGCCCTTGAGGCGGGAGTGAACTACGTTGACTTCGGCTCAGACAGGGAGACCCTCCAGTGGCAGCTCTCCCTGGGAGAGGACTTCAGGCGCGCCGGCGCCGCGGCCCTGCCAGGGATGGGGGGCTCTCCGGGCCTGATAAACGTCCTGGCCAGGTTGGCGGTCGATCAACTGGAGGAGGTACGGGAGATACGCATGAGAGAGGGGTGGACAGACAGAGTGGACTACGAAGGCCTCGGTATCCCCCTCCCCGTGCCCTACTCCCTCGAGACCATCCTCGACGAGTTCGTCTACGGGGGGGAGGTCTGGACGCCCGAGGGGGTGAGGCCCACCCCGCCGCTCGGGGGCCGCGAGGTCTTCGAGTTCCCCCAGCCCGTGGGGAGGCAGCCCTGCTACTACGTCGACCACCCCGAGACCTGGAGCCTAGGGGAGACTTTCAGAGACCGTGGGCTCAGGCTGGTCGACTACAAGCTCTCCTTCCCCGACGACCTCCTGGAGAAGTACCGCCTCCTCGTGGGGCTCGGATTCGCCTCGGAGGACCCATTGGACCTCGAGGGGTGCAGGAGGTCGCCCCTGGAGATTCTGAAGCGCCTGGTCGCCAGGACGATGGAGGGCAAGTCGTGGGCGCCAGACGACGTGGACGTGATGGTCGTGGTCGCCGAGGGGACGAGGTCCGGGGGAACTCCCTCGTCGGCCGTCGTCACGGCGGAGGCCAGATCTTGGAGGGACCCGCCCGCGTCTTCGCACGGCGTGATGGTGGCCGCCCCAGCGGTTACCGCAGCCAGGATGCTGTTCGAGGGGGAGATCTCGCCGGGAGTCCACCTCCCGGAGAGGGTCCTGGACCCCGAGCCGTTCCTGCGGGAGGTGGCGAGGTTCGGCGTGTCTATCGGGCTGGAGGTGACGGTCGGCCGGGCCTCGCCGTCGGGATGAGGGGGAGGTCGTCCCGGACCGAAAAATCATTTTACCTTTGAGGGCTGGAGAGGGCCCCGTGCCCACGGAGAGGCTGTACTACCGGGATCAGTACTTGAAGGAGTTCACCGCGAGGGTGACCTCGGTCGAGGAGCTTCCCGAGGGAAGGCTCGGCGTGGTCCTGGACAGGACGGCCTTCTACCCGGAGGGGGGAGGCCAGCTGGCCGACACGGGTGTCTTGGAGGGCCCCTCCGGGAGGCTAAGGGTGGTCTGGGCCGAGGACCGGGGAGGGGAGGTACTCCACATCGGGGAGCCCGATGGCTCAATGGCCCCCGGCGACGAGGTCCGCGGCGCCATCGACTGGGAGAGGAGGCACGCCATAATGAGGACTCACACGGCTGCCCACGTGCTGATGCACGCCGTGGACAGGCTGTTCGGACGAACGGAGCTGGCCGGAAGTGGCCTCAGCGTTGGAACGGGCCGCCTGGACTTCTCGGTGAGGATAACCAGGGATCAGCTGCCCTCCATAGAGGAGGAGGCCAACAGGATCGTGGAGGGGGACTATGAGGTCAGGGCGGTCGTGCTCCCGAGGGAGGAGGCGGAGTCTCTGCTCGCAAAGTACGGGGCGAGCCTCGGACCGGCCCAGGAGGGTATGGAGGAGGTCAGGGTCGTGGAGATCGTTGGGGTCGGGGCCGACCCCTGTGGGGGGACCCACGTGGCCCGGACGGGGGAGATAGGAGGGATCAAGATCCTGAAGAGGAAGAGCAAGGGGAAGGGTGTCGTGAGGCTGGAGTACGCAGTGTCCGGCTTCTATTGAAGCTCGAGGTGTTCTCCCGGTGGTCTCGGTCAGGGGGGTCGCGCCGGTCCTCGCCGTCCTGGCGCTCTCGCTCAGCGCGGCGCCGGCCTGGGGAGAGCCGTCTGGCTGCAGGGTCACGCTCTACGAGGACGGGTGGGCCCTGGTTACCGTGACCTGGAACTCGGAGGGGCTGGTGAGCGCGGTCCCCCTGCTCCCCGGCGCCAGGTCGATCCTCGTCACCGACGAGGGCGGCGGGCTGCCCGAGTACAACGTCACCGACGGGACGCTCATCGTCTTGGAGTCTCCGGGCTCGATCAACGTGACCTACGAGACGCAGGGGATCACATCCAAGGAGGGAGACGTCTGGACGGCGAACCTCTCGGTTGAGCTCGGGACCTGCGAGGTGATCATGCCCAGGGGATCGATACTGGTCGGGATGTCGGAGCTGCCCGCCGCAGTCACTTCGGTGGACAACAGGACGGTGGTGTTCATGGAGACTCCCTGCTGGGTCTCCTACGTCATGGCGACGAGGTCGCGGGGCCCGCAGGCGGGGAGGGGCTCGAGCCTCTGGCCCGCGGCGGCAGCCGGGCTGGCCCTCGCCGCGGCGATCCTGGCGCTCTCGCTCAGGACTCGCCGGAGGGAGACCAGAGAGAGGCCCCCGCTCTCGTACGACGACATTGCGCTGCTCAGGAAGCTCGATCAGATGGGGGGAGAGGCCTACCTCTCTGAGCTCAGGGCGGCCCTGGAGATGCCGAAGACCACCGTGTGGAGGAGGGCCAGGAGGCTGAGCGAGGGCGGCCTCGTGGAGATGGTGAAGACCTCGAGGGGGAGCCTCCTCAGGATCACCGAGGAGGGCAGGAGGGTGATCTCCTGACGGCGGGCGTCAGGCTCGCGAGGGTCAGGCTGAGGAACTTCAAGTCGTTTCGGTCCGCCACCATAGAGTTCCCTTCCGACCTGACCGCGATAACCGGGCCCAACGGGTCCGGCAAGTCGAACGTCATGGAGGCCGTCATGTTCGCCATGGGGGCCAGGGGGAGCTGGCTCAGGTCGCAGGGGCTCAGGGGGCTGATCAGGAAGGGGGCGTCGAGCTGCTCCGTGGAGCTGACCCTCAGACACGAGGGCGGGGCGCTCAGGCTGGAGAGGAGGATAACTCGATCCGGCGGGACGTACAGGCTCAACGGCAGGGTGGCCTCGGCCAACGAGGTCAGGGACGCGCTTGCGGAGCTCGGCCTGAGGGCGGACGGACACAACTTCGTCAGCCAGGGGGAGGTCACGGCGGTGATAGAGGCCACCCCGAGGGAGAGGGCCGCGCTGATACTCGAGATAAGCGGGGTCGAGGAGTTTGAGAGGAGGAGAGAGGAGACCCTGAGGGAGCTCGAGAGGGTCGAAGAGCGCATCAAGGTGCTGAGGGCGCTTCAGAGAGACAGGCTGGAGAGGCTGGAGTTCCTGAAGAGGAGGGCCGAGGCGTACCATCAGAGGAGGGAGCTGGAGGAGAGGCTGGCCTCCCTGGAGAAGGCCGTCATTCTCAGGAGACTCGAGTCGGCCGAGAGGGCGCTGAGTGAGCTTCAGCCCCCAGAGGCACCTCCCATATCGGAGGACGAGATAGAGGAGCTGAGGAGGGAGGTCAGCAGGGCCGAGGCGGAGCTAAGAAGGCTGGAGGAGTCGGAGGATCTGAGGAGGGCCAGGGAGGCGGCGAACATCAAGGCCCGCCTGTCCACCCTCCGAGAGAGGCTGAGGTCGCTCGAGTCTGAGATAGAGGGTGTGAGGTCCCTCCTCTCTACCATGGGCGCCTCCCCCCCGCCGAGGTTCGTGACGGAGCACCCGGACTACGTGGGGATCGTCGCGGAGCTGGTCCGACCCCTGGAGGGGTACGAGATGGCCTTCAGGGCGGTCGCCGGGGCGAGGGTCGGAGACGTCGTGGTAAGGACCCTGGAGTCCGGGATAGAGATCGTGAAGTCCCTCAGGAACTCTCGCCTGAACAGGAGGATCAGAGTACTCCCCCTAGACGTCCTCAGGCCCCCGAGGCGGGTGGACCCCCCGGAGTACTCGATCGGCCTCCTCAGAGACTACGTCTCCGCCGAGCCCGGCATGGAGGGCCTCGTCGGGGCGATCGTGGGGAACGCCGTCCTCGTCGAGGACCTGGACGCGGTCCCCAAGGCCGACGTGGGGAGGTACCGGTTCGTCAGCCTGCGGGGTGAGATAATCGAGAGGGATGGCAGCCTCCTCTCCTCCCCCCCGTCTCCGTCCCAGGAGAGGAGGCTCAGGAGGAGGCTCGAGGGGCTCCTGCAGGAGAGGGACGGTGTGAGGGGGAGGATTGAGGAGCTGGAGGCCAGGGCGCGGGATCTTCCGCCGCCAGAGCGCGCGCAGGAGGTGGAGGAGGCGCTGAGGGAGGTGAGGACCAGGATAGACGAGCTCAGGAGGGAGCTAGAGGGGGCGATGAGCTCGAGGCTCGCCTACGAGCGGAGGATGCGCGCGGCCGCCGAGGAGAGGGGGAGGCTCACGCAGAGGATTGAGGAGCTTAGGGAGAGGCTCAGAGAGCTTGAGGGAGTGGAGCCCGCCCCGTCCGACGACCCAGAGTCGGAGTTCGCCGCGGCCTCGGCGAGGCTCAGGGCCATCCCGCTGGTCGGCCCCGACGTGCTGGAGGAGCTTGAGAGGGAGGAGGCGAAGGCTCGAGACCTGGAGCAGACGCTGGCCGACCTCGAGGATGCCAGAGCCTCCATCGAGAGGGCGCTGGAGGAGATAGCCAGGGAGAGGGAGAGGGTGCTGAGGGAGACCGTCGAGAGGGTGTCGAGGGCCTTCAACGAGGCCGTCGGGGAGATGTTCGGGGGGCACGGGGAGGTCTGGCTGTCTGGAGAGTGGCCGAGGCTCGAGCTGGAGGTCAGGGTGAACATCCCTGACAAGGGCGAGGTCCCGATGGAGGCCCTCTCTGGTGGAGAGAAGTCGCTGGCCGCCCTGGCGCTGATATACGCCCTCCAGAGCGTCAGGCCGAGCCCCCTCTACTTCTTCGACGAGGCCGACATGATGCTCGACGGCAGGAACTGCAAGAGGTACGCGGCCCTGCTGAGGAGGATGGTGAGCAGGGGATCCCAGGTGATCATAATCTCCCTCAAGAAGGACACCCTGGAGGAGGCGGACGCCATACTGGGCGTGAGAATGGTTGACGGTGAGTCGAGGGTCGTGGGCGTGAGGCTCGATGAGTTCGATCGCGTCCGAGATAGTGCGAAGGGTTGAGCGCGTCCTGACGGAGTTCCGCCGGAGCAGGGACATGTCTTGGGCCGCCAGGACCCTCCACTCCCTCGCGGTGGAGCTCAGGAGACTTGCAGACTCCCTGGTGAGGATAGGGGAGGTCGAGGACCGCCCCGCGCCTCCCAGGTCTAGGCAGGCCAGGCGGGGGCCCCCAGCCCCGCTGCCCGAGCCCCTCCTCGGGAGGGTGCCGGCGCGTCGGCCGAGGCCGTCAGACCTCTCCTCCGCCCTGGAGTGGGCGAGGAACCTCGGTAGGAGGGCGGATGACGGCCTCTCCAGGATAATCTCGGCGGCGGTCAGCCTGGCCGAGCACCTCGACAGGGTTAGGGCGAGGCTGAGGGAGATCCTCGCCGGCTCGGGTGTTAGAGAGGTGCCGTTCAGGGAGCTCGCCAGGGACAGGTCCGAGGCCGCGGAGGCGATGGTCTCCCTCCTCCACATGGAGGCCGAGGGGGAGGTGGAGCTGGAGCAGGAGACACTTTTTGGGGAGATCCTGATCCGGGTGAGGCGGGTTGACCGACCAGGACCCTGAGCTGGTGATTGAGGCCGCCCTCTTCATGGCCGGGAGGCCGCTGTCGGACGAGGAGCTGGCGAGGCTGGCCGGCGTCTCGACTGAGGAGGTCCGCGAACTGATATCCAGGATCGAGAGGTTCCACCGGGGGAGGTCCATCTCGATAGAGAGGAGGCCCAGCGGCTGGTACATGACCGTCAGGCCTGAGTACCAAGAGGTCGTCGGGAGGCTGGCCCCGAGGCCGGAGCTCACCAGGGGGGAGCTCAGGACCCTGGCGGTCCTCTTGGAGAGGGGTGGGATGTTCCTGACAGAGCTCGCCCGGATCAGGGGTTCCTCAGCCTACAGGCACGTGAAGAGGCTGAGGAGGGAGGGGCTGGTCGGCGTGAGGAAGAAGGACGGTAAGACTTACGCCTGGGCGACCAGGCTGGCCAGGAACTTCTTCGACGTCCCGCCCAGTCATCGATAAAAATAGGCGGCGGTAAAGCTCCTGAGGTGCTCGCCCCTGTCGAGTGGCGAGTCGAGCAGGGAATACGTGGTCAAGGAGCTTCAGAGGAGGGGGATCTCGGGCGAGGTCGCCCAGAACATATTTGAGAACCTTCAGATGGCTGGCATCCTCGACGCCATGGGGCTACTCCTCCTCATGACCGCGAGGGGGGACGGCATCCTCCAGAGGCTCGAGGACCTGGGCAGCCCGCAGGTCGAGGAGCTGAAGCCCAGGCTCGCGGGCATCGTTGAGAAGGTCGACGAGCTGGTAAGGGAGATGGCCTCGGACCCGGACGTCGCCTCGAGGCCCGGCCCCATCTCGCGGGCCCTGGGGAGGGCCTTCGGCAAGGGAGGGGTCGCCAGGAGGTACTCCCCCAGGATAGAGTCCCTGATGGACTCGCTAGAGGCCGTGCTCTGGGCGATAGAGGAGGAGGCCAGGAAGGTCCTCTCGAGGAAGCTGGAGAATCTTGAGTTAGACGCAAGGGAGCTCCTCTCGGCCGCAGAGAAGGGGGGGTTCTCGGAGATAGCCTCGAGGCTCAGAGAGAGCCTCGAGAAGGTGCAGGAACTCCTGAACTCTCCGCTGAAATCCTCTTCCGACCTGGAGGCAGCGCTGATAGAGACCCAGAGGGTCGACTCGGAGGTCAAGGAGATCAGGGAGGTTCTGGCCAAGTCCAAGGAGACGAGGGCGGCCCTGGCAGCCGAGCTCTCCAGGATCAGGGGTCAGATCGAGTCTATCCACGTCAAGGCGTCCAGGATAAGGGAGACGGGCATAGACCCCATCTACATAGAGGAGTCCCTGAGGTGGGTCGAGGCCAGGATAGCCAGGATAGAGAACAGGTGCCCTCCGGAGGACCTGGAGTGCATGGAGACCGCGCTGGTAGACCTCAGGACCCTCGAGCAGAGGGCGCTGAAGCCCCTCCTGGAGGAGATGGAGAAGCTCGAGAGGCTCAGCTCCCAGTTCGAGAACACGTTCGCCCTGATCCCGGACGCCGAGAGGGCCGCGGAGATGCTGGACAGGGAGTTCAACACGAACGCGTTCACCGCCCTGATAGGGTCCCTGGCCGTGAGGCTCTCCTCCATCAGGGCGGGCACCGAGGTTAGAGACTCCGAGGACATAGAGAAGATCGCGGAGGAGATTTCCAGGCTCAGAGAGACCCTGGAGCTCTTGATATTCATAAAGAGGGCTGAGGAGAGGGCAGGACCCATCTCCCAGCAGCTGAGGCTCGTCACGGACGGTGACGCCGTGCTCGCGACCATCCGGGCCGCCCTCCAGGTCCCCACGATGTCGCCCGAGGAGAAGGCCCGCCAGGCCCTCGCCCCGCTGAAGGAGGTTCGGAGGAAGCTCTCCGAGTACCTCGAGGCCACCGCCGATGCCGAGAGGTTCTACCCCTACTGGAAGGAGTACGTCCTCACCCACCTCTCCGAGGCCGGGACAGCGAGGATGGAGGATCTCGTGAAGATCCCGGAGAGGTGGAGGCTCTGGGTGGCCAAGAGGCTGGAGGAGGAGGGCCTTGTTAGGCTCGAGGGTGGGGTCATCAGGCCCACCGGGCGGAGGCCGGAGCCCGCCCAGCCTCCAGAGGTCCCGGAGAGGGCGCCACCACCCCCCAAGCCCCCCGTTGAGGAGGAGCCCGTCGCCGGGCCCCCCAAGCCCGCCCCGCCGCCACCCCAGCCTGCCGCACCTCCCGCCCAGAGGGCGGAGAGACCGGCCCTACAGCCGGCCCCTCGGCCCGTTGAGGTGGCCGAGATCGCCAAGGGTCTGTCCGACCTGCTCCACCTCCTCGAGGAGAGGGTGGGCGGGCCCATCAACTCGGGACCCGCGGCCGAGCTGATGAGGCTGATCTCGAGCGGCGAGGCGGACCCGGAGGAGCTATCCGATCTGCTCAGGAGGGCGGCCAGCAGGATACCATGAGCGAGTGCCGGGGATCGTTAATATTATTCCCCCCGCCGGCCGAGCGGAAGAGGTGGCCCAATGCGCTGGTTCGGGATAGGACTCGGCGGTGCGGGAGGGGCCATAATCGACAGGACCTACGACACGTTCGCTGGGGAGGCCCCCTCGGCGATGGTGGACGCCGTCGTCTTCAACACCTCCGTCTCCGACCAGGCGAAGCTCCAGGTCCTGAGGGACAGGTTCTACCTCTTTGGGAGGTTCGGGGGCGCGGGGGTGGGCGCGCGGTGGAAGGACTCCATGATGGCCATGCTGGAGCCTGAGAGCAGGGAGCTGTTCGTCCGCGCGGTCACCGAGAGGGGGATCACGGACTCGACCGCCGTGGTGCTCTCCGCGGCCCTGGGCGGGGGCACCGGGAGCGGGTCCATGCCGGTCGTGGCCGACTACGTCAGGGAGATCCTGGGCAGCGAGGGCCCCCCGACTCAGCCGGTGGTGTCCGTGGGTGTGCTCCCCTTCAAGTTCCCCAAGGAGAGCATGAGGTTCGCCTACAACTCCGTGATAGCGATGGCGAACATGCTGGGGAGGGTCGACTCACTGATACTCCTGGACAACGAGGTGGCCAGGGAGATCGTGCTGAGGGACGAGCCTGGACTGAGCGACGAGCAGGTGCTCGACAGGATAAACTCGCTCGTGGGTCGGTGCATGATCGCCATGTCCGCCGCCGACGTGGAGCCCCTCAGGGGGGGCTACAAGACCACGTTCGACTCCCAGGACCTCAAGTCGATACTCAGGTTCTTCGAGGCCTCCCTCACGGTCCCGTGCTACATGAAGGCCAGGGTAGAGTCGGTGGGGGGTAGCCTGGAGTTCCTGACGGAGGCCGCTCTCAGGGAGGGCTGCCTGGCGGAGGTCAGGCCGAAGACGGCCCTCAAGGCGGCCCTGGTCGTCAGGGGGCCGGAGGAGTACCTCAACGTCGACGCGGTTTTCGAGGCCAAGAGGCTCCTGAGCGAGAAGATAGCCGGCGTGGACGTTAGAGAGGGGCTGGCGGTCGCCCCAGGGTCTAGACACTTTGAGATAGCCATCCTCCTTGTGGAGCCCGAGCTGGTCAGGCTCCCGTCCCTCCTCAAGGAGGCGAGGCTGTACTACGAGGTCCACGAGGAGGAACTCACCAAGATGGAGGACACGCCTAGGGAGGAGTTCGAGTCCTACGTTCAGGCCGTGGAGAGGCACCTACTGACCGCGGCGGAGGCGAGGGAGGAGGCGGGCGCCGCCCCCTCGGCTTAACAATTTTTAACGGAATGCGCGGCCGGCCGCGCGGGATAACCGTGGGGCGCCTGGACCCCTTCTTCTACCCGGATTCGGTGGCCGTGATAGGCGCATCTCGCGAGCCGGGCTCGGTGGGACACGAGCTCCTCAGGGTGATGGTGGAGAACCAGAAGAGCGGCCTCTACAGGGGGAGACTCTACGCCGTGAACCCGAAGGCGAAGGAGCCCATCCTCGGAGTGCCGACCTACCCGAGCGTCTCTGACCTGCCGGAGCCGGTCGACCTGGGCGTGATAGTGGTCCCCGCCAGGGTAGTGCCGGCCGTTGTGGACGAGTGCGGGAGGAAGGGGATCAAACACGTGATAGTGATATCCGGGGGGTTCGCCGAGGTCGGCGGAGAGGGAGTCGAGCTCCAGGAGAAGCTCGTGGAGGTCGCCAGGAGGCACGGGATCCGGATAGTCGGCCCCAACTGCGTCGGGGTCGTGTGCCCCGAGACCGGCGTGGACACGATGTTCCTCCCCTACAAGAAGGAGCTGGGAGGCAGGGGTCTGCTCTCCCTCCCGAGGCCCGGCCCAGGGAACATATCCCTTCTCACTCAGTCCGGCGCGTTTGGCGTGGCCTGCGTGGACTACATGGCGGGCGAGGGCCTGGGGCTGGCGAAGTTCGTCAGCTACGGCAACAAGGCGGACATAGACGAGGTGGAGCTCATGGAGTACCTGGCAGACGACCCCAAGACCAGGGTGATCGTGATATACGCCGAGTCGATCGAGGAGGGGAGGAGGTTCATCGAGGCCGCCAGGAGGACCGTCCCGAAGAAGCCCGTCGTGGTCCTCAAGGCCGGCAGAACTCGGGCGGGCGCCAGGGCGGCCAGCTCCCACACGGCCGCGCTGGCCGGGGCCGACGAGGTGTACTCGGCCGCCTTCAGGCAGGCCGGCGTCGTGAGGGTCTACGAGGTCGAGGAGCTCTTCGACGTGACGAAGGCCCTCTCCATGCAGCCCCCTGCCAGGGGGCCCAGGATAGCGGTCCTCACGGATGGAGGAGGGGCCGGGGTCATGACGGCCGACGAGCTCGAGAGCAAGGGGGCCGTGGTGGTTCAGCTCTCAGAGGAGACGCAGTCCAGGCTCAGGGAGCTGATGGACAGGGGCGTGATCCCCCCCATCTCCGCCGTCGCCAACCCTGTGGACGTCACGGGCAGCGCGACAGACGACGCCTTCGTCGAGTCCCTCAGGATCCTCCTGGACGCACCCGAGGTCGATGGGGTGATAGTGCTCCCCCTCCACCACGTGCCGGGGCTGACCTCTGACCTCCCGGAGAGGATCGCCGCCGAGGCCAGGGGCAGGGGGGACAAGCCGGTCCTGGTGGTGGACATCGGGCAGGGGGAGTACGGGATCGCCTACAGGGAGAGGTTCGACGAGCTGGGCATCCCGGCCTACCCCACCCCCGAGAGGGCCGCGAGGGCGATGGTGGGCCTCATCAAGTACGGAGAGGCCCTGAAGAGGATGGGCGCCCTCTGAGAGCCCTCTTACTCCTCTCCTTCACCTCTGTCTGGCTCTCTCGCCTCCTCGAGCCTGACGGGCCGCACTTGCTCCTCTCTCCTCCCCGGGCGGAGCGCGAAGTACAGGCCGGCCGCAAGCTTGACTAGGCCAGCCAGGGTGCCCACTATCAGGCCGACTATGATGGACAGGGCGATCAGGGCGAGAATGAGGGCGGCTAGAAGGGGAAGGTACCTCAGCAGGGTCAGAAAGATCAGCACGGATAGGAGCAGCACGAGGACCGCGATCCCCGATATGATGAGGGCGTCTCTGGCCTCCACCCCCGAGACACCTTCCATCGTGGTGGCCGGGGTCAGTCCCCCCCGAGGGCTATCTGGAACCCACCCCCTCCCCTGGAGATGTACTTGCCCAGCTCGGCCGCCAGGGCCTGGATGTTCATGGACTGAAGTATCACCTTACCCGGACCCCTCAGCGTCGCCAGGAACAGGCCCTCCCCCGCGAACAGGATCGACCTTATGCCGCCGACCCTCTCGATGTCGTAGTCCACGCTGGCGTCGAAGGCCACCAGCTGCCCGGTGTCGACCTTGAGCACCTGGCCCGGCTTGAGGTCGTACTCCAGGAAGTCCCCCGCCGCGTGCACGAAGACCGTGCCGACCCCGCTGACCTTCTCCATGATGAGGCCCTCTCCGCCGAAGAGCGCCGCCCCGAGCCGCCTCGCGATTCCCGGCTGAACGGTGACGCCGTCCGTGGCGGCCAGGAACCCGCCCCTCTGGACGTAGTACTCTGTGGTCCCGTCCAGCTTCAGGGCCGTTATCTTGCCCGGCACCGTGCCGGAGAAGGCGACCACTCCAGGACCTCCCTCCGCCGTGAACTCAGTGAGGAAGAAGCTCTCCCCAGCTATCTTCCTCATTATCCCCTTGATGAAGCCTCCCCTGACCGTGGCCCTCAGCCGAACGTTCCCGGACATGTGGTTCAGGGCGCCCGCCTCGGCGTAGATCGTCTCGCCGGGCTCCAGCTCCACCAGAACCATCTGGAGGTTATCCCCAACTATCTTGTACCTCATGGCACCACCTTATAGCACGTCCCGGCGATCCGTTTTATCCTCTGCCCCTTCGTCGGATCACTCGAGCTCTATCTTGTCCTCCTCGATCCCCCACTCGTTCACGAGTATGTCCTTCACCTTCCTCCTGTGATCACCCTGGAGGAGTATGTACCCCTCCTTGTAGGTCCCGCCGCAGGCGAGCTTGCTCTTGAGGTCCTTCAGAAGACGCTTCATCATGTCCTTCGGCAGGTCGAGCCCCTCGATTATGGTGACGAACTTGTGCCTCCTGCGCTCCGCCTTGATCCTGACGATCTGCTGCTCCTTCTCGATCTCCTCCCAGGCAAGAAGGTCGATCGGGAGTCCGGTGATAGGGTCTCTGAGCCTCTCCCCCTCGATACTCTCTTCCATGACCACTTTCTGGCTGTGCCCACCCGGGCAGAGAATAATAAGCTTGACTCACGGACCGACCGCTTGAGCTTTCTCTCCCGCCCCTCGACCCTCGTCCGAGCGCCTGGCGGGCGCTCACCTCCCTCCCGCGCGCCGAATCTCCCTCAGGATGGGCATCTCCCTGAGGGCCTCATCGGGAAGGAGACCCCACCTCACTCTGAGCGGCTTCGGCCTCCTGGGCGCCCGTATCACCCTGGTCGGGGTGACGATGACGTCCACGGGCACGTCGTGGTCCGACGCGGGCACGCGGTCCACGACCTGCAGGTCGTGGACCGTCGTCACCACGGGGGTGTCCTCGCCCACGGCCCCGACCTCACCAAGCACGGCGAACTCCAGGTCCGAGTAGCCGTGGCCCTTCCCCAGCCTCCAGCCCTCTGGGCTGACGGCCACAGATCCCACGACCTTCAGGTCGACTCGGATCTCCCAGGGGCTGACGGGCCTCCCGAACCTGAAGGCGCCCCGTATCGTGGCCGCCCTCCTGACCTCCGCGGGCGGTATCCTCCGAGGGTCGAGGAGGAGGAGCCCCCTCCTGAGCCTGGGGGTGGCCATTATCACGACCTTGCCGTCGGAGAGGGCCATTCGGCGCACCGGGGCCTGAGGAGAGTCTGGATTGCAGAACACCACCTCGGCGCGCCGGTACTCGGGGAGGCGCCTGAGATTCTCCGCGGCCCTCTCGGCACCCCTGAAGTTCGGGATCCTCCCCCTGATCGGCCTCGGGAACCTGGCGACCTCCCTCTCCTCGAGCGTCCTCCACACCCACTCTCTCAGGGCGGCCTTCTCCTCCCGCGCCTCGCTCAGTCGAACCAGCCCCCCGAGGGGACGTCGAATTCCCTCAGCTCTTCCGCGAGCCACCCGAACCCCTCGCGGAGTATCGACCGGAGCCAGTCCACGCCCTTTGAGAGCTCGTCGGCCTCCCTCATGCAGGCCGCTCCGATCTCCCCGGCCCTGCGATACCCGAGGGAGGCGTACCTGGCCCCCTGAGCCGCCGTGGCGAGCAGATCGGCGACCCTGGCGACGAGCGCCTCTAGACCCTCTCCCGACTCGAACTCGCCTAGCATGTCGGCGACCTCACCCGGGACGCCGAGGAGAGAGGCGGCCTCCCCCTCCATCCGCGAGCACCTGCCCTTCGTCCAGGGGGGCAGGTCGCCGGTCACGGCCTCCCCGAGGTCGTGCACGACCGCGATGGCGGCCGCCCTCTCGGGGCTGACCCGAACCCCGAGGGCGCGGGCCTCGGCCGCGATGGCGAGCGCGATGACGGAGGCCTCAAACGAGTGGGCAGCCACGGTCTCTCCCATCGCGTGAGGAACGGCAGACTGGGACCACCCGGTCCTGACCAGCGACTTCAGGGCTCCGACCGCCTCCAGTAGCCTCCTCATCCCGACCCACCGCCGCCCCTGAAATTTAAACGGAGATCGGGCGCGGCGGGCGAGTGCGGAGTCCGTCGCGGCCCGTCCACATCACCCTCCACCCGCTCGTCGATCCGATTACGAGGCTGGCTCCGCCCTCCTGGCTGGTGGATTTCCTGGCCAGGAACATCCCGAGGGCCCTTGATTTCACCGAGGTCTCTGTGGGAACGTCTCTAGTAGCTCCAGAGTCGGCCTACGATGGCCACAGACGTCAGTACGTGTCCAGCCGCGTGCTCGACTTCCTGAGGAGGAGGGCGAGGGTCGGGGAGCCCTACGGAAAGGCGCTGGGGATCATGCCATCGGACGCCTACGATGGATCCCTGAACTTCGTCTTCGGTCAGGCCGAGCTGGGCGGAACCTACGCCGTGATCTACCTGGGTCGCCTGTCCTCAGGGGCCGACTCCAGGCTACTCGCCATCAGGTCCCTGAAGGAGGCGGTACACGAGCTGGGACACACCGTTGGGCTCCCCCACTGCGACGATCCGACGTGCGTCATGAGCTTCAGCAACTCGCTCTCGGACGTGGACAGGAAGGGCTGGAGGCTCTGCCCGAGGTGCTTGAGGGCCGCGTCCGAGTGGGCGTCCGCGATCAGGGGGTGAGGGAGGTGGGGAGCCTGAGGGAGGCTGTGGAGCGTCTCTCCGGAGACTACTCCCTCCCGCTCACCGAGGCCGTCAGGAGGGTCCTGTCGGCCCTCTCCCGCGGGGACTCCCGGCTGGAGGTGGTCATCGAGGCTCCGGGCCTGAGGGTCAGGCTGAGGCCCGCTGGGAGCAGGAGGGTCGGGTCGATAGAGATCCCCAGGACGGTAGTAGAGGCCGAGGGCGACCTGGGGGACCTGGAGGTCGTCAGGAGGTCCCTGATGCTCGGCGGCGGCTGACCCCCCTGAGGAGCGCCCTGACCTCCGGCATGACGTCGTCCCTGAGCCACTCCCACATTATCTCCCGCCTGAGGGACCTGTGGGTCGGGTAAGACCCGGGCTCGAGCCTCATCGCCTCGAGCGCCCTCTCGACCCCGCCCCCCGAGGAGGCCACCCTCAGGAGGACCTCGATCCTCGGGGAGTCAACAAGCAGGACGCCGGACTCCCTGGCCTCCTCCAGGGCCTCGTCATCGAGGTCTTCCATCCTCCCCACGAAGAAGAGCGCGGGGGTGACCTTCAGCCCGGTCGCGTACGAGAGGTCCTCCGCCCTCGAGCCCAGGATGGCCACCTTCTCCGGCCTCGGCGGGGCGACCGTGCACTCGACCAGCAGGACCCCCTCCCCGGCGACGGCCACCACGTCGGGCGAGTCGGAGGGCATGTACCCGAGCCAGACTGGGTCGAACCCCAGGACGTAGAGCAGGGAGAACACCGCGAACTCGAAGTTCCTCCCGTCCATGCCGTCCGCCTGCCTGAGCCAAGTCCTCAGCCTCCTGAGACCCCTGTCGAAGTGGCTGTAGACGGCCATCCGGGGCCCCGAGAGTATCCTCCTCGGGATCAGCGGCGCCTCGTCCACGGGCGTCCCGTCGAGGGTCAGGACCGCCGACCCGCCGAGGGAGCCGGCGAGCTCGACCGTGGCCTTGGACCTCACCAGAGAGCCCACCCTCGCCGTCTCCCTCAACTCTATCCCTTCCCTCGCCTCCTCGGCAGCCTCCCCCCTCAGCGCCGGGAGGAGGGATATCCTGTCGGAGAGCTCCTCGTGGTGGATGACCGTGACGACGGCCCCCCTCCCGTGTAGCTTGACGTCGGATATCCCGGCGAATATGGGCAGGAGAAACCTGAAGTAGCCCCTCCCCGGCGTCCAGGCCGGGACCCCCTCGGGCAGGGTAACCTCCTGCCTCACAAGCGAGTCGAGGTCTTCGTAGGCCCTCCCCTCCAGGACGAGGGGTCCGACCTCCTCCGGGGGCCTCGCCGAGGTCGAGATCTCTCCGACGGCCAGGGGAAAGGGAAACGCCCACACCTCAGCCTCCAGCCAGGGGGGCCTCCGAGACGCGCTCGCGTCCATGGGCCTGAGGCCCACCCTGGCGCCCGCCACGCTCATCACCCCGGAGGCCGCGGACTCCATCAGCCCCTCCAACACCCCGGGGCCCGTGACCTCCTTGATCAGGACCAGGGACTCCCCCAGCCTGACCTTCTCCCTCCTCCTAGCCTTCTTGGAGGGCAGCGGGAGGGCCCTGCCGGTGATCAGCTCTAGGGACGACCCCCTCCTCGAGGCGAGCAGCCTGACGTCGAGGGCCAGGTAGGTCTCCTCCAGGCTGTCCATCAGCGAGTGGAGGTCACTCCAGTTCAAGCGCTCCCTCAAGTCCCATTCCCCGCGACAAACGGGAGGCAAGCTTCACGTCCTCCTCCAGGAGGGGCCTCAGCCTGGGGTTGTAGAGGCAGGCCGCGGGGTGGACCGTGGGCACCACCGTGACCTCGAGACCCAGGATCTCGACTCGTCGGGGCCTACCCCTGGTCGCCATGATGGACCTGAACGGGAGCCCCGCCCAAGAGAACACCAGGGACGTGCTGTGCCTCCCCAGGGTCAGGATGACCCTCGGGGATATAACCCTAACCTGAGCCTCCAGGTAGGGGGAGCAGGCCCGCACCTCCTCGGGCCTGGGGTCTCGATTGTTCGGCGGCCTGCACTTCACCACGTTGGTGATGAAGACGTCTTCCCTCGCGAGTCCCGCCCGAGAGAGGGTCTCGTCCAGGATCTTCCCGGCCTGTCCCACGAAGGGCCTGCCGAGCTCGTCCTCCATCCTCCCGGGGGCCTCTCCTATCAGCATCAGCCTGGCCCTGGGATTCCCTTCCCCGGGAACTGGATTCTTCCTGAGCCGGTGGAGGTCGCAGAGCCTGCAAGCCGCTATCCTCTCGGCGATCTCCTCCAGGGTCTGGGGATCCCCCATTCGCTTTCAGGACTCTCCCTCGCGGTAGCCAGCTTAATATCGTACCTGGTGGAGAGAGGCCCGATCGATTCGATCGCCCAAACGCTGTCGCCGAGGTACAGGGGAGGTCCGCACTTGAGGGTTGCCACGCTCAGGGACATCAGGCGCGCGCTCGACGACGTTCGCATCGTCGTGGAGGTGGTCGACGCCCGCGCCCCCGACGTCACGAGGCACGTCAGGCTCGAGGAGATGACTTCGCAGGCGGGAAAGAGGCTTCTGGTCGTGTTGAACAAGTCGGACCTCGTGCCGGAAGAAGTCCTCTGGGGCTGGGTGGACGCGCTGAGGGCCGAGGGGCTCAGGGTGCTCCCCGCGAGCGCCGCGAAGAGGTTGGGCACGCTGAGGCTGAGGAGGGAGTTGGCCCGTCTCGCCCCCGAGAGGCCCTCTCGGGTGCTCGTCGTGGGCTTTCCCAAGGTGGGGAAGAGCTCGATCATCAACGTGCTCAAGGGGAGGAGATCGGCCAGCGTGAGCGCCGTCCCCGGAAGTTCAGGATACACGAGGCACTTTCAGCTCTTTAGGATAGGGGGCGGGCTCTACCTAGTGGACTCCCCCGGGGTACTCCCCCCGGAGGGGACCCCCCTGGAGATGGTGCTGAGGGGCGCCAAGCCCGAGGCCCTTCGGAATCCCGTGGAGGCCGCCGCTGCCCTCCTCGCGGACGTGATGGAGAGGATCCCCGGAGAGGTGTCCAGGGTCTACGGGGTGAGGGAGGGTGATCCGGCGGAGGTCCTCGCGGAGATAGCCAGGAGGAGGAACCTGGTGTTCTCAAGTACCGGGGAGCCCAACCTGACGGAGGCCGCCAGGCAGGTGGTCAGGGACTACCACCTCCAGAGGATCAGGTACTACCGGGCGCCTCCAACATCGTCGTGATTCGTCGACTGAAGGGGCGCCTCCGCCCTAGGCTCTGACCTTTGAACGTGACTCGAAGATGCTGAACCGGAGCGACACCTCGTGTAAAATGGGCCGAAGGGCTCCAGAGCGGAGGAAACGCATGCTAACTTAAAAGCAGAAAGCAGGGAAGGAGAAGCGCGTATAGAATGTGGAGGCTCGTCTCCACTTCGAAATTCCGAAAGAGGCTCAGCAAACTTGACCCTTCGGTGATCAGGGATATTTTGAGGAATATTGAGGAGTCTGGGTTGGAGCGTGACCCCCAGGTTGGGAAGAGGCTGAAGGGCTCCTTTCCGGTAGACACCCCGATGGGCCGAGTTGAGGTTCCAGTCTGGGAGCTGAAGGTTGGTCCCAGAAGGGCCTACAGGATATTTTACATGTTTAGCGAGCGCGATAACACCATCTACCTGTTGGACATCCGACACAGGAAGAGGGGGTTCAAGGGAATGAGATTCAGGGTTCCCTCAGCCCTCTTCGGGCTTCTTGAGTTTCTCCGCCTCCTCTTCCGTCAGCTTTCCCTCTTTGACCAACTCGTCTAGAAGCTCGTTGAAACTCACCGTCCTGCCCATTATAACGTCCATTATAGCTTCCTTGATGGATTCCACATCTTCTGGGGTCAGCTCGTCCGCCTCTGGATTGCCCTCGTAGCTTACCGTGATGTTGGGCTTCACCTTGGCCTTGGTGGGCATTGTCCAACAGTTAGTCGGTCTCCAAGAATTTAAGCGTGGACTCCCGACATCCTGAGAGCCAAGCTCGACGGACGCATCACTTCTCATCTGAAAGGACCCTTAGTTGCTCCCTGTACATCTCAACGATCTCCTTCTCGGTGGTCGCGTCCTGAGGCGACTTGTCGTCCCTCCACCTACCGGTGAACCTCGGGAACCTGATGGCCAGACCCGCGTCCGCCTTCACCTTGCCCCAGGCGCACGTGTGCACCGGGCTCAGCGTGATCTCGTCTCCTATGACCTCCAGGACCTTGGCCGGGACGAACCAGACGTCGGCCTCTATGTTGCTGACCACGCTGGGGTGCCTGTGATCGATCACGTACTCCCTGAAGATCTCCGGGAGCTGGGCGAGCTGCTCGTCCGTGAAGCCCGTGCCCATCTTGCAGACCGTCTTGAAGGCGTCGGTCTCCGGGTCATACACCGCGAGGAGCAGGGCGCCGTACGTCCCCGCCCTCTTGCCCCTGCCCCAGAACGCCCCCACCGCCACCAGGTCGACGGGCTCTATCATCTTGCTGACGTAGCTTCTCTTGTACTTCACCCAGCTCCAGCCCCTGACGCCCGCCTGGTACCTCGAGGACGGGTCCTTGATCATCAGGCCCTCGGTGCCCCTCTCGACGGCCAGCTCGAGCCTCTTCTCAAGCTCGTCCGCGGTCCACTCCCTGATCCACCCCTCGGCCAGCCTCACGCGGTCGCTCTCCTCTATCACGTGCTCCAGGAGCTTCCTCCTCTCCTCCAGCGGCCTGTCGATCAGCTCCTCCCCGTTCAGGTAGAGGAGATCGAAGAGGAACAGGACGACGGGGTACTTCTCCATCATCTCCTCAACGCCGTACTTGCGCCTGCGGTGCATCAGCTCTTGGAACGGGTAAAGCTCTCCCGTGTCCGGGTTGAAGGCGACGCCCTCGCCGTCCAGTATGGCGCTCTCCCCCTTGAAGGCCTCTCGCACCCCCTCCCTGACATCCGGGTAGGGGTGAGTGATGTTCTCGAGCCTCCTGGAGAATATCTCCACCCGGCCGTCTGGCCAGACGTGGATCTGCATCCTCTCCCCGTCGTACTTCATCTCGGCCAGGAACCTGGAACCCATCTTCTCGAGGATCTCCGACGCCTCTCTGAGCCTCTGGGCCAGCATTGGCCTTATCGGCACGCCCAGCGTGACCTTGATCTCCTCCAGGCCGGCCTCTCCCCTCTCAGCGAGCACCCTGGCTATCCTCCCTATGTCGGGGTAGGTGTTGTACTTGCGCTCCAGGACGTCCCTCCTCTGCCTCCCGCCCAGGAAGGCCTCCGCCAGGGCGTCCAGGATGGTCATGTCCCTCACTCCCAGCCTGAGCCTCTCAGTCACGATCCTCATGATGTACCTGGCCTCGAGGGGCTCGGCGTCGGCGAGCAGGCCGGCGAGGGTCTTCAGCTTGATGTCCTGAGAGCTCGGCCCCGTGGTCTTGGCTATCTTGACCAGGGCGTTGAATACCCTGTTTACGGTGAGCTCCTCCTTCAGGAAGGCCAGGACGCTCCGGTTCTGGATGGCCCACTCCGCCACGAGGCCTATGTCCCCAAGCTCCTTGTACTTGGCCGTCACCTTCCCCTCTGCGATCCCGCTCACCATCGCGACGGCCCTCAGGGCGAGCTTCTCCCCTATCCCCAGCTCAAGGTCCACGAACTCCGGGGCTATCCTTCCCAGGGTGAGGTAAGCGACCTTGTCGATCGCCTCGGCGGGGGTCTCGGCGAAGAGGTCCCTGAGGAGGGCTATCATGTCGAGCCTGCCCGACGTGGACTCGAGCTTGTAGTAGCACTCGGCGAGGACGCTGAAGGGCAGATCTCCCTCCCCGGACATCTCACTCCACTCCTATCCTCCTGAACTGGGGCCTCTTTATCGGAGCCTCGACCACCAGCATGCCGGACCTCATGGTCGCCCTGGCCCCCTCGGGGTCGACCTCGACCGGCAGCCTGATGAGCTTCCTGTAGGTCACGGGCTGACCGCCCACGCTGGCCCTCGCCTCTAGGAAGACCGCGTCCTCCCGCACCAGGAGGTTCACATCCTCCTTCCTGGCTCCGGGCAAGTCCACCACGACCTTCACCGCGTCCCTCTCCACGAACACGTCAGATATCGGCTCCACCGGCCCCCTGACGGAGTAGACGGCCCACCTGACCTCCCTGTAGTACCACCCCATTCCCACCACCCCCCTCAGGCAATGTAGGGGACTGCGGCCTTGGCCTCCTCGCCCCTCGCCATGACCTGGCTGGTCTGCTCCATCAGATCCTTGAGCTTGAGCCTTATCGCCTCCGACTTCGCCTCGAGTTCTCCCAGGTCCACCTCCCCCACGAATGGCCCCATGGACCTGATGGCCTCGGCCGCGGCCCCCGGGTCGGGGTACTTCAGGAAGGACTGGACCATGAGGGCCATGGCGGGGATACCCCTCCTCTTGGCGGCCCACAGGAAGACCACCGGGTAGCCCGAGAGCAGCCCGTCGCCGAGCCTCGTGGCCTGTACGTCCTTGGCGGCCTGGCTCGCGTCCTCGCCGTTGAAGACCACGAACACCTCGGGCTTCTGGATCTCCATCCTGGACTGCTCCGGCACGCCGCCCACGAACACGGCCATCCTGGGCCTCTTCTCCATGGCCCAGTTCATCACCCCCTCCACCACGGACACGAAGGCGTCGGGCAGAAGGGGGACGTCGGACTTCACAACGTAAACGCCTCCCCCGGAGTACACGCGGACCGGGGGTACCAGGACGCCGTCCCTGACGACGGCCACAGAGGGGAGGGCCGGCACATCCACTACCCCTCCCTCCTCCAGGTTCAGCTTCTCGATCAGGTAGTCCGCCGCTATGATCCCGACGAGTCCCGGGCCCGGAATGCCCAGCACCACCACGGGGTTGCTCTGACGCGGTCCCCACTCCTTAACGACCGCGCTCATCCTCTACCCCAGTCACCGACCCGGGCAGCCCGTAAAAACGCGACCCCAGGGAGAGCCCCCTCAGGAGGGAGCTGAGCAGGGCCGTCGGGGAGGTGGCCTCCTCGAAGCGCGAGGTCATCTCCCTCCTGAGTTCCTCCGGAATGCCTCCCCTCTTCAGGGTCTTCCTGAATCCCGAGCACATCCGCCTGTAGCCCAGGCCCGCGCTGATGGCCAGCACCGGGGCGTACAGCGCCACGAGGGCGAGCGACCTCGCGAGCGTGAGCGCGACGCTGGAAGCCGCCCTCAGGCTAGCTCCCCTGCCCATGCTCCCTCATTCCTCTTCCTCTTCGTGCCCCTCCTCTTCCTCTGAGATCTCCCTCCTGATCGTCCCCACGATCTCCCTGACCAGGCGGTCGAGTATCATGCTCCTGTCGAAGAACTCCATTGTCATCTTGTTCACCATCTCCTCGGGCATCCCGGACTCCCTGAGCTTCCTGTAGAACGTGGCCACGCTGTCCCCCACCCTCTCCCCCAGGTCCTTGGAGTACAGGGCGTCGAGGACCTTCTTAACCAGCTCGGGTAGCCTGTCCAGGAACTCCGAAACGGCGGACAGCACTTCCCTGAGCTCCTCCACGTCGCTCCTCTCCTCATCCCAATCGACGTCTATCACCGACATCACCCCGAGTCACTACTGTCTGGGCCACTACTATATCCTTCCTGCTCACCCGTGAGCGCACCGGACAGCTCATACCTCCTCCCCTTGCCGCCCGGGAGCCTCCTCACGACCCCCAGATCCTCGAGCATCCTCAGTCTCTGGGCGATTATCCTCCTGGAGGCCGATCCCCTTATCCTCCTGAGTTCCCTCGTGAGTTCGGAGATGTTCATCGGGCCCCTCACCGCCAGGACCTCTATCACGTCCCTGGCGATGTCGTCTATCACGCCGGCCTGGGTGAGGAGCCTCTGGGCCTGAAGGGCCGTCGCTATGCGGTCGACGCTCGCCCTGTGCAGGCCGACTATCTTCATGTAGAGGAGCACTATCGCCCTGGCCTCGGGATCCCCCTCCAGGAGCTTCTCTATCGTGGCCAGCCTCTTCTCGACCGCCCTTATCTCCCTCTCAATCCTCATAAGCCGATCCAGCAGGCCGTGCCTCTCTCCGGCCCCTCTCTCCTCCCCAGGCTGCCGCGGCGGCAATGCCCCCTCCCCACGCAGAGAGGTATATCGGTATAACGTATAACAGAGGGGTCGAATAAAAAGTGTGCGGTGGGGGCGCCCTACTCGATGTAGAGCGCCGGCCTGCCCGGGATGGCCAGCCCGGCCTTCCCCATGGGGTCCGGGACCTCCCTCCCCGGAGGGGCTATGATCACCTCTTCCAGGCCGGTCCTGTCCCTGATCATGCCCACCAGCGCGGAGAACATCTCCCTCTCCGCCTCCGGGGTAGAGTGCCTGAGGGCGCCCTGGGCGCCCACGAACTCCCGGATCAGGTGCTCTGCCTCCTTCCCGTGGGACCTCAGGAACTCCGAGGCCACCCTGAAGGCATCCCTCTGGTTTATTGGGGGTTTGAGCTCCGCCTCCAGCCTGGAGAGCATCTCGTACTTCCAGTCCGACGCCAGGTAGACGAAGAGCCTCTTCTTCTCTCCGCCGACGGTCCTGAGGATCTTGTTCACGTCTTCTATCGTCCTCTCGACCACCCTGAAGGCCTCCTCCAGCTCCGGCCTGAGGGCCCACTCTCCCGGCTCGGGCCACGGCGCCAGGGAGACGAAGCCGTCCCCGCCGAGACTCTCCCAGATCTCCTCGGCGAGGTGGGGGATGAAGGGCTCCAGGGCGATCGACCAGGCCATGAGCATCCTCCTGAGCAGGCTGAAGTCGCGGCCCCCGTACCTCAGGTACACCTCCACGTCCCGGAGGTGGTCGAAGAAGGCCCTTATCGCCGCGTCCCTGTACCTGTGGTTCGCGAGCATCTCGTCCACCTGGGAGAGCATGGACGATGTCCTGGACTCCAGCCACCTGGCCAGAACCCCCTCATCCCTCTCTCCGGCGGAGCCCGCGTCGGCAACCATTCTGAATATCTCGACGAACCTCCTGAGCCTCCCGCCGACGGTCTGGACGTCCCTGTCCCTCCAGTCCAGCACGGTCGCCAGGTCCGCGGCGCTGACCGAGTAGAGCCTGAACCAGTCCGCGGAGTAGATCCTCGGGATCTCCACGAGGGGTATGACGTTGCCCTTGCTCTTGCTCATCTTGGTGCCCTCCCTGATGACGGGCTCGTTCAGCGTGATCTTCCTGGGCCAGTGATCCTCGTCGAAGAGCGCCGCGTGGTGCATGATGAAGAACGTCAGGTGGTTGGTGATGTGGGCTATCATCGTGTGCCTGTGGTCCACGGGGTACCAGTACTCGAACTCCTCCCTGATCCGCCTGAGGTCCTCGGGCGAGACCCCCACCCTCTCCGCCAGTTCAGAGGGGTCTCCCCTGCCCCAGAACACGTAGTCCCAGAACTCGACGCCCATCCTCTGCGGGTCCATCTGAAGCTCCCTGATCCTGTGTATGACCGTGTAGAAGGCCATGTAGATGGTCGAGTCGCTCAGCGACTCGATGATCCACTGCCGGTCGAACGGGAGCCTGGTCCCTATGCCCCTCTTCCTGGCGCAGGGCCTCTTGTCCAGCCACTCTATGGTGTCCTCGAAGAGCTTCCTGTACTTCTCGGGGACTATCGCCATCAGCTCCAGCGCCCTCCTCCCGCGCTCCTTCCACCCTGGGGCGTTGAAGTCCAGGAACCACTGGTCCGGCAGCACCGCGACGACGACCTTCCCGCCCGACCTGCTTATCACGGGCTTCTTGAGGGCCGTCACCTCGTAGAAGGTGAACCCGAGGCCCCGCTCGAACAGGAACTCCCTGGTCCTCTCCTTTGCCTCCGTGACCCTGAGCCCGGCGAAGGGGCCCGCGGTCATGACGCCCTCGTAGAACTCCCTCTTGTAGATCTCCTCCGTGGCCGCCTCCAGGGCGTCCCTGTCCTCTTGGCTCCTCACCCCGTGGCGCTCGCAGGCCTCCCTGGCGGGAAGCTCCCCGTACCCCGGCAGCCTGATTATGGGGATGGGCTCCAGGCCCTCGACGAGCTCTCTCGGGGCGCCGAACCTCTCTGGGTCCGACTTGACGTCCATGAGGGCGGCGTAGTCGTAGGGGGCGTGGGCGGGGACGCTGTAGACCACTCCCGTGGCCTCGTCCGGATCGACGAAAGTCCCCGGGAGCACCGGGACGGACCTGCCCACCAGCGGGTCCCTCACCCTCAGACCGACGAGGTCCCTCCCCCTCAGCTCTCTGACCCTCTTCACCGGGTGCTGCTGGAGCCTTAGCTTGACCTCGGCCTCCTCCGATACCACCCACCGCTCCCCCTCCGCCTCTAGCTCGACGTACCTGGCGTCGGGGTTGACCCAGACGTTGGTGACCCCCGGGAGGGTCTCGGGCCTCAGCGTCGCGGCCACGAGATACCTGCCCCCGCCGGCGTCGAACTTCACCGCGGTAAACTCCACGATCCCGGGCTTGATCTCGTCTCCGCCCAGTATGTCGTCCTCTCCGACCGCCTGCTCCTCCATCACGTCGTAGAGGACCGGGTGGCCGCCCTGGACTATGAACCCCCTCTCCCTCAGCCTGATGAACTGCCAGGACACGAAGGAGTTGTACTCCGGATCCCCCGTGGTGAACCTCCTCCTCCAGTCTATGGAGTAGCCGAGGGCGTCGAAGTCGGAGCTGATGACGCTGGAGAAGAACCTCATGACCTCCCACGGGTCCTTGAACCTCTCGATGAGCCTGTCGATCTCGCCCTCGTCGTCCACGTAGAGCCTCAGGTAGGAGCGGTAGAGCCCGATGTACTCCTCGTCCCCCATCCTGATCCTGGCGGAGATGGCCTCTATGGGGGTGCCGGTGATGTGGAAGGCCATGGGCCAGAGCACGTTGTAGCCCTTATGCCTCATGTAGCGGGCGTGAACGTCCCCGATGGTGTAGGTCCTACCGTGACCTATGTGCAGGGGTCCCGACGTGTACGGGTAGGGCACGGTGAGGAAGTACTTGGGTCGCGAGGGGTCGGGATCCGCCTCGAAGATCCTGGCCTCCTTCCACCTCCTCTGCCACTTGGCCTCTATCGAGCGGAGCCAATCTCTGAAGTCGTCTCTCCCCTCGCCAGCGAAGTAGATCACCTGAGGCGGGCCCTCTCGCCCCACGATAAAAGGCTTTTTCTCAGGGGGCCATAGGGGCCTCCCTCGGGTGGGCCGCCCTGCGCTCGAGAATATCTTATCGTGATATATCGGTCTCGATAATTTTATTATCTTCGCCCGGTGCGGCGAGCTGACGGATGCCCGAGGAGGTCTACGAACTCAGGGACGTCTGGAAGGTCTACGGAACGGGGAGTTCCTCGGTGGCGGCGCTCAGGGGGGTGACCCTGACCGTCCACTCTGGGGAGTTCGTCGCGGTGATGGGGCCATCTGGTTCCGGGAAGACTACCCTGCTGATGGTGCTCGGCCTCATGACCAGCCCCACGAGGGGGACGGTCCGCCTGCTCGGATCCGACGTCACCAAGATACGGGACGTCGAGGCGACCAGGCTTAGGAGGGACACCGTGGGGTTCGTCTTCCAGACCTTCAACCTGGTGCCTTGGCTGACGGCCGTCGAGAACGTGGAGCTGGCGCTGGCCATTGGAGGCCACAGGGGGGACAGGAGGCGCAGGGCCCTGGAGCTGCTGGAACAGGTGGGGCTCAGGGAGCGGGCCCACCACAGGCCAGGAGAGCTCAGCGGCGGCGAGCAGCAGAGGGTGGCCATCGCCAGGGCGCTGGCCAACGACCCCAGGATCGTGCTGGCCGACGAGCCCACGGGCAACCTCGACTCGAGGTCCGGGGGGCAGGTCGTGCAGATGCTGGCGGACCTGTCCCGCCAGGGGAGGACCGTCATCATGGTCACGCACGACCGCGAGATGGCCTCTCGGGCCGACAGGGTGATCCTGCTGAGGGACGGTAGGGTCGTCAGGGAGGTGAGCCCGGATGCGATACCGTGAGGCTGCCCTCCTGATCCTCCTCATCTCGGCCCCCCTGGCCCTCGCGGGGGCCGAGGCCGATCAGTCGTGCGATGTTCTCCAGGCGGACGGGGCCTCTTGGACCCCTGAGAACTACCGGGGACCCGTCTTCCCGGGGACGGGCCTGGTGCACGTCTCGCTCGGCGTCCGAAACAACGGAACCCGGTCTGTGACCGTGCTGGACGCCGAGGTCAGGCTACCTCCAGGCATAAAGTCTGTCTCCGGATCCTCGTCCCTCAGGCTCCCCACACCCGTGGCGATAGGCCCCCGCCAGAGGACGTCGCTGGAGTTCGACGCCTACGTCACTGCCGCCGCCGACCCCGGGACCGCGCTCATCACGCTCGAGTTCAACTTCTCCGAGGCGGGCATGAGATCGGCGGAGCCCCGAACCTGCGTCGTCTCATACCGCCTGAGGGTGACGAGGCCGCCCGAGCTGACCCTGATCCACCGCCCCCTCTCCTTGTTGCAGGGCTCCACGGGCACCCTCCGGGTGACCCTGGTCAACAGGGGGGAGGCCGACGCCCGCATAGTCTCCGTGCAGGTGTTCTCCAGAGAGCTCACCCCCCTGCTTACGAGCCTGGCGGAGGGGGTCGTGATAGGCCCGGGAGAGTGGGCCGACCTCGACGTACCTGTCTCCGCCCCAGCCGACTTTGAGGGCGAGGCGCTGATCGCCCTCAAGGTGAGGTACGCCTTCGAGGCGGGAGAGAGAACCGCCGAGTTCTCCCTGCCGGTCAGCGTGTCTCCCGAGGGAGAGGCCGACCTAGTGATCTCGGTCTCCGAGACGGGCCTCTCTCCCGGCGTGGAGAACGAGATTGACCTTACGATCGAGAACGAGGGTGACTCCAGGGCCGAGGGCGTACACCTCTCGATCCAGCCGGGACAGGGTATCACGGTACTCGGACCCTCGTCCGTCAGGCTAGGGGACATCGGCCCCGGAGAGTCGACGAGGGTCGGGCTCCGCTTGCTTCCCTCCGAGGCCGTTGAGGCTTACGAGCTGAAGGTCGAGGCGGCCTACTCGAGCGGGGGGAGGTCGGCCGAGAGGACGGTGACCCTCGGCTTCTACAGGAGCCAGAGGGCGAGGGTGACCGTGACCTCCCTCTCCTCCGAGTGGGTGGCGGGCAAGCTCTACATGCGTGGCCTGCTGGCGAACGTCGGGGACAGGCGGGCCAAGAGCGTTAACGTCACGGTCGTCGATGGCGCGTGCGAGGGGCAGGGCGTGTTCCTCGGAGAGCTCGACGCCGAGGAGACCTTGACCTTCTCCATATCGTGCGAGCCTGCCGGGAACGAGACCTCCGCGACCCTCCGCGTCTACTACATGGCCGCGCCCGGGCAGCTCGAGTTCTCCGACTCGAGGGTGAGCGTCCCGGCCGAGTCGCCCGAGCTGCCGTCGGGCGGGTCCCCGGGGGCGACCCCGCTGAGGGGGGCCCAGGGCACCCTCGCCGCCGTCGCCGCCGTCGCGGCCGCCGGCATAGGGTTGGTGATCGGCAGGCTCTCGGCTCGGGCCCCGAGGGATGAGGGTTGAGGCTCTCCGACATACTCAGGTTCTCCGTGAAGGCCCTGGCCTCGCGGAAGAGGAGGACGGCCCTGACCATGCTGGGCATACTGGTCGGGGTCCTCACGCTCACGGCCGTCGTCAGCGTGGCCCACGGGTACAGCACGGCCGTGGTGAGCGTCATCAACATATCCAGCCCCCGCCTGATTCTGGTTCTCTCCAGGGAGAGTCCGCTGGACGACTCAGACCTATTGAGGCTGGAGAACGTCCCCGGGGTCGAGAGGGCAGTCCCCATGATCACGTTCCCCGTCCAGGTGCGGGTCGGCCCGGACACCAGGACCGTCACGGTCGTAGGCGTCGACCCAACCTACGTGCAGGACATCTTCCCGGGGCTAGAGCTCAGCTCCGGCGCGTGGCCGGCGCCGGGGGAGCAGGCCGTGATACTCGGTAACTCGATAGCCAGCTCCTACTTCGGGACGATCGAGGGGATAGAGGGAGTGACCCTGAGGGGGGAGGCCTTCGGGAGGAGGTTCTCCGCCAGGGTGGCCGGCGTCGCCGCCCCCTACGGGACGAGCATCCTGGCCGACGTGGACTCTTCGGCCCTGATGCCGCTGGAGGCAGCCAAGAGGATCTTCGAGGACTTCAGCGGACTCCGGGGGTACGGGGCCGCGGCGGTCATAGCGGTGGACGAGTCGGCCGTCGACACGGTTCTCCAGCTGATCAGGCTCGAGCTCGGGGATCGGGTGGACTACGTGGCCATGCGCGACATTCAGGGGGCCCTAGATCAGGCCGTCCGGATGGCGGTGCTGGTCCTGGGAGGGGTCGCGTCCATGACCCTCGTGGTTGCCGCCATAGGCATCATGAACGCCATGTTCACGGCGGTCACAGAGAGGACCAGGATAATTGGAGTCATGCGGGCCATGGGCGCCTCCAGGTCAGACGTGGCCCTCTCGTTCCTAGCCGAGGGGGCGATAATGGCGCTCATCGCCGGCGCGGTGGGGATAGCGCTGGGCTACCTGACCGGGAGCGCCCTCGTGGCGGCAATAGCCGGTGGAGGGGCCGCCGGACCTCGGGGCGCCGCCCTCGAGCTCTCAGTCAGCCTCCCGCCAGAGTACGCCGTCGGAATCTTCTCGGTGACGCTGGCCATAACCGTCGTGGGCGCGGTCCCTCCCGCGCTGAGGGCAGCCTCTCTGGAGCCCTCTGAGGCCCTCAGATACGAGTGAGGCTTTAGGAAAACAGGCGGATTGATGAGAAAGGTCAGGAGAGTTGGCGGGCCCGGCGGGATTCGAACCCGCGACCCCCCGGTTAAAAGCCGGGTGCTCTGCCATGCTGAGCTACGGGCCCGTCCGTCCCGGCACCTCCGCGGAATTAAACCTGTCGCGGCCCGTCCCATCACGCGAGGAGGCCGAGGAGGGCGATCGGGAGCATCGGGACCGCGGCCCCCAGGGCCACGAGGGGCGCGGCGTGGTCGGCCGTGACGGCAGCCAGGGCGATCGAGTCCACTGCCTCCCTGCCGACCATCATGACGTCCAGCTCCCCGTAGCCTGCTCTGGCCTCGACGACCTTCTCTGACGATCTCGCCTCATTCAGCGCCGCCTCGACCAGCTCGAGCACGGCCTCCTCCTCTCCCCCAGATCCCACGGGGTTTATCGGCGCCTCGGGGGACAGGGTGAGGTGGGTGTCGGTCGTCGCCACGACTGGCTCGTACCCGGCGGACCTGACCCTCGCGCATATCCTGGCCCTGAGCTCCTGGAGCATGTTGTTGCCGTCCACCGAGAGGTACGCCACGGCCCAGGACCCATCGCCCCCCCTGAGGGTGATGACCCGGACTCCCCCGGGTCCGACGCTCCTGAGCGACTCCGGGGCCCTCGCCGACCCGAACCCCGCCAGCACCCGATCGGACGTCGGCGAGGAGACTGCCTCCGAGTAGGCCCTCCAGACCACCTGGAGAATTGCCTCCTCCTCGGGGCTGAAGGGCTCCACGCTCCAAGGTTCTCCCAGGCCCAGGGAGTCGTGCCTGTCGACGACCAGGGGGACGGGCCCTCCCCCTGAGGCGAGGGTCCTCTCCCTCAGCCTGAGCTCGACGGTCTCCGGGAAGTCCTCCGTGTCCCTCGGCCAGCCCGAGACCGTGATCAGGACGTAATCCCCGAACCTCTGGGCCGTCACCTCCACGCCGGCCCCCTCGGACCTCAAGATCACCGGCGACCCGACGCCCACCGAGCTCGCCGACTCGGCGATCCTCAGGCTCTGCTCAGCCACCTTGTCGACCCACCACCTGCTGGGCAGGTTCCTCGCGTGTGTGCTGACCCTCCTCAGAAAGAGAGGCCTCAGACCGGCGTCCTCAAGTCTATCCAGCACTCTGAAGGGGCCGTTGGAGCTTCCGGCCTCTCCCAGTGGCCCCGGGTGGAAGTCTGGTGAGACCAGCAGGAGGTCGCCGAGCCTCACGGTCAGCACCCCGACCCTCCCGGGCCTCGCCCTCGCCGCGAGTATCGACTCGAGCGGATCCGGGTCCCCGACCAGGAGGAGCCTCGCGATCGCCCTGACGGTCTGCAGGACGTCCTCCCCCACGAGCCTCCTGGATATGCGGTCCTCGGTCTCGAGCGTGAGCCACAGGGTGACCCCGGCCGTGGTGACGGGCAGACCGAGGAGGAGCGGCGACATCTCACCGGACCTGACAGGCCACCAGGCGACCAGTAGCGGGATCAGACAGGAGGGGATGGCCCTCTCTATCTCCATCGTCATGGAGAGGGCCGCGAGGGCTCTCAGAAAGACCGTGGCGTGTATCCCGGCGAGAAGCCCTGAGTACACCCCCTTGGCCCCCAGAGGGGCCATGACGAGCGGGGTGACCGAGAGGGGGGCCTGAGAGAGCGTCACCAGCCAGGCGGCCCTCCTCCTGTCCAGCGAGCCGCCTGCGCCGCTCAACAGAATGAACGCCAGTACAAGTGACGAAGCATATGTTGCCGTTAACCACGCCGAACTGTTGATTCCGCACCTCCAAGAGCAGGCCAGAAATACGGCCGCGCTCTCAACGGCCCCCGCTGCGAGCGCAAGTCGAAAACTGCCTAATCTAAAGACCGTTCTAGCGGCTCTGATTATACCTGTGTAAACTACGTGGAATGCCATTGGGAGTCGCCGCCATAACTTGAAACTTTTTATTTAGGTTTCCTCACTTTACGGTTGTAGGGGCGCGATAATGCGCCCCTAGATGGTGAGAATGTAGGGGTGAGTTTGTAATGCCCAGAAGGAAGGGTATAACCAACCGCGAGTTAAACATCCTGAAGAAGCTCGTTGAGGACGGCCGGGTGACCTACACCCAGATAGCCAGGGAGCTGGGCATGAGTCCAGCGGGCGTCATGAAGAAGGTCAGGAAGCTGGAGGAGCTCGGCATAATCAAGGGCTACACCGCCCTGGTCGACCACGCCAAGCTGGGCAAGGGGTACAAGTACATAATCCTGATGAGGACGGAGCCGGGCAAGCACGCCGAGGTGGCCAAGAAGGTCGTTGAGATCGCCCCCCAGAACGTGCTGGAGGTCCACGAGATAACGGGCCCGTACGACATAATAGTGAAGCTCATCGCGGGAGACCAGCACGAGCTGAACGAGCTCCTGAAGAAGATACTCAGCATCTCCGGGGTCAGGGAGACCAACACGTCTCTGGTCCTGGAGACCGTCAGGGAGCAGGCCTCCATAGTCCCGGAGGAGATACCGCCAGAGGTACTGCGCTCCCTGGCCAAGGCCTGACTAACCTCAAGACCAAGGAGGGCTGGGCGGGGTTACGGCGCGCTCTCCCACCTGGGACCGAGCGGCCGTGCCTCCACGCCCAGCTCGGCTGTTAGCCCCCAGGCTAGGTCTCTCGTCCTCCCCCAGACCGTGAACACCCTCTCCGCCTCTGACCTCCTAGCGACCTCGATCAGCCCCCCGTAGTCGGCGTGAGAGCTGAGCGGAAAGCCCGCGTCCGCCCACCGCGGCACCCTCAGGACCGTCCATCCGGTGGCCAGGGACAGTCTCGCGTCGGCGGCCACGCCCCTGGAGCTCACCACCAGGACGGCGGCCCCCTCTCCCCCCTCGCCTGCGGGCCCTGCCTCCAGCCTGACGCTGGAGTGGCGCCTGTAGACCTCGGTCACCCTCAGGACCTCTCGGTCCGCCAGTACCGGCACGTCGAGCATCCTGTTCAGCGCGGCTATGACCTCCTGGGCCTTGCCGACCGCGTAGGCCAGCACGGCCGGCCTGCCCCCCTCACCGATAACCCTCGCGGCCCACAGGGCGAGGTCGGTCCTGACCCTCTGGGGGTGGGGGAATCCAAACCTCGGAGAGCCGTAGGTCGACTCCATCACCAGGACGTCCGCCCTCGGGACCTCGGCCGGCGACTCCACGGTCAGGCCCCCCAGGGGGTTGACGTCCCCGGTGTAGAGAAGGGACCCCCTCCTCCCCTCGATCAGGAACATCGCCGAGCCCAGGACGTGGCCCGCCGGATAGGCCGTGACCGTCAGGCCCCCGATCTCGAGGGGCTCCCCGAACTCGACGATGAGCGGCTCCTTAATCCCCCCGTATCGGGCGGATATCACGTCGGCCGTGGGCCGTGTGCAGGCCAGCGGCGAGGTCGACCTCCTGACGTCCCTGGGCACGTGGTCGGCGTGAGCGTGTGTGACGAGGGAGACGACCCCCGGCTCGGTCCTCCTGGGATCCAGGAGGATCCTGGTGTCTCCCTCCCTAACCTCCACACCGTTTGACAGCCTTACCTCCAACGGGGCCTCCGGACCTCCCGCCAGGCCTTAAGGGTTTCCGGCTCCGCGGCTCCTGTGACCAGTCGGGGCGTCGTAGTCAAAGTTATATCCCTCGGCCCCACGTGGGCGAAGGGGAGGAGGTATGCCAAAGAAGAAGAAGGAGCGGAGCTTCATGCCCATGTCGACCGCCGGCCTGCTCTCCTTCTCCCAGGAGGAGTCTGGCGGGCTCAAGGTGCCAAAGTGGTTCCCAGTGGCGGTCTCAATCGTTTCGTCCGTGGTCCTGCTCGTGCTCAGGGCGACCGCGTGAGGTGCCAATCCCTTGAGGATCTCCGAGGCCCAGGCGCTCATTCGTGACACCTACCACGAGAGGGACTCGGAGAGGGGCGCCCCGCTGACCGCCCTGCACCTAGTCGAGGAGGTGGGGGAGCTCCTCGAGGCCATAAGGCGGGGGTCCGAGGACGACCTGAGGGCCGAGGCGGCGGACGTGTTCGCCTGGCTCCTCAGCCTCCTGGACCTCCTCGGGGTGGACCTCGAGGAGGCTTTCGTCGAGAGGTACGGGTCGGGGTGCCCCAGGTGCGGCCACAAGCCGTGTAGGTGTCCCCCTCTGGAGGTTGGGAGGTGGTCCGGTGGAGTTCCTGACCGTTAGGCCAGACGACGTGCTCGAGATGGCCATGAGACTTGCCGGGGAGATCAGGAGGGACGGCTACGAGCCGGAGGTCCTCGTCTCTATCTTCAGAGGAGGGATGGTCATAGCCCGCTACCTCAGCGACTTCCTGGACGTGAGGGAGATAAGGAGCGTGAGGATAGAGCACTACTCCGCCCTCGAGAAGAGGGAGGGGGCGAGGATCGTGGAGCCCCTCAGGGAGAGGGTTGACGGCAGGAGGGTCCTGGTCGTGGACGACGTCGCCGACACGGGAGACAGCCTGGAAGAGGCCGTCAGGCACGTGAGGGAGATGGGGGCCTCGGAGGTCCGCGTGGCCACCCTGCACTACAAGCCGTGGAGCAAGGTGGTCCCGGACTACTTCGTGGAGGAGACCGAGAGCTGGGTGGTCTATCCCTGGGAGTACGCCGAGACCGCCAAGTTTCTATTGGAGGCCCTGACGAGGGAGGGATCGAGCAGGGAGGACGCTCTACGGGTGATACTGGAGGAGGCGAAGATCCCAGAGAAGGTGGTGCGATGGCTGGGCCTGCTGTGAGGGGGACGTTCGAGAAGGTAGTGGAGCTTGCGAACCGGAGGGGGTTCTTCTGGCCCTCGGCGAGGGACCTCTACCCGCAGGCCCCCGCCGGCTTCTGGGTCTACGGGCCCCTTGGCCACAGGCTGAAGGAGAAGATAGCGGATCTCTGGAGGAGGCACATCGTCATCCCTGAGGGCGCCTACGAGCTCGAGACCCCGCTCATGCTCCCCCTCCAGGTCTTCGAGGCCTCCGGCCACCTCAGGCACTTCTTCGACAGGCTCGTGGAGTGCAAGAGGTGCCACACCAGGTTCAGGATCGACAAGCTGCTAGAGGAGAGGTTGGGCGTTGAGGAGAACCTGGAGGGCTACCCGGACGAGGAGCTCCACCGGATGCTCCTCGAGGGGGGCGTGAGGTGCCCCAGGTGCGGGGCCTTCGACTGGACCGAGGTGAAGAGGTTCAACCTCATGTTCACGATAGCCGTCGGCGCGGAGGCGGAGGAGCCAAACGCGGCCCTCAGGCCCGAGACAACGCAGGGCAGCGTGGTGGAGTTCAGGAGGACCTTCCTCACAATGAGGGGGCGGCTCCCCTTCATAATGGCCCAGAGGGGCAGGGTGTTCAGGAACGAGATAGCCCCTAGGCGGGCTCTGGTGAGGATGAGGGAGTTCCAGCAGCTCGAGATCCACGTCTTCTTCGACCCTGAGGACACCTCCTACTACGACGAGAAGCTCAGGCCCCTCCTGGACTACAGGCTCCGCTTCCTCCGCCAGGAGGACAGGGAGACCGGGGAGATAAGGGAGATGACCGCCAGGGAGGCCCTGGAGAGCGGTTACACCATAAACTCGCTCATCACCTACTGGCTCGTGATCTACCAGAGGTTCTTCAACGAGGTCATAGGCCTCCCGCTGGAGAGTCTCAGGTACAGGGAGCTGGGCCCGGACGAGAGGGCCCACTACGCCTCGGCCCACTGGGACCTAGAGGCGTACACCGAGGATCTGGGGTGGGTGGAGCTGGTGAACAACGCCTACAGGACGGACTACGACCTCAAGGGACACTCCGAGGCGTCGGGAGTCGACCTCACCGTGCAGACGCCCAAGGGGAAGGTGGCCCCCCACCTCTACGAGCCCTCCATAGGCCTCGACCGGACCATCCTCCACGTGCTCATGGCGTCGTACGTGGAGGACGAGAAGAGGAGGTGGCTGAGGATACCGAGGAGGCTGGCCCCAATAGACGTGGCGGTCTTCCCGCTCGTGGCAAAGGACGGCCTCCCCGAGGTCGCCAGGAGGATCGCCCTAGACCTCTCGGGCGAGTTCTACGTCTACTACGACGAGAAGGACTCAATAGGCAGGAGGTACAGGAGGATGGACGAGGTCGGGACGCCCATCTGCGTGACCGTTGACTACCAGACGCTGGAGGACGGGACCGTCACCCTCAGGGACAGGGACACCATGGCCCAGGTGAGGCGCGACTCCTCCGGCCTGGCGGAGGCCGTGAGGAGGTTTCTGTCGGGCGCACCCCTGAGCGAGCTGGGCTCCCCGCTGGGCTGACGTTGGTATTACGTCCGGAGGGTCCAGCTCTTAACGTGCGGCGGCCGGCCAACCCCGTGCCCTCCCGGCCAGAGTCCGCCGCCAGGCTCTTAATCGTCGCGGTCAACTCAAGGAGGGGAACTCGCCCCCCGTCGGCGGAGTACGTCAGGTCAAGCCTGGCGAGGGCGGCTCAGGCTGGAGGCCTGAGGTCCCTGATCGCCAGGCTCCCGCTGCTCTGGAGGGCCGCCCTCCTGTGGACCAGGGGGCCCCCGAGCCTGCCGGGCGACTACGACTGGTGGTTCAGGTTCGGGTATCACCTGGCCCGTCTCGACCCGGCGGCGGCCGCGGGCGTCCTCAGGGCGGTAGGCCGCGACTCCCCCGTCGAGGCGCTGACGATGGGAGTTCTGGCGGCCCTCAGCTCCAGGCGGGTGAGGAGAACCGGGCGAACGCCGCGCGGGAGGGCGGCGGATCCGGTGGAGCGGGCGGTCAGGCTCGCCACGGCCTCTCTCTCCGAGGTCCACCCCGCCATCCTTCGAGAGCTGAGGTCCGCCCTCAGGAGGGAGTATGGAGGAGCCGACAGGCCTGTGAACGAGTCGGAGGCGCTCAACAGGGTTGGATGGCCCGTTGGGATAGTTCTATCGGTCCTGGAGTCTGCGTGCGACTCCGCCGAGTCGGGAGAGGCACCCCCCCGCTACCTGAGGGACGTCGCCCTGTCCGTCCTCCGGAACTGGCCCTCGTTCGCGTGGACCCTGACGAGCAGGCTGACGGCGGGGGGACTGGGCGTCAGTTGTCGTCTCGCCACCCTGGACGCCATGATCGCCGCCGGCCTGTGGGCTGAGGCAGCGGGGGTGATAAGGGTCGACGATGAGCTGAGGTCGGAGCGGGTGGCCAGGGAGGCGGTTCGCCTCGGGCTCCCCCTGGCCGCGGCTGGGGTCCTGTCCACCCTGGCCCTGAGTTCTAAGAACCCCATGAAGAAGTGGCGCCTGCTGATGTCGGCGGGCCGTCTGGCGGCCGAGGGTGGAAGGAGGGCGCTTGCCGGCCTCCTGTTCAGGGAGGCTGCATGGACCCTCCGCCCCCACGCGGACTCCGGCGCCCCCGTGCTCGCCCAGTATCACGAGGCCCTTGAGAGGGCCGCCCTGGCGCTGGCGGACGCGGGTCTCAAGATACAGGCCTTCAGACTCTGGTCGGAGCTGAAGCTCTCGGCTGAGGGGGTCAGGGAGTCGGGGATAACCCTCTCGGGCGACGCGGAGAGGGAGGCCCGGGCGACGCTGTGGATGGCAGAGCTGGTCTCGGAGGTCTCCCACAGGGAGGCTGCGCTCTGGTATCTGAAGGCTTCCTCTCTCTTCAATCGACTGGATCTGAAGTCGCTGGCCGAGTACTCCAGGAAGAGGGCCGCCCTGGAGCTGGCGTTTGACGGTGAGATCGCGTCGGCGTCCAACCTGGCCGGGGCCGGGCCGGGCAGCTGATCGGCCGTGGACGAGGGAAAAAGGTTTTTCCAATACCTGACAGCTGTCCAGGGGAGACCGTTGTCAGGGTCAGGGGCCCACGTGATGTCGATTCGGGACGTCTTCGCCCGCTGCGACGAGCTGAGGTCCCAGGGTAAGGTCGTCGTTGACGCCCACATCGGCGCCCCCTCACACGACCCTCCCCTCCCGGTGGAGGACATACTGAGCAGGGCGAGGGGGATCGGCAGGTCCTACACACCGTTCGTGGGGACCAGGGAGACCAGGAGGGCGGCCGCGGAGTTCGCCGCCTGGACGCTCGGGGTCCCCGAGGATCCCGGCCGAGTGATAATCACGGCCAGCGGCGCCCACGCGTGCTTCGTCTCACTCGCCCTCTTCAGGGGGGAGAAGGTCCTCCTGCCGAAGCCAGGCTTTCCACTCTACTACCCGCAGGCGGAGCTGGCCGGAGTTAGGTACGACACGTACGATCCCCTGGCGGAGGACATAACCGCTGAGATCCTGTCCAGACTGACGGCGGACGTGAGGGCGGTTCTGCTCAACTTCCCGAACAATCCGACCGGCCACTCGCCTCCGGCCAGGCAGATCGAGGAGCTGTGGGAGGAGCTGAGCCGGAGAGGGGTAGCCCTGATAAACGACGCCGTCTACCACGAGATATACTTCGAGGAGAAGCCCCCCTTCCCCGGAGACCTCATCCTCGACACAGCCTCGAAGAGCCTCTCCCTGCCGGGGATAAGGATGGGGTTCATCTTCTCCTCGGACAGGGGTGTGGCAGAGAGGCTCGGGAAGATAGTCTACCACACGACCGCGGGGTCCAGCGACGCCTCCCAGCTGATATTCTCCGAGGAGCTGAGGGCGGCCGACGAGGTCTACTTCCAGGGGGTCCGCAGGTTCTACAGGGTGAGGAGGGACGCGCTGGTCCAGGCCCTGCGGAGGCTGGGCTTCGACTTCGTCGAGCCCAAGGGAGCATTCTACGTCTTCGCAAGGCACCCGAGGTTTCCCGACTCTTCCGAGCTGGTTTCGAGGCTCCTGGATCCGTCGAGGGACGTCGTGGTCGGGCTCGTCCCCGGGGCAGCGTTCGGGTCGACCCCCGAGTGGATGAGGATAAGCTACGGCAAGCTCACCCCGAGGGACGTCCAGCTGATGGAGGAGGAGCTGGCGCGGGAGCTGGGGTGAGCTCCGTGGCCCGGGAGGGGAGGGATGGGCAGACCGAGGGGTGCAGGGACGTCTTCGACGTGATGGGTCGGAGGAGGTCCGTCAGGTCCTACCTCCCAGATCCGGTAAACGACGGCGACCTCTCTAGGATCATGGAGGCGGCTTGCTGCGCGCCCTCCGCCGGAAACCTCCAGGCCTACAGGATCGTGGTTGTGAGGGACCCAGAACTCAGGAAGAGGCTGGCAGAGGCCTGTTGGGGACAGAGGTTCGTCGAGGAGGCTCCCGTCTCCCTGGTGTTCCTTGCGGATCCGTCCGCGTCGGCGAGGAGATACGGGAGCAGGGGGGCGTCCCTCTACGCCGTCCAGGACGCCACGATAGCCTGCGCCTTTGCCATGCTGGCGGCCCACGCCCTCGGGTACGGGACGTGCTGGGTCGGGGCGTTCGACGACGACGCCGTGCTCTCGGTGGTCTCGGCCCATCGGAGGCTCCGTCCAGTTGCCGTCCTGACAGTGGGGAGACCCAGGGGGTCTCCCAGGACGACGGGGAGGCGATCGGTTGAGGAGGTGGTCTCCCAGGACTCCCTCGACCGCCCATTTCCCTATGTCCCCGTGGACGAGAGGCTGAGGAGACCCGGAATGTGAGGCGATCTGTAGGCTTTATATCCCAGGACCCGGGACGGGTTCCCGCAATGCTCGCCTTCGGTGTTGGAGGTCTGACCCTCGCCCCGATCGTTGCCATAGCCACGTTCGTCGCCAACGTGATAGCGCTCTGGCTCTCTCAGAGGTTCGTGCTGCCCTCGGAGAAGGAGAAGGGGCTGCTCTCGGTGGTCCTGCTGTCAATAATTGGCGCGGTGCTCAGCTACATCCTGATCAGATTCATACCCTTCATCGGCCTGCTGGTGGCGATAGTGGTCTGGATCTGGCTGATCAAGGTCTGGTTCGACATCGGGTGGGGTCACGCCATAGTGATCGCCATAGTGGCCTTCGTGCTTGGAATCATTCTGAGCGCCCTGGTCGGGCTGTTCCTGGGGATACCACTGGCCCTGTCGACGCTCCTGTGACCCAACCCACCCTCCAAACCTGTTTTTTGGCATCGCTCCTCCAAGCATCCGTCCTGCGCCCGGCTTCAAGGCCGGTGGGCGGCCCCTCTCCGCCTGTTTGGAACTCTGACTACAACCGTTTTAATGTGCGCGATCGCTGGAATATCAAGGAATATCATTAATATTAAGCAAATTGCTTGAATAAGGTGGTGGAGGATGGATCGAAGAAGGGTTCTCGGGATCGCCCTCTTGGGAGCTCTGGTCTTGACTCCGGGATACACGGGGATCTCGGAGGCTTCTCCCGACGCACCCGTGAGCGTCTACCTGACTGAGTTCGTGAACGCCACGATAGAGACGGACGGCCTCTACTACGACTGCGGCGCTTGGAACATCACGGGCAACGTCACCATCTACAACTGGGCCAGCGAGAGGATTTTCGACGTCTGGCTCCCAATCTGGCTGAACACGAGCCTGGATTACATCACCCAGCTGTCCGTCGCCGAGAAGCCCGACTACGCCGTGGCGAAGGTCTCCCCGCCGGGCTCGTCCATTCCGAGCTGGGTGGAGAACTCCTACCCGGCCAGCGGGTACGGCACCCCGAGCGAGATGTACTGGGTCCACATCACGGAGCTCCAGCCGGGCGACAGGGTGGTTCTGAGGTACGCGATAAACGGCACCTCCATCTCGGCCTGCCCGCCGATAAGGGTGACCGAGGAGGTGGAGCCGGAGAAGATCGTGGACGGACAGCAGCAGGACATCGAGGTCAACATCACGGTGATAAACGATCTGCCTTGGGACGTGAGCGTCAAGCTGAGGAAGATCCTCCCCCCAGATAACGGGGTCGACGGGTGGGAGGACGCCGCGGGGAACCCGGCTTTCACCTCCGCGGGGAACCCGACGGCCGGATCCTCAGGCCTGTCCTCAGATGGGAAGCAGCTCAACTGGACCGGCACCGGAGAATGGCCGGACGGCTGGTTCACGGTGGGCGCCGACTCGAACGAGAACCTGACGGGAGTCACGATCAGGGGGACCCCAGACCTGTCCGAGGTTGGTGGGAACACGCAGAAGGTCAACATGGGCGTCATATACCTCAGGTTCAGGCTCGAGGGGAGTCTCAGCGGTAGCTACGTCGGCTACCTACACGCCGCGAGCGACGCCGACCCGGAGGTCAAGAAGGAGCAGGACACCTCCGCGCCCAACACCTGGAAGGAGACCCTGGTGGTGTACGACACCAGCGGGACCTTCGACTACGAGGTGGTGTACACCAAGCTGTGGGCCACCTCCACGGCCAGCCCGGAGGGCCCCGTGATAGGGGGCTCCGAGCACTCAGAGTACCCCTCGCCGCCTCCTGTGATAGGCCCGGGAGAAGGCAGCACCTCATACCAGTACGGCCCCTTCAGCTTCACCTACGGATCCTCTCCAAAGATCTGGCCCGACTTCAAGGTCAGGATAGAGAGGGACGAGACCCACGGGTGGATGAACTACACCAACACGACCGTCGGCGTGGGACCCGACGGGAGGTCCAGGTACATTGTCAGGGAGATGATCTGGGTCGTCCGGGGGTACCTGGTGAGGGCGAGGAAGGAGATCAGGCCGGGT
>CAZQNA010000005.1:85418-163770 GCA_964594835.1 uncultured Nitrososphaerota archaeon
GAGAAGGGCTACGTCTGGAAGACCTACCCGCTCCCGGCCCCGCAGAGGGGGTTCGCCGAGTGGTTCGACGGGACGGGCGCCGCCAACTCCAAGACCGTCACGGTGACCCTGGCCGACGGGTCTACTAGGCAGTGGACCGTCTACCCGGTCGACGGCGACACCATAAACGTCAACGGCACCAACTACAATGAGGGTGACGCTATATCCGCCGGCGGCACCGACTTCCTGGTCTCGTGGGTCCAGGACACGCTCGGCACCGGCGCCGGGAAGGTGGTTGTGTCCGCCGAGGGGACCTACGAGAACCTCAACATGGATGTCTTCAACCCGGTGGTCGTCCACTACTGCGTGATAGGCGAGGGCAACTACAACCTGACCGACATATTCGTGGTGGGAGTCGATCCGAGGAACACCCTGGACGCCACCGCCGTGTTCATGCCCTCCGCGGGCGTGGAGCTGGGCGCCGCGACCTTCGAACAGTGGCTCGTCATCGCGGCCGCCGCCATGGTGATAGCGGGGGTCCTCCTCGAGAGGAGGAGAAGGGCCCCCTCCCGGTGAACCTTTTTTCCGGCTGGGTGGGGCGTCGAAGTATGCCCTCCCGTCCCCTCTTTGCTTTTTTCGCGTCAGTGCTCCTGATCGCTCTCTCCGCGACGCTACCCCTAGTCGAGGCCGCCCAGGGGGAGTACAACCCGCTGGTGTACGAAACCCTGGAGGTGAGTGCCCGGGTCTCGGGTGGGGGCTCCGTGACCGTAACGATTAGGGCGACCCTCAGGAACGACGGAAGGGTGCCGGTGGTCCCGGGGTATGGGAAGCTCCCCGTGGGCGGCGTCAGGCAGAGGACAGCGGGGGGACTTCCGCTGCCCGGTGAGAAGAGGGTGAACCTGTCCGTGAAGGTGCTCTCCGCCAGGGACCTCACGAGGGGGCTGGACATGGAGGTCGTACCCCTCTGGGAGAACGGGTCCCTGGTGCTCCGCTACTCCCTCTGGCAGCCGCTCAAGCCAGGGGAGGCCGAGTCCTTCGAGCTCACGCTCAGGATAGACGACGGGGTTGCCAGCGGAGTCCTCTTCGACGAGTTCGCCTTCGGCGTCGGACCGGTCTCTAGCAGGGTCGAGAGCGGGAGGGTCGTCGTGGTCCCGCCCGACGGGCGGACGATCACATACGCCTCCCCCCGCCCCGACGCCAGGGGAGGGGAGGGCTCCGTGGAGTGGGACCTGTCCGGACTCCCGTCTGGCGGGAGGGTCAGGGTCTGGGTGGAGTTTAGCCCCCTGCCGCTGCCTCTTCTCCCCGTGAGGGGGTACCTCCTCCTCTGGGGAGTCGTAATAGCGGCGGCCGGCTCCGCCATACTCCTCCGGGCGATCAGGGGGTCCGCCCAGAGAGGGCCCCCTTGAGGGGGAGGATCGTAGTGAGATCTATGGCCGGGCTGGCGGGTCTCCTGCTTCTCCTATCCGCAGCGGCGATCTCGCCGCCCGGGCCCCTGCCAGCCTCGGTCTCAGGCCCAGGTCAGGCCGCGGCGGGGGACCAGAACGCCTCGGTCCCCCCGGAGATCGTCCTTGTGAGGCCCCACCTGAATCCCTGGGACAACCTGACCGCGATCATCAGGTCCCCGCAGGGGGTCGAGCCGTCGGCGGACATATTGACCCCGGACAACCGGTCAGTCAACGCCTCCTCCTACTTGCGCCCCAGAGGGGGGAGAACCTGGGCCCTGGAGTTCCCCCTCCCCTCGATATCCCCGGTGCCCCTGGGGACCTATCGCCTCCGGGTGCACTCGGGCGGGGCGGCCTCAGAGGCCAACTTCACGGTCGACTCCCTCAGTGTGAGCGCTGTAGGCCGATGCTGGTCGGACTCCTGCAGGCTGGAGATCCGGGTGGAGAGCGCCCTCGCAGGGGGGCCGGTGGAGGCCAACGCCACAGTCGCGATATCTGGCCCGGACAACGCGACCCTCTTGGCCAGGGACATACCCGTCGCTGGGGAGGCCAACTTCACCTTCTCGCCGTGGATGCCCGGGGAGTACCTGGCCAGGATATCCGCGGAGGACGCCAGGGGGATCCGGGGGGAGGGGGCGGCCCTCCTCAGGGCCCCCGCGCCAGGGATCGAGCTTACGCTCGTGCCCTCCAAGACACGGTACTCGCCTGGGGAGACTATCTCGGCGCTGATCAAGGCAAACGTGACCCTCGACTGGGTCAACGCGTCCCTCAGAACCCCGGGAGGGCGGGTCCTCCCCCTCTCCGCCCTAAGGGTGAACGAGACCTCCTGGCTGGTGGAGTACCCTCTCGTAAGCCTCGTGGAGCTGGGCGAGTACGGGCTCTCCGCCGTTGGCTGGGTTGGAGAGGACACGGGAACGGACGAGATCTCGATCTGGATCGACGTGCTCGAGGTGGAGGCAGAGGCAGACGTCGAAACCGGTCTGATCCTAGTCAGGGTGTCAGGGGCGGCCGCGGGGGAGGTCTCTGGGGCGAACGTGACTGTTGGGCTCTCCGGCCCCCTGAACCTCTCGACCTGGGGGGTCACGGAGGGCGGCCTGGCTGAGCTCCCACTCCCGGATCTCCCCCCGGGGAACTACTCCTACTCCGTGGAGGCCATTTGGGGGGACCTGTCGGCTGAGGCGCGGGGAGCCCTGCAGATTTCAGGGGCTCAGCTCCAGGCCCCACGGCTGCTCGTGCCCAGGGAGCTCAGGTTCAGGGTTGGGGAGGGCGTCTCGGTCTCGGGAGGGATCACCCCGGGGACGGCCCTTGTCGGCAACATCACGGTGTCCTACACACTCACCGGACCGGACGGCCGCGTGCTCTCCGAGGGGGAGCTGGTCGTCAATGCCCCGGGGAACTTCACGCTCCATCTAGGAGATCTCAGCCCCGGCAACTACACCCTGAGCGTCGTCGCGAGGCTGGGAAGGCTGACGGCCAGGGGAACCACTTCCATTGCGGTTCTGGGAGTCGCAGGGCCTTGCGCACCCGCGGGGGAGGCGTCTGGGGTTCCCGTATCCGTCGACGGTGCCTGCATAGAAGAGGTCCTACCGGCCGAGCTCCCAGAGGGGGCTTGGCTCTTCGCCGGTCGGAAGGTCGTGGCCCTCTCCGTCAGCCTCAGGGGGAATCCAGGCTTTGAGGCAGAGCTGGAAATCGGGAGAGGCAGTCTCTTGGCGGTTGTGGGACCCGACTGGAACCCTCTGAGGCCGCAGGTTGCAGAGGGCGGTCGCAGGATAAGCCTCCTCGACGGGGGATGGTCGGACCCCGACGGGTCAGCCGACGGGAGGGCCTCGGTCGTCTTGTTGGTCGAGCTGGCCCCGGCCCTATCGGGTCTGCCGGCCGGTGGGCCGGTTGAAGTCGCCGGTCGGACCCTTCCCCCGGCCGAGAGGCGGGGAGCCCGTGAAAAGTTGGTCAGGCCCGCCCTCGTCAAGGTCCTGGACGAGTTTGAGGCCAGAGGCCGGGACGGCACGTGGCGGGTTCAGTGGCTCGAGGTCCTGCGACCCGGGGCCTACCGACTCGACCCCAAGCTCGGTGGGGCGCGCGCCGTCGCCCGCCTGAGGGGGGTCAGCCTGGAGGCCCGGGAGGGCCAGTTCCTCTTTGACTCCCCCGGCAGGGTCCTGGTGGAGGTCTTAATTGACGAGGCTCCGGCGGCCCCTCCCGCGAGGCAGGCGATCGTCTCGCCGGGCAAGCTCCTGGTGGAGCTCCCGGACAAGCGGGAGGGTGAGTGGAGGAGGGTTACAGTAGAACTCCCGCCCGGAGCCTTGGTCAGGAGGGTGCTGGCCCTCGGCAACGTGACGAGAGATGTGGAGACCTGGTATCAGTCGGGGACCAGGCTGGTCTTCTACGACGACCCCAACAGGTACTACTACATCCTGTACGACGTCCCCGAGTGGTGGGATCCTGACGGGCCTAATTCGGGGGAGGACTGGCACTACAGGGTGCCCATCTCGGTTCCTGCCGGAGATCAACACCAGATGGTCATCGTTGATGTCAACTTCACGGATCTCCTGCTGTCCCTCGACGTTACGGGCACGCTCGACAACAACTCCGTCAGGGTGGTGGATCCGAGCGGGAACCTAGTTCCAAGGCAGGAGTACATCCCCACGGGCCCGGGGGTGGGCACGATCAAGTTCCTGCTGCCGAGCGACCTCTCGAGCCAGGAGACCTTCTACGTCTACTTCGACGTGCTGGAGAACGGGGCGAAGTCCCCCCTCAACACACTGAACACCGGAGTAGACAGGGGTGACCTGGCGTACTGGCTGCACGGCAAGTCCCCGGGATGGATCTCGTCCGTGATAGGAGCCAGCCCTAGGGGGCCCTACACCATCGACGGTGGCACAACGGGGTTCCCACCCCCGAACCCCCGGATCATAGTGGACGACGGCCTACCGGCCGTGGGAGAATATTCTCTAGTCCTCGGGTACAGGGTGAACGAGTCTGAGGACAGAACGCCCAACGGAGAGAACACCTGGGCCGCCTATGAGATCACGGTCCCCAGCGGCGGGGGCAGCCTGACCTTCTGGTTCAGGGTGGAGTCCTGGGACTCCCAGTACTTCGACTACCTCATCGTAACCATAAGGGACACGGGCGGAAACACGCTGGACACGGTCCTGGTCTACAACCCGAACCCCGGCACGTCGTACGGGACCTTCGCCGACTCCGGGTGGTGGATAGCTACCGGTTACGACCTCACCCCCTACGCCGGGCAGACCATCCGCGTCAACTTCACCGTTCACACGTACTGGGACGACTGGTACAAGACCTGGGCCTACGTGGACAACCTGATATGGTGCAACCTCTCGGCCACCGTCTTGGCGGACATGGCGGAGGGGTTCGGGGTCAACCTGACCGAGCCCTCCGGCCCGCAGACGTTCGGCCCCCTGAGGATCGTCGCACGCGTCGACGCGTCTCCCACAGGTGGGATCTTGGCCAGGGTCTACGGCCCCTCGGGCGACCTCATCGCCTCAGGTCCGCTGTACGACGACGGGACCCACGGAGACGCCGTGGCCGGAGACGGGGTCTTCACCAACGACGACATCTACACGATATCCCCGGGGGACCCCCTCGGCGGCTGGAGGGTGGTCGTGCTCGCCAACGACTCGTCCGCGTCCACGCACTCTCCGTCGTACGACGGCCTGATCCACATCCCGGGGAGGCCGTACGAGGTGAACTACACCGACTTCTTTAACGTGGACGAAGCCTCCTTCGAGGTCAGGGCGAACCTCACGGGGATCGTCCACGAGGACCGCTGGCCCCTGGCCGCCGGATACTCTCTGGGGGTGGACCTCCCGGTCCCGAGCGCATCGGTTGGTCTCTTCCTGGACGACGGGGACGGCGAGTTCGACCCGTACTCCGACCCACTCGTCCGGGTGGTCCAGACGAACTCCGCTGGTGGGTACAGCTTCCTAGCCAGGAACGGCACGTACTGGATCGTGGTGGACTCCAAGACGGTCACCTCTCCCAGGGGTCTCAACGCCGGGAGCGACTGGGGCGAGACCTGGGCCGAGGGGACGTACGTGGTGAGCTGGGACGGCTCCGCCCACAGGGGCTCCCCCGACTTCGGGGGCAGGGACCCAGAGGTGAGCGACGCCTGCAGCCTGGACGTCATCTTCTACGACGGCCTTGAGACGTGGACTGGCTGGACGGACTACGGGGCCGGGACTGTCTACCAGTCGGGGGAGCAGTCCTACGAGGGCTCGTTCAGCCTGAAGAAGGACTCGAACAACGACCCCAACGGCGGGTACAGGCCGCTGAGCGAGACGGTCGGCAGGGGGATCGTGCTCCAGGGGTACGCCTACAGGCCCGCCCCGTGGTCCGGCGGGTCGATAGACAGGGTCGGCGTGGAGGACTCGTCCTTCAACGGCTACTCCTTCGCCGTGAATCACAACACAAACAGGATCTGGATAGACAGGAGGGACGGAGGGACGCCAGTCAGGATCTCGGCCCGCGTCCCCTGGGACCCCCCCGAGAACGGGTGGTACCTCTGGAGGCTGACCCTCTTCGAGAACGGGACCATCGCCTTCGGGGTGTACGACCTGAACGGGACTCCCCTGGCCGAGGTGAGGGCCACGGACTCGACCTACTCCTCCTTCGACAGGGTGGTCGTCCACGGTGGGTACGAGTACTACGTCGACGAGCTGACGCTGTGGAGGCCGGGAGGAAGGTGCGAGCACGTCTCTCTAGTCTCGGTGGGAGATTACCTCGGCGAGAGTCTCGACTTCGGCTTCAGCTTCGACGTGGTCGTGAACTCCCTGGACGAGGATCACGATCCAGCGAACCCAAGGGCGGCGCAGGGGACGCTGAGGCAGTTCATCCTGAATGCCAACGCCATATCTGGCGGCGACAGGAGCTGGTTCGTGTTCGCCGTCCCGCCGAACGTGCAGGCGGATCCTTCCCACGCCTGGTGGAGGATAGACGTGAACGACACGCTGGGACAGCTTCCGGCCATCCGGGACGGGGGCACCGAGATAAACGGCACCGTGTTCGATCAGGACCTCTCCCCGAAGGACGCCAACCCTGGCGCTCTGGGGATCGGGGGGCGCGTGGGCACCGGACCCGACGGGGTGCCCGGCTCTGGAGACGAGCCCTCCCTCCCCGCCTACAGCCTCCCCGAGGTGGCGATATACGGCCAGGGGCACGACTTCGACGGCCTCGCGGTGAGCGGGGCCTCCGACGTGAAGATCGCAAACGTGTCCGTCTACGGGTTCTACTCGAGATACGGCCCGGGGGCCGCTGTGCACGTCGAGTCTGGCTCGGCGCGGGCAGAGGTGTACGGGTGCTTCGTCGGCCTGAGGCCCGACGGCCTGGACCCCGGCGCCGCGGGTGAGGCCAGGAACTCCCAGCTCGGCGTGCTGGTGGAGGGGGACTCAGCCAGGGTGGTGGACTCGGTCGTCGCGTACAACTGGGGGACGGGAGCCCACTTCTCCGGGTCCGACGTCAAGTCCGGACTCGTCCAGGGATGCGCGATATTCTCGAACGGCCTCAAGCAGGTCTACGATCCCTCCTCCTCCGGCGGCCCCGACGGCATGTCCGCCGAGGGTCTGGCGTCCGGGGTCGTCGTCAGGGAGAACCTCATCTCCAACAACACGTGCTACGGGATTGACAGCTGGTTCGCGCCCGGCGGCCTGAGGGTAGCGGAGAACAACATCACCCTGAACGGCTGGGCGCCCTACGAGGGTGAGGCGGGGGGCGTGAGGATCTTCGGAAACGGGAGCGTGGTCGAGCTAAACTCGATACACTCTAACCACGGGGTCGGCGTCGTGATCGCCAGGACCGCCCCGCCCCCCGGCTGGGGGGCCCCTGGGAACGCCCTCGACAACAACCTCTCCAGGAACTCGATATTCAACAACACGGCCCTGGGGGTGGACATAGACAACACCACCCTCGCCGGGGTCGGAAACCCAACCGGTGACGGCGTCACGGTCAACGACGGGGTCCTCAGCCCCGGAGCCCCGAACCTGAAGGTGGACTACCCCGTGATATCCCACTCCGAGTTCAACGGGACCCACGTGTACGTAGAGGGCTTCATAAACTCAGAGGACACAGGATCGGGCTCGCCCGAGTTCGCGGGCGCCCTGGTCGAGGTCTTCATGGTGAACAACTCGCGGCTTGGAGACGATCTGGAGGGCAACCTCCACGGGGATAGGTACTACGGGGAGGGCGCCGTATACCTGGGGTCCCTCACAGCCGACGCCGACGGAGAGTTCTCGGGCTGGATTCGGGTGTCAGACCTCCCTGACGGGATGAGGCCCGAGGAGGGGAGCCTCCTCACCGCCACGGCCACGATCTCCGGGGCTGGAACCTCCGAGTTCGGCCCCGACGCGAGGGTGCAGGGGGTGAGGATCAACGTGTCGGTCCGGAAGTCCCTCTCCCCGTCGACCCCGTGCTACTACGGGGTGACGCTGAACGTCACGAACTGGAGCCCGACCCCCGCCCCGTCCGTCCGGGTGTACGATGTGATCCCGGCCAACATGGTCCTCGAGTCCCCATCTCCTCCGTACTCGGGGAGTTCCGGGAACGTGTACTGGTGGACGGTCAGCCTCTCTGAGTCCGGATCCCCGGGATCAAGCCAGCTGATCTCCTACACGCTGAGGGCGGCCGCATGCGGGGCCGTGGAGTACAACCTCTCAGACGCCTTCACGGTGGGAGTGGATCCCCCGGACGGCTACCTGAACATCTCCGCCTCGGAGTTCATCGACCTGATTCTCTATCCAGACTCGACCTACGAGGTCAGGAGGGTCTGGGGGTTCCTCACGGTCTCCAACCCAACGGCAGACGTGATCTCCGACGTTTGGCTCTGGATCGACTCCACGGGAATGAGGTTCTATCCCGACTACCCCTACCCGAGCGGGCTGGAGGTCAGTCCACCGCTCCACATCCCAGAGCTGAGGCCGGGGGACTACTGGAGGTGGAGGTATGAGGTGGATCCGGCCCTGGTTACCCCTCCAGTCACGGCCGCCGAGACGGCCGCGCCCACCTCCCTGGCCTGTGGGAGGGCGGAGAACCTGTCCCTCTCGATAGCGCTGACCTTCACGGACGACCTGAGAGACGTCAGCCTCGTGAAGCGGATCCCGGCATGGTTCGACCTTAGGTCGGCGCACGCCAGCGGTGGGACGGTCCGGGTCAGTGGCGACTCCGTCAGGTGGGACATCGGAGACGTCGTCCGGGGGAGTACTTACGTGCTGAACCTGCTCGGCGCGGCCAGGATGTCCAGTGGGGGCAGCCTTCCGCCTGCCTCCCTCACCTTCAAGAGGGACGACGCCATGATACTGGACAGGATAAGGGAGGTTCACTCGGTTGGGGCGGCCTCCATCCAGGTGGAGAAGAATCTCTCGGCCGTTGGCATGTCGGTCCGCGCCCGATTCACTAATCTGGCCTCGGACCTCACCTACAACCTGACCAGGGTCTGCGTGTGGGAGGGATCCCCCCCACCTGACGGCAGGCTTGTCTTCTGCGAGACCCCCCTTGAGTCTATCTCCCCGGGCGACACGTGGGTCGGCCCCTGGAGGCTGGACGCCGGCGCCTCGGGCGTCGTGAAGTACTACCCCAGGGCCAACTTCACCGTCGTCCCGGTTGTGGGAGGGGTCCAGGTCCCCCTCTCGGAGGCGGTGAACGGGACCTACTTGGTGAGGGCCTCGCTCATCGAGCCCAACGTCTCCTGCAGGGGTGCCCCCGCTCCGAGTCCTCCGGAGCTGACCTTCTCCAAGACGGTCGGGCCCAGCGTGGCGTCGATCGGGGACGTGGTGACCTTCAAGATCAGGGTGTCCAACGTTGGCGGCTCCGAGAGCGGCCTTATAGTCCTGGAGGACGAGCTCCCCGCGGAGCTCTCCTACGTCCAGGGATCCTCCAGCGTCAACGGCATCCCCGTCGAGCCCGAGCGCTCCGGGGGGCGCCTCAGGTGGGTGCTTCCGCCCCTCTCGCCGGATGGCGGGTGGGAGGTCACCTTCTCGGCCACAGTGGTCTCGTCGCCTGTCGGAACGGATAGGGTCTACAACGCGGTGATATACGGGGGAGAGGAGGTTGCAAGGGCTCCGCTCGTCATAATAAGGCCTTCGGGACCTGCCCCGCCGGTGACCCCTCCCGCGGGGGCGGCCGCACCCAGGCTCTGGCTCTCTAAGGAGTGCTCGCCGGCTGTGGCGTCGGTCGGCGACGTGATATCCTGCAGGATAGTCCTCACGAACGTGGGCAACGCGACGGCCTCGAACCTCACGGTGATCGATTTCCTGCCGCGGGGGCTGGTCCCCGTGGAGGGCTCGGAGAGCCCCCCCTCCGCGAGCCTCTCCGCGGGGATGATCGAGTGGAGGGTGCGGGAGCTGCCGCCCGGCGGGGCCTTCGCGGCCCTCTTCCACGCCGTCGTCACCGGGGAGGCCGGGGGGTCTCTAATCAACGTGGCCCGGGCGCAGAACCTCACGGCCACCTTCAGGATAAACGTCAGGCCTCCGACGCCGTTGAGGCCGGTCATCGGCAAGGTCGGAACCTACCTGGGCAATCAGACCGTTCTTTACACGGTGTCGGTTTACTTTCCGGGAGAAGTGAGCGAGGTCACGGTGGTCGACAGGCTGCCGGGAGGCGCATCCCTGGTCCCGGGTGGGGTCCGGGTGGCGGGGGCCGAGTACGCCGTCAGGGCCCCCACCGATCGCGTCCTGAGGATCGTGCTCCGCCCCTCGGGCGTCGGCACGCCGGCCACCGTGACCTACCTCGTGAGACTCCCATCGGGGCTGGCTGGGGACGTGGTGAACGTCGCCGAGCTCAGGGAGTATGGACTGGCGGCCTCCAGCGTCGTCAGGGTCCCGGCGACCCTTATCACGGCCGCCATGGGGGGAGCGTCGGCGATTCCGGCCATACTCTTCCTCCTCCTTCCCATCGGTGTGGCCAGGCGGAGGGTGACCCTCTACGACGCGGGGGCCATGAGGTTCGCGATCCTAGCCGGATGGCCCGGCGGCATCACCGGCGTCAGGGAGAGGGTCCTCCTCACCCGCCCGGCTGTCGACGACCTGATGGACGATCCCGCGACCGGGCCCGCGCTGGTCAACCTCATAAGGAGGGGGATCGTGGAGGTCCGCGAGGTGGATGAGGGTTCGGTCGTCCAGGCCCTCATGCTGGCGAGGACCACGGGCATGAGCATGGGGTCCGCCGCGAACCTCATAGCGGCGGTCGTGGGAGGGGCGACATCCGTCGTTCTCTCAGACATGCTGGCCCTGTCTGTGGCCCGAAGCCTCGGGCTGGAGGCCGTTCTGGTGGCCCCGACCTTCGGGGCGCGGGAGGGTGAGAGCGTATGGGCGCCGTGATCGGGCTGGAGGAAGCTCTCGACAGGAGGAAGAGGAGGAGGACCATGGCTGCCGTCGAGCTGGGGCTGGCAATAACGGTGGTGTCCCTGCTGGTGGTCACCGTGCTCTCTCCAATTCTGTCCCCCATGCAGGAGGCGCTGGCGGCCTCGCTCGCGGTCGTGGCCGGGGCCCTGACGTCCCTCTCCTACTACCACTCGGAGGTCCTCCCACCCATGCCCTCGAGGTACAGGCTGATGGTAGAGGTCCTGCCCGAGGCCGTCGAGTCAACGGGTCTCTCGGAGCTGGAGCGCAGGCTTCTGGCCTATCTGGCGGAGAGGGGCGCACTTCGACCGGCCGAACTCGCCGAGGAGTGGGAGGTAACGCCGTTCGCAATAACCTCTGCCCTTCTGAGGCTGGAGAGGGCCGGATATGTGCGGATAAGGGGTCTGACGTGGGAGTGATCGGGCGTCCCAGTGGGATGAAGGTCCGCGCGCCCCGTCGAGCCCGCAGGTTCGAGGTTCTCCCAAAAAAGGTATAACAAACCACTCGCAGCTTCTCCCGGTGTCAGATGAGGCCCCCTCCCGCGCCTCCCCGGGGCGGCGTCAGGGCCCGGGCGTCCCTGCTGCTCATCCTCTCCCTCACGATCCCCCCGTTAATCTCGTCGTGCCTGGGGGAGGGTGAGCTCATCGTCGCCGTGGGAGCTGGGGAGGAGGCTCTGGAGAGTCTCTCAAGGGTGAACGGGACCGAGGGGGTCCTGCTGGTCTCCACCGAGCAGGTGGCCCTGGAGGTCGACGCGCTGGTACTCCTGGAGTGGCCGGGCAGGGGCACCCTCCAACGCGTCAGGAACACGCCCGTCTTCGTCGGGGTAGAGTCTCTGAGCCTGCTCCCCGACCTCCCGATCTACCTCAGGGGTTCCTACAGGGTCAACTCGAGCGGAAGGCTCCTCCCGGTGAGGATGGATGGAGGCCTTTCTCCTCGGGAGTTTCCTCCGGGAGTGGAGAGGGGCATAATCTCCGCCGCAGGGGTCGACGTGCTATACTCTTTCGAGGACGGGGTTCCAGCCGTTTTGAAGATCGGAGAGGACCCGCCGATCGTTCTGGTCTGCGCAAACCTGACCGAGTGGGCGGTCAGGGATCCAGAATCACTTCTGAGGGTCTTGGCCGAGATCGTGAGGTGGCTGGAGCCCCCAACCCTCCTCCCCTCCACGTTCGCGGCCGTGGCGGTCGGAGGGGCGGCGGCACTGCTCTCGGCCAGAGTGCTCCTTCAGAGGAGGAGGCACCCCTCCCCCTCCCGCCTCGGCATCGAGGGGCCGAGGGTCGGGGCCCTGGAGCACCCCGTAAGGGCTGTCCTTCTGTCTCTGCTGCAGGACGTGGGCGCGGCGAGCGCCTCTGAGCTGAGCGACGAACTCCAGATCCCCCGGAGCACACTCTCCCACCACCTGGGGGTCATGCAGAGGGAGGGTCTCATCAGCTCGGAGGAGATACTGGGCGAGAGGCTCTATTACCTCCCTGGGAGGAGGAGGGACGCTCTGGTCCACGCGGCCCTCAAGAATCCGACCCGCAGGAGCATTTTGGCCATCATCGAGAGGGGAGGTCCGCGGACGATAAGGTCCCTGTCGGATGAGCTCGGCGTCTCGACGGAGACGATCAAGCGGAACGTGGACATACTCGAGAGGCTCGGCCTCGTGACGACCAGGAGGGTCAAGGGGAAGAGGTTGATCTCCCTGAGCGGATCGTCCATTTATCACGTCTCGACGTCAGAGGTAGAGAGGAGCTAGATGGCCCGATTCAAGTACTTCCCATACAGGCCGAGGGAGAGACAGGCCGAGCTGATCGAGTTCATAGCAGCCAACCTCAGGAGAGGCGCGAACATATGCATCCACGCGCCCACGGGGTTCGGGAAAACCCCAGTGGTGCTGGCGGCCCTCCTCGAGGAGATCGAGGGGTCGGACCTCAGGATTATCTGGGCCGTTAGGACCGGGAACGAGACTGACAGACCTGTTGAGGAGCTCATGACTGTTTGGAGGAGCTGGGGAGAGGGCCCCTTCGGGATGTCCCTCAGGGGAAAGAGGGACATGTGTCTGCTGGCTAGGGAGAAGGGGATCAGGGACTACAGGACGGTGGAGAACCTCTGCAGACTGAAGAAGGACACCTGCCCCTACTACAGGAGGGTCCGCCCCTTTCCCGGCCTGACCGAGAGGCCCCTGACCTTCTCCGAGCTGATGAGTATGGCCTCCGAGAGGGGGATGTGCCCCTACTACCTCCAGTTCCTGGCCCTGAGGGACGCCAAGCTGGTGGCCCTGAGCTACAACTACATCTTGGGGCCCGCTGGTTGGGCCGTGAGGAGGGTCGTCCCCTTCGGGAAGTCTATCCTGGTGGTCGACGAGGCCCACAACGTGGAGGGGGCGGCCATGTCCGTGAACTCGGAGAAGATCACCACCACGACCGTCGAGAGGGCGATAGAGGAGGTGAGGGAGTACTTCCCAGAGGAGACCGACCTAATAGAATCGCTCGAGTCCGTACTAGCTGAGATGCGGAGGGTCGGCCGAGGCATCGAGGAGGACGGCGTGTTCTACCCACTGGACCTCTTGGCGGCGGGAGGCCTGGAGGAGGTGGACATAGAGACCCTGACGAGGCTGGGAGGGCGGGTTCAGAGGCTGAGGGCCTCCGAGGGCAGGGCGCCGAGGTCCTCCCTGCACCGCCTGGGGGAGTTCCTGGACAAGTGTCTCAGGCTCTCAGGAGAGGAGGGCGTGGCATTCATAGTCTCCAGGGCGAGGGGGGGCCGACTGGAGTTTGAGGTCTGGGACATGCGGGCGAGGGAGTTCCTCTCCGGGATCTGGCCCAGGTTCTACGCCAGGATCTTCATGTCCGGGACTCTGGCCCCGATCGACGCCTTCTCAGAGGCGGTCGGCCTGGGCTCCTGTCAGTCAGCCAGCGTACCCTCGGAGGTGGACCCGGAGAGGGTGGAGTCCCTAATCACGAGGGACCTGACCACCAGGGGCGAGTCCCTCCCCCCGGAGATGGCAAGGGCCTACGTGGACTCCATATCGGACTTCTTGGAGGGAATCCCCGCCAACGTAGCCGTGTTCACGGCGAGCTACAGGATACAGTCGGAGATAGCGGAGGGGGTCTCTGAGACGTGCCAGAGGCTTGGCAGACCCCTCTTCGTCGAGCGGGAGGGAATGAGCGGCGACGAGGCCAGGAAGATGCTGGAGGACTTCAAGGCCTCCGCCCACGGGGGGACCCCCGCCGTCCTGATGGGACCCATGGGCGGGAGGTTCAGCGAGGGGGCAGACTTCCCCGGGAGGGAGCTCGTTGGGGTGTACCTGGTCGGGATTCCGTTCGACAGGATGACCGTGAGGACGCGCCTCCTGCTGGAGTTCAGGGAGAGGGAGCACGGGAGGGAGAGGGGGAGGTACCTCGCCTACGTCGTTCCGGCCATGAGGAGGGCGTCTCAGGCGCTGGGGAGGGTCATAAGGTCACGCGAGGACCCCGGCATGTTCGTTCTGGGGGACAGCAGATACGCCAGACATGAGTACTTCTCCCTCCTACCGGACTTCATAAGGGAGACGGCCGTGGTGGTGTACCACGACGATCTGCCCCACTACCTGGGGAGGTGGGCGTCCCGAAACCTCCGGTCCCTCTCCTGACTCAGCGGGAGAGCATCTCCCTGATGAAGTTGGGGAGCTGGGCGAGCCCCAGGTGAACACCCGGGTTGTAGAACCTCGTCTTGCCCCGGAGACCCCTCTCCTCGTACCGGCGATCCAGGGTCTCCCTGTCGACCTCCAGCGGGGAGTCGGACCCCTCCAAGAACCCCCACATTCCGCTCTGGTAGGTGGGCGCGAAGGACAGGTAGGGCCTCACGTGCTTGAACACGGACCTGAACACGCCGTGGAGCTCCCTCGTTATCTGCGGATAGAGGAAGGGGGTCTCCGCCTGGGCCACGGCTATGCCGCCATCGGCCAGGACGGCCTTGACCCGCAGATAGAAGTCCCGGGTGAACAGCTTCCTGGCCTCGCCAACGGGGTCGGTGCTGTCCACTATCACTACGTCGAACCTCTCGCCGGTGCTCTCCATGAACTCGTATCCATCGGCGATCACTAGCTCGTGCCTCGGGTCGGCGAAGGAGGAGGCCAGCTCGGGGAAGAACCTCTTGGACACCTCCACGACCCTCTCGTCCAGCTCGGCCTGGACGACACTCCTGACGGTGGGGTGCTTGAGGACCTCTCTCGCCGCCCCCCCGTCCCCACCTCCGACGATCAGGACCCTCTCCGGATGGGGGTGAGTCATCATGGCCGGATGGACGAGCATCTCGTGGTAGATGAACTCGTCCCGCTCCGTGAGCTGTATCAGCCCGTCGAGGACCAGTATCCTCCCGTACTCATACGTCTCCATGACGTCTATCCTCTGGTACCTGCTCGTCTCCGACCACAGGAACGCCTTCACGCGGAACGAGAGCCTGAGATTCTCGGTGTGGTGGTCTGTGAACCACACGTTAGCCTTCTCTCTCTCAGCCGTGGGTGTGGCCAACCTCCTCCCCCCCGACGGGGAAGACAGACGCCCTGATCGCCTCGACCCCTCGGACGGAGTGCAGGGTCTTAACGAGTTCTCTGGCCTTGGAGACGGGCCCGGCCAGGATCGTCACCTCGAGGCACCTGCCGACGCTCAGGTGAACGTGCGAGGTCGACCTGATTATGTCTATGAACCTGTGCTGGATCTCGGTTATGCTCTCCGACGCCTCGTCGTGGCGGTACATCAGGGTGATCGACCCGACCACCTGGTAGTCCTCTCCACCCTCTAGGAGCCACGCCCGGTCGCCGATGTACTGGGCTATGGCCTCGCTGATGGCCTTGGACCTGCTGGGCACGTCCAACTCCTCCACGATCCTGTCCAGCTCCTTGAGCAGTCCGCTCGGGATGGATACCCCGATCCGCGTTATCTCGGTCAGACCAGACCCTCCCATCGTGCGCACCCGCGGGAATAATTATTGAGGTTCCGGGCCCCTTCAGGGTCCGCCCCTCTCGGCCGCCGGCAGGATCGCCTCCTTTGGGGCCCTCTCAAACGGCTCCAGGTATGGCCGGAGGACCTTCGGGACCTCTACCGAGCCGTCAGGGCGCTGGTAGTTCTCGATTATGGCCGTTATCGCCCTGGTCGTGGCTATCGCCGTGCTGTTGAGGGTGTGGACGTATCCTCGGCTTCCGTCCCCCCTTATGTACCTTATCCCTAGCCTGAAGGCCTGCCAGTCCAGGCAGTTGCTGCAGCTGACCATCTCCCGATACCTCCCCTGGGCTGGCATCCAGGCCTCCAGGTCGAACTTCCTAGCCGCCTGGGGGCCCAGCTCCTGGGCGCATATGTCTACCACGCGGTACGGGATCTCCAGTGCCCGCCAGAGTTCTTCTGCATTCTGGATGAGCCTCTCGTGCCAGTCCCAGCTCTCATCCGGCATGCAGAAGACGACCTGCTCGACCTTGTGGAACTGGTGAACCCTGAACACGCCCTTGGTGTCCCTCCCGTGGGCGCCGGCCTCCCTCCTGAAGCAGGGGCTGACGCCGGCATAGAGCAGCGGGAGGTTGGAGTCCTGAATCTCCTCTCTGGCGTGCATGGAGACCAGCGGGTGCTCGGAGGTGGATATGAGGAAGAGGTCCTCCCCGTCGATCTTGTAGATGGCGTCCATGAAGTCCTCCAGCGGGGTCACGCCCCTGTAGACCTCGCCCTTGAGCATGTAGGGTGGGATCACGAGCCTGAACCCCTTCCTGGTCAGGCGGTCCATCGCGAACATCATCAGGGCGAGATCCAGCCAGACCAGGTCCTCGAGCATGTAGAAGAACCGAGAGCCGGCCACCTTGCCGGCCCGCCTGGTGTCCACGAGACCCAGAACAAGCTCAGACTCGTCCGCGTGGCCCCGGGGCCTCCAGTCCACCACCTCGTGGTCGACCCTGAACCCCCACCTCTCCGTCTGCCGCCTGAACTCCTCTAGGTGACCCTCCCAGACCCTAGGCTTACCCCAGAACCTGATTGGGACTGCCTCCTCACCTTCTGGACAGGATGGGACGTCAGGATGAATTGGGACCGCTGGAAGGGTCCACAGGGCAGATGTCCGCTCCTCGGAAAGCGTGGAGAACTCCGACTCCAGCCTCTTTACCTGATCCGACACCTTCTTGGCTTCCTCTATGAGAGACCTCCTCTCCTCTCCGGAGGCCCGAGCTATCCTCCCGGTCAGCTCGTTGCGATACCTCCGGAGCTCGTCGAGCCTGAACTTGGTCTCCCTCCACCTCTCGTCCAGGGCGCGCGCCCGATCCACGATGGACTCGTCCATCCCCCTCTTCCTGAGTTCTGCCTTCAGAGCCTCCGGATCGCCTCTCAAGATCTCCAGCGCGCTCCACAACTCGGGTCGTCGCCCCCTCCGCGTGAGCGCCATTAAAGGTTTGGCGGCGCCTCGGTCCGCCCATCAATCCTCACTCCTCAGGTGAAGGAATTGACCTCATCGGCGCCGGAGAATCCGGCGCGAGGGGGATTTAAACCTCCAGCTCCACCCTCTCCGCCAGGCCAGCGGATGAGAGCACGGCCGCCGCGAAGGCGCCTATCGCCCCCGAGCCGTCTCCCCCCAGCTCCCACAGCTCGACTCCGTGCGACTCCGCGACCCGGCGAACCTCCTCCAGAGAGACCGGCTCCCTGGTAATCCTCTCCGCCAGGGCGACCAGCCGGTCCGCGGGGGGAGAGTCCAGGACCAGGGCCAGACCGGGGCCGCTTCCCGGGCCGCTCATCTCTGCCACTAACTCACCCAGCTCCTCCAGGAGATCCCAGGGATCGCCCCGGGCCTCCAGCGCCCAGGCCACGTTCTCCTCCCCCCTGCCGACCAGAGACGGGGGGGCCAGCCTGACCGCGTAGACTGCTATGCCGCCGGCCCCGGCGCTGATGAGCCTGGAGACGGCCTCTCGACAAACTTCGCCCGTCCCAACCCCATCTGGGCCCTCCACTCCGTCGAGCCCTATGTAGGCCGTCGGGACCCCGCCGACGGCCGCGCGACCCACCCCTCTCAACCGCCCCCGCCCTCCAGCTCCCTGATGAGCAGGGAGAGCACCAGCTCATCCACCCCCTCGGCCCACCTCCTCTTCGCCACGATCTCGTTCCTGAAGAGCACTATCGAGGCGACGACCACCCCGGGGCCGACGTAGACCTTCGGCTTGCTGCTGACCAGCTCTACGAAGCCCCTCCTACGCAGCCTCTCCACGAAGGCGCTCACCCTCGGGTGCCCGGGAAAGACGAATGCCATCTCTCCGTCGAAGGCTATGGTCTTCCTGCCCACGACCACGGTTCCCTTCCTTCCCCTGAGCCTGTTCGAAGCCCTCCTGATGGACCTCTGTATCATCCCCGCCTCCGCGACCGTCAGGGAGATCCTTGAACTTTTCCTCCTGAGGGTCCTGACGAGCCTTCGCAGCTTGGTTTCTTCTTCCGCGTCTCGGTCCGGTGCGTCCAAGAGGGATCCCCTCGAACCAGCGGGTTTTCGCGCCCGTTTTTGCGCCTCATAGATAAAAAGATGAGACGTGAGCGCCCTCTAGTGGACACAAAGGGAGGCGTCGCGCCCCCTAGACCGACCGGAGCCCGCTCCTCTTCCTGCCCCCTCCCGTCCTCCTCTTCCTTGGTCTGCGGGACCTCTGCCCCCCAATCCCCCGTCTGCTCTTCCTCGGCCCTCCCCTGGACTTCAGGAGGTAGGCGGCTCCCCCGACCGCGGCCAGGGAGGCGCCGACCCCCGCTGCCAGCCTCCAGCTCACCGCCCCCTCGGGGCCCTCCTCGAGGCCACCGGGCTGCGAGGCCTCCACGGTGTACTGACTCCCGTTGACGTCCACGAGGTAGATCCCCGCCTCCCACGTCGGGAAGGACAGGGTGACGTTTCTCGTCCCGCCCCCTGGAACCCTCACGACCTCGGTGGTCCTCATAGTCTCGTTCACGGTCAGCTGGACGGCGCAGGTCGCGTCGAGGTCTCCGGGGTTGGTCAAGGTGGCCGTCAGATTCACCAGGTCGCCTGGGGCGACTGTCCCGTTGGGGATGGTCACCCCTTGGAGCAGGCACTCGCCTGGTGAGAGGACCCTCACCTCGAGCGGGCCGAGGTTCCCGACCTTCACCTTGTGCACGCCGGGCTCGTTGAGCGTGACCTCGAACTGAATGTCCTTGGACGACATCGGATCGACCACCAGGCTCCTGCTGGCAGCAGCCTCACCGTCCACCGTCAGGGTGAGTCTTATGTCCCTCTCCATCTCTCCCTCGTTGTAGACCGTCACGTAGACCTTCAGCTTCTCTCCAGGCTTCAGCTCGGACGCGCTGGCCCTAAGGTTCCTGACCTTCAGGTCTCCGGGCTCGAGGACGTGAATCTGAGCTGAGAAGACCCCTCCCACGTCTATCCAGTGGTCTCCCGGCTGGGTGAGCTCCACCTCCCAGCTCAGGTCCTTGCTCTGACCCGCCGCCAGGACGCCCGTCTTCGTCTGAAGGTGGGACCCGTCCAGCTGGGCCTCGATCTCATACGTCCCCTCCCCGGTCCCCACGTTGTTCACCCTGACGCCGAACCTCACGGTCTCTCCCGGGGCCACCTGGTAGCTGCTCACCCAGAAGTTGGAGTACGTGATCCTGGGCCTGGCGACCACCTCTATCCGGGCGTGAGGCGGCCCGCAGTTGGGGAGGTCCCAGGGGCCCTTGCCCGTCAGGTTCGAAGTCTCCCTCCATATCCTGAAGAGGTTCTCCACCGGGTCGGCCGATGGATCCTGCGGGGGCGGCACGTACAGGACCCACAGGCTGTAGTTTCCGGGGGACCTTGGGGCGTTCATCGTGGCTCTCAGGCGGTAGATCGACCCGCTAGAGCTGGGAATCCCCTCGTATATCTTCACGTACGCCCTCCGGTCCGGTGGCCAGTCCTTCGACCACGACCCAATCACGAGGAGCGCCATCGGCGCCCGGGAGGAGGTCTTCTTGAGCCACATCTCAACGTATATCTCGAACTGCCCGCCCACCTCGACCCTCGTGACCCTCTGACTCCCCGTGAGGGTGGTGTTCAGGTCCACGTAGCGAACCTTGACGTAGCTGGATATCGGACAGAAGAGGGTGCAGGCGCCCGTGGGCAGACTGGCCAGCCCCCCTCCGGCGGCGCCGACCTCTCCGGTTATCGCGAGCGTGAGGATCAGCAGGAACAGCAAGGCCTGGTTGAGCCCCCTCAAGCCACCCTCCTCCCCAACACCTTTGGGGGTATAGATAGGTATTTCGACGCCTGCGGGCTCGACCGATCCCGCGGCTCGCCTGTCGATTAGCGCGCGTGGGCTCGGCCGGTCGACTCTGCGTCAACTTTACTACTTTGGCCGGAGGGGCCAACAAGGCGGGTGCGGCTGGACATGTGCGAGGGGGTGAAGCTCGAGGTAGTGGACCTGTCCCCTCCCGAGGGGGCCAATGTGATAGTGGCCCAGTCTCACTTCATCAAGACTGTCGAGGACGTCTACGAGGCCCTCGTTGAGTCGTGCCCCTCGATAAAGTTTGGAGTGGCGTTCTGCGAGTCTTCCGGGAAGAGGCTGATAAGGCACGTCGGGAACGACCCGGAGCTCGAGAGGGAGGCCATAGAGCGGGCCAAGAGGCTGGCCGCCGGTCACACCCTCGTGATCCTGATTCGGGACGCCTGGCCCATCAACGTCCTGAACAGGCTCAAGTCCGTCAGCGAGATAGTGACCGTCTTCGCCGCGACCGCCAATCCACTGCAGGCCATCGTGGCGGAGACGGACCAGGGAAGGGGCCTGCTCGGGGTCATAGACGGCCAGACCCCCGTCGGCGTGGAGGGAGACGAGGACATCCGGGAGAGGAAGGAACTCCTGAGGAGGTTCGGCTACAAGCTTTGAGGGACCACGCGACCGTTTCAAAACGTTGTCAAAAGTCCCTGGACGGTCCTAGTCGAAATCCATAAAGCCTTGGGCCCCCCGTTTGCGCGGGCCACCCTCCAAGGGGTCCCGGCCCCCAGCGGGTCGGGCCCCCTCAGACTAACCTTTTTTCCGTGGGCGACGGGTCCGGCCTGTGCTGACCGGAAAGCTGCCGCCTGAGAGGCTGAGCGCATTCTTGAGGAAGATATACAGGCCCAGGGGGGATGTCCTCCTCGGGCCCGGAGTCGGGGAGGACTACGCCGCCCTGCTCGCTGACGGCGTCGCCGTGGTAGTCCACTCCGATCCCATAACCGGAGCCGGAGAGAACGCCGGCTGGCTGGCCGTCCATGTGGCCTGCAACGACGTCGCGACGTCGGGCGCCGATCCGAGGTGGCTCCTGGTGACCCTCCTGGCCAGCGGCGGCTCGACCTTCGAGAGGCTGGAGAAGCTAGCCGATCAGATCAGGTCGGCGGCGGACGAGGTGGGCGCCAGCGTGGTCGGAGGCCACACGGAGGTGACCCCCTGGCTCCAGAGGGACATCGTGGTCACGACCGCAATAGGCTACACCAGGCCAGATCGGCTGATAAGGAGTTCGGGCGCCAGGCCGGGCGACCTCGCCATAGTCACGAAGGCCGCGGCCCTGGAGGGCACGGCTATACTCGCCACGGACCTGAGGGAGAGGCTGATCGACAGTGTCGACGAGGGGACCCTCAGGAGGGCCTCAGAATTCATAAGGGAGATAAGCGTCGTGAGAGACGCCAGAATAGCCGCCGACCTCGGCGCCCACGCCCTTCACGATCCCACCGAGGGGGGAGTGGCCGCGGGTATCCAGGAGGTCGCGATGGCCTCGGGGGTCGGCGTGATCGTCCGGGAGGAGGACATCCCAGTCAGGCGCGAGACCCTAGAGATATGCGGGGCCCTCGGCGTCGATCCCATGCGGCTGGTGAGTTCCGGGTCCCTCCTCATAGCGGCCCCCAGGGAATCTGCCAGCGACATCGTAAGAGAGCTGAGGGCGGAGGGCGTCGAGGCAGCCGTGGTCGGCGAGTTCGTGGAAGACCCGTCCGTCCGGGTGATGATCCGGAGGGACGGATCCAGGCTTGACCTGAACGAGCCCGTGTCGGAGGAGCTGTGGAGGGTAGTCCCCGGCTGAGCGGCGGGGCGGGCCGCTCAGCCGTACCTCGATATCCTCCCGACGAAGATCTCCTGCCTCACGGCGTCCACGAAGACGTCGACGCCCATCACCGTCGGGAGCCTCCTCACCACATCCCTCTCCGTGACTATGCCGACGTTGGCCTCCCCCTCCCTGACCAGCAGGCTCCCGACTCCGAGCGACCTCATCAGCCTGAGCGCCTCGCTCACGTCGGTCTTTGAGTCGATCCACGCCACGGCCCTCCTCCAGGTGGGGTCAAGTGGGGTCCCGGATATCTCCTCGCCCCCTCCGCTCTGAAGGACTTCCCAGGTCTTCCAAGACCCAAGGACTGAGATCACGTCCTTCAGAGTGATGATTCCAACTATCTCGCCGGAGTCGTCGGAGAAGGGGACTCTCCTGATGTTGAACTCGATCATCTTGGCCACGGCGTCGAAGAGCGAGTCCCTCCGGCTGGCCGCTATGAGCGGGGAGCTAGCTATCTCCCCCACCCGAACGTAAGTCGCGTGCCCTGAGAGGGCGTCCACGATGTGCCTCTCGGATACTATCCCCACGACCCTGCCCCTGGCCCCCACCACGGGAATGGCCCCGAAGTCGTGGTCCAAGAACCTCCGAACCAGCCTGGCGAATCCCTCCTGAAGTTCGACGGTCACGACTTCCCTGGTCATGACGTCCCCGGCGGTCCCCTCCCTGAGCCGGATGAGCCCCCTGTCTCCGGCCCTGACGAGGTGGCGGAGGATGTCCTTTGCCGAGACAATCCCGACGAGCTTCTCTCCGTCCTGAACCAGGGCGTGACGCACGGCCCTGTTCCGCATCCCCCTGAGCACGCCGAAGAGGGGCGCTTCGGGCTCCACGACTACCGGGGGAGGGTACCTCCCTATCAGACCTATCAGCACGCCCAAGCCGAGACCTCCCTGGCGGAAAAATGCGCTCGGCTGGGCCGCCAGTGGGACATTAAAAATAGCCGTGGGTGGTCGGGGGAGTAGGCAGATGATGGTCAGCGTCAGGACCACGAGCATATCGGCCGAGCGCCTCTGGGACGTTGAGGCTCCGCTCCCTGCGCCCGTTCAGATCCAGCTCAACGTCACGGTCCACAAGCTTGAGCCCTCCGGCAAGGGGAAGGCCAAGGGGTCCTTCGTCGTCTCGGCCACGTACAACCCGGCGGTCGCCCAGATAACCATAAGGGGGATCGTACTCGTCCAGGGCAGCGAGAAGGAGGTGAAGGAGGCCGTCGACAGGTCGGGCTCCGGCAAGCCCCCGGACGCCGTGGTCCAGGCGGTCTTCTCGTCCGCGATGGCGGACGCCGTCGTCGCCAGCCGCTCGATAGGAGTGCCCCCGCCCCTGCCCGCGCCCATGATCTCCAGGCAGCAGAGAACGCAGCAGGGCTCGGGCTCCATGGAGTACGCGATCTGACGGGTCATAGGCCGCCTGCCAGTCCCCTCGAGCTCGTCGGGTCGGGATTAAATCGTAGGATCTCAGGGCCCGCGAGAGGATGCTCCTGAGTGATAGGTCCATAAGGGCCCTGTTGAAGTCCGGCGAGCTCGTCATAGACCCCCTGTGTTCGGACACGGTGAGAGAGAACGGGGTTGACCTCAGGATAGGTGGACAGGTCGCGTTCCCCGTTGAGAGGGGAGGGACGATCGACCTCGCGGGGGCGGAGCCGGAGGAACAGTTCGTCAGGGTCGACATCCCCAGAGAGGGCCTCCTGATTCCCGGGAACTCCAGCGTCCTACTGGTCACGGAGGAGAGGGTCAGGCTGCCGTCGAATCTGGCCGGCCTCTGCGGGCTCAGGAGCACCCTGGCGAGGTGGGGATTTCTCTCGGCTCCGACCCTCATCGACGCCGGGTTCGAGGGGCAGCTGACTATCGAGGTCTTCTGGACGAGGCCCTCTCCGGTCAGGATCTACCGCGGACTGCGGTTCCTTCACGTGGTCTTCTTCAGGCTGGACGAGAACTCCACCAGGCCCTACTCCGGCTTCTACCAGGGCCAGAGCGGGGTCAGCCTCCCGAAGAGCCTGGGTGATGAGGTTGAGGATCTCGAGGGTTGAGGCGGCCGGAGGTGACTGGCTCCTCTACGTGGGGGCCAGGGTGTCCAGGAGCTCCAAGCCCCTCGAGGACATGATCAGGGAGGCCACGCCGAGGAGGATGGAGAGTCTGTTCAGAAAGCTCCTCGGTTGGGGGCACCTCTCGGTCTTCGAGCACAGTCTGATCCGGGTCTGGGTGGAGGGAAGCCGCGACGAGGTCAAGTCGAGGCTCTTCCACTGGAAGTTCGTCGAGTACTCGGAGGACGAGGGGGTGCTGTCCCTGAACCCCAGGGTCGCCATAGAGATGCTCGAGCGGGGCGGGCCCGAGCTGAGGGAGCTTGCCAGAAGTGTCCTCTCCCCATTCCCCGTGCTGTCCAGGTGCCTGGGACTGGGGTCTGGCGGGGGGCCATCTGGAGGGTCCAGCCCGACGCGTCCGACGAGCGCCCAAGAGGAGGGAATCTGGGTCCACATGCTGTCTTCCTCCCCCTGGCCCGATCCGAGGCACGGCTTCCACGCCTTCCTCGTGGAGGGGATATCCAGGGTGTGCAGCCACCAGCTGGTGAGGCACAGGGCCCTCAGCTTCACTCAGCAGAGTCAGAGGGTGTCTCAGGTGGTGGGCTACTACCTCCCGGGCCACCTGGACGAGGATCTCAAGGCCAGCATGGGGAGGGAGATAGAGAGGGCCCTCAGAATATACTATGGCCTCTTGGATGCCGGAGTCGAGATGGAGGACGCCAGGTACCTCCTCCCGCAGGCGTGCACCACCAGGATCCTAGTCAGCGGGAGGGACTCCGCGTGGCTCCACTTCATAAGGCTGAGGGCCGCGAAGGAGGCCCAGAGGGAGATCAGGCTCGTGGCTCAGATGGTTAGGCGCCTGTCCGGTCTGGAGCCGACCTACCCCCGGGGTTGACCGCCGCGCTACCTCGGGGGTCAGGAGGGCGGGGCGAAGAAGAGGGCCCCGCCACCTGGTTCTCGCTCCCCCTCAGCGCCGATGTCCACGTGCTTCCAGTCGGAGATAGCCCTGACCTCCCTCCCCCTCCTCCTCAGCAGGTATCCGTAGGCGGAGAGGGCGGCCGTCGCGCCCATCCCCGCCGATATGACGGCCTGCTTGTAGGGGATGTCAGCGACGTCGCCGGCCGCGAAGACCCCGTCCAAGGAGGTCCTGCAGAGCTTGTCCACGATTATCTCGCCATTCTCATTGAGGTCCACCAGCCCCCTGACGATCCCAGTCTCGGGCACGTACCCCATCTCCACGAAGACCCCGTCGACCTGAAGCTCCCTCCTCCCCTCCGGGGTCTCCACCACGACCCCGCTCACCCTCCCCTCTCCCCTGATCTCCACTATCCTCGACCTGGCCAGGACGTTGACGTTGGGCCTGGATGCGACGGATCTGAAGACCTCCTCCTCCCCTCCCGGGCTCTCTCCCGGAAACACCCAGTGAAGCTCGCTGACCAGGTCCGAGAGCATGCCAGCGGCCTCTACCCCGTGCGGTCCGACGCCCGCCAGGACCACCCTCTTGCCCCTGAAGAGAGGCGCGTCGCACGTCGCGCAGTAGCTCACCCCCTTCCCCTTGAACTCCTGCTCGCCCGGCACCCCAAGCTCTCTAGGCTTCTTACCGAAGGCTAGAACGATCGCGTCGGCCCTTAACTCTCCCCCCGTAACGGTCCTGACCGTGAATGAGTCCCCCTCCTTTGAGACGCCGGTAACCTCGTCGTACCGGAACTCCGCGCCGTAGAGCTTTGCCTGCTCCTCGACCTTCTTGGAGAGGCCGAATCCGTCGATGGAGGTGAAGCCTGGGTAGTTCTGTATCTCGGTCGCCAGAAGAAGCTGTCCCCCAACGTCCATCGTGACGACGAGCACTCTCAGATCCTGCCTTGCCAGGTAGAGTGCCGCGGTCAGACCGGCTATCCCGCCGCCGACAACGATCACGTCATACCTCTCGCCCTGATCCGACCTCTCCGCCATCTTCACGGTTCTCCCAGCGCGGCTGCCGACGGGGTTAATTAACCCTCACGGGGCAGGAGGCTCACCTGCGCCTTATCTCCTTCCTCACCCACGGGCGCCTCTCCATCTCCTCGAATCCCGCGGCCGAGAAGGAGGGCATGAACTTCTCCCAGAGCTGGGCCCTCACCCTCCCGAAGCCCGCCTCGGAGGCTATCCTGAGGCTCACCTCGACGGCGTCGAACACCTGACCCACGCCGACCCTTGGCTCTCCCCAGAGCATCGCGGACGCCTTTGGCCCGTCCCTAGACGGGATCGCGTAGAGGAGCAGCGCGAAGTTCCAGGACCCCACCCTCACCCTGAACGCCTTGGGCGACGGGAGACCCAGCCCTACCTCCGCCTGGCCCCAGAGGAGTTCCCAGCTCAGCCTCCCGGGCCGGACGTGGCCAGCCAGAAGGCAGAGGTTGCTCGGAAAGTCACCCGGCCCCAGCGACACCATTCCCGCCAGTCCGGGGGTGGGCCTGCTGTCCGCCTCGGCCACAACCTGCCTGGCCACCCTTGAGAACCCCGTGGCCGAGAAGAATCGCTCGCTGCCGGGTATCGGGATCGTGTCGATGACCCTGAAGCCCCACCCCCTCGCTATCTCGAGGCACCTGTCCAGGAGCGCCTTCCCAACCCCCCTCCCCCTGTACTTCGGGTGAGTCCAGAGGCTGAGGAGGAAGGCGTGCTCCCCCACGAGGCTCGGCCCCCTGTCGGGGGCTATCTCCGCCTCTCCCACGATCTTGTCCTCCTCAACGGCCACTACCGAGATTCCCCCCGTCCTCCTCAGGGACTTCAGGTACCAGGCGAGGGCCTCCTCGTCCCCCCACCACCCGAACCTCCTGACCCTCTCCAGGCGGTCGTCCACGCACTCTCCGTACGTGTAGACCGCGACGATCTCGCCGACGTCGCCCTCATCCGCCTCTCGCAGTATCATGACGGACAGCCTCTAACCGAGCCCCGCGGGCCAATCAAAAAAGTGCCGTCCTCACTTCTGCCTCCGCGGGGGAGGACCGACAGGCCGGAGTCTCACGTAGGTAGAGTTGAAGGTGCTTCCCTCACCTATCGCCTGCTTCTCCCTGCTCATTAGGTCGTTGACGAATCTCCCTGCGAGCCTGCCGGATCTCCTGACCCAGGCCACACCGGGGGAGAGGGACGCATCCACCCTCACGCGGCCCACTGCCCTCCCCCCGGCCGAGGACTCAATCACGGCCAGATCCCCATCCCTCAGCCCCCAATCGGGTCGCGTCCTCGGGGCTCAAGTGGACGGCATCCTCGGCTGGCTCGTACTCGTCCTGGGTTCCGGTCGCGGACGGGATTGAGCTGGAGATCAGCCTCAGCGGGAATCCCCCTGGGGGTTCCTCCCGGCAATCGACGGGAAGTGGAGACATGCCCAGTCGTTCTGCGGCCGAACTCCAGAACTCAACCTTCCCGGAGGTGGTCTGATAACGATCCTTTGGCGGATAGACCAGCCTCACGATCCCCTCCTCCTTCAGAGAGTCCAGCCCACCCGGCAGCATCAGGCTCGACCCCAAGGCCCTTCTGAGAGCCTCCTAGGGACTTTCGCGGACCCACGGGGCTTCGATTCCCAACTCCTCAGCTATCCTGGCGGCGACCCACCAGTTCGGCCTGCTCTCCCCCGCGGGCCCTACGGCGGGCTCGCTCAGGCCTACGTAGGGGTGCCACCAGCTCGCCACCACGTCGAGGTGCTCGAACATGCTGGTTACGGGGAGCACGATGTCTGCGAGCCCCGCGGTCTCCGTCCAGAACACTCCGTGGATCACGACGAACAGGTCGTCCCTCAGGAGCCCCCTCCTGAAGAGGTCCGACCTGGGCGCCGTCCTCGCCGGGTTGGAGCCGTACACGTAGAGGAACTTGAACCGGCCCGACGCCAGGAGAGGCCCCACGTCGAGCAGGTTCACGGTGCCCGAGGGCCTGCCCAGCCCCTCCCTCTAGGTAGGCCGTGTCGAAGTCCCTCGTGGAGTTGCAGAAGAAGAACCCCCTGTGGACGCCCACCAGGGCGGGTATCAGGGACACGGCCCTGACGGCCTCGGCCCCGCACCTGGTCTTCTGCATACCCACCCCGATGTAGGTCACGCTCGGCCTCCTCTCGAGGTAGTCCGCCGCCATCTCCATCTGAACGCGGGCGGGAACCCCCGTGATGGACTCCACCCTCTCCGGCGGGTACCGTGAGATCAGGTCGGCGTACCTCTCGAAACCCGAGGTGAACCTCTCGATGAACTCCCAGTCCGGCCCCAGCTCGTTCACGATGACCCAGGATATCCCGAGGGCGAGGGGGACGTCGGTCCTCGGCCGGGGCCTGACGTGCCTCCCCAGCAATGCGGTCGGCGTCCTCCTCGGGTCCACGACCCTGTCCCCCTCCACCCTCGCCAAGAGGCCACATCCGTCGGGGCAGTCTCTCTGACAGATCACTCTCCGCCAGTCTTCCATTCAGCCGGCCCAGGAGCGAACCTCTTAATAATGTAAGGAGGCTCGAAGGCCCGCTGTGACCGAAGGCCCGTCGAGGCTCGACCCCAGGGCGGCGCTGGCCGTGGCCGTCCCAGCGGTCTCCTCGGCCAGCGTCCTCATTAAGCTGAGCGAGGCCCCTGCCCTGGCGATAGCTGCGAACAGGCTGCTGATCGCGGCGGCGGTCATGCTGGTGGCCTCAGCCCCCTCGCTGGGTCCCTCCCTGGGCGACATGAGGAGGCTGGCCTTCCCTCTGCTGGCCTCGGGGGCGGCTCTCGCGGTACACTTCGCAGCCTGGGTGACCTCCCTCAAGTATACGTCTGTAGCCGTGAGCATAGTCCTCGTGGACTCCGCGCCGATGTTCGCCGCCGTCCTTGGGTGGAGCCTCCTGGGAGACAGGTTGACGGCTCGGGAGGCTGTCGGGATCGGGTTGGGGATCCTGGGCGCCGCCGCCATAGTTGGGGAGGCCAGAAGGCTCACGCAGAGGGACCTGATCGGCGCGGCCATGGCGCTGGCCGGCGCCGTCGCCCTGGCCGTGTACCTGGTGGCCGGCAGGTCCGTCAGGAGGAGCCTGGGCACCCTCCCATACGCCGCCTCCGTCTACGCCGTCTCCGGGCTCGCACTCGGGGGTGCCGCGGCGCTCGCCGGGCAGCCGCTGGCGGGGTACCCGGCGAGGGAGTACGCCATATTCCTCGCCCTGGCCCTGGGCCCCTCGTGCGTCGGACACACGCTCTACAACTACGCCCTGAGGTACGTCAAGGCCCACGTGGTCTCCCTGGCGATACTCATGGAGCCAGTGGGGGCCACCCTCATGGCCTGGGCGGTGCTGGGCGAGGTTCCCTCTCTCAGGGTGGTCGCGGGCGGGGCCCTCCTGCTGACCGGGGTTGCGATGGCCACCGCGGAGTCGAGTTGACCTCGGCGGTGCCTCACTTGCCCAGCGCCTTCCTGACGGCCTCGACGTAGTTCTCGATGCTCCCCCACTGCTTGAGGAAGGAGTCCATTATGTCGTAGCCGTACCTCCTCTTGAACTCCTCCCTACCCTCCTCGGTCATGTCGGCCGGCGTCCAGGGCGGGAAGTCCTCGTATACGAGCTCAACCTCTCCCTCGCCGCCGACCACGGCCTCAACGGCCCTCTTGATCAGGGAGGAGAGCATCTGGGCGAGCGGACAGCCGGGGGCCGTGAGGGTGTACCTGACCCTGACGACGGTCGATCCGTCCCGCTCCTCGACCGAGACCTCCCTTATCAGGCCCAGATCCACGATGTTTATCGGTATCTCGGGGTCGTAGACACCCCTGAGGGCGGTTAAGACCTTGAGCCTCATCTCCTCGGCGCTCAAGAGATCACCCGAGCCCGGTTGGCACCACCCGCTAATTAACGCGACCGCTCACTCCACCGTCGACAGCAGTAGCCTCCCCCTGGCGGTTATCGAGTACATCACCCTCGACCTCCCGCTCTTGGACACTGTCTGGACCCTCGCTATGGCCCCCATCTCCTCCAGCGCCTTCAGGTGCTGGTAGACTGCTGGCAGGGAGATCTCCACGCCGGCATCCCTGAGCCTCCTCCAGATCTCGTACCCGTGAAGCCTACCCGACGTGAGCATCCTCAGTATGGCGGTCTTGGTCCTGCCGAGCGGCCGCCCCGGCCCCTCCCCCCTCACGTAGGCGTCGGCCAGGTGGAGCCTCTCCAGCTCCCTCACGGCTGCGGTCGGGTCCTTGAGGCCAGAGCCCGTCACCACCAGGACGACGGTGTCTGAGGGCGACAGCTCCCCCTCCACCCTGAGCCTCTCGGCGGCGGCGAGGGTGGAGGCGGCCGCGGGCTCGGCGAATATCCCCTCCGCCCGCGCCAGCTTCCTGGATGCCTCCAGCATCTCCTCGTCCCCCACGGTGATCAGGTCGCCCCCGCTCTCTCTAACCGCCCTCTTGGCCTGGCTCAGCCGATCCGGCTCAGGAAAGTGCAGGTCTAGGGCCACGGCGCTCTCCTCGGTGGGTCTCACTCCGTAGAGGCGCACTCCCTCCCTCTTGGTGAGTCCCAGCTCCCTCGCCTCCCCTATGCCCTTCCAGACGGCCGTCATCAGGGAGCCGCTCCCGACCGGCAGTATCATGGCGTCTGGCTCGGACCACCCCAGCGACTCCAAGACCTCAAGGGACAGGGTCTTCTCACCCTCAACCAGGAGGGGATCCGAGTTCATGGCGGAGTAGTAGCGGGCGGGCGTTTCGAGGCGACCGTTGGGTGGGGAGACCGCCGCCCCGTAGGCGATCATCTGGTAGAGCTTCGCAGGATCGGTCGGCCCATCCACCCTGATGGCGCAGCCTATCCCGGCCCTGGCCGCGTAGGCGGCGAGGGAGGCGCCGAGGTTCCCCTTCACCTTCCCGCTCACCCCATCGTATCCCTCCTGGACGACCCTCGTGACGAGGACAGTGGAGCCCCTGTCTATGAAGCACCCCGTGGGGTTCTTCGTCTCGTCCTTCACCAGCAGCCCCTCCAGGCCCACCTCCCCTCCAAGCCTCCGACAGGCGTGGAGCCTCGTTCCCCCCTCCCCGAGCGTAATCGGGTCTCTGGACACAGGGAGCAGCTCTCTGTACCTCCACACTCCCGCGACCCTGCTGGCCAGGATCTCCGGGGTCAGCTCTCCACTCATCTCGTGGAGATCGGGAACCAGAATCAGGGGCTCACCGCACCTCGGACAGGCGGGCTGGACCCTCTCCACCTCCCTCTCCGCCCCGCACCTGGGGCAGCGGGCCACCCATCTCATCTCAGTTCGATACATAAGCTTACGGACTCAAATATAAGAATGCCGACTTATACATCATGTGGTGTTTGGTGTGACCGGGCCGAGGAGCACGTCCGTCTGGGCAGCCTTCGCCGGGGTGGGGGCCGCGCTCGTGGCTGCCTCGACGCTGGTCGTTCAGATCCCAGTCCCGGCGACTCAGGGGTACATAAACCTCGGGGACACGATGGTGATAGCGATGGCCCTGGCCTTGGGCCCGACCATCGGCGCCTTCTGCGGCGGGGTGGGCTCGGCCCTCGCCGACCTGATATCCGGATTCGCCCACTACGCCCCCTACACACTGCTCATCAAGGGTGTCGAGGGGGCCCTCGCGGGCCTGGTCTCTGGGAGGGGCAGATGGATGGAGATTGCGGGGGCGGGGGTGGCCGTGGGCGAGATGGTCCTGGGCTACTTCACGGTCGAGGCGCTGCTCTTCGGCCCAGGGGCGGCTGTCTCAGAGCTGCCGGGCAACATAGTCCAGGCTGCCGCAGGTCTCCTCGTGGGGGTTCCGCTGTCGAGGGTAGTCAGGAGGGCCCTTGAGAGGGTGGGTTAGCTCACCTCTCTGAGGGCCTCCTTCACCGCCCCCACGACGTACCGAACGTCCTCGTCCCCCATGCCCGGGTGAATCGGAAGAAGGACGATCCTCCTGACGAGGTCCTCCGCATTCGGGCACTCCAGCTTCCGGAAGCCTTGCCCCCTCCTGATGAACCATAGGGGATCGAACTCCCTCCTCCCGAGCCTGCCCATCACGGGCTGCTCGTACACCGGCATCGGATAGCTGGGCCTGGCGTCGACCCCCCTGGCCTGAAGGGCCTCCACGAGTCTGTCCCTCCTCTGAACGTCGACCTTCACGGCGAACAGGTGCCACGCGTGCCTGGCCCAGGGGCGCTCGACTGGCATCTCAATGCCCTCTAATCCCCCCAGCTCGTCCATGTAGAGCCTGGCTATCTCCCTCCTCCTCTCGTTCATCCGGTCTAGCTTCTTGAGCTGAACTATCCCGATCGCGGCCTGCAGGTCCGTCATCCTGTAGTTCATCCCGAGCGAGACGTGCAGGTACTTCGACTCCTGGCCGTGGTCCCTCAGGAGCCTGCACCTCTCGGCCAGGCCGTCGTCGCTCGTCGTCACCATCCCTCCCTCGGCCGTGGTCATGTTCTTCGTGGGGTAGAAGCTGAAGGCCGCGGCGTCTCCCAGCGAACCGATCCTTCTCCCGCGGTACTCGGCCCCGTGGGCCTGGGCTGCATCCTCCAGCACGAGCAGGTCCCGTTCACGGGCCAACTTGATGATCGGATCCATGTCGGTCGGGTGCCCGAAGAGGTGGACTGGCACTATGGCCCTCGTCGCGTCTGAGAGGCCCTCCTCGACCCTGGAGGGGTCTAGGTTGAAGGTCTCTGGGTCCACATCGACGAAGACGGGCGTGGCTCCCGTCATGAGTATGGTTGAGGCCGTGGCGAAGAAGGTAAGCGGGGTCGTTATGACCTCGTCTCCGGGTCCGACGCCCATGGCCTGGAGGGCCACCAGCAGTGCCACGGTCCCGTTGGAGACCGCCACGCCGTGCTTGGCCCCGACGTAGGCGGTGAACCCCCTCTCCAGCTCTCTGACCCTCTCTCCCTGGGCGAGCATTCCGCTCTCTATGACCCGCTCGACCTCCCGGATCTCCTCCTCGCCGAGGGCGGGCCTCGATATGGGGATCCTCCTGGTCATCGCCGAGTGGGTGGCGGGGCAATAATTAAGGGCCTGACAGTCTGGAACGGGTGGATCTGTCGACGAGAGAGGGACAGGGTAGATGTTCGAGCCCCACGGGGAGATCAGGAGGCAGGTCTTCTGGAGGAGGGTCGCCGGTCTAACCAGGCGGTACGGCAAGCTTGAGCTCTCGTCGGTGGCGATAGGGGTCATGGCGGGCCTCTCCGCCGTGGCCCTGGATAAGTCCATAGAGGCGTTCCGACAGCTCCTGGAACTCATTGAGGGTCGGTGGTCCACTGGCTTCCTCGACCTCGGGTTAATCCTGGCCCCGGCGGTTGGCGGACTGATCTCAGGGGTGATCGCCTGGAGGATAGCCCCGGACGTGAGGGGGCACGGGATCCCCAACGTCCTGGAGGCCTTCCTGTTCAGGGGGGGCAGGATACCCCTAAGGGTCCCGATAGCGAGGATACTCGCCTCTGGAGCCCTGATAGGGCTCGGAGGCAGCGCGGGCAGGGAGGGGCCCATAGGTCAGGTCGGGGCCGGACTGGGCTCCTTCGCCGGCCATGTGCTGAAGGTCCCGGCCAGGCCGAGGAAGCTCCTCCTCATAGCTGGACTCTCGGCTGGGATATCCGCGGCCTTCGACGCGCCCCTCGGGGGGGTGCTGTTCGGACTCGAGATCCTCCTGGGAGCGGTCTACTCGGTCGAGCTCATTCCCGCATTCATCGCCTCGATATCCGCGGTCTCCGTGTCCTGGACCCTCAGGAGGGCCATGCCCGTCATCCTGATCCCCGCGCACATACCCTTCCCCCACCCGGTCGAGGTGGTCGCCCTCCTCGCCGTGGGCGCCCTGGCGGCGGCCGTGGCCAGGGCCTGGGTGGACACCCTCTACGCCGTCGAGGGGAGGTTCGAGGGATGGGCCGTCCCGCCTTGGGTGAAGCCCGCCGTCGGCGGGCTGCTAAACGGCCTACTGGCCTTCTGGAGCCTCGGTTGGGGAATAATGGGGCCGGGCTTCGACGGACTCAACAGGGTACTGGCTGGGGAGGGGTCCCTCCAACTCCTCCTAGTCCTGACGGCGATCAAGATACTCTCGACCTCCTTCTCGGTGGGATCGGGAGGGTCGGGGGGGATATTCACCCCGACCCTGTTCATCGGGGCCACCTCCGGCGCGCTGGTGGGGAAGATCCTCAACGCCGTCGCCCCCACGGTGTTCCGCACCCCTGAGATGTTCGCCCTGGCGGGGATGGCGGCCACATTCGCCGCCGCCGTGAGGGCCCCCCTCACGGCGGTGGTGATAATAACCGAGCTGGGGAGGAACTACAGGCTGATTCCATCCCTACTGGCGTCCTGCTCGACGGCATACTTCCTCTCGCTCATACTGATGGAGAGCACCATCTACACGAGGCGGATTGAGGAGAGCGGGAAGAAGGTCCCCGTGGTAGGCTTGGAGGTGCTCGACAGGCTCAAGGTATCCGACGCGATGGTCAGGGAGGTGGTGACGGTGGGTCCTGACCTCTCGCTCAAGGAGCTCCACGAAGTCATGCTCAGGACCCACCACATGGGGTTCCCGGTCGTCGACCGCCAGGGCAGGCTCGTGGGGATGATCGCCTTCGCCGACCTGAGGAGGGTTCACCCGAGCCACTGGGACCGGGTCAGGGTCCGAGACGTGATGAACAGGCGTCCCGTAACGGCTTCTCCAGAGGAATCGGTTCACGACGCCCTGCTCAAGATGCTGAGGTGCGACGTGGGCAGGCTCCCAGTCGTCGAGGGGGGCAGGCTCGTCGGGATACTCACCAGGACCGACGTGGTGAAGGCGTACGAGAGGGCGGTCCTGATGAAGGACCTGGAGGAGGCCGCCAGGATGTAGCGGAGGGCAGGGGTCCAGTTGAGGGTGCGCCTGCTCTCTGTTACCCTCCCGGGGCTGGAGGATCTCATGGGAGAGGAGATACAGGAGATCACTGGAGAGGAGGTCAAGGGAGAGCTGCTAGGCAAGGTTTCTCTCTCGTGCGACCAAGAGGCCGCAGTAGAGCTGATCTACCTGGTCAGGTCCTCGAACAGGATACTCCTGCTCGTGGGCGAAGGCATGGTTGATCCGGGAGACCTAAGCTCAGTTGGAAAGGTGGCCAGGGAGGTGGACTGGTCAAGCTACTTCAGTCCGAGCCTCACCTTCGCCGTCAGGGCGGAGCGAACCGGAGTCCACTCCTACAGGAGTCCCCAGATAGCAGCCGAGGTTGGGGCGGCCGTCGTGGACCACTTCCTCTCCGAGCGCGGCGTAAGGATCAGGGCGAACCTGAGGGACCCGGACGTGACCGTCAGGGCCTACGTCTCGGGAGAAAGGATGCTCCTTGGAGTGGACCTCGTGGGCGAGAGCCTCCACAGGAGGGGGTACAGGGTGTACCAGCACCCGGCCTCCCTCAGCCCCGTCGTCGCGTACTCGCTGGTGAGACTCACGGGGTGGCTCTCAGAGGTCGAGAGGGACCCCTCGTCCCCCCTCGTGGACCCCATGTGCGGGGGAGGGACCATCCCCATCGAGGCGGCCCTGGCGGCCAAGAGGATACCGCCGGGGAGGTGGAGGAGGCGACGGGGCTGGCCCTTCACCCTCCTCGCGCCCTTCAAGGGGATCGACGTAGAAGACCTCCTGGATCGGATCGACGAGAGGGCGAGGCCCGACCTCAGGGTGCATGTTATCGCCTCTGACGTGAGCCCAAAGCACGTTGCGGGTGCCGCGAGGAACGCCCTGTCCGCGGGAGTGCAGGACTCGATATCCTTCTCCGTCTTCAACGCCCGGGAGCTGCCGGAGAGGGTGAGGAGGATCGGCGCCCTGGCCACGAACCCGCCCTACGAGCTGAGGACGGGCAGGAGGAGGGACCTAGAGGAGGCCTTCGCCGGGGTGGCCAGGGCGCTCTCAGGGGCCCTGGAGCTCAGGGCCTCCGCCATACTGGGGGGACCGGCGCTGCCCAAGTTTGAGAGGGCCATGGGGACCCTCCGCCTGGTCGAGAGGAGGAAGGTCAGGTACGGAGGGGTGCCGGTCGCAATACTGGTCTACTCCAGGCCCTGAACTCGTCACTTGCCCGGCGGAACTGCGTGGGCCGGTATCAGGCATATGAACACCAGGTCCTCCTCCCCGTCGTTTCGGAAGGTGTGTTTAACCCCTCCTGGAATGAACAGGAACGTTCCCGGCTGGAGATCGTGCTCCTCCCCGTCTAGCGTCGCCCTCCCCCTCCCCGAGAGTATGAACACCTCGTGCTCCCACTCGTGAGAGTGAGGTGGAGCCTCGCCCCCGGGGACCATTCGGAACACCCTCATGGCGAAGTTCGGGGCCCCGTCGCCGGGGGTTATGAGCCACCTCCTGTAGAGTCCCCTGGCGGACGTGACCTCCTCCTCCGGCACCTTTCGCCAGTCTCCGACCTTTGGTCTCACGGATCACGCCCCCACGTAATCCAGCTCGAATTCGATTTCGACGCACCCCCTCAGAGTCCGGGTGAGGTGGCAGTACCTCTCGGCCAGGTCGGCCAGCCTCTCGGCCTTCTCTCTGGGAGGTCCTGCCACCCTCATGGTCACCCAGATCCGCGTTATCCTGAACCCTCCCCCCACCAGCTCGGTCCTCGTCTTCACCCTCACCGCCAGCTCCCTCAGCGGGAGCTCCATCTTCTTGGCGAACCAGATAGCGGTCGTGAGGATGCACCCGCTCATGCTGGCGGCGAAGAGATCGTCCGGGGACGGGGCCTCGTCCAGCCCGCCGAAGTCCTTTGCCATGTCTATCTCGAACCTGTCTCCCCGGGGGAGGGTGACTACGCCTCCCATCCGGCCGTTCCAGACGGCCTCAGCCTCGTACTCCATTGGACCCTCAGGCTTCTTTATCGACAGGGCTACCACCCACCGGCTCCCCCTCTCCAGAAACTTAAAGAGTGTGCATGCCCTTTAGGGCGATCGCATCCATGTCGTCCATGGAGATCCTCGTGGTTCTGGATGCTGACTGCTCCTCCTCGGAGGAGGTAATACGTCTGCTGGGGAAGATGCTGGAGGAGAGAGGTTACGTCAAGAGCACGTTCGTCGGGGCAACCCTGGAGAGGGAGAAGAGCGTTCCCACCGGACTCGAACTAGCCGGGGGAGTCAACGCGGCACTCCCTCACGCCGGGGTTGAGCACGTCAACCGGCCGGCCCTGGCCGTGGCCAGGCTGAGGAGGTCCGTGACCTTCCGCAGGATGGACGATCCGGAGTCCGAGGTCTCCGTCAGGCTCGTGTTCATGCCGGCCATCAAGGAACCGAGCTCCTACATCAAGACCCTGATGAGGCTAGTCGACGTCTTCAAGGACCCGGAGGTGATGTCGGCCCTGATGAGGGCCCGCACCGAACAGGAAGTCGTTGAGATCCTGAGGGAGAGGCTCTCGGCCCCTGAGGGCTCGGGGGAGCCTTAGAAAGGTTATTAAGTATGATAGTCTGTTGGTGGGAGCTGGGGGAGCCCATGACCGCGAAGCCCCGTGACGTCAAGATCCTGGTCGCCTGCGGGACCGCTATTGCGACCGCCACGGTCGTGGCGGGCAAGATCAAGCAGGCCTTCGAGAAGCTGAAGATCCCGGTCACGATAGTGCAGTGCAAGGCGTCGGAGGTCCAGGGCAAGATAGAGGTCTTCGACCCGGACGTCATAGTCGCCAACACACCGATCTCTGAGAAGGCGGCCAGGGGCAAGCCCGTGATCAACGGGGTACCCTTCCTCACCGGGATAGGGGAGAAGGAGGCTCTGAAGAAGATATTCGAGGCCGTGGGGATAGCCCCTCCGGCCGACCTGTGAAATTTTTTACGAAATTAGAGCGACCCTTGAGGCCAGCCCGCTTCTTTTCGGCTTCAGAGCGGACAGTTGGCTCAGGAGGCTCCTTTTCTCTGGAGTAACAATCGCTAACTTTATTAGTAAGAGTCGAAGTCGTGGTAGTCAGCCGTCGAGCGCAGACGGCTGGTGAGTGGAAGATGGACATCGTTGGAGCAGTCCAGTGGTTTCTGGGGCTGGGTGCCACGGTAGCCATACCAATAATCCTGTTCATAGTGGGCTTGGCCTTCAAGATACCCGCAAGTAAGGCGTTCAGGGCGGCGCTGACGATCGCCTGCGGCTTCGTGGGCATAAACCTGGTGATAGGCCTGCTGTGGGGGACCATGAGCGACGTGGCCCAGGCGATGGTGCAGAGGACCGGGATCGAGCTGACCGTCATCGACGTGGGCTGGCCGGCCGCGGCCGCTATCGCCTGGGGCACGATCGTGGGCGCCCTCACGATCCCGATAGACTTCATCATCAACATCATCATGCTGGCCCTTGGCCTCACGAAGACCATGGACATCGACTTCTGGAACTACTGGCACTTCGCGTTCACAGGGTCCCTGGTCACTATGGCAACCGATAGCGTTCCCCTCGGGCTGATCGCATCCGCAATCAACGCGATAATAGTGTTCAAGCTCGGAGACTGGACGGCAGAGGGAGTGCAGGAGATGCTCGGGATCCCGGGCATATCGCTGCCACACGGCTTCTCCGCTGCGTACGTCCCCATAGGCATCCCGATCAAGAAGGCGATCGACGCCATACCACCCCTGCGGGATGTCAGGGCTGATCCAGAGGCCATCCGGGAGAGGCTGGGCGTCCTGGGGGAGCCGATGGTCATAGGCTTCATAATAGGCATCCTCCTGGCCATCGCGGCCGGGCAGGACATCGCGGGCATCCTGAACACGGGCGTGACCCTGGCCGGCGTCATGTACCTCATGCCAAAGGTTGTAGCCATACTGATGGAGGGGCTGGTCCCGATATCGGAGGCTGGCAAGAAGATCCTGGAGGAGAAGTACGGCGGGAGAGAGATGTACATCGGTCTGGACTCTGCGATCGCCATCGGTCACCCGACCGCCATAGCCGCGGCCCTGATACTGGTCCCGATAACGATAGGCCTCGCGTTCGTGCTGCCGGGCAACAAGTTCCTGCCCCTCGCCGACCTGGCCGTCCTGCCCTTCATGGTCTGCATGCTCGTGCCGATCGTGAAGGGCAACGTGGTCCACACGGTCATCATAGGGGCGATCGTGCTCATCCCGGCCATGTACATAGGCACCTTCCTGGCGCCGTACGTCACGCAGGCCGCCATAACCGCGGGCTTCGAGGCCCCTGAGGGGGCTACCCTGATCTCCAGCATCTGCGATGGTACCAACCCGCTGACCTTCGTCCTCTTCCTGCCGTTCTACCTCCTGTTCGGGAAGAAGTGAGAGCGGGCCACCCCAGCCCTCTTCCCCTCTTTTTATTGCGGGCCGGCTTTCTCCCAGGGTCTGGTCGGAAGGAGGGACTCCACGTTGGACGAGTCGAATGGAGGCAGGGCCGTCCTCCTCTCTTACAAGAGGGAGATCGCGGTAACCTTGGTAGTTCTGGTGCTGGCTGTCATGTGGCTCCACTCGGCCTTCAGCGTTCACTCAAACCTTAGGCTCGTGTACGCCCAGCCCTACGTCAGCGGAAACTTCACCGGCCTCGCGCTGAACTTCACGCTGAAGAACGACGGATTCTACCCGCTCTTCGTCTCCGCGGGAATGAGCCTGAGAGACCCGGAGACGGGGGAGGTGATCGAGAACTTCTCCGCTTCACTGGGACTGGTCAAGGGTCGCAGCGACGGCTACAGGGTTCTGCTGCTCCCGCTGCCGCCCCAAACGATCGAGCAACTCCCTCCGAGGCTCGAGGTCGACATGGTTGGCTACTACGAGGCCAAGCTGTTCTGGCTGCCGGGCATTCGCGTGCCTCTCCACAAGGAACTCGTCGCTCCCGTGCTGAACGAGACGTGGAAGGGGTGACAGAACATCTTCCAGATAGAAACGCCAAAAAGACTCGGGGGAGGAGCTTAAGCCAGCTCCTCCGGGTTCTCCAAGAGTTCAACCACCCGCCTCAGGAACCTGGCGGCGGGTACGCCGTCCACGACCCTGTGGTCGAAGACCAGGCAGAGGGCCATAAGGGGCCTGACCTCGATCTCCCCCTCGGCTGCGACCGGAGTCTTGGTGATCGCGCCCACGCCGAGTATGGCGGACTGCGGCGGATTGATGATCGGCGTGAAGATCTCCACCCCCTCGGAGCCCAGGTTCGAGACCGTGAAGGTGCTCCCGGAGACGTCCCTGGGGCTTAGCCCCTCCTCGCTCCGAGCCTTGCTCGCCAGCTCCTCTATCTCCCTGGTTATCTGCATCAGGTCCTTCTTGTCGGCGTCTCGGACGACGGGCACCACGAGCCCGTCGGGGATGCTCACCGCGACGCCCACGTTGATCTCGTCGTAAACGACTATCTTGTCCCCTACAACGCTCGAGTTGAGTTCCCTATGCTCCTCGAGGGCCTTGGCTACCGCCTTCACCACGAGGGCCGTTATTGAGAACTTCCTCCCCTCGGCAGCTTCGCGCCTCCTGAGCTCCAGGGCCCTGGACATGTCCGCCCTCATGACTATCGTGACGCTCGGTATCTCCCTGTGGCTCTCCGTCAGCCTCCTGGCTATCGTTCCCCTCTTTCCAGTCAGCTCGATCTCCCTCAGGACTCTAGGCCCCTCCTCGCCAAGCTCGGCCCTGGGGCCGGCGGATTCCACGTACCTGAGGACGTCCTCCCTGGTTATCCTCCCGCCGGGGCCCGTGCCCCGCACCTCCCTGAGGTCGACGCCGTACTCCCTGGCCAGTCGCCTGGCGGCCGGGCTGGCCCTAACCTCGACCGTCCCGCTGGGGGCCTCCCGCCTGTACTCCTCCTCCGCCGAGATCTGCTCCCCGGGGGCCGCGACGACCGCCAAGACTGTCAGCACGGGAACCTCCTCGCCCTCCTGAACGAGGATCTTGGCGAGCACTCCGTCGGCCGGCGACTCGATCGGGAAGGTGGTCTTCTCCCCCTCTGCGGTGGCTATCTCCTCGCCCTTCTTGACCGGCTCGCCCTCCCTCTTCAGCCACTTGATCAGCTTGCCCGTCTTCATTCCGGGGTCGAGGCGGGGCATCACGACCTTCCACGGCATCGCTATCATCCCGACTGGCTACACTATGCCCTCCACCGCCTCGACTATGTCCTTTGCCCAGCGCATGTACCGCTTCTCGAGCGAGGGGGAGAACGGGATGGGCATGTCGGGCGACGCCACCCTCACGATCGGGGCGTCCAGGTAGTCGAAGGCCCCCTCGACGATGGTGGCCGCCAGCTCGGCGGTGACGCCGCCGGTCTTGCAGTCGTCCGCCGCCACGACGGCCCTCCCCGTCTTCTTCACGGATTCCACTATCGTCTTCCTGTCCAGGGGGTTGAGGGTCCTTGGATCGATCACCTCCGCGCTTATCCCCTTCTTCTCGAGCTCCTCGGCGGCCTTCAGGGCCTCGTGAACCATCCTGGACACCGCCACGATGGTGACGTCGCTTCCCTCCCTCTTCACGTCCGCCACGCCCAGGGGGACCTCGTAGGGCTCCTCCGGCACGGGGCCCTTCACCCCGTAGTAGAGAACTGCGCACTCGATGAACAGCACGGGGTTGTCGTCCCTTATCGAGCTGATGATGAGCCCCTTCGCGTCGTAGGGTGTCGAGGGGGTCACCACCTTCAGCCCGGGGACGTTCATGTACCAGGCCGGGAAGAAGTTTGAGTGCTGGGCCGCGTGCGCCCTCCCCAGGCTGTACTGGGTCCTCACCACCATCGGCACCTTGAGCTTGCCGCCCGATGAGAACCTCATCTTGGCCGCCTGGATGACCAGCTGCTCGGTCGCTATCGGCAGGAAGTCCATGTACATGATCTCGGCCACGGGCCTCAGCCCCATTATCGCCGCCCCTATGGCCGCCCCCACGATGGCGATCTCGGATATGGGGGTGTCCCTCACCCTCTCCGGGCCGAACTCCTCCAGGAGCCCCTTGGTTACCTTGAACGCCCCGCCGTACGCTCCTATGTCCTCGCCCAGGAGGACGACGCTCTCGTCCCTCTGCATCTCCTGCCTGAGTCCCTCCCTTATGGCCTCCGCGTAGGTGAGAACTCGCTCCTCGCCGCCGCTCAAGCGTAGATCACCTCCCACAGCCTCTCAAATTCCAGGACCTCGCTCTCATCGGCGAACCTAACGGCCTCCTCGATCTCCCTGGCCACCTCCTCCCTGATTCCCCTTAGAACCTCCTCAGTGGCGATCCCTGCCTCCACGAGCTTCCTCTCGAACCTCGGCAGGGGGTCCCTCTTCTCCCACTCCTCGACCTCCTCCTTCGGCCTGTAGGTCGCCTTGTCGTACACCCCGTGCCCCTTGAGCCTGTACGTGATGAACTCGATCAGGGTAGGGCCGTCCCCCCGAAGCGCCCTGTCCGCGGCCTCTTTCGTGGCCTTGTAGACGCTCAGAACGTCGTTCCCGTCGACCACCACGCCCGGCATCCCGTAAGAGACGGCCCTCAGGGCGATTCTCCCGCACGTCACGGACCTGCTCGCCGGCATTGACATCCCCCACTGGTTGTTCTCGCAGGCGAAGATCACCGGGAGCTTCCAGAAGGACGCGAGGTTCAGCCCCTCGTGGAACGCGCCGGTGTTCGCGGCCCCGTCGCTGAAGAACCCGACGACCACCTTCCCCTCTCCCCTGTACTTGATGGCCAGCGCCGCCCCGGCCGCTATGGGGATGCCGCTGCCGACTATGGCGGAGGCCCAGAGCCCACCCCTCTCGGGGTCTATGGCGACGTGCATGGAACCGCCGAGCCCCCTGACGACGCCGGTCTTCTTCCCGAACAGCTCCGCCATCACCTCCCTGGCCGGAATCCCGATCGCGAGGGCGTGGCCGTGTCCCCTGTGGTGGCTCACTACGTACCCGAAGCCCTCTATGGCCCGGGCCACGCCCACCGCGATCGCCTCCTCTCCAGTGTAGAGGTGAGCCGTCCCCTGAATCCTCGCCTCGTAGAGATAGAGCTGCTCAACTCGTCCCTCAAAGAAACGAAGCTCCACTAGTTTTCTGTACATCTCAAGGAGGTCTTCCCTCGTCAATCCGAGGGAGAGGGCCTCTTGGACGGAGACCCCCCTGACCTCCTCCACCTCCACCTCCAGCTTCCCCAATGTCGAAGCACCGCTGAAAGGGATAGGACAATCTTATAGTTTTTGATGATGGTGGTGACCCGCCTCCGCGCACCTTCTCAGCTCTCTCGCCGAGTTCGCGGGATCTCCCCGGCCGAAGATGGCCGAGCCGGCTATTATGACGCTCGCACCCGCCTCGATGACTCTCTCAATGGTGCCGCAGTTTATCCCCCCGTCAACGGCTATCGGGATGTCCAGGCCCCTCTCCCTCAGCACCTCTCTCAGCCGCGAGATCTTTCCCAGCGTGCCCTCTAGGAACCTCTGCCCACCGAACCCCGGCTCGACCGTCATCACAAGGACGATGTCCACCTCGCCAAGCACCTCCTCAAGCGAGGTCAGCGGCGTCCCCGGGTTTATTGCCAGGCCGACCTCGACCCCCGAGGACCTCAGCGAGCCACAGAGGGAGAAAGGCCTCTTGGATGCCTCCACGTGGAAGTAGATCACGTCGGAGCCCGCCTCCGCGAACCTCTCCGCGTACCTCTCCGGGGCATCTATCATGAGGTGGGCCTCGATTGGAAGGTCCGTGGCCCTCCTCAGGGCCCTGACCACGGGGAGCCCGAACGAGAGATTCGGAACGAAGTGACCGTCCATCACATCAACGTGGATCGAGTCGACGCCCCCTTCCCTGGCGCGGACAACCTCCTCACCGAGCCTGGAGAGGTCTGCCGAGAGTATGGAGGCCGAGAGGCGGATCGTCATCCGCCCATCTAGGCTTTAGACAAGTATTTAAGGATCCTATCCCTTTGGAGCGGCTTCGGATGAGTTCAATGGCCCACGCGGAGGCGAGGGTTCAGCTGAGGAACAGAGTGGGACTCCACGCCCGACCAGCGTCTCTCTTCGTGCAGACGGCAAGGAGATTCAGCTCCAAGATTGTCGTTAGAAAGGATGATAAGGAAGCCGACGCCAAAAGCATCCTCGGAGTGCTCTCCCTGGGCGCCGAGTGCGGCCACTGGATAACGATCGTGGCCGAGGGAGACGACGCCGAGGAGGCCGTCCAGACGCTGGCGTCCCTCGTCGAGAGCCGATTTGGGGAGGCTGAGTGACTTGCGGGCCGGCCCCCGGGAGTTCAGGGGCATACCCGCCTCACCGGGAGTCGCTGTCGGGAGGGCTTACCTGTACGTTCGGGGCTACGTAGAGGTCGAGAAGAGGAAGCTTAGCGAGGACGAGGTCGAAGGAGAGATACTGAGATTTGAGAGCGCCGTCACGCTCTCTAAGGGATACCTGAAGAGGCTGTATGAGAGGGTAAAGGCGGAGGTGGGCGAGGAGGAGGCGAAGATCTACGAGGCGCACCTGATGATCCTGGAAGACGAGGCCTCCTTCCTGAAGCCCGTGGAGGTCATGATAAGGGAGCAGATGGTCAACGCCGAGTACGCCGTCGAGACCGTGCTCGAGAGGGTCGCCAAGCTCTTCGAGGAGATGGAGAGCCAGTACATGAGGGAGAGGGCGGCCGACGTGAGGGACGTGAAGAGGCTTGTCCTGACGGCCCTCAAGGGGAAGATAAACGAGATCTCGGCGCCTCCGGAGGAGTCGGTCATAGTGGCCCACGAGCTGCTGCCGAGCGACGTCGCCACCCTCGACAAGTCCAAGGTCCTGGGCTTTGCCACGGACACGGGAGGCCCCACATCCCACGTCGCGATAGTTGCGAGGACCCTCGGCATACCGGCGGTGGTGGGGCTCAAGGACCTCTCGGTCCACGTGAGGACCGGAGATCAGGTCGTGGTGGACGGGGACCAGGGGCTCGTGATAGTCAGGCCAGACAGGGAGACCCTCAAGACCTACAGGATCAGGATGTCCGAGCAGATCCGAGAGAAGATGGCCCTCATGAAGTACGCGACCCTGCCAGCCGAGACGAGGGACGGCTTCAGGATAGGCGTGTTCGCCAACGTCGGGGGAGTGGAGGACCTGGAGCAAGCCCTCACGATGGGGGCCGAGGGTATAGGCCTGCTGAGGACGGAGTTCATGTACGTCAACTCCCCGAGGTTCCCCACGGAGGATGAGCTCTACTCGAGCCTCAGGAGGTTCGTGGAGAGGATGGGGGAGAGGCCGGTGATAGTCAGGACCCTCGACATGGGCGCCGACAAGCCGCTCCCCTACTTTTCCATGCCCCCTGAGCCCAACCCCATGCTCGGCTGGAGGGGGGTGAGGGTCACCCTAGACAGGCCGGAGATCCTCATGACTCAGGTGAAGGCCGCCCTGAGGGCGGCTGTCCACGGGAACCTGTGGATAATGTTCCCGATGATCTCCACTGTCGAGGAGGTCAGGAGGGCGAGGGAGCTGATTCACGACGCCGCCTCCCAGCTGAGGAAGGAGGGGAAGGAGCACAGGGATGAGGTGAAGGTGGGGGTGATGATTGAGACCCCCTCCGCCGTGTTCCTGGCCAGAGACCTGGCCAGGGAGGTTGACTTCTTCAGTATAGGGACCAACGACCTCACCCAGTACGTCATGGCGGCCGACAGGACGAACGAGCTCGTGGCCGACCTCTACAACCACCTCCAGCCCTCCGTGATCAGGGCCGTCAGCCGGGTTGTGCAGGCCGCGAGGGAGGTGGAGATCCACGTGGGAATGTGCGGGGAGATGGGCGGGGACGAGCTTGCCATCCCCCTGCTAGTCGGAATGGGACTGGACGAGATCAGCATGGCCCCGGCCTCAATCCCCAGGGCCAAAAGGTTGGTGAGATCGATAACTAGGGAGTCGGCCGAGACCCTCTTGGAGGAGGTCCTGAGGGCGAGCACGCTCGGCGAGGTTAGGGAGATCCTGGAGTCGTACGCGAGGTCAATCTCATACGACTAGCCCCCGGGCTATGCCAGCCCCTCTCTCACTGAGCTTTATTTAGGAGAGCCGTCGGTCCCTTGCCCTGATCCCCGATGGCCAGGGTAGTCGTCGAGAGATCGGCCCGCGTCCCCATGGACGACCAGCCAATCGAGATCGTCGAGAGGAAGGGGATAGGACACCCGGACACGATGTCGGATGCGATAATGGAGAGGGTCTCGCTGGAGCTCAATCGAGAGTACCTCCGGAGGTTCGGCGGGATCCTGCACTACAACGCGGACAAGTCCCTCCTTGCGGCGGGCGTCACGGAGCCCGCCTTCGGCGGCGGAAGGGTCGTGAAGCCCATGCTCATAGTGTTCGGGGACAGGGCCACCAACGTCTTCGCTGGCGAGGAGATACCGATAGAGGAGATCGTGGTCAGGGCCGCCAAGAGCTGGATAAGGGAGAACTTGAGGTTCGTCGATCCGGAGGAGCACGTGAAGTATCAGGTTGAGCTCAAGCCCGGGAGCGCCGAGCTCACCGACATCTTCCGGAGGGGGGAGTCGAACCTGGGGGCCAATGACACCTCGGCCGCGGTGGGATACGCGCCCCTATCCAAGACTGAGAGGGCGGTCTTGGAGATAGAGAAGTTCCTTAACTCCCCGGAGTTCAAGAAGAGCCACCCTGAGACGGGCGAGGACATCAAGGTGATGGGCTACAGGGTTGAGGACAGGCTGGACATCACGGTGGCCCTCGCCTTCGTGGACAGGTTCGTCTCGAGCGAGTCTGAGTACTTCCGGATGAAGGAGGAGGTGTTGGAGGAGCTCAGGGCATTCGTGAACGAGAGGTGGGACTTCCGGGAGATAAACATAGCGATTAACACCCTCGACCAGCCGGGGAGGGGGGTGGACGGGGTCTACCTGACCGTCCTGGGGACCAGCGCCGAGGGCGGCGACTCCGGCCAGGTTGGCAGGGGGAACGGCGTCAACGGGGTCATCCCGCTGATGAGGCCCAGGAGCAGCGAGGCCGCGGCTGGCAAGAACCCCGTCAGCCACGTGGGGAAGATCTACAACGTCCTCACTCACCACATCGCCCGCAGAATACACCAGGAGGTCTCGGGCGTCAGGGAGGCGTACGTGTGGCTCCTCAGCAAGATAGGATACCCGATAAGCGACCCCGAGCTGGCGGCGGCGGAGGTGACCGTGGAGCCGGGGCTCTCCCTCGACGACGTCAGGCCGTCGATTGAGGAGGTCATGAGGAGGGAGCTGGAGGACATCTCCAGCTTCGTGGACAGGCTGATAGAGGGCGAGATCCCCACCTACTGAGGGGATCAGGCCCTCGCCTCCACCCTCACCTCGTCGGGGTCGACGGCCCCGTTTCCGTTCTTGTCCCTCCAGTACACGATGGTGACGTTTGCCGAGAGGGCCGCCTGGAAGTTCGAGGTCGCCCACATCAGGCCGGCCCTCGTTCCGTACCTCGTTACCCCGCCGATGAACAGGGAGATGTCCCCCCCCTCCATCACCGGCACCACGGCGGCGTAGTCCTTGTACCCGTACTCCGACCTCAGGGTGACTCCCACGTACTTCAGGCCCACGTAGTAATCTCCAGCCCTGACGAACTCAGCGACGGACAGCGGCCAGTCAGGGTTCACCAGCGGGCCGCCCAGAATCACCTCCATACCCCCCGACCTGTCCGCGGAGTGTCTCTGGAAGTAGGCCGCGATCAGGTCTGAGCTCATGTCGGCGTCGACCTCGCTCCTCGCGACGAGCCGGAAGGCCTCGATGCTGGGATAGGGAGTCTCCTCGAGCTTGGCCGTGACGCTGCCCGACTGCGTGGGCTCCGAGTCTGGGTCGTCGGAGTCGCTGTACGAGACCGTGACCTCTATGATGTCACCGGGCTTGAGGACCGGGTCGGCCGGATCGCCCGTCTCGAGCGGGTAAACGAGCTCGACGATGGTCCCGGAGGGGCCCTCCTTCCCCGCGGCCGCCAGGACGTTGAAGCTGTCAAGGTCGCCTGGAGGGACCCCATCCATGACCTTCCTGTCCTCGATGTGAAGCTGGCCCGAGGACACCCAGGCAACGATCAGGTTTGCCCACCCTCCCTCTCCCGCCTTCCTCCAGGATATGGCCACGTACCCCTTTCCGGGGCTGGACAGGCCAATGTAGAGCCTCTGACCGTCGTGCATCCAGTGGACGGTCACCCCGCCAGCTGAGAAGGAGGTAGGATACTCTTCAGGCCCGATGGCACCCATTAGGGTCAGGTACTTCGGGTAAGGCACGCACGGGACCAGGACGTAGCCCTGGGCGGTCGTCAGAGAGGGTGCAGAGATCGGAGTCAGGATCAGCGCCAGAGAGATCATTGCGGCAGATCTGAGCATACCCCTGAGCCTTCACCCGAGCTTAATTCACTTTGCATCGTCGCTGAACGAGGTCGGGTTCTCACTTCGTGCCACATGTTTATTTCCCCGGGCTCCTCCTGCAGGGCAGATGCCTCGCAAGGTTGAGGTGAAGGTCCCGGAGGACGCCGGGGGTGGGCTCTCGAAGTTCCTCGGGATCATCCTGCTCCTGGCCATCGTCGCGATATCGGCCCACAGGGTCGTGTTCAGGGTTGACCTGGGATACGCCGGGGTCGTCGTGGACCCCATCACCGGCTACATCTCGTCGGATCCCGTGATAGGCCCGAGGATCGGCTTCAAGGCTCCATGGAGGATCGTGAAGGACGTCTACGTTGCCACCGACGCCGTCCACATGTGGACGGAGTACCAGCAGGCGCTCGTCGGGAAGGGGGAGCTGATCGGCGACTACCCCGCCATAGAGACGCTGACGAAGGACGGCCTGCAGGCGTGGATAGACCTGACGGTCAGGTGGCGCATAAGGCCGGAGTACGCGCCCGCGATAGTGAGGTCCTACCCCAACCTGGACTACGAGGACAAGTTCCTGATTCCGGAGATCAGGAAGGTGGCGAGGGACGTGGTGGCGCAGTACGAGGCCGCCATGATATCGGAGGTCCGCCAGAGGATCGGGCTGGAGATAATGGAGCGCCTGCAGAGGAACCTGGACGCGGACGAGAAGGTCGGAGGGGCCTTCGTGATAGACGAGGTCTACGTGAGGAACATAAGGCTGCCCGACGAGTTCATGAACGCGATTCAGGAGAAGCTGGCGGCCCAGCAGAGGATGATAGCCGCCCAGTACGAGAGGAACAGGACCCTCATCCTGGCCAACGCGTCGGCTCAGGCTAAGATAATGGAGGCCCAGGGGGAGGCGCAGGCGAGGGTGATTCAGGCCAAGGCTCTGTCCGACGCCATAGAGCTGATAGCCCAGGCCGGTGGTAATCGAGAGGCCGTGGCCCAGCTCTACGTCCTACTCCAGAACCTGGCGCAGCTCCAGGCCAACGGCACCAGGTTCATCGTGGTCCTGTCGCCCGAGGGGGCCCAGCTGCCGATCCTCTACCCGGTGGGTGAGGGCTGATGAGGGCGAACCTGAGGGCCGTCCACGTTCTCAGGCTTGATCCGGGGGAGGAGGTCGTCTCCACACTCACCGACAGGCTCGGGGACCTGGGCGTGAAGGGCGCGGCGGTGCTCGGGATAGGCGGGGTGAGGGAGGCGAGGGTCGGAGTCTACGATCCCTCGGCGGGGGTCTACAGGGAGAGGTCCGTCAAGGGGTTCCACGAGGTGGTCTCCCTGCTGGGCAACGTCTCCGTCAGGGAGGGCGGGAGTCTCTTCACGCACCTCCACATCTCGCTGGCCGGAGAGTCAGGGATCCTGGCCGGGCACCTCCTGGAGGCGGTGGTGGAGCCGACACTAGAGGTCTTCGTCTTCGAGCTGGACTCGCAGATCATGAGGACTCTCAAGACCCCCTACGGCTTCGTGGCCCTGGACGTGTGATATCCGTCCGCCTACCTGTCCGGGGGGACTCCCTTGAGGGGGATCAGGCACAGGAACTCCAGGTCCCCCTCCCCCGTGTTCTCGTAGTAGTGCTCCACGTTGGGGGGTATGTAGAGGAAGGTCCCCTCGCCCACCCGGTACTCCTCCCCGCCGATCCTGACCATCCCGCTGCCCCTGAGGACGAAGATCTCGTGCTCCCAGTCGTGGGAGTGGGTCGGGATCGAACCTCCAGGACCAACCCTGAATACCCTCATGGCGAAGTTCGGGGCCCCGTCCCTCCTGGAGATCAGCCACCTGATGGTCGTGTTGACGGCCACGTCGACGGGCTCCTCAGGGACGTCCAGGTAGCTGCCCACCTTCGGCCTCAAGGCGGTCACCGGGGTCCGGCGCGCCGACTATGACTTAACCTCTCCCCCGCGCCTGGGCACCCTCACCTTAGCGACCTCTCCCAGGAACGACTTGAGGTGCCTGACGAGATCTTGGAGCCTCTTGCTCGCCTCCGAGGCCCTCTTCTTCATGAGCTCGCAGTCCCTGTCCCCGAACTTCAGGGGGAAGGTGGCCTGGAGCCTTATGGGCGTGATGGAGATCGCCCTCTCCACCATGAGCGCGTACAGGTCGGTCCCCCTCTCCCTCTCCCCCACGCTCAGGGGGTTCGAGCCGATCCAGTAGTAGGGCTTGCCCCGGGGGTCGAGCCTCTCCAAGATGTAGTTCTCGAACTTCGTCCACCCCAGCCTGGTCAGCCTCACCGGGGTGTCGTCTGAGATTCGGAACGGGAAGTTCACGTTCAGTAGATCCACCCCCTCCGGGAGGCCGTTCTCGAGGACCCACGCCGCGATCTCGGCGGCGACCCTGCCGTGGGTGGAGAACGCCTCGGGGGTGGTGGGCCTGTGGGCCTCGGGTATCTCGGCGGAGAAGGCCACGGCGGGGATCCCGTTGAGGACGCCCTGGATGGCCCCGGCTATCGTCCCGCTGGTGAACAGGTTGTCCACGGTTATGTTGTCCCCCATGTTTATCCCGCTGAGGACAAGGTCGGGGCGGTCGGCCATGATCTCCCCCAGGGCTATCATCACGCAGTCGCCGGGCGTCCCGCTGACCAGGTAGGCCTTCCCGTATCTCCCCCTCCCCAGCTTGGCGTAGATCTCCCTGACCCTGAGGGGCTTGTGCAGGGTCACCCCCTTCCCGGCGGCGCTCATCTCCCTCTCTGGAACGACGCAGGTGACCTCTCCGACCTCCCTGTCCAGCAGCGCCCGCCACATCGCCCGTAGGGCCGGGGAGTTGACGCCGTCGTCGTTGGTGACGAGAATGGAGGGCATCCTCTCACTCCCCGCCCAGCGCCGACATGACCACGTCGACGGCGAACTTCTCCTCCGGCTGGACCCCCACCAGCCTGCCCTTCGCCACCCACTCCCCGTCCTCGAGGACGTAAACGACCGTGTCTGGGACGGCGCTCACCCCCAGCGAGTCCGCCAGGTCCGGGTTCTCCCAGGCCTCCACGGTCTCGGACTCTATGGTCTTCGGGACCGCTATGGCGAACTTGTTGGCCAGGAGCACCTGGTGGGGGCAGTAGGGACAGGTCGGCGTCACGTAGACCTGGAGCCTGACTCGCTTACCGAGCTCTGCGAGCTTCCTGAGCGCCCCCACAGTGCCCTGAGAGAGCCCGCTCTCGCCCTTGGAGGTGAGTATTATGGTCTCTAGGAAGGCCCACGCCTCGTAGCCCGAGGGGGCGCCCGTGTACCTGATCGCCACCCTGTCGGGTCCTATCAGGACGGTGGGCGTCCTCCTGGGGTCGACCCCGAGTTCCTCCGCCTCTTCCCTACCGTTGTTCACGTCGACTATCCTGGGAACCACCTTCTCGCTCAGCTCGGCTATCTCCCTTATGAGCTGGGCCGTCCACTGGGAGTACTCGGCGTTGTGACTCCCCACCACCGTGACGACCTCTACCGGGTCCCCCATCTCGGCCTCGAGCCTGGCCTTGAGTTCGGAAGCCGTCTTTTCGTCAATTATTCTATCGTGAACGTGCTCGTGCTGTCCCAATAGATCACCTCGCGGTCCCTCGCCGACACGAGGGTATTTAAGTTATTCTCAGCCCTGCAGGGGCCTCGGGGGGCCCTCAGCACCATCCGAACGGTTCAGATCCCAGTTCAGCCTGATCCGGGTGGGTTGGGGGGCCCGTCGGGGGAGGAGATTAGTCCCCGCTCTACTGTGTCAACGTTTTTTACGTCCCGGGGGCGGGTCGCGGGGGTGTCCCCGAATGCTCGAAATCAGGTGGCACGGCCGGGGGGGCCAGGGCGTCTGGAGCGCCTCTGCGGTCCTGGCCTCTGCGGCCATAGGCACGGGGAAGTACGCGCAGTCCTTCCCACAGTTCGGACCGGAGAGGACCGGCGCGCCCGTCTTGGCCTTCAACAGAATCGACGAAAGGCCCATAGTCGTCCACTCCATGATCTACGAGCCAGACGTTGTTGTCGTCATAGACAGGACCCTCCTCTCAGACAGGGACGCGATCTTGGGTGGCCTCAGGCCCGGGGGGCACCTCATCGCGGACACAGACGAGTCCCCTGAGGCCCTGAGGTCCAGGCTCAACGTTCCCGACAGCATCCACGTGTGGACCATGGATGCCGTGTCCCTCGCCCTCGACGAGATAGGCAGGGCCGTGACCAACACCCCGATGCTCGGGGCCGTGATCAAGGCCACGGGGGTCGTACCTCTGGAGGCGGTCGAGGGGTCGATCCGGGAGAGGTGGAAGGGAGAGATAGGGGAGAAGAACGTCAAGGCTGTGAGGAGGGCGTTCAGCGAGGTGGCCCACTCCCCGGCTAAGGCGGAGGTGACCGCTTGATGTCTGCTCTGAAGGGTTGGAGGGAGATTCCCATAGGAGGGGTTCCGTTCGAGCCGGCGGCCAAGTACAAGACCGGCGACTGGAGGGTCTTCAAGCCCGTCATCGACAACGAGAAGTGCATCAAGTGCGGCCTGTGCTGGGTGTTCTGCCCGGACAGCTCCATAGTCTGGGACGGAGACGGCTTCCCCACGGTTGACTACGAGCACTGCAAGGGCTGCGGGATCTGCGCGCACGAGTGCCCGACCAAGGCCATCGAGATGGTTAGGGGATGATCGTCGGGGTGAGCGAGATGGCCAAGTCCATCCAGCAGAGGATGATGTCCCTCAATGGGGATGAGGCGGTTGCCTGGGCGGCTAGGCAGAGCAACGTCGACGTCGTGGCCGCCTTCCCGATAACCCCCCAGACGATAATCATGGAGAGGATAGCCGAGTTCATCCACGACGGTCTGATGGACTCCGAGATAATCAGGGTCGAGAGCGAGCACAGCGCCCTGAGCGCCTCCTGGGGCGCCTCGGTCGCCGGGGCGAGGGCATTCACGGCCACGGCCGCCAACGGCCTGGCCCTCATGTGGGAGATCCTCTACATCGTCGCGTCCAGCAGGGCCCCGGTGGTGATGGCAGTCGTCAACAGGGCACTGAGCGCCCCCATCAACATCCACTGTGACCACAGCGACTCTATGGGAGCCAGGGACTCTGGCTGGATCCAGATCTACAGTGAGGACGCCCAGGAGGCTTACGACAACACGATCCAGGCCTTCAGGATAGCGGAGCACGAGGACGTCCAGCTCCCGGTCATGGTAATGCTGGACGGCTTCCTGATCTCCCACACTATGCAGAACGTCCAGATCCTGCCTGAAGACGTGGTGTCGGACTTTGTGGGTTACAGGAAGCCCTCAAAGATAAGGCTGCCCGAGTTCTACGGCGAGAAGGACATCCCGTTCATGCTGAACCCCAGGTACCCGATCTCAATAGGCCCGCTGGACCTCTACGACTACTACTTCGAGCACAAGATGCAGCAGATCGAGGCCATGGGCAGGGCCCCGGAGGTGATCAAGCAGATTCACAGGGAGTTCGCCGAGATCAGCGGGAGGTCCTACGGCGACGGCCTGCTCGATCCCTACAGGGCAGACGACGCGGACGTCCTCATAATCGGGATCGGGAGCACGATGGGCACCATGAAGGCGGTCGTCGACGAGCTGAGGGAGGAGGGCAAGAGGGTCGGCTCCGTCAGGGTCAGGACCTTCAGGCCCTTCCCGGCCGACGAGATCAGGAGGTTCGCCTCGGGGGTCTCCTCCGTCGGGGTGCTGGACAGGAGCGCGAGCTTCGGCGCAGAGGGCGGCCCGCTGTTCCTGGAGGTGAGGTCGGCCCTCTACGCTCTCAGGGACAGGCCTCCGGTCCTGGGATACATCTACGGGCTTGGAGGAAGGGACATGCCGCCCAAGCTGCTGAAGAAGATCGCTGAGGAGGTCCTGAGCGCCAGAGAGGAGCCTGAGAGGCCCAGGATAACCTTCCCGGGGGTGAGGGAGTAGGGGGTGGTTGATGTGGCCGAGACGAAGTGGGTTCCGAACCTCAGGCAGATCGCGAAGGAGATGCACGAGAGGGGCTTCACGGGAATAACCCCCGGTCACAGGCTATGCGCTGGCTGCGTCGCTGGAACCATAGTCAGGCAGGTCATGATGGCGGCCAGGAAGCCGGTCGTGGTGCTGAACGCCACCGGGTGCCTGGAGGTGGCCACCACGATATTCCCGTACACCGCCTGGCAGGTCCCCTGGGCGCACAACGCCTTCGAGAACGCGGCAGCCGTGGCATCTGGGGTTGAGAGGGCCCAGAAGAAGCTCCTCAGGGACCGGAGGTTCGAGGGAGATCCGGACATCGAGCTGGACTACGACATTGTCGTCTTCGGCGGGGACGGAGGCACCTACGACATAGGCCTCCAGGCGCTCTCCGGAGCGCTGGAGAGGGGCCACAAGTTCATGTACGTGCTCTACGACAACGAGGCCTACATGAACACGGGCATTCAGAGGTCCGGGAGCACTCCCTACGGCGCCTGGACCACCACGACGCCCGCCGGCAGGGTGATCCCGGGCAAGCCCGTGGGGAAGAAGCCCCTCGTCGACATAATCGCGGCCCACAGGATACCCTACGTCGCGACGGTCTCACCCTACTACTGGAACGACGCGCTGGTCAAGTTCAGGAGGGGGTTCGAGACCGACGGCCCGGTGTTCATCAGGGCGTTCTCCACCTGCAACAGGGGGTGGTACAACGCCCCGGAGGAGTCCATAGCCATCTCCAGGCTGGCCGTGGAGACGTGCGTCTTCCCGCTCTACGAGGTGATAGACGGCGTGGAGTGGAGGATCTCGCCGCCGAGCCTGGCCATAGCCAAGAACCCAGACCGGAAGAAGCCCGTCGAGGAGTACCTGAAGACCCAGCGCAGGTTCAGGCACATGTTCGAGCCCGAGAACAGGTGGATGATCAAGCGCTTCCAGGAGATGGTCGACTACGAGTGGGAACTCCTCCTCGAGCGCGCGGGTCTGAAGGGCTGAGGGCCCTCGGCCCCCATCCCTCCCATTTTTCTCCCCCCGGGCCGGGAAATCTTTTTGGGATGGTGGAGGACCCCCGGAGGGATTTGAAGTGGCCGAGAGGAGGGTTCACATCAGGATCAGCGGGATAGTTCAGGGGGTCGGTTTCAGGGCGTTCGTCTGGAGGAACGCGCGGTCCCTCGGCCTGAGGGGCTACGTGAAGAACCTACCCGACGGAACGGTGGAGGTGGTGGCCGAGGGCGAGGAAGAGGCGCTCAGGAAGCTCGTTGAATTGTGCTGGAGGGGCCCGGCGTTCGCCAGGGTTGACTCGGTGGAGGAGCGCTGGGAGGACCCGAGGGGAGAGTACACGGACTTCTCCATAGCCTGGTGAGATCTCCTCTCAGGCCGTCACTCCTCCTCCCAGAAGTCCTCCTCCGCCAGACCCCAGTCCTCCTCCTCTTCCTCCTCCGTCTCCCAGAGGTCCTCGTCTTCCAGCCAGCTCTCCTCTTCGAAGCCCTCCTCTATGAGGTCGACCTCCTCAACGACTCCCTCGGAGATGATCACGTGCAGGAGGGCCTTGCAGGATGGACAGGTGACCTCCCCCTCGTAGTCCATCTCCTCAATCTTGAAGTGGGCCCCGCAGGAGGGGCAGACTATCTCGGGCATGGCTCACGCCGCGGCGGGCCCCGGCCGTCCGATTCATAAACTTATCGCGCCTCCCCGCCCTCCCTCCGCGAGGGGCACGCGTCTGCCACCGGGCACCTATCGCAGAGCGGGCGCGCCCTGCAAACCCTCCTGCCGAAGTCTATGAGGGCGAAGTGGGCCCGCATCCTCTCCCCCGGAGGGAAGACCTCCTCGAGCGCGCGCCTGATCTCGGAGTATCCCGCCCCCTCCCGGACCAGCCCGAGCCTCCTGGCGACCCTCCCCACGTGAACGTCCACCGGCAGGACGGGGTGCCCCAGGGCCATTAGGATGACGTCGGCCACCTTGTCTCCGATCCCGGGCAGGGACGTCAGCTCACTCCTGGCCTCCTCAAGGTCGCGATCCGCCAGGGAGGCGATCCCCGGCCCCCTCAGCTCCCACTCGGCCAGGGCCCTGACCGCCCGGGCCTTGGACCTGTACATCCCGGAGACCCGTATGGCGTCCTCAATCTCCTCCAGCGGGGCCTCGGCTATGTCCCGGGCCCCGCCGGGGAACCTCTCCATCAGCCTCTTCGCGGCCTCCCTCTCGAGCTTGGCCGTGGTCCTCGGCGAGACCGCTATGGTGACCGCGACCCAGAAGGGGGATAGCCCCTCCCTCCTCCACCAGGGCTCCCTCCCCGAGAAGAGCCTCACGATCTTCCGCAGGGCCTCGGCCGCCCTCGACCTCCACCCCGGCTCCCCGCGACGCGTCACCTCCCGGCGGAGAGGGGGTAAGGAATTAACGCTTTCCGCGCCCGCCGCCGCGGTGCCCGGGCCGGGAGGCAGGGAGATCGTCATCGCGGCGACGGGGGACGTCCACTCCCCGCGGTACCTCTCCCAGTTCGTGGAGGCGGTGGAGAGGTTCCAGGGGCGCGCCGACCTGGTCCTCCTGGCCGGAGACATGGTCCTCCGGGGGGACGTGGGCGAGTTCGCCAGGGTGCTGGAACTCGTCGAGGGGCTCGGGTCCCCGATAGTGGCCGTGTTCGGGAACGAGGAGTTCGACGACTCCAAGGGGCCCCTGCTCGAGAGGTACGGGAACAGGGTCACGTGGCTGGACGATCAGGCGATCGAGCTGAGCGTCGCCGGGACGAGGCTGTGGATCGTCGGGAGCAGGGGCTCTCTGAGAAGGCCGACCTCCTGGCAGAGGAGAAACGTGCCCGGAATCGAGGAGATCTACAGGAGGAGGGTGGAGCTGATTGACGAGCTCCTGGCCAGGGCTGGAGACAGGCCCTCCATACTCCTGACCCACTACTCACCGACCTTCAAGACGCTGGTCGGTGAGGACAGGAGGATATGGCCCATGCTTGGCAACCCGTCTCTTGAGAGGGTCATTCGGAGGAGGAGGCCGTCCCTCGTGATACACGGTCACGCCCACCACGGGGCGAGGAGAGCCCAGGTCGACGGGATACCCGTGTACAACGTCTCTCTGCCCGTGTGGGGCGAGATCGTCAGGATCGGGCTGATCCCCGGGCCGAGGGGGCTCGAGCAATTTCTCTAGCCGGGGGGCCATCTCCTGAGGGCCGACGATACCACCCTCCTCGCGAGCTCGCACCACGACCTGAACTCCCCGGGATCGACCGTGTCGGCCGCGGGGCAGAAGTCGTCGAGGAGACACTCGCCGGTGTCCGCGTCTATCACGACGGGGTACGCCCTGCAGCCCGTCGGGCGACTCTCGTACACCCGACACCTCCCCCGCTCGTCCAGAAACACGCACCTGCCCCCGACGTTCCTCAGCCTGAGGGCGCCTCCCCTGAACTCGGCGAACTCCTCCACGTCGTACCCCAGGCTCGCCAGCCTGATCACGTCGTCCTCAGTGAGCGGCATCTCCGTCTCCAGGCAGCAGAGGTGGCATCCCGGGAGGCAGCGCACCTCCTCGGGGGCCCGACCTGAATTTATAACGCCGCCCGCCCCTCTAACCAGGTCAACCCATGCCCGACAGGGACGGGAGGCACAGGTTCCTGGCGTTCAACTTCGGATACAGCTCGACGCTCCTGCTCGCCATACTCTCCATACTCGGGGAGAGCCTGGGATCCTCCGACGAGGAGCTCACAGAGTACGTGCTCGACCACCTGTCGGTGGTCTCGGCCTCCTTCAGGGCCTTCGGAATGGACCTGCTGGGGGGTTGGGAGGCGGACTTCGTCGACGAGTTCAGGAAGAGGCTGGTGGCCGGGGAGGGTGACTGGATGGAGGGCCGCCTCGAGGCGCTGGATCGGACCATTCGAACCACCAGGTGGGTCCTGTACCTCGAGATGGACCCGGAGGAGAGGGCCCTCTTCACGCTGGGGTCCAGCGTGGCCAAGGCCTCCCTAGCGTTCATGGCCGGGCTGACCGATGAGGCGGACGAGATGCTCCGAGACACCGCCGAGGAGCTCGTGGAGTCCGCCCGCAGGGTGAACCTCCCGGAGGAGGCCCTCAGGGACGTCGAGCGGCTGGCCCACATGCTGACCGTGGCCCCCTCCGAGGGGGGAGAGGACCCCGGAGACCTCACTGGGGCGGCCGCCAGGGTGTTCGGGGAGATCTTCGCCTGGCTGAGCAGGGCTCAGCCGGAGTGCGGGTGATCTGCCGGGGGGTGTAGGCCTGAGCCTGGCCATCCTGTCTTTGTTCGAGGCCGTCAGGACTCTGGAGCTCGCGGGGGACAAGATCGACAGGAATGCCCTCCGCAGGGCTATAGAGGCCGCCTCTGAGGTCTACTGGTCCGGCGTCCCGCCTGAGGTCAGGGAGGGCATGAGGGCGAGCTTCGAGGTGCTGGCGAGGGCCATAACCTCGCGGGAGATAACCATGGAGGAAGAGGAGGTGGCCATATTCGCGGCGAGAGAGCTTCTTGAGGCTGAGAGGGCCTTTGGAATAAGCAGGCCGGCGGTGATCAGGGCGATAGAGCGGGAGCTCAGGTCGTCTGGGCTGGACGGGCTGGCCGACCTCACCCTCGTCCTCCTCTCGGCCAAGCTCAGGACGTGACCCGCAACTTTTTTCTCTCATCCCGGAACCGGCTGGGAGGGCCGGATATAGAGGTCCAAGTCAGGGGGAGGTCAGTAGACCTAAGGTCGCTGGCGGATCAGCACGGGGTTGACATGGACTCCCCGATCAGGGATCGCTCAATCGAGCCGCCGGGGTTCAGGGTATACAGGCTGCGACTCCACGCTGACGGGGGGGTGGAGGTCTACCTCCTAGACAGCGCCGAGGCCCGCGAGATCGCCGCGTGGCCTCACGTTGTCCTGGGAGAACTCGACAGGAGGTGCCTGTCCGTCGCTCGCGGGGGGGTCGAGCTCATCTCAAGGGTCGGGGTCCTCGAGGGCCAGCCGCTCATCCTCCACGTCTTGAGGGCTGGCCCCGGCTATCGGGTGGCTGACGCGTTTAGGGGGGCGGGCCTGACCCTCCGCGAGGCTTACGTCCGTCCGGAGTACGTCGTCACGTCTGAGAGGGACCACACCGGTCAGTCCGTCAGGGAGGTGAGGGTCACGTTCTCGGAGTTCTCCGAGGTCCCCGAGGGCGCGGAGGTGACCCTGATCAAGCCTGACACGGAGGCCACAGGCAGGACGGGGATCGTCTCTCTGGAGAGGGCCATGGAGGAGATTGAGGGGAGGTCCTCCCGCGTCAAGAACCTCGTACTCTACGGCTTCATAACAGAGGTCGGCCTGCGGAGGATTGCGGAGTTCGCCCTCTCCAGGGGGGTGGAGAGGATCGTGGCGGTCGCCCTCGTCGACCTCGCCGCCCTGGCCTCCAACGACTACGACATGGTCCTCTACGGGCCGGACCTGCACGCGTGGGGGACGAGGCGGGAGCCGACGCTGCTGGGCGGAGTCGTGGGTCGCGAGACCTTCGCCGACATGGTGGGGATGTACGTTCCCGGGCTCGATCAGCCCGGAGACTTCTCGGAGAGGCAGTCGGCGCTCTTTGACGGGGTGAGCTGGGCGCCTGGGAATGTCAGGGGTCACCTGAGGTCCGCCGAGGAAGCCATAAGGACCCTCCTCACCTTCCCGGGGCTCGAGGACTGGCAGAGGGAGATCGCCGAGGAGGAACTCGCCAGGATCAGGGAGGTCGAGGTCAGGCTCTCGGGGCAAACCGTTTAATTGCCGGTGGGTCAAGCGCTGAGGGTCTGAGCTGATACTGTCCGACTTGGAGATAAGAGAGGCCATGAGGTCAGGAGACATAAGGATAGAGCCCTTCGATCCGGACAGCGTCGGCCCCTGCTCCGTGGACCTCAGGCTGGACAGCCTGTTCAAGGTCTTCAGGGGAGACGGGGAGGTGGACCCCGCCAGGCTGGAGACCGTGGACAGGGGTGCCGAGCTGGTCGACACGGGCGGCGGGCCGTTCACGCTTCAACCAGGTCAGTTCGTCCTGGCGAGGACTGTGGAGAGAATAGCGCTCTCGAAGGGCCTCGCCGCCTTCCTAGAGGGGAGGAGCAGCGTGGCGAGGATGGGGGTCATAGTGCACGCTGCGGGCCTGGTGAACCCTGGGACCGGCCTGATCAAGCCCGTTCCGGTGGTCCTGGAGATATTCAACGAGAACGTCGTCCCCGTGAGGCTCTACCCGGGGATGAGGATTGTCCAGATAATCTTCATCAGGCTCGGCAGGCCGGCATCCGCCGGGTACGACGAGAGGCCCTCGTCCAGGTTCGTCAACCAGGAGGAGCCGAGCCTCCTCTCTGGAAGGGGTGATCCGAACTGAGGAAGCTGGAGCTGACCCTGCTGGCCTGCCTGTCCGCGATCGACCTGGCTACGGTGTTCGGGTACAGGCTTGGGTGGATCCACGTCAGCCCGCTGGCCCTGTTCGTCGCGTCCCTGGTGATCCTGGGGTGGCTCATCGCCAGGTCCTCCGAGGCCGCCGTCGTGTCGCTGGGGAAGTTCTCCGCCGCCGCGGGTGCTCCCCCCTACCTGACGGGAGTCCTCAGCTCCCTGGCGTCCAGCCTCCCTGAGATCGCGCTGACCCTCACGGCGATCATGTCGGGCGATCCGGAGGTCGTCGAGGTGGCCGTCCTCACGGTCATGATGAGCGTCGGGACCGCCACGGTGATAGTCTCCGCGACGGCCGCCGCGGCGTCCATAAAGTCCGGGAGGGGGATGGTGGAGGTTCCAAAGGAGGCCATGAGCGACGAGCTGAACGCCATAGCCTTCACCCTCACCGCGTACCTGGCCCTCTCAATAGTCTCCATGGCCAGGCTCTTCTCCGGGCACTCCGACCACCTTCCGAGGAGCGTGGGCCCGATCCTCCTGACGGCCTACCTGTCCTACGTGGTCATGCTGGCCTCCAGGTCGGGTGGGCGGCGGGAGGGGACCGGAGGCTCGGCCAGGCACCTGGCGGCCGCGCTGGCCGCGATGCTCCCCGTCTTCCTTTCGGCCGAGGTACTCGTCTACCTCGTCGAGGAGCTGACATCTCTGGGAGGGCTCGACGTGATCCACGCAGCGGCGGCCCTGGCGCTGGTGGGCACGGTCCCCGAGAACGGCGTCGCGATAATCTCCGCCGCCAAGGGAGACGTCGAGATAGGCCTAGGCAACGCCCTCAGCGGGGTGACCATACTCGCGCTGCTGGCGGTCGGCCTGGTGGCTACCGTGAGGCCCATACCCCTGGACGACTACGTAGTGGCCCAGATGGGCGTGACCACAGCCTCCGCCCTGATGCTCAAGTTCTCTGTCAGGGACGACGGCAAGATAGACCTCGGTGAGGCCATACTCATGGTCGCCCTGCAGGTCCTGGCCTTTGACCTGCTCCTGACCTGAAGGAAGACCCGAACTCCTACCCGCGCCGCCCGAGCCCCAGCCTTAGCCTTACGACGGTGCTCAGGAAGCGGTATATGTCCCTGGCGGCCCTGATCTTGGACCTCTCCCCGGCGTATATCGTGCTGACGGGGACCTCGGCAAACCTCATCCCGGCCTCGGCCAGCCTCACCAGGGACTCCGTCTCCCCCTCGTACCCCGCCCCCTTCACCCGCAGCAGGACCTCGGCGGCCGCCCTCCCGTAGGCCCTGAACCCGCACTGCGAGTCCCTCACCCTGACCCCGAAGAGGGCCCTCAGGAGGCCCGTCGTGATCAGGTTCGAGAGCCTCCTGACTGCGGGCATCCCCTCCCGCGACCTGAACCCGAGGGCCACGTCCGCCCCCGATAGGGCCGCCAGGAGGTGGGGGATCTCCTCGGGGGGGTGCTGCCCGTCTGCGTCGAGGGTGACCACGACTTCGGCGCCCGCCCGGAGGGCCTCCTCGACGCCGTCCCGCAGCGCGGCCCACTTGCCCATGTTGACCGGGTGGACCAGGACCGAGGCCCCCGCCCCCCTGGCCTCTTGGGCCGTCCGGTCGGAGCTCCCGTCGTCTACCACTATCACGAGGTCGACGAAATTCCTCGCCCTCGCGACGACGTCCCCGATCCTCCCCTCCTCGTTGTACGCCGGGATGACGGCCACGACCTTCCGGCGGACCTCCCGTTCGACGGACAAGGGCCCCGGGCGCAGGGACCTCACCCGAAATATAATGTATGGGCGGGCCCGTCGCTGGATGCCCACGCTCGCCGAGAGGTACGACGGATACCTGGTCGACCTCGACGGAGTCCTCTGGGCCGGGTCCAAGGTGTTCCCGGAGGCTGTCGGGGCGGTCAACAGGCTCCACTCGATGGGGAAGGCCGTGGTGTTCCTCACCAACAACTCCACCAGGAGCAGGTCGCAGTACGTCCAGAGGCTCAGGTCCGTCGGCGTCGGGTGGGCGGAGGAGGGAGACGTGGTCAACAGTGGATACGCCACCTCCAGGTACCTCGTCGAGAGGTACGGGAGGCTGAGCGTCTTTCCGGTCGGGGACACCGGGCTGTGCGTGGAGCTGGTTCTTCAGGGCCACTCCCTGGTCTCCCAGGCCGACTGCTGGACCGCTGAGGTTGACGCGGTCGTCGTGGGCATGGACCCCTCGCTGACCTACTCCAAGCTGGGGGCCGCGGCCGAGGCGATAAGGAGGGGAGCCCTGTTCGTCGCCACAAACCCGGACAAGACCTTCCCCACCGAGAGGGGGCTGATGCCAGGGGCCGGAACCATGCTCGCGGCCCTGGAGGCCGCGTCCGGGAGGGAGCCCGAGATAAACGTGGGGAAGCCCCACAGGCCCATCTTCGAGGTCGCCCTTCAGGCCCTGGGCGTGGAGCCGGAGAGGGTGCTGGTGATCGGAGACAGGCTCGACACAGACGTCGCGGGGGCCAGGGCCGTGGGGCTCGACTCAGCGCTGGTGCTCACCGGCGTCGCTGGCGAGGGAGACCTGAAGGGCGCCCGTGAGAGGCCGAATCACGTCCTGAGAACCCTAGGCGACCTGTTCTCTCTACCCTGACGTCGGTCTCCTCAGGGGGCGTGGAAGGTCCCGACGACGGAGGCCTCGGAGGGCTGCACCGAGCCGTCGGAGTTCAAGTCCTCCCACAGGAGGACGATGCCGGTGTCCGGGCCCAGGCTGCCCACGTTCTCGCTCAGCCAGACCAGGGCGGCCCAGGTCCCGTACCTCGTGCATCCCATCGCCCCCGCCACGTACCTCATCCTCTCTCGATAGGTGAAGACGACCGCGTAGTCCCTCTTTGCCCAGTCAGAGCCCGAGACTGAGTAGGTCTGGTCCAGAGGCCTGACCTCCATCATTATCGTCCCGCCGGCCTTCGAGAAGTAGACCCCCATGTGCGACGCTGCCGCCTTGGCGGGGTTTATCACGGCCTGCCCCGCGTGCGCGAAGGGACCACCGACGACCACGTACGAGGCCTTCTCTGGGAGGGATCTCACCACTGCCCCTCCCATCGACGCCGAGAACTGCTCCGCGCGCTGCTCGTCGACGTCGGACCCCACGAGGAGGTAGGGGTACCTCCCCGTCCCCCCGAGGACTCCCCCCAGCATGGAGCAGAGGGTCTCACCCCCGGGGCTGCCCTGCTGGGCCAGGACCACCTTGGAGGAGGAGTCCAGGACGAACCACGTCGGGGTCGCCCTCAGCTGGAAGGCCCCCACCAGCTCGCTGGTCCCGTCGGCGTACTTCCAGCCCTCCGCCCCCACGGAGAGGAACAGCTCGTAGTCGGCGTTGGGGTCTCCGCTGACGCCCACGGCAACTACGACGTAGTTCAGGGGGGTCCTGCAGGCCTTGAGGGCCTGGGCCATCCTGGGAAGGTCGGTCCTGCAGTGGGGGCAGTTGTGCTGGAAGAAGACGAGGACGACGGCGTCCCACCCCAGGTCCTCCGATGATATGTGGGTCCCGTCCCTGGTCGTGAGCGAGAAGTCGACCTTCTGACCCACGCTAGGCAGGGCCGACAGGGCGGCGGCCTGGATGAGCACCAGCGCCACGAGCGCCGCGGCCGAGGATCGCATCGGGTCTGGCGGCTCCCCCCTGTATTTAACGTGTCGCGGTCTCCGGTCGAATCGGATCCCGGAGGAGGTGCGCGCCCCGACTTGGACCCGAGCGGGCGGAGCGTAGTCGTGAGGCCGGTCTTCGCCAGGTCGGCCCTCACCCGCAGCAGGATAGAGGGGATAGACTACGCCGTCAATCCGTACTACGGCTGCCTGCACGGGTGCAGGTACTGCTACGCCGCGTGGATCACCAGGAGGAGGTTCCCCGATCACGTCTGGGGGCTCCACGTGCACCCGAAGGTCAACGTCCACCGACTCCTGGACAGGGAGCTCTCCTCGGCCAGGCCGGGGCTGGTCGAGGTGGGCACGTCCACGGACCCCTACCAGCCCGTCGAGGCGAGGTTCGAGCTGACCAGGAGGTGTCTCGAGGTCCTCCTGCGTCACCCCGGGTTTGATGTCTCCCTGTTGACGAAGTCCCCACTCATCCTGAGGGACATCGATCTCCTGAAGCGCCTGGACGCGGAGGTGGGCTTCTCCCTGAGCGGCTTCGGTGGGGCGATTGGGGTCCTGGAGCCCCGAGCCCCGCCCACCGAGGCCAGGCTGGCCGCGCTCCGGAGGGCGTCCTCCGAGGGGCTGAGGACCTTCGCCTTCCTGGCGCCAGTCCTTCCGGGAATAACCGACAGGCAGATCTCAATCCTCCTCAGGGCGATCGCCGACGCGAGGCCGCTGAGGGTTTTGGTTGATGCCCTGAGGTTCAGGCCCGGGGTTTCCAGCTCCCTAAGGGTTGCCTTGGCCGGACGGGCCGACCTCGCCGAGGAGCTGAAGGCCTACGCGGCCGACCAGGCTGGCTGGCTCCGCAGGTTCAGGGAGAGGGCCGAAGAGGCGGCGGAGGGGTTGGGCCTATCCCTGGAGTTCCTCTTCTGATCCGAGGAGCCTCTCAGGCCTGAGAGGCGTGCATGAGATAGCTCCTGACCAGTCTAAGCCCAGGGAGCACGGTTCTGCCCGTCACGAGCGCCGGCGTGACCGCCGTGCCGATCGACTGGACGAGGTAGGGGGCCACCCTGGGATCGTCGGCGTAGACGACCTTCACGTCGAGTCCCAGAGACCTTATCAGCCTCAGGGCCTCCTGGCTCTCTGGCTGCTCCCTCCTAACCAGCAGGATTATGGTCACGGATCGATCGGGCCTCGGGAGAGAGATAAGGTGGACGGGGTGGGCTTCAGGTCCGATACCTTCATTTTCTGCCGCCCGGCCGGCCGCGCGTGCAGGTGGAGAGGAGGGTCGTGATATTCTCGGGCCCCGCGGGGAGCGGGACCTACGAGAGGATGCTCGAGGCTGCGCGGCTGGCCGAGGAGTGGGGCTACGAGGTCAGGGTCGAGAGGCTGTTCGACAGGATGGCCAGGGTGGCGAAGGAGAGGTACGGCCTCGAGATAACTGAGGAGAACGTTTTGAACCTCTTGAGGGAGAGGCTGATCTCCATAAGGAGGGAGGCCGTCGAGGAGATCCGCCAGGAGATCGAGAGGGATCCTGGATTCTACATGGTGAGGTCCCCCGCGACCTTCTTCTGGGGAGGGACTCTGATAACTGGCCTCGACCTAGACGACGTCATGAGGCTCAGGCCGGACGCCTTCGTCGTGGTCGTCGACGACATCATGCCTGTCAGGGAGAGGCTCGAGGCCGACCCAGAGTGGAGGACTCAGAGGTTTTCCCTGAGGGACCTAGCCTCCTGGAGGGAGCAGGAGACCATGCTCGTTGAGGAACTGGCCAGGTGGACCAAGGCAGAGTTCTACGTGATCGCAAGGGCTCACCCGCCCCGGGTCTTCGCGGACATAGTGGTCCACCCCGAGAAGCCCAAGGCCTACATCAGCTTCCCCATGACCCACGTGCCGCCCGACGTCTACCGGGAGTTCGAGGCCAGGAAGGAGAGGTTCGTGGACGAGCTGGACGAGCTTGGGGTGGTGGTGTTCGACCCGGCCACCATGGCCGAGGGCGTGATCCTGTCCAAGCTGGAGGAGTACGAGAACAGGGCCAGGTCTGAGGGCAGGGAGCCCGATCCAGACGAGGAGATAGAGATAGCTGTCAGCTACGGTCGAGAGGAGGCCGTGTACAGGTACACATATCAGGAGCTGGCCTCGGTGGACCCGCTGATCGAGGGTCAGATCGTGAAGAGGGACTTCGCCATGATAGAGTCGGCGAACATGGTGATAGTCTACAACCCGCTGGGAATCCCCTCCCCGGGCGTGGCCTGCGAGATGATGTACGCCCACAAGGTTCTGGGGAGGGACGTCTACCTCATATGGGGGAGGGAGGGGAGGCCGAGCCCGTTCTACACGGCCTTCTGCAACAAGAGGTTCTCCACGCCGGACGAGTTCCTGGACTACGCGAGGACCCACGTCAGGCCCAGGTGGGGCGGCATGGGCTGAGGCCCGGGGCGCTCACCCCTCCACCGACACCACCTTGTAGTCCACGTAGGAGGACCTCAGATAGGCGGCCCTCACCGCCCGAGACAGGAGCTTTGCCAGGAACAGCGGGCCGGCGAACAGGCCGAGCAGGGCTATGTCCGAGTACCCGGCCGCGTCGACAAGCCAGTTCCACCCGGCGTGGAGGACGACCGCCCCGCCGTACCACCTGAGCAGCCTCGTGCCCCCCTCCCCGGAGAACTTCAGCCTGCCCAACCCCAGGCCCATGACGCTGGAGTCTGCCGCGTGGCCGACGGTCGACATGAGGCCCCTCCCGGTGGCCACGATGGCCCACCCCTCGATTCCCATCTCGCTGAGCCCACCCAGGCCCGCGAAGAGGTTCTCAACCCAGGCGAACCCCATGGCGCTCGTGGCGGCGTAGAACATCACGTCGAGCTCGTCGTCCACCTCCGCGCTCATCCAGAGCGCGTAGAGGCCCAGGGGTTTCACGAGCTCTTCGATCATCGGGGCTACCAGGACGCCGTCCACGAGGGGGCTGCCGGTCTCGAGGGCTATCTCTGCCAGGATGGCCGGTATCACGCTGATCGCGCCGATCAGGAAGGCGGCACCTATGGTCCTGAGGGGCTCGGGCTCCCTGTAGTCCCAGCTCCTGACGTACGCCACCCAGGCCAGGGTCGGCAGCAGCGAGCCGAGGCAGACGGCCGACGCCTCATCCAGGATACCCGCGTATCCCAGTACGACCGTCGCCAGGAACGCGGCCAGGGTGACTAGGGTCCACCTGGGTATCCGCGACACCTCGGGTCCGCCGCCGACTCCGGTTAATTAAGCGGAGCGGTGGGATGGTGGATGCCCGACGTGTGGGTCACTGTGGAGAGGGTCGAGGGGAGGTGCCCCGTTCACTCGGAGGGAGACAGGTTCGTCGTGAGGGGAGGCTTCTCGGTGGACTCGCAGGGTGGGGCGATCTGCCTTCACGCCCTGCTGGGGATGGCCGCAATTCTCTGGGCCCTTGGGCACGGCCACGACCCCCAGGAGCTCTCCCTGGGTGACCCTCCCACCCTGTCCTGTCCGGACCCAGGCCCGCCCCTCTCCTGCGGCGGGAGGGTGCTGTTCAGGCTGGAGGTTGGGGGCGGGGGGTAAACTTTGTCGCCGCGTCCCGGGGATAGCCGGCGGCGCTCCCCGCTCTCGGGGATCCGATGAGCGGGAGGAGTCGGGCGGCCGTCGTGCTGGCGGCCCTGGCCGCGGTTCCCCTCTGGGCGGCGGCCTCCAGCCCCTCGTACTCCCTCGGCGTCACGGTCTCACCCAGCGAGGTGGAGGTAGGGGGCTCCATCACCACCTCGGTGAGCATCACGGTCGACGGGCTGGAGTCGGGCACGGTGTACGCCACCATGTGGACCAGGGACCCCGGAGGGCGGGAGAGGTACTACGATCAGTCCCCCCAGTGGACCCACGCCGACGTCCCTGTGAGCTACAGGAACTCGTGGACGCTCAGGGCAGACAGGCCCGGCACGTGGACTTCCTGCGTCAGGCTCGTGTTCGACGGGGACGCCCCCGACGGGAGCGGGTATCAGACGATAACGAGGTGCGCCTCCACCGAGGTTTCTGACGGAGACGCGGGCGGCAGCGGGAGCGACTCCGACCAGGGCGGTGGCGGCGGCAGCGGGGCCAGCGGAAGGACTGCCACGAGGCTGACCGCGGCGGCGAGCCCCAACCCGGTCGAGCCGGGTGAGCAGTTCACAGTGACGGGAGGCCTGTTCGAGGCCGACCAGGCCGACTGGTGGAATCACCCCATAGGCGGGGCCAGCGTGAGGGTCTCCTTCGGGGGCAGGACCGAGGTGGCGACGACCTCCGCGGACGGCGGGTGGGGAGTCTCGTTCACCGCACCCTCGGAGGAGGGAACCTACACCGTGACCGTGAGCTTCTCGGGCGACTCCTCTCACTCTCCCAGCTCGGAGAGGGTCACGGTCAGGGTCAGGAGATCCCCCTCCAGGAGGTCGTGCTCCCTGGAGCTGAGGTTTCCGGCCAGGGTCCACGTCGGGGACACCATCGAGTTGACCGTCGTGTTGAGGGACTCAGCCACGGGCCAAGAGATCAGGGGCAGGCCTGTTACCCTCTACCTGGACGCAAACGACGTTCGAGTCGAGTCGGGGTCCACCTTCACGCTCCAGGCCGTGAGGGCGGGGACCATAGACGTTGGAGCGAGGTTCGCGGGAGACGACTTGTACGAGGAGGCCTACGCGCCCGGCGGCCTGATAGAGGTTTGGACCAGGCCTGAGATCACGATAGTCAGGGTCGGGGCGGGAGGCTGATTCGCTTGTCTTCTCGTCTGAGGGGAGTCGTGGCCGCCTCCCTGATAGCGCTGTCCTTCGTGGCTGTCCAGGCCCTGGCCCAGTCCAGGGTCTACCGCGGCGAGGTGCTCTCGGTCGTCGGGGTCGTCAGGGACGAGCTGGGAAACCCTGTGGCCGGAGCGACGGTCCAGCTTCTGAACGGCGGGGACGTACTGGCTTCGACGAGTACGGGGCCCGACGGGAGCTTCACCCTCTCGTGGAGGGTCCCCTCCGACTTCCCGCTCGGACCCAAGACGCTGACCGTGGCGGTCCCGGAGCAGCCCGACCTGTACGTCGAGTCGTCTTCAACCTCGGTGTCTGTAGAGGTGTGGGCGCTGGTGACGATCGAGGCGGAGGGCCCGGGGAGGGTTCACAGAGGAGAGAGCGTGAGGGTCCAGGGGAGGGTAGAGGGCGTGACCTCTGGGACTGTCGAACTCAGGAGGGGATCCAGCGTTCTGGCGACCGGGTCAGTGAGCGGCGGTCGCTTCTCGCTCTCCTTCACGGTTCCGAGCGGGTGGGAGAGGGGACCCATAAGCCTGACCGTTACACCCGCGGGAGGGGGAGACTACACGGAGGTGAGGGGGACGTCCCTCAGGATGGAGCTCTGGGTCCGTCCGACGATCGAGATAGTCTCCGTCGAGGGCGGCTGAGATGACGCGAAGCAGGGCGGCCCTGGCCGCGGCCCTCTCAGTCTTTGCCCTCGCACCCTCTCTGGCGGCCGCGGCCCCCCAGGTGGTTCGGGGTCAGGTGGTGAGGATCACGGTCAGGGTGACCGACGAGCTGGGCTCTCCCCTCAGCGGAGTCCGGGTGCACCTCCTCGACGAGACTGAGGGGGCGCACCTGGGGTCCGACGACACGGACCCGAGCGGCCTCGCGACGCTGCCATGGGACACGTCCGGCGCCAGGCCCGGCAGCCACGAGCTCGTCTTGCGGGTCGAGGAGGGGGATTACGTGGAGTCTGCCGTCGCGAGCCTCATGGTCGAGGTGCTCAAACCGGCGAGGCTCGCGCTCAGCGTGTCAGGACCGGCGGCCGTGCGCCCCGGCGAAAGAATCCAGCTCAGGGTCACGGTGTCCAACTCGGGGCAGGCCACGGTGCGAGACGCGGTCGTGAGGGTCGGACGCGAGGCCAGGTCTCTGGGAGACCTATCCGCGGGAGAATTCTCCGAGGCGGCCTTCTCCCTGACCGCCCCGGGGGAGCCTGGCGTCTACGAACTCTCGGTCGAGGCCTCCGGTCGAGAGTGGGGGACCGGGCGGATGATCTCCGAGACCTCCACATTCAGCTTCCGGGTGAGGACGGAGGGCGTGGGACTCGAGATCAGGGCCCCCCTCTCGGTCACGGTCGGGAGGCCGTTCACGTTCTCGCTCTCCGTCAGCAACGTGGGGGAGGATCCGGTCAACCTGTCCATCAGGGTTCACCTGAGCGGGGCCGCGCCCGCGCAGATAGAGGACTCGGTACTCCTGGGGTCGGGAGAGACCGAGGCGCTCGGCTACAGGGCCGCGGCCACCAGGGTCGGGGAAGTCCGTATCTTGGCCGTGGCGGAGGGAGGGGGGCTCAGGGCGGTTGACGAGGCGACCATACTCGCGATCCGAGAGCAGCACCCTCGCCCGTCAGCCACTCCACCCCCGAACCTCACACCGACGGTCCCCTCAAGCGAGGAGCCCCGTGAGGGTCCAGTCCCCAGCTGGGGGAACTCGACGCCGCGTCCATCGGTCGGACTCAGGGTGAACCTCTCCCTCGGGGACGACGCCGCCTGCGCCTCGCCCGCGGCCAGGGCAGGTCCCGCCTCGGCGGCCGGCTCCGGCATAGTGATGGCCGTCCTTGCGGTGATACGCGGGCTGTGGAGGGTGGAGGAGAGGTGAGGCCGGTCCTAGCCGACGGACACGGCGGCCCCCTCCACCTCGACGGCCGCGCCGAGGAGGTCCCTGATAAGGACCTCCTCAATGCCCTCGACGGCCGCCTCGTCGTACAGCACCAGGTATCCGCCGTCCCCCCTGGGCGCGACATCCCTCACCACGTAGTGGACCAGGCCGGAGTGGGCCAGGAAGTTCCTCACGTGCTCCCTAGTGTATCTCGCCGAGAGAGCTTCCTCTAGGAGCCTGGCCGCCCTTGAGTCGTGCCGGGCCGCCATAAGCCGCTCTAGCCAGGCTCCGAGTTCTTCCCTCAATCTCTCCGGGTCCCGCTCGGACCTGAGGAAGTCCAACGTCCCTCCGGCCAGGAACCACAGCCTGAAGAGAGGGGCTCCCGCCGGGAGTTCGCCGACCCTGCACTCGGCGGCCCTCCTCTCCAGTAGGAAGCTGGAGAGCGTGGACCCGGAGCTTGAACCGCTGCCCGGATCCTCCACGGTGCCCGAGACCTCTGAGAGGAGCAGGTGATACTGGAGGGCCATCCCACTCCGCCTGTAGGCGCGGAGCAGGCCGGCTATGAGCTCAGAGGGGAGCTCCCCGGGCCTCGTCCAGGGACCCACCCCGAGCGCCTCGGCCGCCCTCAGGGCGAACTCCCTCAGGAGAATCGGGACGGCGTCGATAGCCGAGGTGTGAGAGGCGGATCTCGCGACCTCCTCGCCGACTCGGCTGAGCAGCCTGCTTAGATGAAGGTGAACGACGATCGGGGTCCCCAACGACACTCCAAGAGATAGCAGGGCCGCTTCCCTGACGAGCTCGGCGACTGAGCACGGCTCGAGTGATCTAGAAGTCTCGAAGAGTTCCACCCAGAGGGACTCCCTGTGCGGCTCCACGACAACCCTTGAGAGGGACTCGGCGACTCGGGCGACCTCCAGCACCCTCTCGGGAGGGAGGTCGGCGACCCCGGACCTGTTCGAAAGTCTTCGGCCCCTCCTGGCCACCAAGGTCAACCTTCTACCTGAAGCCAGCGAGTGGGCCAAGGCCCCCAGCAGGGCGGACGACGTCAGGGAATCAAGCTCCCCCCAGGGGAGCAGGAATATTACGGTATCGGCCTCCACGGAAGATAGAATCGATACGCAGGCGGAGAAGGCCGCCTCCCCCGAGCCGCAGGGATGATTCCCCAGGGAAGACCCATCGAGGTTGGCGAAGACCAGCCTGATCGGTAGGTTCGATCCCCCGAGGCCCCCAGCGCGGATCCGCGTGGGGATCTCCCCGGGGGCCAGCAGGATCAGGTTGGCGGACTTGCCCCCGCGGACTAGCTCTCTCACCCCAGAGAGAGCCCACTCCACCGCCTCATTGAGAGACTCGGCGTCCACCGGCGCTCCAGAGGCGCACATGGGAAGAAGAATCGCAAGCGGCAAGTCAGGTCTCCTCCCACCTAACTATCGGCTCGCCGCTGCAGTCGGCCCCCTCGAGGGCCGAGATGCCCCTCAGAACCGATCTTCCGACATGTGTGGCCCTCACCCTACCGGTCGGCTCGATGTCAAGTAGACCGGCCCTCACTAGGGTGGCCGCCAGGTCCCGGTCTCCTAGAGATCCACCCCCCTTCAGCAGGTCTGCAATTTTGCTCGAGAGTGAAGCAGGTACCGGGAGAACGGGAATGCGATGAATCTGGAAGTCAGACCTGCTTGGCCAGAAAATCTCCTCTAAGACCTCCCTGCTCAGCTCTCCGTACCCTAAGAGAAGATCCCTCCACCTCTCTATCCTCCTCTCGGAGACCTTCATTGAGACGGAGTAGACGCCCTCTAGTGGACCTAGCTGAGCCGCCAAAGACAGCACGGCGGCAAGCTCCGGTGAGGAGCACGACACTAGGGCCGTAACTGAGTCTGGCCTCACTTCACTAAGGGAGAGGCAGAGTGGTTCCAGCCACTCATCGACGGAGCCTTCTAGGCTAACCCTTTCGACTCTAACCCACCTGTACTTGAGTTTGAAGGCCTCTTTGAGCCTAGATACGGTCAAGTCTGAGTTGTTTACGGAGGCAAGCATGACCATCTCTGGTTGAAAGCTGGTACCGCTGAGGTAAGTGTACAACCTCGTGATAAGCCATGGTTCGTCGCACGCCGGCGCTAATATCACGCTGATGGCTCGCCTAGCCCTGAAGGGCATCTAAGGGGTCTGTCAAATGGGAGTCTTAATGCTGATGGGGCAAAATTTCCAAATGAGGGCAAAAAAAGTAAATTTCGTCTGTGACGAAAGTATCCTAGCTCTTCTACCCCCGCCCCACCCAGCGAGGGTGTTCCGGGCCGGAGCTCGCATACTTATTACCGAAACCCTTCGAGGATAACTATCCGGGGGCATCCGGTGGCACAGGGATGGGACCTCCAGGACCCTCCATATCGCTCACCAATTCATCGGACATCTGGTGAAGGAGAAGAAGGTCATTGGATACCTCAGGCGACCTTCAAAACCGTAAGTAGAAGCCTACGTAGCTTTGGACAATCAGAGCTCACTTGTCCTCTCCTGAAATTTCGGGTGAATTTGTCAGATGGTTTCTCTGGCTGATACAGACTGGCTTCATAGGGAATTTAGATCTACCGTCGAGGTAGCTTCCTTCGAGCTGGGACTGTCACCTATTAGGCCTATCCCCGAAATTATAGAATTAGAGGATTTTCCGGTTGGTAAGGGGTACAGGGCCGGCGCCCTGAACCGAGGTAGGTCTTTGATTCTTAGTTCGCGACTTGATGAGAAAAAATTGTCGGTTGTTCTGAAAAGAGAGGCATTTAATCTATTTATTCCAGGAAATCTAGATGATCTAGGTCTGATTTATGACCTCTCCTGGGCCTACTCCGGTGCCGAGGTGAGTTGGTGGAGAGAGTGTACGGAAGTGGTCTGGGACCCCAGATTCCCACTCTACAATGCTCCAGAAACACTCTCCCCACTACCTAGGAGGGCCCTCCTTAATGTGCTCAGACGAATACTTCAACTGGTTAGGAATCTCAACAATGTTGGTAGACACCTCTCACGTGAAGAATATCTCTCCATATTTAGCGAGATGGTGGGACTCTTAGAACCCATTAAGTTGTCAAAGGTTCAGAGAAAGGTCATCCAAGAACTTGCAAGGAGCCCGTATCTGAATCAAAAGGAGTTGGCTAGAAGGATTGGGTTCACCAGGTCGGCTGTCTCAAAATCTCTGTCTAAACTCGCATCGCTAGGCATCCTTAGCGGACCAGAAAATGTCATACTCGAAAGAATAGGCCTGGCAGGCCTCCTGGCCGTGATACCCGATCTTCCTGGTATGGAAAGAGCGTTTGCCAGATTTCCCTTCACTTACAGGATACTGAGGCCGATCTCACGCGGCCTCCCTTCATTTGTCATGTTAATCTTCCCCAGCGAGGGCCTCACCCACCTCAGGAGGGCGCTAGATGGAGAGAAGGTACGACTTGCAAGGATGGTCAGACTGACATTCTCCTACAAGGGCGCGCCCTTCAATCCAGATGCGGATGTGGGGAGGGCAGTAAAGCTTCTGAGCGAAGGAGTTGAGTTCAAGATTCGAGGAAAAAGAGAGCCAGAGATTCCAAAACTTAGCAGGTACGACCTGATGATCGTGAATCAGGTCCTGCGAAGGGGCAGGGTCAGCGTATCGACCGTCAGGGCGATGGGAATTCCCTCGGCCGAGTCACGACTCCGGAGGCTTAGAGAGCTGGGGATAATAAGGAGACTCTATGCGATCGGAGGATTCAGACTGGGGAGGCCCATCTCTGCCCTGATAAAGTCCGAACAGAGGGACTTTCCCAAGATCTCAGCTGCCTTGGGGGCGATATCCACCTCACTCTCTTACTACGTCGAGGGGGATATCAATGGGACTTGGGGCATTCTTCTGACCTCTGAGAGGGATGTCCTAAAGGTGATGCAGTCGCTCAAGATAGTTTTTGGATCAGAGCTGGCCGGCGCAATCCCCCTGCTCGACTTTTCTCCCTCGTACTGGAGCATCCCCGTGGAACTCTGGGACGAGGGGCGCAATCGCTTCAGGTATGAGCAGGCGCTCGAGCAGCTCCTTTCCTCACTCTCACCTAGCGACTCTTGAGACGCTCGCCGACCACCCGGCGACCAGCGCCCTGATCAGATCCACCGAGGTGTTGACCTCGTAGACCAGGACCTGCCTGCGTCCAGCCCCCTTCCTCCCCACGTTCCTCTGGAGAAGCCATCCCGGGGGGCACTCCCCCCCAAGCAGGGAGTAGAGCTTGCCCTGCGATATGGAGGGTATGAGCCTGGCGAGCTCCGTGGCGGCGAGCCCCCTGTGGTCCTCCCTGGACCCCACGCTCCTCTTAACCCACCTCAGATCTTCTTCCGGGATCCTCCAGGGGAGCAGGAGACCCAGGACCTCTATTCCTCGCTCCGGATCCAACCCCATCGAGTCCACGGCGTGCTTCAGCGCCAGGACGTCTATCACCGAGAAGCAGTCGTCTCCGACCAGCTTGATCGGTTCCTCTATGCCGAGGGGGAGGCCAAGCCTGTAGGCGAGGCTCTTGGCCCTGATCAGGGCCCTCATCTGCTCGGAGGTGAGGAGCGCCCCCAGCCTCTTCAGGAGAGATCTGTAGTGGTCGTCTATCCTCAGGGCCTCGGCCACCCTGGAGTAGGAGGCCATCAGGGGCCTCTCCCTGATCAGGAGACCCGACCTCCACAGGTCGGGGGAGAGGTGGACCAGGGCCCTGAGGAGCCCGTCTCCCCTCATCGTGGCGGCAGGGTTCGTGAAGGCTACCTCCTGGGCCAGGGCCACGTCTATCGCGACCTCGATGTATGCCCTCATCCTCCTCCTGGCCCCGCGCCTCCTCCCGCCGAGCTGAAACGTCAGGCCGGTTGGCGTGAGGAAGTAGAAGTCCCCTGGCCTGATCCCCCAGTCCCTCCTCGAGCGGGACTCCGCGAACCTCCTGCTGATCTCCCCCCGCACGAGGGGAGAGGACAGGCCGTAGAGAGTCTCGGCCGGCAGGTCCTCTACAGAGTCCCCCTCTATCACCTGAACGAGGGAGTAGGGTCGCGAGAGCATCCCCCTCCCCCTGAGGGCGCCGTCCAGGGCGGGCTCGACCGCCCTCGCGACCTCCCTCCAGAGCCTCACCACGTCGGCCGCCTCGGCCCTGGGCCGGACGAGCAGCCGAACCCTGGCGGAGGTGAAGCCTATGGAGTACCGCCTGACCTCGAGGACGGGTGGGCAGTAGGGCCTCAATCCGCTCACTTGCTCGACGGCCCGCAGGCGACTCTTCCCAGACCTGTACCCCAGGCACACGTCCTCCCTGGCCACTCTGGAGATCCTCTCAGATATCCGGCGGAGGAATCGCGGGCCCTCGCATCCCGCCTCCTCCGACCAGTCCACCGCGACCCTGGTCAGCGAGAGGAGCGCCCTCTGAATCAAGCGGAGGCCCCCCAAACAGGGGGACCGGGCGAGCGGCCGCGTTGGCGGCCCGGGGGCCTGTCAACCCGCCACCCGTCCGCCCGGCCCCGGGCTCCGGCTGCGGCCGGGAAAATAAAACTCCCTCGCCCACCTCACCTGAACTCCTCGAGGAACCCCCTCACGTCAACCCTCAGTTCTCGCTCGGCGAGGGGATCTCCCCTGAGCTGGGGCATCTCGTCAAGGATAGTCGGCTCCTCCGACCTGTAGAAGATCCCTATTGGTACCCTCTCTCCTCCCGTGACCTCCTCCTCCCTGGCCCTCTCGAACGCGCCCTCCCAGTCGCTCGGATCGTGTCCGACGTCCTCGAGCTTGTAGACCCTCTCCCTGTAGTACGGGTAGGTGTTGTAGAACGTGACGCACGGCTGGAGCACGTCTATGAAGGCGAAGCCCCTGTGCCTCACCCCCTCCTTGAAGAGGTAGGTGAGGTGCTCCGCGTCCCCCGCGAACCCCCTGGCTACGAAGGTGGCCCCCAGCGATAGGGCAAAGGTCAGCGGGTTGAGCGGGTTCTCTGGGACGCCGAAGGGCGTGGACCTGGTCTTCATCCCCCTGGGCGTGGTGGGCGTGAACTGACCGGTGGTAAGGCCGAACACCTTGTTGTTGTGGACGACGTAGAGGATGTCCACGTTCCTCCTTATCGCGTGCGGGAGGTGCCCCACACCGATGGCGTATGCGTCTCCATCGCCGGCGAAGCCCATGACCTCCAGCTCATGGTTGGCCAGCTTTATTCCGGTCGCCAGCGGGAGGACCCGGCCGTGTATCGTGTGGAAGCTGTTCACAGCGACGTAGTCCCCCATCTTGCCGTGGCACCCTATGCCCGTCACCACGACCACTCTCTCGGGCTCGAGCTCCAGCTCGACGATTGTCCGCTTGAGCGCCATAAGTATGGCGAAGTTCCCGCACCCGGGGCACCAGGTGTTCCCCTTGGCGGTCCCGAGCTCGGCGACGGTCACCATCAGATCACCCCCCTGACCCCCTCCACCACGTCCTCGGGCGTGAACGGCCTCCCATCGTACCTGAGGACCAGGTGGTCCACCTCCACGCCGGTCTCCATCCTCAGGAGCTTTGCCAGCTGACCAGTCGCGTTCTGCTCGACGGAGATTATCTTCTTCGCCCCCTTCAGGCCATCCAGGACGTCCTCGGACGGGAAGGGCCACAGGTAGACCACCCTGAGCGCCCTGACCCCGACGCCCTCCTCCGATAGGGCCTCGGCAGCCTCCAGAACGGCCCCCCTGGTGGAGCCCCAGTGGAGCAGGACGACCTCCGCCGAGGGATCGCCCCAGACCTCGACGCTCCTCCCCCTGAGCGCCTCCGAGATGGCCCTGAGCTTCTTCAGCCTCTTCTCCTGCATCCTCCTGGCGTTCTCGGGGTCCTCGCTGGCCCAGCCCAGCTCGTTGTGCTCCGAGCTGTTCTGCTTCACGACGGCCCCCCTGGTGCCGGGGATGGCCCTGGGAGACATCCCGTCCTCGGTGATGAGGTACCTCCTGTACTCCCCGGGGCCCGTCCACTCCCCCCGGATGAGTTTTCCCCTGTCTATGCTCACCGCCTGGGTGTCGAAGGGCTCCACGTCCATGAAGCTCTCGGTGATGTGCTTGTCCAGCAGGATTATGGTCGGTACCTGGAACCTCTCCGCCAGGTTGAAGGCCTCGGCTGTGAGGTAGAAGGTCTCCTCTATGTCGCCGGGGGCGCAGACCACCCTGGGGAACTCACCCTGGGAGGCGTGTACTGTGAACAGCAGGTCCGCCTGGGAGGTGTACGTGGGCAGGCCGGTGCTGGGACCCGGCCTCTGGGCTATGACCACCACTATGGGGGTCTCCGTGCCGCCTGCCTGGCCGAGGGCCTCGACCATCAGGGAGAACCCGCCCCCCGAGGTGCCCGTCATCGATCTCACTCCCGCGTAGGCGGCCCCGACGATCATGTTGATGGCCGCGATCTCGCTCTCCGCCTGAATCACGCCTATACCGGCGTCGCGCTGAATCCTCGCCAGGTAGTGGAGTATGGGGGAAGCCGGCGTCATGGGGTAGGCGGCGTAGAACTTCATGCCCGCGGCCACCGCGCCGAGTGCGCACGCCTCGGACCCCGTCATCACGAGCCTCCCCCGGTCCCCCCGGACCCTCAGCCGCACCCCGTGAGGCTCGAAGTTCTCCCTGGCGTACTCGTAGCCCACCCTGGCGGCCCTCTCATTCACCTCGTACACCTTCGGCTTGAACTGGCTCTTCAGCACCCCCAGGAGCGCCTCTAGCTCGTATCCGACCAGGTGGACGAGGGCCCCCAGGGCGGCCGAGTTCCTGACTATCATGGGGCCCCCTGCCTCCCTCGCCATGGTGGTGAGGGGCATGGGCAGGGCCCTGGCTGGGGCCGCGTCCCCCGGCCTGACCGAGTCCGAGTCGTAGAGCAGGACTGAGCCCTCGACCAGCTCGCCGGAGTGCCTGCTCACGGTGTCCTCGTTGAGGGCGATCAGGACGTCGACCCCCCTGCGGGGGGCCCGGACGGGCCTCTCCGATACCCTGACCAGGTGGTAGTTGTGTCCCCCCCTTATCAGCGACTGGTAGTCGAAGACGGAGAAGACGTGGAGGCCGCCGCGGACGAACATCTTGTCCATGAGGAGGCCCGCCTGTCGAATACCGTCCCCGGCCTCTCCGCCGATCATCACGGTCAGATCTGGGCCCATGAGCGC
>CAZQNA010000006.1:0-146204 GCA_964594835.1 uncultured Nitrososphaerota archaeon
TACCGTCCCCGGCCTCTCCGCCGATCATCACGGTCAGATCTGGGCCCATGAGCGCTCGGGGTCGCCCCGTTGAAAATGATAAAAAACATTTCCGATATGAAAAACGGGGTTACGTGGGGGACTGGCTTCCCCTTATCGGCAACGGTCAAGGTCCTCTCGATCTGGCGATTTATCATCCCGTCCAAATTTTGCAGAGAACTCTCCCCGCGCGCCGGCTGGGGGCGAGGTCAGGGGGCCCCGCTAGGGTACCGGGTAGAGCACGTCGGCGACCCTCCTCAGCTGGTCCAGCCCCCTGATCTCCGACTCGAAGAGGGGCACGACAGTGACCCCAGGGGACTCTCCGAACTTCGCCAATATCTCCGCCAGGTGGGCCCCCTGCATCTCCCGCCTCCTCTTGAGGAACTCGCAGCAGGCCTCGTCGGGGACCAACTCGTTGACCACGACCCCCAAAATCTCCAATCCGAAGGAGTCGAGCTCTCTGTGGACCCTCAAGGTTTGGGCAACCGAGAGGGCCTCGGGGATGGTGACCAGAACCGCCCCCGCGTCCGGGGACCTCAGCATGGACAGCACGTCCATGGCCAGGGCGCGCCACTCCTCTATGATCTCCAGGGGGGACCTCTCGCCCCTCCTTATCCTCTCCAGCGTCCCCTTTATCCTAAGATAGAGCCTTGCCGCGTCTCCCATGTGAGAGTAGACCTGCTCCTGTATCCTTATCAGCCTCAGCGTTCCGCCGGCCGGCGCGGTGTCCCACACTATGGCGTCGTACTCCCCGGATCGGTAGAAGTCGAGGACGTAGGCCAGCAGGAACTCCTCGGCGAGCCCCGGAGCCCCAGCCACGTAGTCTATTATCTCCCTCCCGACGGGTAGGAACGAGCTGACCACGTGGTAGACCTCGTCCCCATACCTCCGCTTCCACATGTCTAGGACGAGATCCTCGTCCAGCTCCACGGCGCGGAGGTTTGGCGTGACCTCCGTCGGCCTCCCCCTCACGTCGACCTCTAGGATGTCGCTGAGCGAGGGCTGGAAGTCGCTCGACACGAGGAGCACCCTCTTCCCTCCGTCTGCAAGTCTCAGCGCGGTTGCTGCCGAGCAAGTCGTCTTACCCACACCGCCCTTCCCCGTGAACATGATCAGCCTCCTGTTCAGCGCGTCGGCCAGCGGCATCGCCCGCGCCCATCGGGTCACCGTAATAAGGGTCTCTGAGCCGGGGGCGGGCGATGGCATCCCTCTCTAGGGAGGACGAGGAGGCAATAGCCTCCGCCGCCAGGAGGTACTACGGCCGCGACCCAGCCCACGGCTGGGACCACGTCCTGGCCGTCGTCAACGTGGCCAGGGAGATCGCGAGGGAGCTGGGCGCTGACGAGGCTGTCGTGGTGGCGGCGGCCTACTTTCACGACGCGGCCCCCAGGCTTGAGGCTGGCCACTCAGCCCACCCCCGGGCCTCCGCGGAGCTGGCGAGGTCCGAGCTCGCCAGGCTGGGGTGGCCAGCGGACCTCGTCGAGAGGGTGGCGGAGACCATAGTGGGCGCCTCCTACGAGGCCCGGCTTGCTGGCAGGGGAGCTGAGACCCCGGAGGCCCAGGCGCTGAGCGAGGCCGACCTACTCGACGCCATGGGGGCCAGGGGGATAGCGAGGGCATTCGCGTTCGCCGCCTTCTACGGCTCCCCCGAGGGACTCGGGATCCTCGACTGGGACCCGGAGAACCCCCCGAGGCTCGAGATGAACCTGGAGGGGCCGGACCCCTCGGCCGTGTATCACTTCGCCTCGAAGCTCCTCCACCTCAGGGAGAGGATCAGGAGCGAGACAGGGAGGAGGCTGGCGGAGGGGAGGCACAGGTTCATGGTGGAGTTCCTCAGGAGGTACGCCGATGAGATGGCTGGCAGGGCCTAAGTGGGAAAGCTTATCCCCGTCCAACGTCACCCTCCCGCGTGTCGGAGGACACGGAGGCGGGTATCGAGAGGACGCTGAGGCTCATGTCCGAGCTCGGCGTCGATGGGGAGATCGTCAGGCACGAGGGAGAGAGCGGCCGCACGTCCGAGGGGGCGGCCTCGGCCCTGGGAGTCCCGCTGGACAGGGTGATCAAGACCCTCATCTTTACCGCCAAGGGGAGATACGTGGCCGTCGTCACCAGGGGAGACAAGAGGGTAGACATCCGGGTCCTCAGGGAGATGACCGGCCTGAAGAAGCCCAGACTAGCGTCCCCGGAGGAGGTGGAGTCGCTCACCGGTTTTTGGCCCGGAGGGGTCCCTCCCTTCGCTCCTGTCGGCAAGATGCCGTGCCTCATTGATGAATCGGTCCTGGAGCGAGACTGGGTCGTGGGGGCCGCCGGGAGCGAGTACGCTGGGGTGAGGTTCGACCCCAGGGTTCTGGTTCGCCTCGGCTTCAGGCCGGCGAGGCTGTAGGCTGCGGGGATCTACAGCCCGGGCTCACCGCAGGCGTCCCACTAGGGGGGGATGAGGGCTCACGTCCTCATCACAGTCAGGGCTCGAGCCCCGATCCACACCAGAGCGGCAGGCGCGGCGACCAGCGCCGAGAGCACTACTCCGACGGAGCCGGCGGCCGCGAGGGTCTCGGCGGATAGGGAAACTCCCAGCGCCAGGACGGCGGCGCTCGCGGCCCAGGTCGCCCCAATTGCCTTGAGCCACCTCTCGTCGACGTCTCTCCGAGCCATCCTGAGGGAGATCGCCATCGGCGCGAGCAGGTAGGACAGGCCAAGCAGGGAGGAGGCTAGCACACCCGCAGCCGTCACCGAGACCTCTGAGGGGCCTCCCGCCAGCTCAACCAACCCCTTGGAGGCCGAGAGCGACCAGATCAGCGGGGTCAGGGTCATCCTGACGGCGGCCATGAGCGTCGGCCTCTCTGAGATGAACTCCGCCACGGGAGGGCTCCAGGAGTAGTAGAACGCGTTGAAGACCCTGAGGAACGCGGTCCCGGCGAACGTCGAGGCCACGTCGTCGTCCCTGAACTCCCTCAGCATCTGCACCTGGGGGGCCATCTCTGACCCGTACGCCGCCGTGGCGATCACGCACCTGCTGGGGATGGGCTGCTGGGAGGACTGGACGGTCAGGGTGGCCGTGGTAGTCTTCACAGTCCCTTCTCCCGAGGCGGTGACCGTCACCGTGAAGCTCCCGGTCGTCGAGCCCGTTCTCACCTCGAGCGTGGCCACGCCAGTCGGGGTCAGGGTCTCGGGGGTCAGCTGGTGGGTGTAGTCCGAGGGCAGGCCTGAGACGGCGAGTGAGACCGGCTGCGGCGTCCCGGATGTAGACTGAACCGTCACCGTGAAGGTCACGGCGTCCCCCGGGGCCACCGCCACGCTCTCCGGGGATATGGAGACGGCGAAGTCGAACCCGCCCTGTGGGAGCGAGGTGCTCGGCGGGGGCGTGGTCGTCTGCGTGCTCGCCCCCGGGCTTATCGTCAGCGTCACAGAGGCCGAGTGGGTCTTCCCACCCCCGGAGGCGGTCACGGTCAGGATGAAGCTCCCCACCGCCTCACCAGTCTGCACGTGGAGGGTCGCAGCGTAGGCTCCGGTCTGAGTGACGCTGAAGGTGGCGTCTGGCGGAAGCCCCTCTACACTGACCGTTATGGGATCGGAGAACCCGCCTATGGGCGTTATCTCTATCGTGTAGTCGGCCACCTCTCCAGGCGAGACGCTCCGACTTGTTGGGGACACGGACAACGAGAAGTCCAGCTCCACGGTCCGCTGCACCGTGAGGTGAGCGGTCGCAACGTGAGCCTTGCTGCCGGCAGACCCCGTCACGGATATCAGGCTCGTCCCCTCCGGGGCGCCCGCCTCCACCACTATGGTCAGGGTCGAGGAGAACGGGGGCACGCCGCTCGTCCTGCTGAACTCGTATGTCGCCCCCTCCGGCAGGCCCGTCACGCTCAGGTGGACCGTCTGGTCGAAGTTGCCGATGGGCGTGACCTCTACGGTGAAGGTGGTGGACGAGCCGGCCTCGACTGTCCTGCCCGAGGGAGAGATCTGGACCTCGAAGTCCCTCGGAGCCTCCTCCACGTGGACGGTGAGGTCCGCCTGCTCGGACACGAAGCCCCAGAAGCCCGAGAGGGTGCCCGCGACGCTCACGTCGTAGTCGTCCACGTCGGCGTCCTCGGAGGCCGTGATGGTGAGGGTGGTCGTGACCTCGCCGCCCGGAGGCAGCTCCAGCGAGTCGTCGTCGAGTTCGAGCGCCACCCCCTTGTCGGAGAGGTCCGGGGAGACCTGCAGCGGGACAGTGCCGTATCCCCCGTCGACGGACGAGAGGGTCACCTCCAGCCGGACTGTCTCTCCCTGCCTCAGGGTGACCTCCGTCTCGTTGAGCTCGATGCTGAAGTCCGGCTTGAGGCCCCAGGTCCTGTAGAAGTAGTCTATGCTGTCGGCCGAGCCGTCGGTGATCGCGTGCCCGGGACACCCCCCACCGGAGTTGGCGTGCCAGACCAGCGGATAAATGGTGCTGACCTCGATGACGTACGGCTCCCCGGGCTCGACTGTCATTGGTGGATCTATCTCGATTGCGACCCACCCAGAAGAGCCCGGACCAAAGAGGAAATTCTTTGAGGCCAACACGGGCCCCGTTATGGAGCCCTTCCTGAGCTTGACTGTGAAGGGCGTCTGCCCGCCCCACACGCTCTCCAGCAGGACCTCAACCTTCGTCAGGGTAGCCAGTCTAGGGTAGAACACCTGCCCTACGGGCATGTGGTCCTTGACCAAGGTCCAGCTGCCGTCAAACCTGCACTCCCTGTCGCGAATCTCCACGGGCGAGGTCGCCCCCAGAGTGATGTCGGGCAGGTTGACGGCGAGGAGCAGCCCGAGCAGGACCAACAGCCCCGCCGGGCGCGATACATTTCCCATAAACTCCCTCGGCGCGAACTCGTATTTAACTGAGGGGTAGGGCGCATGAGGGGAAAAATCAACGGGGGGAACCGTTGGCCCGTCTCAAGGCGGCACCATCCGACAGGCCGCGGACCCTCATCCACCTCTCCTCTCCGATGCGCCCTCGGGCTGATCCAGCTCGAACACCTCCAGGCGGGACCTCTGGCCCCTGACGAGCCTCACCCTCTCCTGGCTCACGCCGAAGTACTCGGCCAGGAGTCTCCTGGCCTCCTCATTTGCCCGCCCTCTCGAGGGGGGAGATCGAACCCACACCACGAGTTCGCCGCTCCTCTCCTCCACAGCCCTCCTCCTGGCTCTCGGATTCACTAGGACCCTCACGAGCAAGTTCAGCACCTCGTCTTGAGGGTCTCCGTGACGACCGCCGGACAGACTCTGGTGACTCCCCTCATCTGCTCGATCTCCTTGATGATGTTCTCCATCTCCTCCTCGTCCCTCGCCCATATCTCCAGCATTATCGCGTGGTCTCCGGCCGTGATCCAGGCGCCCTTGACGTAATCTCTCTGGGCCAGCTCCCTGGCCAGCCTGATCAGATCCCCGGGCTCCACGTCCACCCCAGTGAGAGACACTACCTTGTAGCCCAGCGCCTTTGGATCCACTATGGCCGTGTATCCCAAGATGACTCCGCTCTTCTCCAGCCTGTTCAACCTCTTCCTGACTGCGACGTCGCTTATTCCGAGCGAGTCCGCCATCTCCCTGTAGGTGGATCTCCCGTTCCTCATGAGCATCCGAACGATGGCCCTGTCCTTCTCGTCCAGCAGGAGCCCGGTCTTGGTCGTTTTCACCATTTGGCGCTCGAATTCACTCGTCCTCTAGTAGTAATTAAAGCATTCGAAAAAGAAACCTTTTTCGTTTAGAATTAGAAACCAATCATTCGCTGACCCTGATTCCGCGGTAACGTTCACAGGTTGGGTGAAGTTGCCGAGAAGGCGGGAATCGTTGGCGCTAATAGGGCCTTTCAATGACAACGTGATCGTCATCGAAAAACTGGGGGGAGCGGCTGTCAGCCCATCCTCTCAAAGAGCTCCTTTGAGGCCCCGCATATGGGGCACACCCAGTCGTCGGGGAGATCCTCAAACCTGGTCCCGGGGGCTATCCCGTGGGCCGGATCCCCCCTCTCCTCATCGAGAACATACCCGCAGACCGTGCACCGCCACTTGGCCAGCCTGATCACCCGCCTACTCGACCTCGATCCTCTTCGAGTTCTCCCACACCCCGTGGACGTTGCAGTACTCCAGCGCGAAGAGGGTCGACGACCTCCTGAGCCTCATCCTGACCGTGACCTTGGGCTCGGCGTAGCCCGGCCCCAGGTCGAACGTCGCAACGTGAACTGGATTGTAGGGCCTGTCGTCCTCCCTGATGAACAGCTGTATCCACTTGATGTGGTGCTCGACCGTGTTCGGGTGCGGCACGCCCTTCCCGACGATGACCGTGACCTCGAACTCCTCTCCAGCCTTCACCCTATCAGGAGCCTCTATGTGGGGAGTGTGCTTCTCCCCACCGAGTTCTGCCTCCTTGGCCCGGGTGTACAGGGTGTCACCGAACCTCTCGGCCATTGCGCCACCCGACTGGAGGTTCGAGGGGGCAGATATAACTTCTGTTTCCTGTCATGAGAGGGTTCTATCCTCGAACCATGCCGACAGGGAAGGATCCCCGGCTGGGGGCCGCGAGTTACTTCTCCCCTCCTCTCACGCGCGACGCCGCTTCGCGTCGGCCGAGATTCCGCGACCTCTCAGGCAACCTCTTAAATCACCGGTGGAACCCGGGCCGGGACATGACCAAGGTCCTCGTGATAACTGAGAAGCCGAAGGTGGCGCAGAAGATAGCTCAGGTCTTGGCTGGGAAGAGCGTCAAGTCCGAGAGGAGGGGACGAGTTTCGGTCTACCGATTCGAGAGGGGTGGTGAGGAGTGGGTCGTCGTGCCAGCGTCGGGGCACGTGCTTGAGCTCGACTTCCCCGACTCCAAGAAGGAGTGGACATTCCCCGTGATCTACCCCCCCGAGAAGCTCACCTTCAGGCCGATAAGGGGGAAGTCCGCCTACCTCAAGGTGATCAGGGAGGAGGGCAGGGACGCGGACAGGATCATCGTGGCCACGGACCTTGACACCGAGGGATCTGCCATCGGCCTGGAGATCCTGAGGTACCTCAGGTGGGAGGGGAAGAAGGAGATCCTCAGGGCGGAGTTCTCAGCCCTGACGCCGGACGCGATCCGGAGGGCGTTCTCTGACCTGAAGCCCTTCGACTACCCGAGGGCCAACGCCGGCTGGGCGAGGAGGGTCCTGGACCTCGAGTGGGGGGCGAACGTCACCAGGGCCCTCACCCTCGCGACCCGGGAGCACAGCTGGGTGAAGGTGCTCTCGGGGGGCAGGGTCCAGAGCCCGGCCCTCGCCCTGATAGTCAAGAGGGAGGAGGAGATCAGAAACTTCGTCCCCAGGAAGTACTACGTCGTCACCGGCGTCTTCGAGACCCCCCGCGGGGAGAGGTTCGAGGCGGAGGCCCTGCCCCCCAAGGGGCAGGACAGGATCTGGGACAGGGAACTCGCCGAGAGGATCAGGGAGGAGGTCCTGGGAAGGTCGGGTCCAGCCAAGGTGACGTCGAGGGAGGTCAGGGTGTCCCCGCCTCCGCCTTTCAACGGCACAGACATGCAGGTGGAGGTCAGCAGGATAACCGGGCTCACCCCGAGGCAGATAGCCGACAGGACGACGGGAATAGCCCAGCAGCTATACGAGGCCGGTCTCATAAGCTACATAGGGACTGAGAGTCAGAGGTACCCCAAGGAGTGGGGCGAGGAGGAGTTCAAGTCGATGGTGAAGGTGATAGGGAGCTGGGATCCCCTGAGAGAGGCCGCCAGGTGGGTCCTCGAGAACATGAGGGTCAGCCCCGTGGAGGGAAAGAAGAGCGACCCCGCGCACCCCTGCATCCACGTGGTCGGCGCCCCCAAGGGGCCCGACGACCTGCCCACCAAGAGGCACGCGAGGGTCTACGAAATAGTCGCCAGGAGGGTCCTGGCGACGCTCTCGCCGGACGGGAGGGACAGGCGGACCAGGGTAGATGTGGTCGTGGAAGGTCACCCGTTCAGGGCGACGGGGAGGGTGGTCCTGGAGCAGGGGTGGAGGAGGGTCTACCCCTTCGCCAGGGCGGAGGTCAGGGAGCTCCCAAGGGTCGAGACCGGCGAGGAGCTCAGGTGCGTCGACGTCAGGATAGAGGAGAAGGAGACCCAGCCCCCGCCCCGCTACACCCCCAGGAGCCTCATAAGGGAGATGGAGAGGCTCGGGCTCGGGACAAAGAACACCAGGGCCCAGATCCTCGACATCCTGAGGGAGAGGGGCTACGTGGAGGGGAAGAGCTTCAGGCCGACGCCCATAGGGGAGGCTGTGATCAGGGCTCTGGAGAGGAGCGTACCGGAGATAGTCAGCCCCGAGCTAACGGCCCAGCTCGACAGGGCCATGCAGGAGATTGAGCTCGGGAGGCTGGACCACAGGGATTTCCTGAGAAGCACCCTGGATAGGCTCGAGGAGATCGCGAGGGAGTTCGAGGAGAGGAGCGGCGAGCTGGGGCAGTCGCTGGCGGAGGCCGTCAGGGCCCACAGGCGCGCTTCCAGGGAGGTCGGGACGTGCCCCAAGTGCGGGTCTCCGCTGGTGATCAGGAGGTCGAGGTACGGCAGGTTCGTGTCCTGCTCGGCCTACCCGGAGTGCGACGTGAAGTACAACTTATACCCGGGGGAGGAGGTGACCGCCGACCTCTGCGAGTGTGGCCTCCCCCTGGTGAGGGGGAGGATCCGCACAAAGTCTGGAAAGACGCTCAGGTACCTAAGGTGCCTGGGAAACTGCGAGAAAACGCCCCTCAGGTGCAGGGAGTGCGGCGCCCCGGCAGTTCCGAGGAAGGGCAGGTACGGAGTGTTCATAGCGTGCACCCAGTGCGACAAGGTCAACTACTTCGTCGTCAGGAGGAGGAGGGCCGGCTGACGCCGGCCGCTTCCCTCCGGGCCGGTGACCTGTTCGGTCAGACGCCCCCCACCCAGCGCCTCACCTCTTCAAACAGCGCCCTCTCCTGGGCGTACCACCTCTCGAACCCGTCGGGGGTTTCGGGGAAGTTGGAGTACAGCTCGACGGCCCTGTCCATGTAGTCCTTCACCCTCACCAGCTGCCTCAGTATGGAGGGCCTCCTCAGGAGCTTCAGGCTGGACGTGACCCTGCGGACGATGTCCGACGCCAGCCTCCCCTTCGTGCCGATGTCGTAGATGTCCCCCCCGGACACGACCCCCGAGGAGATTATGAAGTTGAGGTCGTCGTTGGTCAGCCTCTGGAGGTAGAGCCTCAGCACGTCGAGTCCAGCCTGCTTGGCCCCGTAGAGTTCGTGGTACCTCCTGTGGTAGCTCCAGAGGCCAGCCGCGCCGAAGTCCCCTGCCTCGCTGGCCTCGAGTATCGCCTCCGCGGCCGCCTTCGCGCCCAGCATGCTCGGGCCGATTCCTCCCCCGTGGATCGGGTTGGCGGCGCATATCGCGTCTCCCACGGCGAGGAACCCGTTCCAGACCATGCAGGGGACGGTCCTCCTGGTTGGGACGACCCCCCCGCCCACGTGGATCCTCCTCCTGACCCTGTACCTGGGCTCCAGCCGCTCCTCGTATACCCTCCTGGGGTTCGGACTGCCCGGGATCGCCTGGACGCCGAGCCCCAGGTTTATGGAGTTGTCTCCCTTGTGGAAGGACCACCAGTATCCGCCGGGCGCTATCTCGACGTTGAGGTAGATGACGGCGTACCCCCTCTCCCGCTCGGGCACCTCCTCAACCTCGAGCTCGCCCCTGTAGGCGGCTATGAGGTCCTCCCTCGGCACCCGGTGGGAGACCCACCACCCCTCAGGGAGCTTCCCCCTGAGGGTCGCCGTCGCGCCGGTCGCGTCGACTACCACGCTCGACTCGATCTCGAAGACCCTCCCATCCCTGAGGTCCCTCACCCTGACCCCGAGGACGTTTGACCCGCTCACCAGGGGCTCGAATGCGTGGTGCCCACCGAAGAACTCGGCCCCGGCCCGCTCGGCCATTGAGAGGAGTCTCTGCCCGAAGTGATACCTGTTCAGCGCGTACCCCTCGCCCCCCACCACGACGGCGTCCTCCTCGTTGGGGGCGAACACCTTCACGCCCCGAAACCTGCCCTCGACCTCCGGGCCGGTTGGGTGAGGTATCCCCACCCGGTCGAAGTGCCTGACGTCTATGGCGTCGCCGCAGACCTTGTCTCCCACCCCCTCCCTGGGCTTCATGTCGAGCAGGGCGACCCTCAACCCGCCCCTGGCCAGGAAGTAGGCGGTCGTGGCCCCGGCCGTCCCGGCCCCCGCCACCACGACGTCGTACCTCTCCCCCATGCGATCACCCGGTGCGCGGTGGGCACCTGGTGCGCCACGTTATAAGGAAGAGGTGAGCGCAGACCCACCTGGTCCGCATGACGGAACCCGGCTGGGCAGACTCCGTGATGGACCTGGTGGAGGCCAGGATCGAGCACACGGTCAGGGGGATTGAGGAGACCCTCCGACGGGTCCTCGAAGAGAGGGGGGTTGGCAGGGAGGAGCTTGTCGCGGCCCTTGAGAGGCTCCAGGAGGGGTTCTCTCTCCTGTCACAGAGGTGGGTCCTGCCCATAATGATAGTGCTCCTACTGGGCGGGGAGCAGAGGTTCAGCGCCCTCAAGAGGACGCTTGGGGTGGGGTCGAGGGTCCTCACGGACAAGCTCAGGGCGCTCCAGGCCGCGGGCCTCGTGGTCAGGAGGGTGGAGCCGGGCCCGCCCGTGTCCACGTGGTACTCCCTGACTCCCCGGGGTAGGGAGATGGCCCTCCTGGCGATCCCCCTGCTGTACAGGGCGGCCGCCCAGCCGAGGGTCGGGGATCAGAGGTGACCGGCCGGAGAGGGGGGAGGCGCGCGGGCCACCCCGGCCTCGGCGGAGGGGCGGGCCGGGGCGCGCCCTATAAGGGAGGCCTGACGCCACTCTCCCGGGGGTGCAAGACGACCGGTCCTCTCGTGCCCTATGGAGATCGGAGGCCGAGGGTCCACCCGAGCTCGTTCGTGGATCCTGGATCCAGGATCGCCGGAGACGTCGAGATTGGGCCTGACTGTGCGGTCCTCTTCGGGTCGGCCGTCAGGGGGGACGACGAGCCGGTGAGGATCCTGGAGAGATCGGTCGTGCTGGAGCACGCCCTGATAGAGGCCCCCGAGGGGCACCCCGTGACCGTCGGACCAGGCGCGCTGGTGTCCCACGGGGCGATAGTGCACGGAGCGAGGGTCGAGAGGGGGGCCCTGGTCGGAATAGGGGCGATAGTGCTCGACGGGGCGACGGTCGGCGAGTATTCCATCGTGGCCGCCGGCGCGGTGGTCCCGCCGGGCAGGGAGGTCGAGCCCGGCTGGCTCGTGGCCGGAGTCCCCGCCAGGCCCCTGAGGAGGGTCACGGAGGAGGAGTCGTCGAGGACCGCCGCGGAGATAGGGAGGGTGCTCTCCAAGGTGAGGGAGTACCGGAGGGTCCTGACGCGTGAGGGGTGAGGCCCCCGTCACTCGAGGCTGGCGTGGCGCCTCGCTATGTCCTCCTCAGTCTTCCCGAGCCTCGCCGCCAGCTCCGATATGAGGGCGTCGCAGAATATCATGGTTGAGAGCTCGAACAGGGTTCCGAGGGGGGTTAGGGGCTCGTGGATGCCCATGATCTGCCTCGACTCGTAGTCCGTCGTGGCCTCGGGCCTTATCCTGCCCCTTATGGTGACGACCACGTCGGCCAGCCTCCCAATCGTGGAGTCGGGGTAGCTGGTTATGGCGGCTATTACCCCGCCGATCTTCTTCGCCTCCCCGGCGATGGTCGCCGGGTAGAGGGTCTCTCCCGACCCGCTTATGACGATGAGGAGGTCGCCGGGATCCATCCTGGGGGTCGTCGTCTCTCCGACCACGTGGACCGAGAAGCCGAGGTGCATAAGCCTCATGGCGAAAGCCCTCGCCACGAGCCCCGACCTGCCGGCCCCCACGACGAATATCCTCCTGTCGCCGAGGGTCCTGAGGATTGACTGGGCCAGCCTGTCGACCGCCTCATCGTCAATGGATGCCAGATTCTCCCTGAGCGTGTCCACCAGCAGGAGCGCCCTCTCCCTGACTCCCAGGGGCGATCCCCTTGGCCCCGCCGCTCACCAAATATATTGTTGCGCCCCCGCCTTCCCCTGTGGACATCTTCGTGTCCCTGGACCTAGTCGACCTCGGGCGGGCGATCAGGATCGCGATCGAGGTGTGGAGGGCTGGGGTAAGGCACCTGGAGGTCGGGACCCCTCTGATAAAGGCGGAGGGAATCAGGGCGGTCAGGGCGCTGAGGCAGGCCCTCCCAGAGGCTGTGATCTTTGCAGACACGAAGACGGCTGACGTGGGGGCCTTGGAGGCCAGGATGGCCCTTGAGTCGGGGGCTAACATCATGAGCGTCCTGGGGGCGGCCCCAGACGCCACCATAAGGTCGGCCGTCGAGGCGGCGAGGGGCCTCGGGGGGACTGTCCTCCTCGACACGCTGGGGCTGGGGGACAGGGCCGTCCAGAGGGCCCTGGAGGCCTCCAGGCTCGGGGTGGGGATGGTCTGCCTCCACACCGGCGTTGACGAGGGCGTCTTCAGGGATGTCAAACTCCTGTCGAGGCTGAAGGGGACCGGACTGAGGGTGGGGGCGGCCGGCGGCCTCGATCCCGAGGGAGTCTCCCGGCTCTCCAGCCTCGCGGACTTCGTCATGGTCGGGAGGTACGTGACGGGAAGTGAGGATCCCTGGAGGGCTGCTTCGGAGGTTCTGAGGGCGGCGAAAGGTGGTTAGAGGCCTCAGGAGGGCCTCACGAATCTTATCCTCCCACCGCTAAGCTCCATGATGTACCTCACGCTCGGGCCCTCCAGCCTCCTGGACTTGAGCACAGTCGCCAGCCTCCGGAGGACCCCGTCCCTCTCGACTATCTTCAGGAGCACGACAGTGTCCGCGTAGAGGGAGGCAGCCCTGGTGTCCTTCTCGAAGTGCCCGCTGCCCAGCTGGGAGCACAGTATCGTTATCCCCCTCTCCTTGGCCATCCACTGGAGGTACCTGGTGAAGTCTATCAGCCCCTCTCGACCGACGGCGTGCTCTATAGCCGTGAGGCTGTCCACGAATAGGAACTCCGATCCACTCCTTTCGATCAGCTCCTCAATCAGCTCGAACTGCTCGAGGGGACCGAGGGCCTGTGGGACGACCGAGGCGACCTCCAGCGGGTCACCCTCCGAGAGGCCAAGGGACCTCGCGAGCTTGAGCGCGGCGCCCCTCGAGGACTCGAGGGTCACTATGGTGGACCTCCTGCCGGCCTTGGCCGACGCCACGGCCATGGCCGTTCCCAGCACAGTCTTGCCCGATCCAACGGGCCCCTCCACGATGTTGAGCGATGACCTGGGCAGACCACCGCCCAGCATCTCGTCCAGCCCGTCTATTCCCGTGGGGACCAGGTCGAGGGATTCCTCGGTGTCCAGGGAGTGGGGGAGGGTGATCACACGAACTCCCCCGTGTCGGGGTGAGATCGAGAAAGTGGTGACCGGCTCGGACGGAGAAGCAGTCCTCACCTTGACTATCCTCGCCCTCCTCACGAGCCCCCCTCTCTCCTCCTCCAGGAGCGAGAGCTCTATTAGGGCGTCCGCGAGGTAGGCGATTCCGACCAACATCTCCTTGCTGAGGGCCTCCGGCGAGACCGTGGCCACGATGCCCGAGCCTACCCGCCGGGCGGTCTCCAGCAGCCTCTGGGAGATTATCCTCAGGGCGGAGCTGGACTCCAGGGGAGAGATCAGGTGGGCCAAACCGTCTACGAGGACCCTCCCCGGCTTAAACTGCTCTATCTCGTCAGCTATGGTGAACAGGGCCATCTCAGCCTCCACCGAGGACCCTGGTATCTCTAGCGACCTTATCTTGGTCTTCCCGGAGGCCCGAAAGCCGTCGAGGGATCTGCCGAGGGAGTCGGCCTGCCTGAGGAAGTCGGGTTCGGGGTAGCCGGCGATCAGGGCCAGGCACCTCTCGTCGCGGGAGCACCCCTCGTGGAGGTACTGTACCCCCAGAACGGTCTTTCCGGTTCCCGGTCCCCCTGAGACGAGGACCAGGGAGCCGGCGCCCAGGCCAGAGAGGGCCTCGTCGAGGGGCTCCACGCCAAAGAAGGTCTTCGCGCCCATCGAGCTCCGACCGATGTGGCGGCCATCAGACAAAAATGTTGCTTGAAGGAGGATTTCACGACGGACCGGGAGGGCCAGGGAGCCCGGCGACGGCGGAGGTCAGCGCTTGTCCCGGGGCGGAGGGCGCTTTAAGGAATTCTCAGCCCCCCTCTTAACTCGCACAAGGTCTGGGGGGACCCATTCGGTGAGATAGATAAGTTCGGATCCCCTCCAGAGCTTCAGGCCTCTCCCGACGAGCTCCCTAGAATTCACCTCCAGCACCACGACGTCCCGCCCGTGCCGCCTGGCGACCTCCACGGCGACCTCCTCCGTGGCGGACAGGTGGACGAACCTCCTCCCCATGGGTCTTATCCCCTCTCTCAGGATCCGCGGTAGGGATCTCCTCGTGGTCCCGTGGAATAGGACCTCCGGGACTTCGGACGCGGGCTCGACCGGCGGGCTGACGGGCACGCTGTGCCCGTAGGTTGCCCTGATCCTCCCTCCCCTTATCTCGAACCTCCCCCTCGGGTCAGACGCCACGACCTCTTCTATGTCCCGGGGCGTGACCCAGCCGAGGCCTCTCAGCCTCGATATCCTCTCAGCCAGCTCCTCCAGATCTACGTCTGCGAATCCGAATTCGTCGAGCCTGATCCCAACGAGATCCGGCCTGTGCCTCAGGATCAGGCTGAGCAGCTTGCTGAGCCTCACCCTCCGCCTGGGGTCCACGTGGGCCTGACCCAGAGACCTGCGTTTATACGGCAGCGCGCCGCTGCATCCCCGATGACCCCGGCTGAGCTGGCCTCCATGCTGGCCTCCCTGGCGCTCGCGGGGATGAGCGCGGTCGTGTCCGCGGCCTACCTGCTCCAGAAGATCGTCAGCTCGGCGGTCTCCAGAGTTCTGAGGGCCCCCCTGGCCGAGTCCAGCCCCCTGGACCGGGTCTACACGGCCAGCTGGGTCCTGGCAGCGGCGGCCGGCGCGTGGATCTCCCGCGGGTCTGGCCTCCCGGCGATGATAGCCACGGCCCTGGCCTTCAAGAGCGGATCGGACCTGGGGAGCAGGTTGGTCTACTCCATCCACGATCTCTCCCTGCTGTCTAGGGGTGGGGGGCTGAGGTCCGCCGTGTCCAAGGCCCTGGCCCTGACCTCGGTTCCAAGCCTGCTGTTCCTCCTGACCTGGTGGCTGACCCTGCAGGCGACCTCCGTGTTCGTGACGCGGGTCCTCGGCCTCCCCCTGAACCTCGTCTCGCTGGGACTCTGGGTGGCCGGCATCTCCTTCGGCCTGGCGTTCGGGGCCCTCAGGTCGAGGGGCGAGGAGGGCGTGCTCCTGAGGGGCGAGCTCGCCCTGGTCCTCGGATCGGCGGCCCGGGCCGCGCTCACGAGTGAACGGGAACGATAATTTCGTGAACCCCACATCCACACATGAGATGCCCGATCGCGAGGATTCCAGGGGCGGAGACGTCGAGATCCGGGGGGCCGGGGTGTATCGGGAGGGTGAGATCCTAAAGGTCGCCGGGTCGGCTACGGCTCCGGGCGACGTGGCCGCCAAGACGGTCTCGGTCGCCGGCAGGCTGACGGTGGGCGGGACCCTCCGCTCTGAGACCATCTCTGTGGCCGGAACGCTGTCGGCGAGGTCGGTAGAGACGAGGTCGTTCTCCGTAGCCGGACTCGCCAGGGTGAGGGGCAGGCTGGTGGCGGAGACGGTGAAGGTGGGGGGCCGGCTCGAGGCGGGAGAGGTGCTGGCGAGGGCCGTGACGATAGGCGGGACGATCTCCGCCGGTTCGGTGGAGGTCGACGAGTTCAACCTGAGGCTCGCCGGCCGCTCCGAGATCGACAGGATCTCCGCCAGGGCCGTCACCGTGAGGAGGAAGGGCGACCTCCTCGGGTTGCTCAGACGCTCGAGGAGGCTGAGGGCCAAGAGGATAGAGGGTAAGATCGTCCGCCTGTCCTGGGTGTCCTGCGAGGAGGTGCTGGGCGAGCGCGTCTACCTGGGGCCCGGCAGTCGGGTCGGAAGGGTCGTCTACCGCGAGGAGGCGAAGATCTCCGAAAGGGCGAGGGTGGGAGAAGTCGTCAGGGCGGGGCCGGAGTAGCCCACCCTCCCTCGCATCACCGTCTCCCGCCGGAGAACCTGGCCCGCTCCCTCAGCATCCTCTTGTAGTGCTCCCTCTGGACCCTGACCTCCCTGCCGCAGCTGCCGCACCTGTACACTAGGGCGTCTCCCTCCTCCCTGGGCTCACCTGTGAGCGGCCTGCCGCAGTAGCACACGAAGCCGATCAGCCTGGCCGGGTTTCCAGCGACGAGGCCGTGCGGAGGGACGTCCCTCGTCACGACCGACCCCGCCGCCACCATGGCGTACTCCCCTATGGTCACGCCGCACACTATCGTGGCGTTGGCTCCCACGCTGGCCCCCCTGCGGACCAGAGTCGGCACGACCTCCCAGTCTGTGCTGAAGGACCTCGGGTACTTGTCGTTCGTGAAGGCCACGTGGGGCCCAATGAACGCCTCGTCCTCTATGGTCACGCCCCTGAAGACTGAGACACCGTTCTCGATCTTGACTCCGTCCCCTATACTGACCCCGGCGTCCACGTAGACGTCCTTGCCGAGGATGCAGTTCCTCCCTATCCTCGCCCCCTCCCTGACGTGGGCGAAGTGCCAGACCTTCGTTCCCTCTCCGATCTCGGCTCCGGGCTCGACGACGGCCTTCGGATGCACGAACGCCTCTCCCATGAAGACTCAACCTCCCGTCAACCCAGGCCCGACACGGGCGGGGTGAACCTGAAGTTGAGCGGGTCGAGGAAGTACTTTGGCATGACCGGACTCAGCGGGTACCTCAGCGCCAGCCAGGACTGCAGGACCATGACGGCCGCGGTGGCCCAGGCCGAGTCCTCAGCGTCGAGTCCGACTGACCTGCTGAACGCCCTGTAGACCAGGAAGGCCTCCCAGATCAGGAACGGGGCGCTCACGAGGGCGGTCAGCCGGAGGTCAAAGGCGTAGTACTCCTCGACCATGCCCATGGCCTCCTCCGCGAGCCTCTGGAGCAGCCTCGGGTGGGCGGCGACGCTCAGGTCGTAAACCACCTCCAGCCCGCCGGACGCTGCCCTCTTGGCCAGCACCACGGCGGCGGCTCTGAGGCCGTCTGGGATCATGATGGGGCTCAGGGCCATGACTGCCCCAGAGAGGGGTATGGCGCGCCCCATCCGCCTGGCGACGTAGGAGGCTAGGGCGCCCCTGACGATCAGGAAGATGCCTAACACCGAGGGGATCACAAAGGCGCTGGCGACCGCCTGGAGGGACATGGCCCTGTCGCTGTAGTAGTGGACGTCTATGCTGGCCACCCACGGGGGGAGGTTCACGGCCCTGTAGGCGATCCCAGCGTCCAGCGCGAGCTTCGCGGCCAGCGCCGTGACGGACTGGATGAGCCACACGAGGCCCAGGATCTTCAGGTTGGAGGCCCGCCCCAGCTTGATGAACAGGTCCTCTCTCCCGACCAAGGCGCCTCTCATGTACTCCCGTAGGGTGTAGAGGGCCTCTGTCCCGAGCAGCCTCTCATCTCCGCTCTCCACAGGTCGCCAGCGCGGGCGTCGGAAAAAAGCTTAACCTCCCGTCCAGACGAACCACGCGCCCCTCAGCGGGTTCGGGTCCCACGTCATCCCCTCTTCGCAGCCGAGGCAGATCCACACGGGGTCGTAGGCGTAGCCCTCGTCCCTGAGCACCGACTCTCTGAAGAAGGCCAGGGCCTCCAGGAGGCCGACCCTCCCCCCGCCCTCCCCCAGGTAGTAGCCCGGGTAGGAGGGGGCGAAGGCCAGGAACTCGAATATCCTTGCGAACTCCCCGTCTATCAGCTGGCCCCTGGAGGTCGTCGCGACCACGATGGCGGACCTCAGGCCGGAGAGTGAGCGGGCGAAGTCCTCTGCCTCGCAGCCGTTGACCAGCACCACGAGCCTCCCGTACTCCAGCCTCGAAAGCGAGTTCGAGAGGTCCCTCGCCGTCAGGTTCCCCGGGGCGAGGTCCATCCAGGTCCACCCACTACCGTGGTGGGCGTTTATGACGACGAGGACCACGTCGTTGGGGTCTGAAGGGAGAGAGGAGATGGCCTCGAGGGCCCTGGCGACGTCCGACTCGGACTCCAGCATGATGTCGGGGTAGACGAGCCCTGCGGTCGGCGCCCTCTTCCTCCTGCCCCACGGGACGTCCGACATGTACATCCCCACGTAGAAGGGCCCCGCCCAGCCCCTGGAGAGGTGGGTCCAGTACAGGGCCGTTGCGTCCAGCCCCTGCTCTGTCCTCATGGACAGGACGCTGACGATGAGCAGTATGTTGTCCTCCGTGTAGCCGTGCCTCTTGGCTAGGTGGTAGAGGAGGAGGGACCCGCCGGCGCCCACCCTGCCGCCCTGGACTACCACCAAGAACCTCTCGGACCTGCCGTAGAGTTCGTCCAACCTGGGGTTGTCCAGGTCGTTCATCGGGTCGGTTCCGGCGACTATCTCCTCCAGGTTGGAGAAGCCGTCCGAGTCGAGGTCTCCGGAAAGTCGGTCTCTCCTGAGGATCCCAGACTGGCAGAGGTCGAAGAGCGAGGTGAATGGGAGGTCGAGGATTGCCTCAAGGGCGATCTCCTCGTCCTGGTCGACCGCCCCGTCGTCCAGGATCGAGTCCACGATTCTGGAGGAGCAGCCCCGTATCTCCGCCTCGTCGTAGAGTCTGGAGAGCTCCGTCGGCGGTCCAGCGAGGATCCTCTCCACCACCCTCACCAGGGCCCACTCGCCCTCGCTCACCACCCCGTCCCGCTCCAGGGGCGAGAGCATCCTGTAGACATCCCTGCTCACGCCCTCATCTATGGCGTAGGAGAGCAGCGGGCTCGGAACCAGCGGGTCTCCGCCCCACATGAACTCGAGCCCGTCCTCTATCCCGTCACCGTCGGTGTCCGGGATCCGGGGGGAGGTTCCGAGCTTCACCTCCAGCCCGTCCATGAGGCCGTCGAGGTCGGTGTCGAACTTTCCGACTACGGTCCCGTAGACGAACCTCTCCAGGGCGTCCGCGAGCATGTCGTCGTCGCCGTCGGTCACCTCGAGGGTGAGCTTAGCCAGGTTCGACGTCTGGGTCAGGATGACAGCGAACACTATCAGGGCGCACGCCCTCTTTGCCCTGGACCTGCCGCCCAACACCCTCGGGGTCCCCGCGTACCGGGTGAACATAACGGTTATCGCGTGGGAGAGGTCGGAGCGACGCCACAGGCGGGTTCTGATCGAGCTGCAGACGGATGGGCACGGTTCAGTCAACAGTCAGACCGGGCACGGCTGCCAACTTCACCCTGGGAATCGATGTGAGCCCAGCGGGCTATTTCGGCCGGCATAGGGCCCCTTGAGCCGATCAGGGGCAAAGGCGTGTAAGGATTGTTAACTAAAATCTTTAATTAATTGATAAAGCCAAAGGTTTGACATACTCTCGAGGTGCCGGTGTGGGCCATGTTGGGCTTGACCCTCCTGGGGAAGGTCGTGGCTTGGGAACTCCTAGTTGCCGCCACTGCCTACCTCCTCATGGCCGCCACAACGAGCCTCTCTCCAAAGAAGTCTCCCCAGGTTGGGTTTTTCGCCCTCGGATTTTCCCTCCTGGCTCTGGCCATGATAGCTAGGTTCGTAGCCCTGGCCTCGCCTGCCGGCGTCGGCTGGAGGTTGGCCATTCCGTCGGGGGCCCTCGTCTTCATGTCGGCGGCCGCCTTCCTGAGCGGGTTCGCCAAGCCGTCCTCGAGGCCCGTGGCGGAGGCCGGGGTCGTCGCAGCAGGGACCCTGGTCCTTTTCTTCGCAGGCAACGATCCCTCGGGCCTGTCCCTGATCGAGCTCTCCTACGGAGCGGTCTTTCTGGCCATGTTCGTGCTGGCGGCGCGGGTGTACCTGAGGTCTGGCCTGACCACCCACCTCTTCCTGGCCCTTGGGTTCCTGCTGATAGGGATCTCGGGCATGCTCGCCGCCGTGCCGCTCGATCTCCCGGCCCGACTTGCCCTCCTCCTGACGGCTTCTCTCCACTTGGGCGCCGCCGTCTCGTTTGTCTGGGCCCTCGCGGGGGTCTGACCATGGGCCTGAGGGACGTCTACGTTTTCGAGGACCGCACGGGAAGGCTAGTGTTTGCCAAGTCGTACGGTAGCCTGAAGGGGGACGAGGATCTCATCTCGGGCTTCCTCTCATCGATCCAGAGCTTCCTGGCGGAGGTGGCCGAGGACGAGATCAAGGAGATCTCCGGCAGGAGGTTCAGGTTCCTGTTCAAGAAGGCGGGGAGCTGCGTGGTGTGCGTCGTCGTCGATGGGAGCGACGACTCAAAGTCCTCCAGGAGGCTGCTGGACAGCGTCGCCACCGCCTTCGAGAAGGCGAGCCGATCTCCAGGCGTACGGAGGCTGGACAGGTTCGAGAGAAAGTGCGACGAGATAGCCGAGAGCTGGGGGAAGCTCGTGAGGTGGGCGGAGGCTCTTGACCAGCTGGACGAATGGAGGTGAAGAGTTGGGCCCAACCGCGATGGAGCTCCTCCGCTCCCTCCCCTCAGAGCACGTCCCGGCGGCCACGGAGGCTCTAAAGTCCCTGGGCGTGTCCCCGGAGGATCCCCTCACCGACGATCACCTCACCCACGTCTACAGGATGATCAGCCGCGTCTCGGGGAAGAAGGAAGCGTTCAGAGCGCTGAAGGAGGCTGGGGTCGTCAGGGAGATCTGCAGGGTCAAGGCCTTCATCGTGGGAGACGCCGCGGTCGGCAAGACCACCTTCTGCCTGAAGCTGGCCACCGGCAAGTTCAAGGAGGAGTACAAGATGACCGTCGGGGTGGACTTCTACACGCTGGACCTGGTGGACTCTGGGAGGCTCGTCAAGCTGGTCCTCTGGGACCTGGCCGGGCAGGAGAGGTTCGGCCTGGTCAGGCCGAACTTCTACTCGGGCTCCAGCGGGGGATTCGTCACCTTCGCCCTGGACAGGCCTGAGACCCTGGAGAGCGTTCCAGGCTGGCTCGAGGAGATAGAGAAGAACGTCGGGAGGCGCGTCCCCGTTGTGCTGCTCGGCACCAAGCTAGACCTCGCCCCCAGCCTGCCCTCGGCCTCGGAACTGGCCAGGGATCTCGGGCTCGTTGGGTACGTGCCGATCAGCTCCAAGACCGGGGAGAACCTCAACAGGGCCGTCAGGATGTTCCTCTCGGCCCTTCCGGAGATCTAGGCGGGCCCTGCCTAGGCCTCGCCGCGCCTCTCCTCAACGAAGGCAGCGAAGACCGCCAGGGCGGCCAGGCCTATGCCAGCTCCAGCCCAGAACGACACGGATATCCCCGGGAGCGCCCTCTCGGCGATCACGATCTCCCTCCCCTGACACGCCCTGTACAGGTAGCCCCCAAGCATGGGCCCCACGACGGCTCCGACGTTGAAGGCGGCCTGGACGGTGCCGAAGACCCTGCCGCGCATCCTGGCCGGGACCAGATCGGCCTGGAGGGCCCTCATGACGGGCTGAAACGAGTTGAACGCCACAGACCTGGCGGTTGCGATTGCAGTCAGGTCCCTCACGCTCCTCGCCAGGGGTATGAGTGCGGTCATGATCCTGGAGGCGACTCCGCCGGCGACGACTATGACCTTCCTCCCCACGGCGTCTGACAGCCTTCCCGAGGGGTAGGCCGCCAGCATTCCCACGAGCCCAGAGACGGTCGTCACGGCCGCCAGGGCGGCTGGGTCCGCGTCTATGTACTGAACGACGAACAGGCTCATGAGGGGCCCCGAGAATCCCATGGCTACGCCGTTCGCCGCGGCCATGAAGTAGATTGCGTCGATGCTCCTCCTGACGGTGGAGTCGATCTCGGGAGGGGTACCCGCCGGGCTCTCGCCGTCCGGGTCGTTCGCCTGGCCGGGCACCCGCGGGGGCTCGGCGAGGAGCAGGGCGGCGGGCAGGCCCATCAGGGAGAAGACCGTCAGGAATAGGAACGGGAACTTGAGGGCTCTCTCAACGTCCCTTATTCCGAGGTAGAGGACGCCCAGCTTGTAAGCCGAGACCCCTAGCGCCGGACCCATTATGAAGGCCAGGTTCGTCGCGACCATGTAGACGGCCATGGCCCTTCCACGCCTCCCCCTCCCCGTGGAGTCCATCAGGAGAGCCTCCGCCACGGGCCAGACCATGGCGGAGGCGACCCCCTGGAGCCCCCTGATTAGGTAAAGCTGGTTGAGGCTGTTTGAGAGGACGTATGCCAGGGAGAGTACGACGTACAGCACGGATCCTGCGATGACGATCCTCTTCCTGCCGACCCTGTCGCTCAGAGATCCGAAGTACCTCGCCAGGAGGGCCCTGGTGAGCATGAAGGCCGAGACCAGGGCGCCGTACTCGACCGCGTAGTTCCCGGCCCCCACGACGGTCCCAAGCTCTTCGGGAAGCTCCTTTATCTCTCCAACCAGGAAGAGCATGTAGTAGGGTATGATCCCCATTACCGCCCCGTATCCCAGGCTGATGACGAAAGCGAGCCACGAGAGGAGCGCCAGGTTTCTTCGGTACAAGCTCGGGGCCCTCCTCTCCGCGAGTTAATATTTCTTACTGAGAGGCGCCCTGCGGACAGTTCGACGCCCGCGCTGAGCCCTCGCCAGGCTCCGATCGGGCCGATTTCTGGAAACTCCCTTAACGCATGATTCGTATCGGAATCGATAATGTCGGCCGAGGGGCCCGCGGACCAATGATCGTGCCGGGGTCGGCGGGGGCATCCTGGCCCACATCGTGTAATTATGTACCCATGTATGGTAAAGAAATTTACTAAGAATCATTTAAATAGTAAATCTGGTGGGTTGAAGCGTTGCATTAAGATGGATGAAGAAGATGAAGGGTCGCGGGGAGCGCCACCGAGTAGGGTTACCCTGGGGGTGGATCCGCTCGACCTCCTGCTTGACGGGGTTCAGCCAGGGTCCGTCCTGGTTATGCTCGGACCGCCGGGTTCTGGGGCCAGCGCGCTCGCCGCAGAGTTCCTCCTCAAAGACTTGGAGAAGGGAGGCAGGGCCGCTGTCCTGCTGACCACTCGGAGGACCTGGGAGCTTCTCAGGATAGCCGAGGCATATGGACAAGACCTGAACGGGGGACTCAAGGAGGGAAAGGTCAGGATAATAGAGATCGGGAACCCATTCGCGCCGAGCGACGTGAATGAGTCGCTGATTGAGTTCTTCACGGTCGTGGACGAGTTCAAACCCGCCCGCGTGTACGTAGACGTAATAGATCCGCTCCTGGTAACATTAGGCAGAAGAGGACTCATGTCCGGGCTGATCGGGCCACTGATCGAACTCTCCAGGCGAAACAAGCTCCTCACCCTGATAAGGTGCGCCTCTGCTCGGACCTACTCCCTCCTCTCCCAGTTCTCCACGGGGGCCTTCAGGCTCGAGTGGAGCCCCGTCACCAGGGGGGGCGGGAGCCTCCGGAGGCTGATTCTGGACAATCTCCGGGACATCCCGCACCCGAGGACTTCGACGGAGTTTGAGCTCGTCCCAAAGGTGGGTGTGAGGGCTGTTCGGCCTGGTGGGCTGCCAGACTGGGTGGAGAGGGTATCCTCCGGGTTCCCAGAGCTGGATTCGGCCCTCGGCGGGGGGTATCCGAGGGGCTCCATGATCCTCGTGACGGGCGGGCCAGGGTCCGGGAAGACCCTCCTGGCCCTGAAGTCCTCGCTGTCCCTCTCGGGGGCCGGGATGAGAGTTCTCTTCATCAGCTTCGCCGAGAGTTCGGACGACGTGCTAAGGAGGGCGAGGTCGCTGGGAGAGAGGGTGCAGGGGTTCAGCGCCGTCGGGGCCGACCCCTCGGAGAGTTCGGTCGCGGGCCACATCCAGGAGCTGAGGAGGTCCCTGGCCGAGCACGAGCCAGAGGCCGTCGTGGTCGACGCCCTGGAGCTGATGGTCTCCATGCTCGACAGGTGGGAGGATGGCCTGAAGTACCTGATCACGCTTAGGGGATGGGCGAGGGAGTCTGGTGGGCTTGCGATAGTCTCGTCCGGCGAGGTCCCGCTGGTTACGCTGGCGAGCCCCATGTTCGATGTCCTCCTCAGGCTGGAGACCGCGGACCACGAGGGTCGCCTCGTCAGGACCCTGAGGGTCCAGAAGTCCTCGTATGGGGGTGGGTCGGCGAGGAGTATACCCCTCCCGGCCGACGACCCGGATCAGCCCGGGCAACCTTTATCCACGGACTAGCCCGAGGTCTCACGTGTTTGGGGACCGGATCCTCGGAGTCCTCGGCGGAATGGGGCCGGAGGCCACGGCCTACTTCACGTCCCTAGTGACGGAGCTTACCCCGGCCGAGAGGGACCAGGATCACATCCCGATGCTGGTCCTCAGCGACCCCAAGATCCCAGACAGGAGTGAGGCCATACTGCGGGGAGGCCCGAGCCCAGTTGAGAGGGCCGTGGCGGACCTGAGGATCATGGAGGATCTGGGCGTGGAGCTCGTCGCCGTTCCGTGCAACACCTTCTTTCACTTCTACGACGAGGTGGCCTCAAGGACCTCCCTGGAAATAGTCCACATGCCCCGAGAGGTGGCCGACCTTCTCCACGGGGCCGGGGTCGAGAGGGTCGGTCTCTTAAGCACCACCGGGCTGGTGAGGTCCGGGCTCTACCAGAGGCTGCTGGCGGACAGGGGGATCGAAGTGGTCCTCCCGAGGGATCAGGACGAGGTCATGAGGGCGATATACGAGATAAAGGCGGGTCGCAAGGCTGCGGCGAGGCTGGCCCTGGTCCGCGCCGCCCGCAGGCTATTGGACGGGGGCTCCCAGCTGGTCGTCGAGGCGTGCACCGAGGTTCCGCTGGTCTTGGGCGGCGAGCCCATCCCCCTGCTGGACCCGATGGAGGTGGTAGCCAGGATCTGCGTGGACAGGTTCAAGGGCACGGCTCTGCTCGCCAGCCTGAGGTCCACCGTGAGGGAGGCGACCCTCGGCTGATCCCGCCGATCCAGGTCCGATCGAGTCTGGAGACCAGCGCGCCCGCGCGCCCGGGCGCGCGCCCTTATCGCCCCGGGCCCCTCGCCGGGATCGACGGAAGACAGATCGCTTTTTGATGGTGACCGGGGGGTGCCAGGGGGATGACGCCGAGGCTCGCAGGGGGGCGCGGGGTTGAGGGGAGGGCCGTAGCGGTCGTCCTGGCCGCGCTGGCGTTGACGTCGGCGGTCGCTCCCCCCGCCCGGGTTTGTGGCGAGGCCCCCCGGATGAAGGTGGTCGCCAGACTGTTCCACGACGGATGGGCGGACGTGGAGATCTCCGTGAACCTCACGGGGGATGAGGCCTTCGCCGTGGTCCCCCTCGTCGGGGAGCCAGACTCTTTAATAGTGCTGGACGAGGATGGAGTCCCCCTCAACTACTCCGTGGAGGGCGGATCGCTTCTCGTAGCCTCCCTCGGATCCGAGAGGGTGCTGGTCTACTACCAGACGCCCACCCTGGCCGAGATGGTCGGCGGGGTGTGGAACGTGACCATATCGCCCGGGGCGGTCTCCCTGATAGAGGTGCACCTCCCGAACGGATCGGCCGTGGTCGGCCTCTCGGAGGTGCCGGAGTTGGTCACCCCGCGGGGAGGCGGGGTCGTCGTCGAGTTCGTCTCGGACTCTGTGTGGGTCTCATACGTCCTCCCTCCACCCATCTCCTCTCCCCCGCCGTCCCGGATCGGCGAAGAGGGGATCCCATCAGCCGGGCCCGGCTCGCGGACCATCACCCTCGCCCTGGTGGCGGCCGTCGGGCTGGGCGCGCTGACCCTGGCGCTGGCGGCCGGTCGGGGGCGTCGCCCAACGTCGGGACCCCTGGACTCGACCGACGAGGCCATACTGCGGGGCCTCATGGACCTCGGCGGCGAGGCGTACCAGGCGGACCTGGTCAAGGCCCTGGGGATCCCCAGATCCACGGTCTGGAGAAGGATCAGGAGGCTCGCGGGGGAGGGGTACTTGGAGCTCAGGGAGGGGGAGAGGGGGAAGATAGTGAGGCTCAGGCGCCCTGAATGAGGGTTATCCCCAGCACGCTGGCCAGCCACAGCACTACTGGGAGGGTGAGCCCTGGCAGGATCCTCCTCCTCGTGTACAGGAGTCGCAGGGTGAGCACCACCCCGGCGTTGAGGGGTACGAGCGCCGCCAGGCCCCACACGGGCCCGAGCATCCTGCAGGAGGAGGCCGAGGCCAGGGAGTAGGCGAACAAGTCCCCGAGGCCTATCGAGACCCTTCCGTGGGTCACCATCATGGGCGCGAGCGGATCCTCGCCCTCCGTGCCAGCGGGGCCGGTCTCGGGTATCGAGAACATCTCGCCGAGGGGGCCTCTAAAGACGGCGTACGCGTCGTAGAGGGCCAGGCTTCCGAGGAATATGAGGGTGAACACCTCAGGGAACGTGCTGACGAAAAGGTAGGCCACCGCGGAGGAGAGGAGGGCCTTGGCTAGATTCCCGGCTGTCCCCGGCCTCAGCCCCAGCCAGGTGAATGCGGCGCCAGCGGGCACCGAGATCGCCCACGGGAGGCCGATCGAGGAGAGGACCTCCGCCAGGGAGAGCGAGGCGGCGTAGAAGAGGGAGAGCAGCAGGAGCGCCTTCAGGACCCTGATCCTCCCAGTCTTGATGAGGTACACCATGAGGGAGGCGGCGGCGAACAGGAGGAGAACGTAGAAGGCTGACAGTCCGCTCGCCTGGGTGGTCGTGAGCTGAACCTCCGGCTCGGGTCTCGTGGCAAGGACCATGCCTAGAGCGATGAGCTGGGCCAGGCAGGGCCACACGACCACGGAGTACGGCATCTCACCTCCATCCATCTCATTCACCCCCTCCGCCGCTCTCGTCGCCCCGCCACTCGAGGAGCCTGCCCTCGAGCCGGGGGTGCCTGGGCAGGATCTCCGAGAGGAACGCCCGGAGCGCCCGGAGCGCGGCCCCGTACCTAGACCAGAGGGAACGGGGGAACAGCTCGCCCCTCGAAAGCTCCGAGAATGCCACAACGTAACCGTCAGACGTCACCCCGCAGGCCGCAAGCTCGGCGTTGAGGGAGAGCCTGAGCAGGTCCTCTGATACCTCGCTCAGCTCCTCCCCGGTCAGGGGGAATGGGAGCAGCGGGACGGCCACCAGCAGCGACTCGCCCTGATCCAGTATCTGCACCGAGAGGACTATCCTCCTCACCCCTCCCTCCCCCTCCGCCTCAACGACCTCGGTCACCAGCACGCTCCGGCTCTCGGGATCCACGAGGATCCTCTCCCCCTCCACCCCGAGCCCCAGGAGGATCCTCTCGATCTCCCTAAGCAGTCCCCCCGCCTCACCTCTCCGGCTCACCGCCCCCACTCTCCCCGACGAGCCCGACTATCCGCTGGGCCAGCGCCTCAACCTCATCCGGGTCGAACGACACGCCCCCGGCCTCTCCCCGTCTCGCGGACTCGACCCTCCACACCTCGCCGCGGGCGAGCCTCAGCATCTCCTCGACCCTCTCGTCGCCCCCAATGACCACCTTCGTCACATCCTCCCTCGGGATGACCCGCGACTTGAAGCCCTCCAGCAGTATCACCCTGGCCCGGGGGTCGAGGCACCTCGCCACGTAGAGGGCGTCCTCCAGATCGCCTCCCTCCCCCCTGAAGGCGGCCGTAATCCCGGGGGAGGCGAGAACGACGGTCGACGCCCCAGCCCTGGACATCCTCCAGCTGTCGGATCCGGGCCTGTCCACCTCTGGGGCCCTCTCGTGGGTGTGCTTGACGGCCGCGACCCTGATCCCCCTCCGGGTCAGCGCCCTCAGGAGGGCCTCCACGAGGGTCGTCTTCCCCGAGGCCTTCCCCCCCACGATCGCGACGAGGACGGGCTCGCCCCTGGGCTCCTCCATCCCAACCCCCCGCCGGTCCCTCCAGTTTTAAACGAGCCCGCGGGCCCCCTCGATCACGAGGGTTAATAACTCGCGCCGGCCCTCATACATGGCGCATCCCATGCCCGAACCCTGCCCAGATGGGGTAGGCTCGAGGGTCAAGTCCAGCCTCCAGGAGAGGCTCCCTGACGGACGAGTCAGGTGCCTGGCCTGTCCCCGGTACTGCACTATACCTCCCGGGCTCAGGGGGGCGTGCGGAACCAAGATCAACGTGGATGGGGTCCTTTGCGAGGTGAACTACTCGAGGGTGAGCTCGGTCGCGATGGATCCCGTGGAGAAGAAGCCCCTTTTCCACTTCTACCCCGGCTCGTGGGCCTACAGCATCGGAACCGTGGGGTGCAACCTGTTCTGCGATCACTGCCAGAACTGGCAGATATCCCAGCCCGGCGTGAGGCCGGAGGACTTCCCCTGGCTGAGGACGCTGACGCCGGAGGAGGCGGTGAGGCAGGCCGTCGAGCTCGGGGCCACCAGCATAGCCTACACCTACAACGATCCCACCATCGTCAGCCTGGAGTGGGTGCTGGAGACGGCGAGGCTGGCGAGGAGGGAGGGCCTCAAGAACGTCAGCGTCACGAACGGCTACTGGAGCAGGGAGCTCAGGGAGCTCCTGACCCCCCTCATGGACGCGGCCAACGTCGACGTGAAGGCGTTCTCCGACGAGTTCTACAGGAGGGTCACCAAGGTCACGTCCATGAGGCCGGTGCTGGACACTGTGGAACACCTCAAGCGGGGGGGCGTCCACGTGGAGCTCACCTACCTCATCATCCCGGGGCTGAACGACTCAGAGGAGGAGATCAGGTCCTTCGCCAGGTGGGTCGTCGAGAGCGTGGGGGACGACACCCCGGTGCACTTCTCCAGGTTCCACCCGGACTTCAGGATGCTCGACAGACCGGCGACGCCCCTCAGGACCCTCGAGATGGCCTACCGCGCCGCCAGGGACGGGGGGCTCAAGTTCGTCTACCTCGGCAACGTGCCGGGGGACCCTAGGGAGCACACCTACTGCCCGAAGTGCGGGGCCAGGGTGATAGAGAGGTACGGGTTCGACGTCCACGGCTGCAGGCTGACGGAGGACGGTAGGTGCGCCAGCTGTGGAGAGCCCATCCCGATCGTCGGCGAGTGCAGGCGGTCCTCGGGGAGCTTCTACCTCGGCATCTGACCCCGAGGGCGAGGGGCGGCAGCCGGAGTGGGAGGTGGGCGTCCCCTCTCTCGTGGAGTCGCTGGGGGCGTTTCTTTTCGCAGCTCCCGCGGTCGTCTGGACTGCCTCGAGGATGATCCCATGCTCGGCGGGGGTGAGAGGTCCCCCCATTGAATTCACCCTGGCCACGGCGGTGATCCTCACGCTGTCCGCGCACGAGGGGGTTCACGCGGCGCTCTACTGGCTGTCTGGCTCTGGGGTGAGGTTTGGGGTCGGCGCCCACTACCTCTACGTGGCAGCGACGCGGCCGGTCACCCGCGAGACCTTCCTGCTGGTCAGCGTGGGCCCCCTGGCGCTGATAAGCGCCTCCACGCTGGCGGCCGCTCGGGCGTTTCCGACCCGCGCAGAGCTGCCCGCGGCGATATTCGCCCTCAACGCCCTGGGGTCGTCTGGGGATGTCGTGCTCGCAGTCAAGACGCTCGGCGCCCCGAGGGGGTCCCTGGTCATGGACAGGGGAGACCGATCCGTGGTTATCCCACCCTGCGGCCGGACCGAGCCTCCAGGCTGGTGGGCATCCGTTGACGCCTTCCTCAAGATCTACCCGCTCGCCCTCACCCTGGTCGGTACCCTAGCTCTGCTGACCGGGGGCGCCCCCCTGGAATTCCACAGGTGCAGCGGATCCCAGCTGATAGTCAATGTCGATCCCACCGCGCCATCCGCGGCCGCGCTGATCTCCGCCGCGGCCGCCCTCGCGGCTGCCGCGCGGTCTGGCGGGGTCGGTTAAATCTGTGTGGGCCCCTGGCAAGGCCGATCGATGTGGATCGGACCGGCAAGGAGAGGAACGTCGCGGTCATCGCGCTGAGCTGGACAATGATGCGCCCGTTCGGCGCGGCCACCAGGACCTACTTCGCCCTGTACTTCCTCGAGCTGGGCGCCGACCCTGCGAGGATAGGCCTTATCACGATGGCGGGCTCCCTCACCCTCGCGATCTCCAGGCTCATCGGCGGGTACCTGGCCGATGTCGTGGGCAGGAAGAGGCTCATAGTCTCGATGACCGCTGTGTACGCCCTGGCCTCCCTCCTGTACGCCCTGGCCAGGGACTGGACTTGGATACTCGCCGCCGAGGTCATCTCGTCCGCCACGCTCCTCTACCAGCCCGCCATATCCGCCATACTCGCCGACAGCCTCCCCTCGGAGCTGAGGGGCAGGGGGATCTCGGCGGCCCGGACCGCGTCAACGCTCTCCTCCCTCCTCGGCCCGCCGGCGGCTGCCATCCTCGTGGGAAGGAGGGGGATCGTCCCGGCCGTTAGGCTCCTCTACGCCGCCAGGTCGGCGGCCGTCCTCGGCGCCGCAGGGGTCAGGCTGGCCCTGACGGAGACGCTCGAGGAGAGGAAACCGGTGGAGATCTCTTCTATTCTCAGGGAGTACAGGAAGGCAGCGACATGGCTGAGGGGAGATCTGGGTAGGCTGATAGCCGTAAACTCAGCCGCCATGTGGTCTTACAGCGTGGCCGAGCCGTTCATCCAGATATTCGCCGTCAGGGAGGTCGGGATAGATCCGGAGTTCTGGGGCCTGATCTCCACGGCCGTGAGGCTCGAGATACTGGCCAGCATGAACCTGTCCGGGTACATAGCCGACAGGCTCGGCAGGAACATCTCCCTGGCCCTGGGGTACGGGTCCGGGGCGGCGGGGATGCTCCTTCTCCTGGCCTCACCTCAGGGCTCGGTCTCATGGGTTCTCGCATCCCAGCTGGTGTACGCGGCCTTCGCCTCCTGGCCGGCCAGGTTCGCCCTGTTCGCCGACCTCACGCCCTCCGATACCAGGGGTAGGCTGACCGCGATCAGGGGCCTGATCGAGAACCTGTCCTCGAGCGCAGGATCCGCCGTGGGGGGCGCGCTGTACTCGGCCTCTCCGATCTTGGACCTCGGGGCCTCCTCCGCCTTCCTCCTGTTCACCGCCCTGACGGCGCTCAGGCTCCTGCCCAGGGTGGGCAGGATACCCCAGAGATCTACGGACGCGCCAGAAGGTCCAGCGCCTCGAGGTGATGCCCCTCGGTCCTCCAGCCCAGGGCGCCTCGGTTCTCCCTGACGTGCTCCGCCTTCGAGGCCTTGGGTATGGCGACGACCCTGGGCTTAGACACGAGCCAGTTCAGGGCCACCTGCGCCGGGGTCTTCCCGAGGGCCCTGGCCACCTCCGCCAGCTGCGGGGGAGGGCTCACCGCGAGGCGGCCCTTCTCGAGGGGGGTGTAGGCCATGACGATGATGTCCTCCCTCTGACAGAAGGGCAGGAGGTCCTTCTCGATTCCCCTGTCCAGCAGGCTGTACCTCACCTGATTCACGGCCACCTCAGCTCTCTTCGTAGACTCCATGGCCCTCCTCAGGAGGGGCAGGTCGAAGTTGCTGACCCCGATGTTCCTCACCTTCCCCTCGGAGATCAGATCCTCCATGGCTCCGAGGGTCTCCTCCAGCGGGACGGAGGGGTTGGGCCAGTGTATCAGGTAGAGGTCCACGTAGTCCACGCCGAGCCTCTCCAGGCTCCCCTCCAGGGAGCGCGGGAGGGAGCGCCTGCCCAGGTTGGTGCTCCAGACCTTCGTGACAAGGAAGTACTCCTCCCTGTCGAACGGCCCGATGGCCTCTCCCACTATCCTCTCGACGCGACCCCACCCGTACATCTCTGCCGTGTCTATCAGACCCATTCCCAGGTCGATAGCCAGCCTGATGGCCTCGACGGCGGCCTGGGGATCTGACTCCATCCTGTACGTCCCGATTCCCAGCTTTGGGATCCTGTCGCCGGACCCCCTGAGCCTCTCCCACTCCACCGGCCGCCCGCGACCGGTCTCCCCTAAAAGGCCGACCCCCGGCCGGGGGCCCGACCGTTTGAATTTTTAACCCAGCCGGGGGGCACCGCACCCCAGTGCCGCGGGACGTCGCCAGACGGAACATGGCCGTGATGGCGATCACCTGGGCCATGATGGGCCCCTTCTCGGCCGCAACGAGGGTGTACTCCTCTCTCTACTTCCTCGAGCTCGGGGCCGGGGCCGCCGAGGTGGGCCTTATCTCTATGGCCGGCCTCGTCACCCTGGGCTTCTCCAGGCTCGTCGGCGGGTACCTGGCCGACGCGGTGGGCAGGAAGAGGATAATAGTCCCGATGACCATGGTCTACGGGCTGGCCTCGGTCCTTTACGCCGTGGCCAGGGACTGGACCTGGATACTCGCCGCCTCCGTACTCTCCTCCCTGGCGCTCCTCTACCAGCCCGCCATACAGGCGATCCTGGCGGACACCCTGCCGCCAGAGGTCAGGGGGAGGGGCCTCTCCCTCGCCAACATGGTATCCCAGCTGGCCAGCCTGGCCGGGCCGCCGCTCGCAACGATCATGGTGTCGAGGATGCCCCTGGCCAGGGCGATGAGGATCCTGTACGCCGTCAACGCCGCGGCCATATTCGGGGCGGGCCTCGTGAGGATGGGGTTCGTCGAGACCCTGGAGGAGAGGGTGAGGCCCAACCTCAGGGACGCCCTCAGGGGGTACGTCAGCGCCCTTAGGGAACTCCGCGGCGACCTGGGCAAGCTGATCGCCGTGTCCTCGCTCGCCCCAGCCTTCTACCAGATGGCCTTCCCGTTCGCCCAGATATACGCGGTGAGGGAGCTCGGGGTCTCCGAGGAGTTCTGGGGCCTTATCTCCACCGTGGTGTCCCTTGAGTCTGTCGCCTCCATGCTGGCCTCCGGCTACCTGACCGACAGGATGGGGAGGAACCTCACGCTGGCCCTGGGGTACGGGTCGGGCTCTCTCGGCCTGGCGATCCTGGCGCTGACCCCTCCCGGCTCCCCCCTCCTAGTCCTGCTCTCGCAGATCGTGACGTCGGCCTTCGCCTCCTGGCCAGCCAGCTTCGCCCTGATGGCCGACCTGACGCCGACGAGGCTGAGGGGCAAGGTGATGGCCATAAGGGGGATGATACAGGGGAACCTCTCGGGCCTGGGCTCGGGCCTTGGTGGCGCGCTCTACGAGCTGAGCCCGCCACTCCCGTTCGCGGCGGCCGCCGCGGGGCTGGCTCCCCTGGTTCTGATATCCGCCAAGTGGCTTCCTGTTGGGGCCGTCGGAGGTGGAAAGGTTCGTGACGTAAACCATTAAACGGTAGCTTGCCTCTCCCGTCTTCGGGAATCAGCCTTGGGCGCCTCGGGGGCAAGGGAGATCACCTGCCCAATATGCGGTCAGAAGCACAGGCCGCCCCTGAGCAGGGGGTGGAACTTCGTCCCCTGCAAGCCCGATCACGGGATAGTCGTGTTCGTGGACGAGGGAGGGAGCGTCAGGGAGGTCCACGGGGCCTCACTCTCCGAGACCTCCAGCGGCCTCACTCTGGACGAGGGGAGGCTTCACCTCGTCCCGAAGTGGGTGAGCGTCGACAGGATCAGGGCGATAGTCGAGGGGCGGGCGAGGCCCACGGAGGCCGACAGGGCGGCCATGTCCCTCCTGCTGAACCTGGGCATCCTTAAGAGGAGGGCCTAGGGTCTCCCCGGGGGCGCCGGGGCCTTCGATGCTGATGGGGGTGTGATATTGGCTCGTCCAGCCCTCGCCAAGCTCCTGTCCAAGCTCTCTGGGACTGCAGGGGGGGCCAGGGTCCCGTCTCACGTCCAGAGGGCCGCGTCGGAGGTGCTGGAGGTCTGCGAGTACAGGCTGGTAACGACCCTGGACTCCATGGGGTTCTTCAGGGAGGTAGAGGGGGTGAGCCCCGCCGAGGCGTCCTCGAAGTTCGCCGACAGGACCCTGTTCTTCGCGGTGATGGACCTGCTCTCCCAGCTCGGCTACGTGTCCGTGAGGAGGGGGTTCGGGTTCATGGACGGTCGAATTCGCCAGGTCCACGATCTCCCGCCGTCACCGACCGCCACTACCCCGGAGGCAATCGAGTTTGACTCCGTCTTCAGCGAGATAGTCTCGTCTCTCCCAGAGGCTCTCAGGGAGGGGAAGAGGACCCTACACGTGGCCTCTCCGGAGAACAAGGCCCTCCTGGCCAAGCTGTACGACTCAGACGTCTTCAAGACCCTGCTTACCCTCGAGGTGAAGTCTCTGGGCATATCCGACGTCCCGCCCCACGGGACCATAATCTCCCTGGGCCCCGGCGTCGGGGCGGAGCTTCCCATAGTCCTCCTCGAGTCGGACGCCAGCGTGATCTCGGTGTTGAGCAGCGAGGACGACGCCAGGATCGCCGAACTCACGCTGTCGGGCCTGGGCCTCCTCAGCGACCAGGTCAAGTTCCTCGTCGGTCAGCCGGAGAGGTTCCACAGGGTGGTCCAGGAGGCCAAGGTCGGTCCTGCGGACGCCGCGGTCCTGGTGCACGCGCTCCACTGGTCGAACGCGCCGGAGGCCTGCCTCCGAAACGCTTCCAAGGTGGCGAGGAGGGTCATGGTTTCTCAGCCCGTCGCCAGCGATGCGACTTGGCCCCTCTCCCTGGCCAGCTACCTCCTCGGCTCCAACGCCCTCCCGAAGTCGGACCAGATTGAGTTCTGGGTGACGTCCGCCGGACTGTCCGGGAGGACGCTGATGAGGGATCCCATCTATCTGGCCCAGCTGATGAAGTGAACCCAGGCCGGTAGGCGCGTGGGAGGCGGCCTCCGCAGGGTATACCCGTGTATGAAGCCCGCGGGGGGTGGGTTATATCCGCCCACCCAGGGGGAGGCGGGGTGAGCCTTGCGGAGGTTTAAGGTGATCTTCGCCGGGGAGTCCGAGGTCGGGAAGACCACGGTCGCGGCGGCCATATCGACCGCGAGCCTGGCCAGGGGAGGACCGACCATCGGAGCCGACTTCTTCGTGTCCGGTCCGGACGGGACCAGGGCGGTGATATTCGACCTGGCCGGCCAGGACCGGTTCGCCCCGCTGGCCCCGCTCCTGGCTCGAGGCGCCAGGGTGGTCGTCCTCGTCTTCGACGTCACGAGGCCTGAGACCCTGCTGGCCATCCCGGAGTGGGCGGAGAGGGTCCTCAACGGCTCCAGGGATGTCAGGGTGATCCTGGTTGGGAACAAGCTGGACGTCGGCCTGAGGGTGACCCCGGAGGACATAGCCTCCGTCGCGGCCTCCGTCGGAGCCCACAAGGTCATACTGACCAGCGCATCGACGGGCTTCGGACTGGACGAGCTCAGGGAGGCGCTTCTCGAGGCGTAGCCGACTCGGCCGGCGGCGTAATATTCTGGCCCGAGGTAGGTGGGGGGATGAGGGGCAGCCTGGCCCTCCTGGCCCTCGCGGCGCTTGTGCTCGCGGCGCACGCGGCGGGCCTCTCACTCTGGAGGCTCCTGCTCGTCCTGTCAGCCGTCGGCTTCCTCTCCGGGGCCATTTTCGGGTTCTTCGCCTCGACGGGCGACGTCTCCGGGAGGGTCTGGTGGGCCCTGAGGGCGGGGGTGGCGCTGGCCCTGCTGGTCCCCCTGGCCGCTGCCGCCTCCGTTCCCCTGGCCGTCGCGGGACTCGTCATGGCCGCCGCCGGCGCGCTGCTCTCCGCCCTCGAAGGAGAGTCGACCTGATCCTCCTCCCAATCCTCTGAAGCCTCGACGGCTCTCTCGGAGGGTTCAGGAAGACGGAGAGGGGTATGTCGCCCGTAGCGGCGGCGAGCGAAAATGCCTCCACGGTCCTCACTGCCTCCTCCTGCTCCCAGCTCTCCACGGCACCCGGGCGGATCTTCCTGACCCTCTCCACCGCGGCGCTGGCCGTCATCCCCCTCGTGAACACCAGGTAGGCGGCTGCGAACATCCCGGACCTCCCCCTCCCGGCCAGGCAGTGGACCCCGAGCGGCCTCCCCATGGAGACGACCCTCCTGGCCCATAGGAGGGCGCTTATCAGCTCCTCCGGCTCCGGCGCCCCCCTCGTCTCCGTGGGGAGGAAGTACGTCCAGATGTCGTTGTCGATCATCGCCCTCGCGAAGAGGAGCACGTTTCCCCAGTAGGCCAGGATCTCCCTCCCGGTCGCCAGGGAGACGACGGACCTGATCCCCTCTCCCCTGAGCCTCCTGATCGCCTCCCTGTCAACGGGAAAACCGCAGATCGCAAGCTCGCCCGGGACTATCCAGAGAACCCACAAGGGGATCGCCCGCCTGTCCTACCACCAGGGCCCCCTGGAGAGGACCTCCCCCAGGTCGGCCCTGACAAGCACGTGAAAGCTCCTCCTCCTCTGAGCGTCCTGCGCCAGGTCAACGTCCACGAAGCCGTCGCTCATGAGTCGCTCGAAGGCCGAGGCGGTGACCTCCCTCCACTCCCCCAGGAGGTCGAGCCTGCCCCCCTCCCTGTACGCGGCCACGCTCCAGGGTATCTCCACGAGCACCACGTCGGACTTGGGGCGGGGGTTGAGGAGCCTGGGGCGGCGGAGCTCACCCTCCACCGGCCTGGAGTCGACGCAGACCCTCGCCCCCCTCTCCAGGAGTTCTCCGGGAGTGGGGGCCCGCCTCCTCCGGGCCAGGAGCGACCTCACCCTCTCGGACTCTAAGAACCACTCAGCCACGACCCTGTCCGACCGCACCCCCTTGTTCACGTCGTCCAGCATCTCCCCGTAGTAACCCCTCGCATAGGTCCTCACGACCACGCCCAGCTTCCCGAGGTTGAGCCGGGAGTTCCCCCTCTGGAGGGGGTCGAACGTCCACTTCATCAGCCTCAGGCCCATGGAGAGGGCCGCCTCCCTCTGGGCCAGCTTCAGCCTGAACCCGATCCCCCTCCCCTGCCACTCGGGGACGACCCCCATCATGTGGGAGTAGTGGTAGGGCCCCTCCGGCCCCAGGCCCGTGAACCCGAAGATGAACCCGATCAGCCTGCCGAGGGGGTCGAAGGCCCCCAGGACCACACCCCCGTTCCTGGAGGCCGCTATCAGCACGTGGGCCGGCACCTGCTCCACCTCAGGCATCCCCCAGGCGCGAGACTGGACCTTCAATGCCTCGAAGAACTCCTCGTGGCTTGAGAGGGGCCTTATCGACACCTCCCTCGCCCGGGCACCAGCCAAGGAGTCACCCCCTTCCGGGGAGCCGTCGCCAGCGACTTCTTTAAGTCGTGGGATGCCGGTCCCGCCCGACCGGCTCACCCGTCGACCCCTCTCGAGGCGCCCCTCTTCGGCCTCAGGCGCACCTTGCAGGTCTCCCCTGGCGTGAGCCTCGCCTGCGCGCTCAGCTGCTTGCCCAGAACCTGCCCGATCATGTAGGCGAGCATCCCTCCCCACGGGCAGGCGGTCCCCTCGAACTCGTAGCCGCCAACCCTCTTCGGGCAGATCAGGCAGCCGTCGATGGTCACCGTCACCGAGCCGTCGTCTTCCAGTTCGAACCTGAGGGACTCGGCCAGGCCGCTGGACACCAGGGCATCCTCCAGCTCCTCGAGCGAGGCCGGCTGGCCCTCGCTCCTGGTCAGGTGCTTCATGATCTCCCTGCCCACGGCGTACCCGACCACGTTCACCACCGCCTGGGTGGTCTTCCCGGGCAGGAGGGACTCCAGGCCCACCATGAACCCTATGATTATCGAGTTCAGCAGCTCCAGACGCCTCTCGGAGGGGGGCCAAGTTCCCGACAACTGAGACACCCACCGCTCTGCGTAGGCGGCCTCGCTCCACCCACTGCTTTTCTCTGTTACTCATGAACGGAGCCGCCAAGCGACCAGGGCCGGCGCGGCGCCCGCGACCAACCCGGCGGTCGACGCGACGACTCCGCCCAGCCCGGTGAGGATCGAGCCGCCCGTCGCGAAGGTCCCCACGAGCAGGTCCCACGCCGAGTGCATCGCCACCGGACCCAGCAGGTTCCCGGTGACGTCCAGGTAGAGGCACATCACCAGCCCGAAGCCGAACACGCCGTACAGGTGCCACGCCATCTCCCACGGGGACATCTCGTAGACGAACACGTCTATCGGGATGTGCGAGACGGCGAAGAGCGTCGAGGAGACGAGGGCAGCCGCGGCAGTCCCCCACGGACCGGTCAGGTCCCTCCTGAGCTCCCTGTATATGTAGCCGCGGTCCATGGCCTCCTCAGAAAGCCCAACCACGAGCGACACGTTCACGGCGTAGGACGCCCACCTCCAGTTCAGCTCCACCAGGTCGACGGTCGGCTGGCCGAGGATCTTCCACGGCACCAGGACCTCCCCGACTGCCCAGGACGAGGCCGCCCCCAACAGGCCGAGGGCGACGGCCGGCGCCGCGCCCCTGCCGGTCAGGCCGATGTACCGGAGCCCGCCGCCGTCCAGCGCCCTGGCGAACAGGAGCGTGAGGCCGAAGATTCCCAAGAGCTTGGCGGGTATGTCCAGGAGGTACATGGCCGCGCCCGCCCCGACGAATGCCCCGATGAGGTAGCGATAGGGAGTCCACGTGGCCACGTGCGCGGCGAAGAGCCCGAGGGCGTGTCTCCAGTGCCCCCCACCCCTTGACATCCAGCCCCCGCTCAGCCCGAAAAAATAATGGTGCGCCGGCCCGGGCGATGCCCGATGAGGGTGGAGTACCGGAGAGTGGTCGTGGAGGTCGTGGAGGGCGACATAACCTCCCTGGAGGTGGACGCCATAGTCAACCCGGCGAACCGCAGGCTCGTCATGGGGGGAGGAGTGGCCGGGGCGATAAGGAGGGTCGGGGGAGGGGACATAGAGAGGGAGGCGGTCTCGAAGGGCCCCATAGAAATAGGAGAGGCGGTAGCCACCTCCGCCGGTTGCCTGCCGGCCAGGTACGTCATACACGCCCCGACCGTCTGCAGCCCGGGTGGGAGGGCGACCCTGAGCTCCGTGAGGGCGGCCACGCGCGCGGCCCTGCGCCTGGCCGACGACCTGGGCGTCGAGTCCCTGGCCTTCCCCGGGATGGGCACGGGCGTCGGGGGGCTGAGCGTCGGCGAGGCGGTCAGGGTCATGGGGGAGGAGATCAGAACCCACATCGACCGGGGCACCGGGCTCGGGAGGGTCGTGCTCGTCGCCTACGGTCGGCGAGCCCTGAACGAGTTCGAGCGGGCCGTCCAGAGCTTGTTTGGGTCTGAGGGCGGTGAGCCTAGAGCCTGAGTCCCAGGGAGTCGAAGAGCCGCTTCATCCTCGTGAGCTCCACGAGCACCCCGTACCCCCTCCTCCCTGAGTTCATACTCCACCCTCCTACCCTCGGAGGTCACCTCAGACAGGATCCCACGGTCGAGGAGGTGCCGGACGTACTCCCCCCGGGTCCGCGGGGGGCGAAGTACTGGACGAATCCCGAGATCAGGAGCACCGCCCCCACGACAAGCTGGGAGAGCGAGACGAAGGCCCTCAACCTCAGCACCTGGAGTCGAATCCCATGCGAACCACCGGGTCCCGTCGGGGTCGAGGGTATATCCGGGATTCGGACGATTTGTCTGGCCATCTGGCCGACCCGGCACAACCATAATATACCCCCGCGTGCGGCCCTCGGCCTCCGACCATGATGAAGAGGTCCCTCAAGTGGGTTCTGCTGGCCGAGATGGCCCTCAGCTCCCTATACATGGCGCTCACCCGGAGCGTGTTCCTCATCTACCTCGCAGACCTGGGCCTGAACCTGGCCGGAATATCGTACGTCTCCGTCTGGGGGGGCGCGCTCGCCCTCCTGGTGGGTACCCTCGCCTACAAGAGGCCGAGGTCCCTCTCGAGGGAGGTGAAGTCTAAGCTCGTCCTGTCCCACCTGCTGGAGAGGCTGTGCTGGATTCCGATAGCCCTCGGGAGGTCGGTCGACATCGTGGCCTTAGCCTACACCGCCTACTCGGCCTTCCAGGCCCTGACCACGCTGGGCATGAACCTGGTGATATTCGGCTCGTTCGACGAGGAGGGCGTCCAAGATGTGGTCGCCGGCAGGATATCCAGCGGGGCTGCCGCCAGCCTCGTGGGCATGATCCTCGCCACGGGCCTGCTCAGCCTGCTGGAGGGTCCCGGGAAGTTCGAGGTCATATTCACCCTCGGCTCGGGCCTGGGCCTGCTGTCGACGGGCCTGCTGGCTACCCAGGACCTCTCCCACCTGGAGGGGGTGGAGCCACCCGAGAGGGTCAGGGAGGAGGAGAGGATCTTTGCCGCCTCGGCCTACCAGCTCGCCCTGGCCTCCTCGGGCGCACTCTTCTCCATGTCGTGGATACCCTACCTCATCCACGTGGCCAGCTACCCAGACTACCTCGTGGCCGCCATGACCCTGGTCGGGACCGCCACCAGCATATTCGGCGCGCCGGTGTGGAGGCACGTCAATCCCAGGAGGTACAAGGTGGGCGTGCTGATCAACGCCCTGACCCCGGCCCTGGTGCCCATCTCCACGCTTCCGGCGGTTCAGTTCGGCCTCTACGCGACCGCCGCCTTCTCCTTCAACGCTGCCAGCCTGCTGGGGACCTACCTCTTCGCCAGGTACAACAGGTGGCTCGGCTCGGTGAGGTCCAGCGCCCTCTCCCTGGCCATCTCCGGCGCCGCCCAGCTGGGCGCGTCCGGGGTGGGCCTCCTGATGGGGCCGAGGTTCGGGCTGGCCTTCGCCGCGGCCTCGGCGCTCAAGTTCACGGCGCTGGCCCTCTCGGCCCTCATAGTGCCGGAGGTGGCGGTCGTCCCGCCCCACATCGCCAAGGCCTACGCCAACTCCGCCTACGGGGCCACGCTGATGGGTTACAGGGTCAGCGTGGCGATAACGCGGGAGACCCTAACCGCGGCCCTGAGGATGATGGCGCTGACGCTCGCCCTCCTCACCCTATACATCATATACAGGATCGCCGCGATCTTGATCACGGCGGGGGTGGGCTGATCTGCAGGCTCAGGACGTCTTGGCGGTGATAGAGGACCTCCTGAGGAGGCTGGCGCAGGAGCTGGCCGAGCTGGCCCCTAGGCTCTTCTTGGCCCTCCTCGCGGTCATGGCCACGCTGGTCTCGGTCAAGGTGGTCAACACGTACCTGAGGAGGCTCCTCACTTTCTCCAAGATCGACGAGGCGGTCGAGAGGCTGACCGGGTCGAGGCTCCCCATCTCCCCCTCCAGCTTGATCGTGGGCGCGGCGGACCTGGGGCTCGGGTTCATAGGGGCGTACCTTGCCATGAGCCTCCTGCTCCCGCCCGACCTCATGGTGCGGGTCGACTCCGCCGTGCTGTACGCGGCGAGGGTCCTGAGCGTCCTGGCAATGATAGGATTCGTCCTCCTCGCCTTCAACATGCTCATGGGCAGGATAAGGCTTGAGACCAAGCTCAAGAGCTACATGACCTTCGTCTCCTTCCTACTTGCGACGGCGCTGCTGATAGACGTGGTGGCCCTCTCCGATCCCGTCAAGCAGGCCCTCGTCTCGGGCCTGGCGATAGGCATAGGCCTCTCCATAGCCGTATTCGCCGCCTGGTTCTTCTTCGCGGACTACATCGAGCGCTACGTCCGCGCGGTCGAGGGGAGGAGGCGCGCTGCGGGGGCCGTGTCGCCTCAAAGTGATCAGGACGGCCCGGCCGGAGTAGAAGCCCACGCCGATGGAGGGGCTCAAGGTTAAAAGGCAATCCCTGCCGAATCTGGCAACCTGTCCAAGGGTGGCCTGGGTTGCTCTGGGGGGATGGCAGAGATTCCTCGGAGGCGCGGGAGCCAGTAAGGCCCCTCAAAAACTCCTCCTCGCCCACTTGGGTCTTTCTCCCATCCCCGCTGGCCGCCATCCTGGGCGCCGTCGAGTCGCTGGGTTCGACCGTCCTCGGGGCACTCCTGGGTCTGGCCTTCCTGTACAGGAGGGGGAGGGACGAGGACAGGCCGGTGCCCAACAGGGTGCTCATCAAGTGGGATCCGGCGAAGCACAGGATCGACGATCTCGTCGCGGCCGTCAGGACCCTCTGTGCCGGCAGACCCTCGACCATACTCACGAGGAGGGGAAGCCCGCTGGCCGCCCAGATCAGGGGCGAGTTCGGAGACAGGTGGAGGCTGGTCTACCTGAAGCAGGGCCTGGCCTACCCGACGGCCACGGGAAACGCCGTGATGGCCGCCCCGACCACCCCACACGTAATTGGCCTGATAAAGAGGGCCAGGAGGGAGTTCGGGGGGCCGATTGCGGTGGTGATAGACAGCCTGACGGACCTGACGATGATTCTCGGCACGAAGAGGGCGTACGAGCTGGTCAGGGAGATGCTGGACTCCCTGGACGAGGACGACAGGGTGGCCGCGATAATGGTCGGCGGGGCCCAGGAGGAGAGGGAGGAGATGCTCTTTAGGTCGCTCTTCCCGAACGAGTTTCCGATCGTGAAGCCCAGGTAGGCGCCTCGGCGCGACGGGATGCCCCGGCTCACGGGACCCTGATCCTCACTCCCCCACCGGGCAGCCGGCCCACGACCTCCGCCGCCCTCCTGGCGCCCAGGAACAGAGCCTCTGCAAGCTCTTCCATCGAGATACCGAGTCTCTCGGCGGACTCCCTGAGGTCGTAGGCCCCCCTTACCCACACCGTCACCATGCTGCCGAACAGGCCGATCCTCAGGTGTGTGGGGACGTTGACGCCTGCAGGCATCAGCGCAAAGCCCTCCGCCCTCCTCTCGGCCACGAATCCGACGGACTCAATAACTCTGACAAGCTCCGTAGCCAAGTCCATTGCGGCCCTGGGCCCCGCGTCCGCGACTATCTCAACGCTGGCCAGCTTGGACATCAGCTCCTCGACGGATCCGGATTCGGGCAGACTCTCACCGCGAAAACCCTGCTGCGCGTGTCAATTAACCTTTGTCCGCCACAGAAAAATGTGGGGGGGTCAGGTCGGCGGGATCTCTTGGAACAGCGTTCTCACGTCAACCCCCCTTCTCCTGTTGTAGACCATGTAACCCACGAAGATGGACGCTCCTGCCCCGTAAAAGAGCGAGATCCAGAGCATGTCGGATATGGCGGCCCCGGACCCGATGAGGCTCAGGTAGAGCCAGAAGTTCAGCACCATGGTCCCTATCCCCGCTACGGACATCAGGGGTATACCGGCCACCTCGTGCCTGAGGGGGCTCCTCTCGTAGAGGTCGGACCTGATGAAGGGGAGCACGGTCGCGGCCGCGCCTCCGAAGACGGACGGAAACCACCACAGCAGGGTCGAGAGTCCGTCTAGTGTGTTGATGAAGCCGATCGCCCCCACGTAGTGAAGCTTCTCGGCGGCGTACCACCAGACCACGCTGAGCTGCCCCAGGACCGTCGCGAGCAGCACGGCCTTGGTGGGCGAGCCGTACCTGTTGACCTCCGCCAGGCTCTCCGGGAAGAACCTGTCGAAGGACCAGGCGAACGGGAGCCTCGTGCTAACCAGGTAGAAGGCGGGAACGTCGTTCAGCAGCCAGAGGGCCGCCATCAGGGCAACCAGGAGCTGGAAGGCGGGCCGGCCGGGCATTAGCCCCGCGGCGAAGAGGGGGAGCATGGGCCTACCTGAGTAGGGCATCACCTCCGCGAGCCTGTCGCCCGCCTCGAAGAAGGCGTAGGTGTAGGCGCTGACGAACTCCTCGTAGGCCCCGTACAGCAGGAAGGCCGCGGAGACCATGTAGGCCGCGATGACCGCGACGGCCATGACGCCGCCCCAGACGGCGCTCTTCTTGACGTCCCTCACCTCCCCGCCGATGTACGTGACCATGGCCCAGCTCCCCACGAACGCGAACATGGGGGACAGCAGGGCCCCAGCCGTGGCGTCCCAGCTCAGCGTCGCGTAGGCGGCGGAGTTCCACCCGGCCTCTCTGGCTATGGCGAGTATGGCGTCCCAGGTCCCGGCCCCGAAGGTCGCGTCCCACAGGGCTTGGGCCGACCCTAGCCCCCTGATCATGGCCCAGAAGAAGGCGGCGCTGCCGAGCACGGGTATGGCGAAGAGGACCCAGATCAGCCTGCTGTAAGCCCTGAGACCGAAGATGGAGACCAGGCCCATTCCCAGCGTTATCGCGGTGCCCAGCGCGAGCATCCACTCGGGGCTCGTGGCCAGGAGATCTCCGATTCCGAGCAGGGTCTGACTGCCGATCGCTCCCCCGGCGATCTGCAGGGAGAGACCCCAGTACCAGACGTCCCAGAAGGCTATGGTCCCGACGGCAATGGCGGTCGCGATCCAGTACCCCCAGCTCAGCACGAAGCCCAGTAGGGGGTTGATGGTCCTGGAGATGTACACGTAGTCCCCGCCGGTCCTGGGCATGGCCATCAGCAGGTAGGTGTAGGCCAGCGCGGTCACTATGGCCGCCGCCCCCACGATCAGGAAGGCGAGGGGCACGTTGGCTCCAGGGTGGTCGTAGGAGACCTTCACGAGGAGCCAGTTCACCCCTCCCCCTATGGTCCAGGACATGGCCGTGGCTAGGGCCGTCCAGGGCCCCACGGTCCTGACCAGGCCGGAGGCCCTGCGCACGAACAGGGTGGGTCTCCCAGACTCCACGCTGACACCTCCCGAGTGACGAGCCGAGGCCGCGAGACGAGGTAGTGGCTACTGCGGCCTCAGCCCTGGCCTGGCTCTGGCCCTGGGATCTCTATCTGAGACTCAGACGGCCCGCTGACTCCAGCGAAAAGCAGGAAGGCGATCGCGCGGGCCGCCATCACCGCACAGGCCTCCCGGCCAGGGCCGAGGGCCCGGCGAGTGACAGATATTAAGGGTTTCTCGGGCGAAATCCGGTGCCCGGATCCGAGGAGATCAAGGGCTACGCCATGCTACTCGGCGCCGCCGCGCTTTGGTCCACCACCGGCGTCGCCAGCAGGGCGGCCGTGATGTGCGGGTCGGACCCGTGGACCAACGCCTTCATGAGGGCGGGATTCGGGGCCCTGGCCGGAGGGCTCCTGACGCTCATCGGGGTCAGGGTCAGGTTCCTGGACATCAGGATGGCGGCCTACGGCCTCCTCCTCTCCACCCCACTCTACTCCTCCTACCTGGCGGCCGTGGAGCGCCTTGGCGCTGGCGTGGCCGCGGTCCTCCTCTACACGGCACCCTCGATCGTGGCCGTGAGCTCCGGTCCCCTCCTAGGGGAGAGGGTCACGAGGGTGAGGGCGGCGTGCGTGGCCCTGAGCTTCGCCGGGGTGTCGCTGATCCAGAGTCCCGCGAGTATGGGGACCGGGTTCGACGCCGCCGGGCTCGCCCTCGGCCTCCTGTCGGGCGTCTCCTACGCCGGGGTGATACTCGCCTCCCGGGCGCTCGTGACCTCTGGCTGGACCCCGACCGAGGTGGCACTCGGCCCCCTGCCCTGGGCCTCCCTCGGTACTGCTTTGGTGGCCGCCGCCAGGGGGAGCCTCAGGGTTCCCCCCGCTGGAGGCGTCCTCTGGGGGGTATACCTCGGCGTGTTCACAGCAGCCTCTGCCTATCTCCTGCATGCGTCCGGCCTGTCCAGGGTCCAGGCGACCCCCGCGGGCGTGGTGTCCAACCTCGAGCCCGTGCTTGCGGTGGTCTGGGGTGCGGCCCTTCTGGGCGAGGATCTAAACGCCCCCAGGGTTCTCGGGTCTGCCCTGGTGATCTCCTCCGCCGTCGTGGCCTCGGCCGGGGACCTGCTCACTCAGAAGCCAACGTCCAGGTACTTGGAGAGCTCCCAGTCGCTCACCTTCGACCAGGTCGACCCCCAGTCGCCGACCTCCCGGAGGTACTCCCGGTAGTCGGACTCAAGCTTCCCCGCGATCGCGTCGACGACCCCCTCGGTCAGGACCCGCCTGGCGAACGAGCTCGACCTGAGTTCTCGGGCGGCCTCCCCGGGATCCCCGGGCAGCGTTTCCAGCCCATCTCCCCCCTTGTATACGTTGAAGGAGGCCTCCTCCGGCGGGGTCAGCCCCTCCTCCACCCCCTCGAGGCCGGCGGCGACCGTCAGGGCGGCCACCAGGTGGGGGCTGGACGACGAGTCGGGGGCCCTGAACTCTATGCGGTCGAAGGACCCGCTGTACCACGGCACCCGTATGAGCGCGGACCTGTTCGACCTGCCCCACGCCAGATATACGGGGGCCTCGTGCCCCGGGACGAGCCTCTTGTACGAGTTCACGGTGGGGGCCGCCACCGCCGTGATCTCCCTGGCCCTCCTCAGGACGCCCGCCAGGAAGGAGAGTCCCACGTCGCTCGGGCCTCCCCCCGCCCGAAACGCGCTCCTCCCGTCCCTAAGGAGGCTGACGTGCAGGTGCATCCCGCTCCCGTTCACCCCGGAGAAGGGCTTCGGCATGAAGGTCACCCCCATGCCGGCCGCCTCGAACTCACGCCTCACCAGCGCCCTCAGCGCAACCACCGAGTCGCAGACCACCAGCGGGTCCCCTCCCGCGGGGACGATCTCGTACTGCCCCGGCGCGACCTCGTGGTGGAACTTCGTAACCTCCAGGCCCAGCTCCCCCGCGGACCTCACGACGTCGAGCAGGACCCCCTCTATCCCCTTTGGGGGGAGGGAGAAGTAGCCGAGCCCGTCGGCCGGCTCCACCGACCCCTCCCCTCGCCTCCTTATGACGAAGAACTCGGGCTCGAACCCCACCCTCACCTCGAACCCCATCTCCGACGCGAGCCGCAGGACCCTTCGGAGGATCTCCCTGGGGGAGTGCTCCATCGCCCGACCGGAGGGCGTCAGGACGTCCGCGAACGTGAGGCCCCCCCTCCCGTTGAACTCAAGGCGTATATCGCTGTTCTGGGTCTCGGCAAGCCACCTCACGGAGGATCCGTCCATGCCGGCCTGCCGGACTCCTCTGCCGAACAGGTAGACGACGCGGAGAGACCCGACGTGGTCGGGCACGGCCACCATGATGGGCTCGCGCGGCTGTTCGATCATTGAGGGACCGGTGAGGGCGGTCAGTAATATCTTGATTGGAGGTTTGATCGAACGAATGATCACCTTTATAGTAAGGGGGTGAACGATCGTGCCGATGCCTCCCTCTCGGCTCCGCGGGGCAGACCTAGACGAGCTGGACCTCAGGCTGATAAGGGCGATCTCCGCCCTCCCCGGGGCCTCGATAAGGACCCTGGCAGGCGTCCTCGACGTATCCCCCTCGACCGTGTCCAAGAGGGTCAGGAGGCTCAGGGAGCTTGGGGTGCTCAGGGGTAGGGGGCTGAGGCTCTGGTTCGACTACGAGAGGCTCGGATTCGACCTGACCGCCATAATCGAGGTCACCGTCTCCGGCGGGAGGCTACTGGAGGTGGAGAGGAGGATCGCGGAGGACCCACACGTCACCGCGGTCTACGACGTCACCGGCTCCTCCGACGTGATAGTGGTGGCGAGGTTCGAGGGGAGGGCTCAGCTGAGCGAGTTCGTCAAGGGCCTCCTGGCCATGCCCAACGTGGAGCGGACCAACACCAGGGTCGTCCTGAACGTGATCAAGGAGGACGACTCGGGCCTCATCGCCCTGATCACCTCTGAAGGGACCTGATCACCCCTTGATGGCGGGAGGGGTGACTATCCCGAGGCGCATCGCCTCGGGCAGGATCTCCCTGACCTTGTTCAGGAGCTTGGAGGTCTTTCCCGGGTCCTCAAACGAGGAGACGAGCCTGTCCACGGCCTTCCTGACGTGCTTCGGCAGCATGAGCTTCCTGCCCCTGAAGGCCGGGGAGGCCAGGAGGATGCTCGCGTCCCGTCCGGCCCTGCTCAGGATCCCCGAGTCGGAGAGCTCCTCCGTTATGTCCCTGAGCTCCTCGCACGAGGGGAGGCCGGAGGCGAGCTTCCAGCTGAGGCCGAGCCCGGGCCTCCCCTTCCTCGCAAGCTCGAACTCCACGAGGAAGAGGATGAGCTGGAGCCTCACGAGGGTCAGGCCCTCCCTCGCCCTGGAGAGCGTGTAGACGACGAGGGTGTCGGGCTTGACCGATGCCTGACCTGGGTCGCCTGAACTGGACAAGAGATCTCTCACGGGAGGCGACATGCCGACGGCACCCTTCTCGAGAGTCCTATCGACTCTGAGGGGGCTCCAATATAGGATTTTCCGACCCCGGCGCCGGCCGGCCCCCTAGGACCCCCCTCCCCTCAGCAGTGAGGCCAGGTAGGCGGCTGCGCTCACCATCCCGGCGATGGCGCTGGGCGACACGTTGACGACCGTGGAGAGCGAGAGGCCGACCGCTATGGAGGCCGCGGAGATGAGGAACGCCAGGGCCATGCAGTGCTTCGGCCCCCTCGCGTACCTCACCGCCGCACCGGCCGGCGCGACGATGAGCGCGTAGACCAGTATTGCGCCGACCGCCTTGGTCATGGCCGACACGCTGAGCGCGATGACGGTCAGCATCACCCAGTCGTAGAGCCCGACCCTCAGCCCGTGCGCCTCCGAGGCGACCGGGTCGAAGGACGAGTAGATGAACTCCCTGTAGAAGGCCGTGACCGCCGCCAGGGACAGGGTCGCGGTTAGGGCGATGATCGCCAGATCGACGGGGGAGAGCAGGAGTATGTCTCCCACCAGGTAGCCCCAGACCATGGGGAGCCTCTCTGGAGGGAGCCAGTACATGAGCAGCACGGCCAGGCTCATGGACCCGGCGAAGGAGACCCCGACGGCGACCTCCATGGAGGCCCCTCCCCTCCCCCTCCCGGACCTGCCCGCCGCGCCCACCACCGACGCGACAACCACGGCCATCCCGGCCGCCCCAATCGTTGGATCCAGCCAGGGGAGCCTGGGCTGCAGGAGGAGGGCCAGGGCCGCTCCCCCCAGGGCCGCGTGGGCCGCCGCGCTCACTAGGAAGGAGAGCCCCCTGTAGACGACCAGCGGGCCGAGAGCGCCGGCCGCCACGGACACGAGCGCCCCGGCCACGGCCGCCAGAAGCACGGTCTCCAGAGCCAACCTTCACCACCTCACCTGTGGGCGTCCCCCACTATGGCGTAGCATATCCCTCCCAGCTCCACGACCCTCGCGGTCGGCCCGTAGATCCTCTCCAGGTTCTCCGGGGTCAGGACGGCGGCGAGGGGTCCGGCGGCGACGAGCCTGCCGTCGCTCAGCAGGGCCACGTAGTCCGCTATCGCCGCGAGCGGATTCACGTCGTGCGTCACCACGACCGACCCCACCCCCCTCTCCTCCCTAAGGCGCGCGAGGACCTCGGCGATCTTCCCGCGGCTCTCCGCGTCCACCGCCGAGAGGGGCTCGTCCAGGAGCAGCAGATCGGGCTCGGAGGCCAGGGCCCTAGCGATGAGGACCCTCTGCTGTTGGCCGCCTGAGAGGGTCCTGAAGCACCTGTCCCTTGCCCACATCATGTCCACGAACTCCAGCGCCTCCTCCGCGGCCTCCACGTCCTCTTGGGTTGGCCTCCTCGGCGGGCCCTTCTTGATCAGCCTGGCCATGAGGGCCACGTCGATCACCCTCAGCGGGACGTCCCAAGAGACCTCCTCCTTCTGGGGGACGTAGGCAACCCTCTTCCTCACCTCGTCCACCCTCTCCGGGACCGGGAGCCCGAGGACCCTCATCTCTCCGCCGAGCACCCTGGCCATCCCCAGGGCAGCCCTTAGGAGCGTCGTCTTCCCGGCCCCGTTCGGCCCCATTATCACCGCGACCGAGGGGTGGGGGATGGACAGCGTCACCTCCCTCAGCACGGGCTCCCCGTCGTACCCCACCTCCAGCCCGACGGCCTCGATGGCGCTCCCTCCCAAGCCCCTCACCTCCCTATGCCGCCTTCCAGAGGGCCACGGCCAGGCCGAGGATCGCAATGGCGGAGGCGGCCACGACGCAGGTGGCCAGGGACCACCCCCCGGGCGAGGCGGAGGGCGAGCCCCTGAGGCTGGAGTCTATGGATCCCATGTTCCACGCCCAGAGCGCCTCGTATCCGGGGATCCCGCTCGAGAGCACCCTGACCCTCAGGACCGTTGCCCCGTGCTCCTCGGCGAGCTGAATCGCCATCTCTCCGGGCTTTAGCCCCTCGCTGACCTCTGAGACGGTTACGAACCTTATCTCTCCCCTCTCCATGGCCTCCCCCAACTCGTCCAGCTCTCCGGCGCCTATCACGGCCCCGGGCCCCCTGCCGAGGGTGTCCACGGGGATCATCCCCAGGGCCGAGGCGACGTACGCCTCCGCCGGCACGGAGACCACGACCTTCTGGGCGACCAGTCCCCTCGACGTGGAGAACTCCCTGATGGAGGACTTCAGCTCCCCTACCCTCGCGCGGAACGCCTCGAGGGACTCCTCGTACTGTCGAGCGCCCTGGGGGTCCACCCTCTTCAGGTCCTCGGCAACAGCCTCGGCCACGGCGACCGCGTTGTCGGGGTCGAGCCAGAACCCGTGGATGTTCTCCCCTCCCTGACCCGGGACCGGGATCAGCCTCAGACCGTGCCTCTGGTAGTCCTCCAGCCCGATCACCGGGGCGTCGGTCACCTCGGAGACCTGCTCCTCAACCGGGAGGTGGGCGACCGTCACCACCAGGTCGGCCCCCCTCACTGCGTCTATGACCTCGGGCGTGGCCTGGTAGGTGTGGGGCTCCGCCCCCTCTGGGACGATCACGTAGACGTCCACCCTGCCCCCAGAGACCTCCTCCACTATGTCCCCCAGGGGCTTCAGGCTCACGACCACCAGCGGTCTGCTGGACTGGGACGACGCCGGGACGGCCTGCAGGACCGCCCCGGCCGCAAGCAGGACAGCCATGGCCAGGAACAAGGGACGCCTCTCCATGACCGGGCTCACCTCCCCGCCACTTCAGGGTGCGGGATTGGCCTGCCGTGGGGACAGGCCCTCGGGTGGCCCATCCTCTCGCACAGCCTGACCACGGCCTCCCTCGGCAGCAGAACCTCCAGCCTTGAGGCGGCCTCGCAGGCGACCTCCGGGTCTATCCCGAGCTCGCGGAAGAGGAAGGCCTCTATCACCCTGTGCCTCCACAGCAGCTCCTCGGATATCGCGGCCCCCTCGAAGGTCAGCCTCACCCCCTCCCCCCTCCTGTACTCTATCAGCCCCATCCTCTCCAGCCTCTTCAGCGCCGCCATGGCCGTCGGGAGCCTGACACCGAACTCCCTGGCCACCTGAGAGGGCGAGGGCGCCCCGTCCGAGTCGCCGAGGAACCTGAGGTACCTGCAGTCCCTGGCCGTCAGCCCCAGGTCGTCGGGCAGCATCAGTTAGCGCGGCGCTAACGGGAAGAAAAACTTAGCGCCGCGCTAAGGTGGCCGGGATTACGCTCAGAGTCGATGCAGGTTATGGTTATTACAGAAGCCTTCGAGGGGCCAGCAGGTGCGAACATGGGCAAGGGACAACTGATTGGAATCTTGGTGGTACTGATCGTCATAATAGCGGGAGTCTGGTACGCCACGAGGCCCAAGGCCCCGACCACCCCTGCGCCCACGACCCCGGCCCCCACCACGGCCGCCCCGACCACAACCGCGCCCCCTCAGACCACGGCCCCGCCGAAGAAGGTCAAGGTGGCTGTCATGTTCGACATAGGCGGCAGGGGAGACCTGGGGTTCAACGACATGGCTTGGATGGGGGCTGAGAGGGCCAAGAAGGACTTCGGCGTCGAGGTCACCTACGTCCAGCCCAGGTCCGAGGCCGACTACATCCCGAGGCTCAGGGAGCTCGCCGGCAGCGGCGAGTACGACCTGATAGTGGGCGTCGGCTTCCTCCTGACCGACGCCATCCACCAGGTGGCCCAGGAGTACCCGAACCAGTACTTCGCCATAGTCGACTCCCTCACCCCCGACCCCAATGTCAGGGGGATCCTGTTCAAGGAGAACGAGGGGTCCGCCCTGGTGGGCATCCTGGCGGCCTATGTGACCGAGAACAACAAGGTTGGCGTCGTCCTGGGCATGGAGATCCCCGTGCTGTACCACTTCGAGGCCGGCTTCTACTGGGGAGTCAACTACGTCGAGAACAAGACCGGGAAGGATGTCCAGATCATCTACAAGTACACGGGTAGCTTCGTTGACAGGGCCCTCGGCAAGCAGGTCTCCGAGGGAATGCTGGCCCAGGGGGCCGACGTCCTCTACAACGTCGCCGGCCTGACCGGCCTCGGAGTCCTCGACGCGGTGCACGACTACAACGTCCAGCACGGCCAGGAGTTCGGCCCGCCCTTCGCAATAGGAGTCGACAGCTGCCAGGACTGGATGTACCCAGGCCACGTCATAGCCAGCATGATGAAGAGGGTGGACAACGGCGTCTACTACGCCATCAGGGACGTGGTGTACGGCAACTTCACCGGCGGCATCATGGCCTATGGGATAAAGGAGGGAGGCGTGGGCATAAGCGGGCTTGACGAGCTCCAGGCCTTCATGCAGATAGCCCAGGAGATGGGGACGGAGCTCCCCGACACCCCCGACAACATAGTGGCCAAGTGGCAGCAGATGAGGGCCGCGTATCCGGAGGAGGTCTGGAACACCATCGAGGAGGTCAAGCAGAAGATAATCAGCGGCGAGATCCAGATCCCAACGACCGACTCTCCCGAGGAGATCCAGGCCATCAGGCAGAGGTACGGCGTTGGAGTCCTGGGAGGCTGAGCTCCAGCCCCCATCTCCCCTTTTTATTATCCAGCCGCGAACCGCCCAGTCGCCTGACTGGCGCGCGGACGGTGATCACGCGTTGACCGAATACGCGATAGAGATGAGGGGGATGGTGAAGATCTACCCTGGGGGCACGGTGGCCCTCAGGGGGGTGGACTTCGCCGTCCGGGAGGGAGAGATACACGGGCTCCTGGGGGAGAACGGCGCCGGGAAGACGACCCTGATGGAGATACTGTACGGCACCAGGAGCCCCACGGAGGGCGAGATCCACGTTCGCGGGAGGAGGGTGGAGATCAGGAGCCCGAGGGACGCCATGGCCCTAGGCATAGGGATGGTGCACCAGCACTTCACGCTCATACCCGTGTTCACCGCCCTGGAGAACGTGGTCCTGGGGGACGAGCCGGTCAGGTCGGCCGGACTCCTGGATGTGCAGGCGGCGAGGGCCAGGGTGGAGGAGCTGATGGAGCAGACCGGCCTGCACGTCCCCCTGGACGAGCCCGTCGAGAACCTGTCCACTGGCGAGAGGCAGAGGATCGAGATACTCAAGATGCTGTATCGAAACGCCGAGATCCTCATTCTGGACGAGCCCACGGCCGTGCTCACACCGCTGGAGACGAGGGAGCTCTTCGCTTTCCTGAAGAGGATGAAGGAGGAGGGCAGGACCATAGTGTTCATCACACACAAGCTAAGGGAGGTCAAGGCGATCACCGACAGGGTCACGGTGCTCAGGAGAGGGAGGGTCGTGGGGACCGTGGACACGGCAGAGGTCTCCATGGAGGAGCTGGCCAGGATGATGGTGGGCAGGGAGGTCCTCTTCAAGCTCGAGAAGAGGCCCAGAGAGCCCGAGGAGCCGAAGCTGATCGTCGAGGACCTCTGGGTCAGGGGCGAGGGCGGAGACTACGCAGTCAAGGGGGTATCCTTCGAGGTGAGGGGAGGCGAGATATTCGGCATAGCTGGCGTGGAGGGCAACGGGCAGACCGAGCTCGTCGAGGCGATAACCGGTCTCAGGGCGCCGGAGAGGGGCAGGGTCACCCTGGCGGGGGAGGACGTCACCGGCGTGAAGCCCCACCACCTCTACGCCAGGGGGCTGGGCCACATCCCTGAGGACAGGCACAGGAGGGGGATAATCCTGGAGTTCACCGTGGCGGAGAACTCGATCCTGGGGCTCCAGAGGCTCCCGCCGTTCATGAACAAGTGGGGGGTCCTCCAGGAGTCCGTGGTGAGGGACTGGGCCAGGAAGGTCGTCGAGAGGTTCGAGATAGACACGCCAGGCATCGACGCCCTAGCCTCCTCCCTGAGCGGCGGGAACCAGCAGAAGCTCATCGTGGGCAGGGAGATCATGAAGGACCCGAAGGTGGTCGTCGCCGCCCAGCCGACAAGGGGGCTGGACGTGGCGGCCACGGAGTACATCAGGAGGACCCTGCTGGAGATGAGGGACGAGGGGAGGGCCGTCCTGCTCGTCTCTGCCGACCTGGACGAGGTTCTCATGCTCAGCGACAGGGTCGCCGTGATGTACGAAGGGGAGCTGATGGGCGTGGTGAGGCCGGAGGAGGTGACGCTGGAGGAGATCGGCATGATGATGGGAGGCGTCAGGCTGGAGGAGGTCAGGGCGAGGGCCGCGGCGGGGGCCGGCGGGGGAGGTGGTTGAGGTGAGGCTGGACCTCAGGCAGTACGCGAAGCCGATCGCCGAGTCCGTCCTCTCCGTCCTGATAGGGGTGGGCATCGGCACCCTCCTGGTCATCCTGGCAGGCTACAGCCCGATCGTGTTCTTCAAGGCCCTCTTCGGCGGGGCGCTGAGGAGCAGGAACGCCTTCCTGGACATGCTCAGCTACATGGTCCCCCTGACCCTGACGGCCATCTCCTTCGCGGTGGCGGCCAGGGCGTCGGTGTTCAACATAGGGGCCGAGGGGCAGATGTACATCGGAGCCCTCGTGGCCAACGCCATAGGGGTGATGGCCCTCCCGAGGGGGGTCCACCAGCTCGTGGCCATCGTGGCGGCCTTCCTGGCCGGCGGGTTCTGGGGGTGGATAGCTGGCATACTGAAGGCGAAGAGGCAGGTTAACGAGGTGGTCTCCACAATAATGCTCAACTGGCTGGCCTTCTACCTGGTCAACTATATGGCCACCTATCACCTCTACGACCCGAAGGCCCCCTACAAGACCGAGTACGTCAGGGAGACCGCGAGGCTCCCGGAACTCATCCCCAGGACCTCTCTGACCCTCGACTGGGTGCTGACGATACTCATAGCGTTCCTCATATTCTTCCTAGTGTGGAAGACCTCCCTCGGCTACGAGATCAGGGCCACCGGGATAAACCCGACTGCCGCCGAGTACGGGGGCGTGGACCCGTCAAGGGTCATCTCCGTGTCCATGTTCCTGGCCGGCGGGTCTGGAGGCCTGGCAGGCGCCTTCCTGGTGCTAGGCAGGTTCGGCTTCATCACCACGACCCTCACCAACATACTCAACTGGGGGTTCGACGGGATCGCCGTCTCCCTGGTCGGGAGGAACCACCCGATAGGGATACTCTTCTCGGCCCTGTTCTTCGCGCTCCTGTACAACGGCGCCCTAGAGGTCCAGGTGGCGACGGCCACGGGCGGCAAGACTGGGGTGCCGATAGAGCTTGTCCTGGCCGTCATGGGGATCATAGTGATCGCGGTAGCGGTGCCGGGTCTCTGGGACATGGTGCAGGAGAGGCTCAGGATCAGGAGGCGCAGGGTCGAGGTCCGGGCGGAGGCCGAGGGGGCGGCCCCCGGCGCTGGGGAGGGGGAGGTGAGCTGACGTGCAGGTGGCCGAGCTCCTGAAGTTCCTGCTGTACCCGACCTTCTACGCCGGCATGCTGAGGATGATGGTCCCCATCACCCTCGGGGCCGTGGGAGAGATCATCAGCGAGAGGTCCGGAGTCGTGAACATAGGCCTGGAGGGCATAATGATGCTCGGGGCCCTGGTATCCACGTACGTGGGCCACTTCACGGGCAGCATGACGCTGGCCATGATCTCTGGGCTAGTCGTCGGCCTGGCCGCGGGGCTCCTGCACGCGGGCATAGCCGTGAACCTGGCCGGAGATCAGATCATAGACGGCGTCGGGCTGAACCTCTTCGCCGTAGGAATGGGGGAGGTCCTCCTCTACCTGACCTGGGGCAGCTTCGCCACCAGCCCCCAGCTCCCGCCGGAGGTCAGGGTGCCGAGCATCCACGGCTTCAGCCCGTTCGTCATCCTGACGCTCCTGGTCGCGGCTGCGACCTGGGCGATAGTGGAGAAGACCAGGTGGGGGCTGAGGCTCAAGGCCGTGGGGGAGGACCCGGTGGCGGCCGAGGCGGCCGGCATAGACGTCTTTAGGGTCAGGACCATAGCGACCGTGGTGGGCTCCCTCCTCACCGCCAGCGCGGGAGTCTTCCTCTCCCTCGACTGGCTGGGGGCTTACACCAAGAACATCAGCGCCGGCAGGGGGTTCATAGCACTGGCCCTCGTCGTGTTCAGCAGGTGGAACCCGCTCACCGCCCTGCTAGGCGGCCTGATATTCGGGTTCCTCTTCCAGCTGAGCCAGTCCATACCCAGCGGCGTAGTCCCCGACCAGATACTGTGGGCCCTGCCGTACCTGGTCACCCTGCTGATATCGGCCGGCTTCCTGGCGAAGGCCAGGCCGCCCGGCGCCGTGGGCAGGCCCTACAAGAGGGTGTGACGGGGCCTCGGCCCCTCCCCCACCCTTTGTCCCTGGGTCAGATCTCCTCCCCCCTGCACGCCCTGAGGAAGGCCGTGAAGAGGGGGTGGGGTCTGAGGACCCTTGATTTGAACTCCGGGTGGGCCTGAGTCGCCACGAAGAAGGGGTGCCCTGGTAGCTCTATGAACTCGACCAGCCTCCCGTCCGGGGACCTGCCCGAGAACACGAGGCCGCCCCCCTCCAGCGCCCCGTGGTACTCGGGGTTCACCTCGTACCTGTGCCTGTGCCTCTCGTGCACCGGCTCGGCCCCCCCGTAGGCCCTCCAGACCAGGGTACCGGGCCTGAGGACCGCCGGGTGGGAGCCCAGCCTCATGGTCCCGCCCTTCTCACCAACCCCCCTCTGCTCCGGCAGGAGGTCGACCACCGGGTGCGGGGTCTCCGGGTCTATCTCGGTGGAGTTGGCGCCCTCCAGGCCGCAGACGTGGCGGGCGAACTCCACGACAGCCAGCTGGAGGCCGAAGCACAGGCCCAGAAAAGGCACTCCGCGCTCCCGCGCCCACCCTATGGCCGCCACCTTCCCCTCCGCCCCCCTCCTCCCGAACCCGCCGGGCACTATCAGGCCGTCCACCCCCTCCAGCGCCTCCTCCAGCCCAACCCTCCCCTCCTCCAGGTCCGTCGACTCGACCCACCTGACCTGGGTCCTCAGGCCCAGGTGCATGCTCGCGTGCTCTATCGCCGCGGTGAGGGAGGCGTAGGCGTCGCGGAGGTGCGTGTACTTCCCCACTATCGCCACCTCCACCTCCTCCTCGGCCGACTCCCACCTCTCCAGGAGTTCCCGCAGCTCCCGCAGCCCCTCCCCTCCCCCGGGGAGGCCGAGGAGCTCCGCCACCCTGTCGTCGATCCCCTGCTCCTCGAGCCTCAGGGGGACCTCGTAGGGCCTATCAACGTCGGGGTCGGAGATCACGTTCTCCTCCCTGACCCCGCAGAGGAGGGCTATCTTCTGGCGCGCCTTCTCCTCAAGTGGCCTCCTGGACCTGGCGACGATGATGTCGGGGTCTATCCCCATGGACCTGAGCGTCACCACCGAGTGCTGGGTGGGCTTGGTCTTCTGCTCTCCGGAGGGGAGTTCGGGGACGAGGGTGACGTGAACGAAGGCGAACCTGTCCCTCCCGAGCTCCGAGGCCAGCTGGCGTATGGCCTCGATGAAGTAGGCGTTCTCTATGTCCCCCACGGTCCCGCCCACTTCGACTATCACGACGTCGGCCCCCCTCCTCTCCGCCACCTCCAGGATCCACCTCTTCGCCTCCCCGGTCACGTGGGGGATGAACTGGACCGTCTTGCCCAGGTACTCCCCCCTCCTCTCCTTCGAGATTACGGAGAGCAGGAGCTTGCCGGAGGTGATGTTGTTGTCCCCCTCCAGGGTCTCGTCCATGTACCTCTCGTAGGTGCCGAGGTCCATGTCGCACTCCGTCCCGTCGTCCAGCACGTAGACCTCCCCGTGCTCGTAGGGGTTCATGGTCCCGGCGTCCACGTTGAGGTAGCCGTCGAACTTGATGGGCGTGACCCTGAGGCCTCTGGACTTCAGGAGCATGCCCAGGCTCGCGGCGACCAGGCCCTTCCCCAGGCCAGAGAGCACCCCTCCCGTGATCACCACGAACCTCGGGGATCCTGATCTCAACGAGCGCATCTCTCCCCCCCGCTTAGCTAAAAGCTGCCATGGTCCCCCTTCCGATCCGCGGCCCGGGTCGGGCGGCGCCCGGGCCGCGCCCGCGCGGCGCCCTTAAGGTCCGACCGGAGCCAGCCGGCTCGGTGTCGAGATGAGGGCTGCAGGCGCTCTCGCTCTCGGCCGCGCGCGCCCGGCCCAGGGGCCGGCGGCGATCGCGGCCCTAGTTCTGTCCCTCTCGCTGGTCGCGGCCGCTGCTGTACCGACCGAGCTGACGCTCGCGTCCGCCGCAGGCGCGACCACCGCTGAGTACCTGCTCGACCTCTACAACGCCACCAGGGCCCGGCTCTTGGACATGGCCTCCATGGTGGAGGGGGCTGAGATTCAGGTTCAGATAGAGGTAGAGGTCAACGTTCAGATAGAGGTAGAGGTCAACGCGTCCTCCAACATGAGCGCAGCCCCGAGCTCCACGAACGAGACCTCGGCGGCTGGGAACTACACCCACGCTGCCTGCGCCAACCTCATGTCCCTGGTCGAGGCCTCGATCGCCAGGGGAGACGAGCTGGCCTCGCAGGCCAGGGCGGCCCTAGAGGCCGGAGACTACCGGGGAGCCGCCTCCCTCGCGGTGAGGGCCATAAACTCCCTCACCCCGGCGTTCGTCCACGTGACGATCTGCCTGAACTGGAACCTCCACTCGGCTAGAGGGGGGAATCAGACCCAGGCCAACGTCACTTCCCCCTCTCACGTCCCGCTGGGCCTTATGGCGGCCGTGACGAGGCACGAGCTGAGGCTCTCAAGGCTGATGGCCGCAGCCCAGGCCGCGGAGGACGCTGGAATGAACGTCTCCGGGGCGGAGGAGTTTCTAGAGCAGGCCGAGGAGTTACTGGCCTCCTCTAGGGAGGAGGCCCTGGCGGGGAACGTCACAGGGGCCACAGCACTGATGGCCGAGGCCAACCGCCTGATGTCCCAGGCGGTCAGAGTCCTGCACACCGCCTCCGCCAGGGCCGCCGAGAGGAAGGCGGCCAGGCTCTGCCAGCAGGGAGGGAACTGCACGCTGTCGGTCCTCAACCTCACCCAGGTCAACCTGGGCGTCAAGAAGGCCTTGGAGGTCAGGTGCAGGGGCCTGGGGGCGAGGGTCAACCTGACCTTCTCATCACCGCCGGGGCTGGCGAAGAAGCTGGGCGGGACCGGCTCGGGTGAGAAGCACCCCTCGACGACTCCCGGCCAGGGCCGCGGACACGGCGCCTCGAAGCAGGGGGAGAAGGAGAAGGGCTGGGAGAGGCACAGGGGAGAGCACCCCGAGCAGGCTGGCGAGGCGAAGGAAAAGCCCATGCCGGGCCACGGGAAGGGGTGACCCTACACAACCCTCCATCGCCCAGGTCGGGGCCCAGTTAAGGAGGGCCCCCTTCGGCCTCGTCTCGTGGGGGAGGGCAGTCTCGCCGTCCTCTCCCTACCCCCTGTTTTCCCTCTTTCTGAAGGCCCCTGGGGCGTTTACCGGCCGTGAAGGCGACTGAAGATCGTAATGCTCAGATCCCTCTGGGGACGGATTATGCCCGCCCTGCTGTCGCGAAAGCAAAATTTCGCGACTCTCATCGAGGGTGGTAGATCGACCGGCCTAGGTTAGTCTCCTACCCCCTGCGCAAAATCAGTCATCCCTGCCGTCTCAGTTCTCATCGAGGCGGCCTTGCGGCCGCCGCTGCCCTCTAAAGGCGCCTCCTAGATATGTCCCATTCACCGGGCCGGGTGACATCCCACAGATATTCCCCTAATTTGGTGGGAAATCTTATACCTTGAACTTTCCCACAACCCGAGATGGCGGAGGAGGTCACGATCGATGACAGGGGGAGGGTGCTGATCCCCGCAGAGATCAGGAGGAGGTTGAGGCTCAGGCCCGGCCAGAGGCTGAGGATCGGAGTATCGGGAACCAGCGTGGTGCTCACGCCTGTTGTACCGAAGCCGAGGAGGGTCAGAGCGAACAGGCGGTGGGGGTCCGAGGCCTTCTTGGACGCGGGAGAGGCCACCTTTGGAGGGGAAGGTCTGGGACGTTAACGTGCTGGCCATCTACCTGGTCGAGGATCACCCCGGCAACCCCTACGTGTCCGGGGCCGTGGAGGAGGGGCTGGCCGGCGCGTACACCCCCGTGGTGCTGGGGTCGCTCCCCCTCAGGGTCTTCTGGGTGCTCACCTCCAGGTGGGGGATAGGCAGGGCGGAGGCGGCGGAGGCCGTGGCAGACTTCCTCAGGAAGTACGACTCCCCGGAGTACGTTGACCTGAGGCGAGAGTCCGTTGAGAGGGCTTTCGAGCTGGCTGACGAGCTCGGCCACGATGTCTACGACTGCGCGTACCTCGCCCTGGCCCTGCAGGAGGGGGCCTCGGCCATAGTCACCACGGACACGGACTTCGAGCGCCTCGCCCCGGCGGTCGGGCTGAGGTACGAGAACCCGGTCCCGCCCGAGGTCCTGAGGAGATTCTCGGTGTTTGGCAGGCGATAGGGGGTAGGGCGCCGCCCAATCGCTCAGCTCCCCAGAGCCCGATTGGCGGGTCTGTGTTCACTCTATCAGGAGGACCCCGTATGCCGCCCTCTCGGAGAAGTCGAGCTTGACCACAGAGTCTAGCTCCAGCCCGACGGCGCAGGTGGCGGGCCTGACCAGGTGGGGCGTCGGGCACTCCCCCCGCCCCTCGAGGACCGGGCACGGATCGCAGAGCCTGCAGGGCCCGGGGAACAGGGCGAAGGCGTAGAGCTTGCCGCCTAGGGTGAGCCCCCTCTCCCTGTCCAGAAGCCACCTCTGGGCCTCAGCCTCGAACCTCTCCCAGGGCTCCCCCTCCTCCGGCTCGAACCTCACCACTAGGGCCCGCCGGAAGTGGGAGGCCCACTCCCCCGCCTCCCTCCAGTCTGGAGACGCTGGAGGACATGACGGGGACCTACCGCGGAACTCACACGCCAGGCACTTCCAGACCGGCCTGGGCGTGAACCTCAAGCTCTGGGCCTCGACCTCCCTCGCCCAGGCGACCCTCAACCGACCCCTCACCCACTCGACCCCGAGGCGCCCGCCTATATTCACCCACCTTCCTAGGCCGAGCGTGAACCAGGTCACCCTCGGATTCCTCGGCAGCCTGGCGGCCGGGCTGATGACCGCCCTCGGGGCGCTGCCCGCCCTTCTGCTGCACGGGGAGGTCCCAGACAGGGCGATGGACGTGCTCTATGGCCTGGCGGCAGGGGTCATGCTGGCGGCCAGCGCGTTTAGCCTCCTCGCGCCCGCGCTGGAGGTGGGCTCCGTCCAGGAGGTCACCGCGGGCTTCGTCCTCGGCGCCGCGCTGATAGGGGCCGGCGACAGGCTGATACCGCACGTCCACCCCGTGTACGGGGAGGAGGGTCCCCCGTCCAGGCTCAGGAGGGTCTGGCTCCTCGTGCTGGCGATGACGATCCACAACTTTCCGGAGGGCATGGCGGTGGGCGTGGCCTTCGGTTCGGGGGACCTGGGCAGGGCGACGGCGCTGGCGACGGCCATAGGCATACAGAACGTGCCTGAGGGGCTGGCCGTCTCCGCCCCGCTGGTCAGGGAGGGCTACGGGGGCCTGAGGGCCACGGTGTACGGGGCGCTCACGGGGCTGGTGGAGCCGGTGGGCGGGCTCATCGGGGCCCTGGCCGTCACTCGCGCGTCAGCCGCGCTGCCGATGGCGATGGGGCTCGCCGCTGGTGCCATGATATTCGTCGTGAGCGACGAGATGATCCCGGAGAGCCACAGGAAGGGACACGAGAGGTGGGCAACCGCTGGCGTGATATTGGGCTTCGCCCTCATGATGTTCCTAGACAGCGCATTCGGCTGAGGTTCGGAAAGAAGACTTGCCCTATTGAGCACCGCCTCGCTGCTTGCCCACATGACCTGCGCTAGTTATCTCTCACGAGACTTTCAAAAATCCTCTGAGCAGATGTCCAACGACCTCGCCCTAGCGTAGTGAGCGCGGATCTATCCTAGACACGCTCGGCACCGTATCGTAGGCCTCGTCCACCGAGATTATCTTTCCGTCGAAGAGGATAGCCGAGGCGCAGTGGAGAGAGTCGAAGTACGTGAGCCCGTGCCTCTCCCTCAGCTCCGAGGCGAGAGTGACAGTCTCGGTCGTCAGCGGCTGCTCCCCCAGATTCCTGATCCCAGCAAAGGCCCTCAGATCTCTCCTGACCTCGGCCTCGGCCACGCCCCTCGACCTGAGGAGGAGTTCATACTCCAGCAGGGCGGACACCGCGATCCTGATGCTCCTGAGTCGCCCATCCCTCACGGCCCGAAAGAGCCCGTCAGCCGCCTCATGGAGGGGGTCTGAGGAGTTAACCAGGGCTATCATCATGTCCAGCTCCACCACCGGCAATGGCCTCCCCCTCCAGCAGCCTGTCCGCCTCTCCCTCCAGCCTCTCGTAGGTCAGCTCCGGATCCCTGTACTTTCCCCTCAGCCTCTCGTACGGGTCTCTCTCCACCCTGACCACAATTTCCCCGCCCTTCTTCACCTCCCAGAGCAGGATGTCTCCCTCCTCTATGCCGGCCGCCCTCCGGACGGCGGAGGGTACCGTCGTCAGCCCCTTTCTGCTGACCCTGCTCACCGCCACGGTCATCATAGCAAACCGGCCTGTCTTAGAAATATAAGATTGCTATGAAAACTTAGACTCTAAGACTATGCAGGGGGCTGGGCGACCCTTCGCATTGAGCCCTCCGCGTGCCCACGCAAGAATGCGAGGAGCCCCTTGTCTACGGTCGAGTGTTTCTCCTGAGGGCTGCTCCCAGACCGCCTGATTGAGGCCGGTCAGAGGGTGCGTTCCTCCTCTCAGACGTTCCCCCTCGGGTGGTAGCCCCTGTCCTCCCAGAACCCGCCCGGATAGTCCCTAGTGAACTCCGCCCTCGTCCAGCTACTTGGCGCTCTTCCAGGCGTACAGGTGCGGGATGATCGGCCTCGCCGGGAATCCCGTCTCCTCCGGGAGAGGCCTGCCGTTCACCTCGAGGGCCACGATGGCGTCCTCCACCAGCGCGTCCTCTATGGGGACGGACGCGTCGTACCGTCTAGGTTCACGTGCGCCTCTCGAGCGCCGAGTACTCGATGAAGTTGCTGACTCACCTATGCCCCGGCGGGAGTTCCGGCACGTGCCGCTCACTCCGCCGGGCCTAATATCCTATTCCATCAACCTCCGAACCCTCCATCCTCGACGGGGTCAGAGGGAGACCTCCCTCTCCGTTGAGGGATCCACCGTCACGTACCGGTCGCTGCCCAAGTACAGGGAGGGCCTGACCCTGCCCAGGTCGACCGTCACGTCCTCTCTGAGGGAGTCGGAGGCCAGGAGGGACTTCACCTCGCCCACGAACCACGTGTGATCTCCCCAGACCCTGGAGTCCACCACGCGGCACTCGAGGGCGATATAGGCCTCGGCGAGTATCGGAACCCCGAGCTCCGGGCCCTCGAGCACCTCGATTCCCGCGGCCCTGAGCTTGTCCCTCCTCTCCCTCCGGGACACCCTGCCGACGAAGTGTACCTTCTGGACCAGCTCGAAGGGCAGGAAGTTGACCCCGAACACGCCCGTCCTCCTCACGTTGTCGTGGGTGGCCCTCTTGGGACTGATCGAGATCCCGTAGAGGGGAGGCCTGTGGGAGATGGGCGAGTGCCAAGTGGCCGCCATGGCGTTGGGCTCACCCTCGGGGGACAGGGAGGTTATGACCGCCGCCATCCTCGGGTTCACGGCGGCGAAGAATCTGCTCGCGTCGACCCTTCGCATCACCATGGTTATCCTTGGGCCGGACATAAATCCAGCTGACTGGGCGTCGGTTAGGGTCCCCGGCCGTTCGACCTCTCTTTAAAAGGAGGGACGTGCGGGGCCGCCCCGTAATGGACCAGCGCAGGACGCCCCTGGTCGACTTCCTGAACGAGGAGGTCGAGAGGTACTACAGGTGGTGCACCCCCTCGGTCCTCCTCGACGCCCCGCGCGTGGGGGACGTCTACGCCACCGATGTCAGCGCCTCTCTGTCGGTGAGGGGGACGCTGGCCGACAACTCTGGAATATTTGAGGAGGCCCACAGGCTCGCCGCGGAGGCCTACGGGGCGGATCACACCCTGTTCAGCGTCCACGGCTCCACGGGCAGCGTGTACGTCGTCCTGAGGTACCTCAGCCTCATGTACGGGACCCCCCTGATCCTGGCGAGCAGGAACATACACATCAGCGTCCAGAACGCCTGCGAGGACTTCGGCGTGAGGTACAGGTTCATCAAGAGCCACTACGACCCTGAGTTCGACGCCTTCATCCCGCCGAAGCCGGAGGAGGTCGTAGAGGCCCTCGAGAGGTACCCGGAGGCCAACGCCGTGCTCCTCTCCAACCCCACCTACGAGGGCCTGTCCTGCCGCCTGAGGGAGACCGTGGAGGCGATCAGGGGGGTCAGCGAGGACGTCCTCGTGATAGTCGACGAGGCCTGGGGGGCGCACTTCAGGTTCAGCGACAGGCTCCCTGAGACCGCGATGGAGGCGGGGGCGGACATCAGCATCCAGAGCACCCACAAGCAGGGCGGATCGCTCCAGCAGACCGGCATGATACATTGGAGGGACGAGCGGGTCGACTACGACGTCATGTGGGAGGCCTACAGGGGCTACGTCACCACGAGCCCCTCTTACCACCTGATGGCCTCGCTGGACGCAGCCAGGGCCCACATGGTGGAGAGGGGGAGGGAGGAGATCGACAGGCTGATACGCCTCTCCGAGAGGTTCAGGGGCATGCTGAGGGAGCGGCTGCCGAGGCTGGGCGTCCTCGACTCCGGCTACCTCGAGAGGTGGGCGGAGCACGTCGGAGGGGTCGACCTGACCAAGACCCTCCTCTCCCTCACCTCCTACCGGGTGACGGGGTTCTGGCTGGACGAGGAGCTGCAGAGGAGGTACAGGGTCGTCCCCGAGACCGCCAACTACAACTCGCTCCTGTTCATAGCCACGTTCCAGCTGCCCGAGGACGCCGTGGAGGCGACAGTGGACGCCCTCGAGAGCCTGCTCACCGGGGCCGAGGCCCCCGGCGGGAAGAGGCTCCTGACCCCGCCCCTCAGGGACAGGCCCCCGAAGATAGAGCCCTACCTCCTGAGGAGGATGCCGAAGAAGCTGATCACCCAGAGGATACCGCTCGACCTGGCAGTCGGCATGATCTCGGCGGAGACCGTGGTGACCTACCCGCCCGGCGTGCCCATACTCATCAAGGGACACAGGATCGAGAGGGAGGCGGTCGAGTACCTGAAGGCGGCGAGGGACGCTGGCGGGCTGCTGATAGCCAGGGACCCCACCCTCAGGGAGGTGGAGGTCCTCAAGTTCACCTGATTCCAGCCGGCCCGGGCAGAGGGTCACAGGCTCGGGCGCCAGCGGAGCCTCAGCAGGAGCGCGTTGGCCACCGCTATGATGGAGCTGGCCGACATCACCAGGGCAGAGATCTCCGGCGGTATCAGCACCCCGTACCGGCCGTAGAGGGCTCCTGCCGCCAGTGGAATTGCCACGGCGTTGTAGCCGGTGGCCCAGAACAGGTTCTGGACCATCTTGGAGTAGGCCGCCTGGGAGAGCTCGAAGAGCCTGACCACGTCCAGCGGGTCGCTCCTCACCAGCACCACGTCCGCGGACTCCATGGCGACGTTCGTGCCCGCCTCTATGGCCACGCCCACGTCGGCCCTGGCCAGCGCGGGGGCGTCGTTTATGCTGTCGCCCACCATCACGACGACCTCCCCGGCCTCCTGGAGCCTTGTCATTGCTCTCTCCTTGTCCTCCGGCATTACCTCCGCCACGAACCTCTCTATGCCCAGCTCCTGGGCTATGGCCGAGGCAGTGGCCTCGTTGTCGCCCGCCGCCTCCACTATCGCCCCGGCCATCGGGTGCTCCGAGCTGGCCTCCACGGAGGCCGCGAGGGCCAGGAGTTTCGTCCTCCCCCACCCCGCGAGCGGGCCTGACGGACACAACCCTCGGCCTGCCCTCGGTCAGGGTCCCGGTCTTGTCGAACACAACCGTGGTGGCCGTCCTGAGCCGCTCGAAGACCCCGGCGTCCTTCACGAGGATGCCCATCCTGGCCGCCAGGCCGGTCGCGAGCGTGGTCACGACGGGCATCGCCAGGCCAAGGGCGTGGGGACACGTGATCACCATGACTGAGATCGCCAGGGACAGGGCGAACACTCCCCCCGTCCCTCGCGCGAGCGCCTAGTACGAGTAGGTCGCCAGCGCCGCGACCACCGCTATCATCGTGAGGTAGTGGGCCGCCCTGTCCGCGAGCCTCTGGAGGCTGGGCTTGCTCTCCTCGGCCTCCCTCACGAGCCTCACGATCTGGGCGAACGCCGTGTCCTCCCCGACCCTGACCGCCCTCACCTTCACGGCCCCGTGGGCGTTTATCGTCCCGGCGGCCACCTCCTCGCCCGGGCCCTTCCTCACGGGCTTGGACTCGCCAGTGAGCATGCTCTCGTCCGCGCAGGTCTCGCCCTCGACGACGACGCCGTCCACGGGGAAGGACTCTCCCGGCCTGACCAGCACCGTGTCCCCGACCCTGACCTCCTCCGCAGGAACCTCCAGGATCTCCCCGTCCCTGATCACCCTGGCTGTGACGGGCGCCATCTCCATCAGGGCGTCCAGGGCCGTCCTGGTGCGCCTGAACGCCTTCATCTCCATCCAGTGCCCGAACAGCAGGAAGACCGTGAGCGTGGTGACGGCCTCGAAGAAGTCGTCGCCCCCGAAGATGAACGTGGCCCCGACGCTGTAGATGTACCCGGAGAGGAGGGCCAGGCTCACGAGGACGTTCATCCCCAGCAGGCCCCTCTTCAGCGTGGAGTAGCCCCCCTTGAAGAAGGGCCTGCCGCCGTAGAAGACCACCACAGTCGACAGCGCGAAGATCAGGTAATCCAGCCCCGGGATCTCGGGAAGCCTCAGCCCCAGGAACTGTGCGAACCTGGAGTAGAGGAAGACGGGAGTGGTCAGCGCCAGGGACGCGAGGAACCTGTTCCTCATGTCTCGCTCCATGGCTTCGTGGTCGTGTCCCGCGTGTGCCCCCCGTGCTCCGGTCGCTTTCCCCCCTCCACGCACGTCGTGGCTGTGTTCCACAGCGCCGGCGGCCCCACCCGCTGAGCTACCCTCCGTGGACATCATGTCACGAGTCAATACATCGAATATAAACATATATTTATGGTGGATCGGGATTAGAGGGGCGACAGGGTCCCTCTGGTAACTCACAGGTCCTGTGCGGGGGCGCGGATCTGAGCCAAAGTATTTAAATACAATATATCTTCAATAGATTTAGCTGATTGAGATGACGCGAGATGTTTCGGGAGTCGGCGTTAGGGCGACTCACCCGGGTGAAGGGATTGGGGCCGAGGGACCGGGCAAGTTCCACGGGTACTCCACGATCGACTGTGAGCTCAACCGGGAGATGGGCGGGATTCCGGACGAGAGGACCGCCGCCGGAGGACTCCGGCACGGCTTAAGGCGAGGCGGACTCACTCGGAGAGGTGAGAGCTGATGTGCCCGTGCTGGAGCTGGGGATTTGGTGGGGGATGGATGTGGGGACCGGGCCTGTTCCTGTGGTGGCTGCCGGTCCTCCTTATAGGGCTCGGCGTCCTGGGGATCCTCCTCCTTCTCCTGGGGCGTACCCGCCGAGAATGGGGAGAAGTGTCTTAAATTGACAGTGAGAGAGCGCGCGAGATGACGGAGGGTTTCAGGCCCAGGGGGCTCGTTAGGACCCTGATCCTCCTCTCGCTCTACAAGGGCAAGAGGCACGGCTACGGCATAATGGAGGATGTGGAGAAGATAACCGGGAAGAGGCCGAGCGCGGGCGAGGTGTACCCGTTCCTCAGGAGGCTCGAGAGGGAGGGCTACGTCAGGGTGGAGGAGGACAGGGCCAGCAGGAGGAAGGTCTACGAGCTCACCGAGGCTGGCCGCCTCCTCGTCGAGGACACGGTCGAGAGGATGTCCGGGATAATAGAGGCCATCGTGGAGGCCAAGATCACGGTCTGCGCCAACTGCGGGGTGAAGATATACGAGGGGGGCGTGGAGGTGGAGGTGGACGGCCGCAGACTGAGGTTCTGCTGCGAGCACTGCGCCGCGAATTACCTTGCGAAGAGGGGAATCGTGGAGGCAGTCATGCATCCCCTGACCGACGTGAGCGAAGATCGAGCCTCGGGCGGGTCCGATGAGGACCTTGAGACGCCGCGGGATCGCTAGGACAGCATTTAGGGAGATCCGTCCCTGGGCTACCCCGCCGCATCGGGGGCCAAGTCTTCCCTAGCCCCTTGGGGGATCGGGGGCTGGTCGCCCGGGACCGCGGGGCCTGGGCAACTAACTTTTTCTCCCAGCGCCGAAGAGAGGGAGGAGAGATGCCCTCGGATGTGAAGAGGCTCCTGGAGGCCCACGGGCGGCCGGAGAGGGAGGTGTACCTCGACTACGAGAACTCCGGGCGGGTCCCCCCGGAGGTCGTGGAGGCCATGCTCCCCTACTTCAACGAGGTGGGCTACGGCCACCCGTCCATAACCAACAGGCCGGGGTGGGAGGCCTTCGAACTCGTCCAGGAGACCGCCGAGACGGTTGCACGGACCCTGGGCGTGGATCCCGAGGACGTCCACTTCACACACAGCGGGACGGAGGCCAACAACCTCGCGATAATCGGCGCCGCGAGGGCCAACCGCTCCAGGGGGAGGAAGATAGTGGTCTCGGCCGTCGAGCACCTCAGCGTGATACTGCCCGCGGAGTCGCTCGAGGACGCGGGGTTCACGGTGATCAGGGCCCCGGTGGACGGGGAGGGCTTCGTCGACCAGGACGTTCTGGCCGAGCTGGTGGACAGGGAGACCGTCTTGGTGTCGGTCCAGGCGGTCAACCACGAGATCGGCACCATTCAGAGGGTGAGGGGGCTCTCGGAGGTCGTGAGGGACAAGAACGCCGACGTCATATTTCACACGGACGCGTGCGACGCCTACGGCAGGATCAGGATCGACGCGGACGCCATGGGGGTCGACATGATCACCCTCAGCTCCCACAAGGTCCTGGGACCCAAGGGCGTCGGCGTGCTTTACGTGGCCGACGGCTTGAGGGTCGAGCCCGTGCTGAGGGGCGCCCTCAGCTCGGAGCCCCTCTGGCCGGGCGTGGAGAACGTCCCCGCCCTTGCGGGCTTCAAGAGGGCCGTGGAGCTCGCATTTGAGGACTTCGACGGCTCGAACGAGAGGGTCCGGTCCCTCAGGGATCGACTGATGGACTCCCTGCTCTCAGGGGTGCCGGAGGCCCTCCTGAACGGCCCTAGGGGCGAGGAGAGGGTGTCAGACAACCTCAACCTCAGTTTCCTCCACGTGGAGGGGGAGGCCCTCACCGTGGAACTCAGCATGAGGGGGGTCTACGTCTCCAGCGGGAGCGCCTGCACGAGCCGGGTGCTCGAGCCCAGCCACGTCATGCTCGCCATAGGCAGGAGGTACGAGGAGGCCCACGGCAGCATCCTCTTCAGGCTCACGAGGTACCACACCCCTGAGGACGTGGACTACGTTGCGAGACAGGTGCCAGAGGCCGTGGAGAGACTCCGTCGCATGAGCCCGCTGGGCAAGGGGTAAATACTCCCCTAGATGACCATGGTTGTAGGAGGGCCCGGCATGAGCACCAGGGTTCCGCTTCCGTACACGCCGAAGGTGCTGGAGCTGTTCAGGAACCCCAAGAACCTGGGCAGGATGGAGAATCCGGACGCCTCGGCGCAGGCCGGAAGCCCGGCGTGCGGCGACGTCATCAGCCTCTACCTGAGGATAGCGGAGAGGGACGGGGTGGAGGTCATAGAGGACGCCAAGTTCGAGAGCTACGGGTGCGCGGCCAATATAGCCGCGGCCAGCATGCTGACGGAGATGATCAAGGGAAAGTCCGTCAGGCGGGCCTGGGAGCTGGGGTGGCGCGAGGTGGCCGAGGCCCTGGGCGGCCTGCCCCCGGTGAAGAGGCACTGCAGCGTCCTCGCGGTGGGCGCCCTCAGGAGGGCCATCAGGGCCTACTACGAGAAGAGGGGGAGGAGGCCAGAGTGGCTCCCAGAGGGGCTCACGGCTGCCGAGAAGCAGGCCCTTGAGGAGGAGGAGTTCATAGAGCGGGTGTTCGGTGGTAGGCTTGAGGGGGCCTGAGGCCGGAGGGACCCCGGTGGGCGACTACCGCGTCGTCGCCGAGCTCGACATCTCTGGCAGATCGAGGAAGTGCGTGGAGTCTCCCCTCGTGGCGCTCACCCGGGCCATGTCGGGTCTGCGGCCCGGCGAGGCCATAGTGGTGAGGTTCGATCCTGGGAGGACCCCCGCCAGGGCCATCGAGCTGATGGCGACCAAGAGGGGGCTGGGGTTCTCCCCACTCGGCGGGGGAGAGACGCGCTCCTGCCTGATCTACTCCCCGGGCTGAGGACCCGAGGGGACGAGGGGCCCCCGAGAGGAAACCATATTATATGGGCCGAGGCGACCGCTCCTTCGGTGCTGGGGAATTGATGGGGTTCGTGCTGGAGGGGGCCGCGTGGAAGGGTACGGCCATATTCGGCAGCATAGGGCCTACCGAGATCATACTCCTGCTCATCCTGGCCCTGATACTCCTCGGGCCGAGCAAGCTGCCTGAGCTGGCCAGGAGCCTCGGTCAGGCCATCAACGAGTTCAAGAGGGCGACCTCACAGGCCATGGAGACCGCGCCGGCGACTCCCGCCCCCGCCCAGGCCCAGGTTCAGGAGGTGGCCCCGGCCAGGCGGGAGAAGAGCGTGAGGGAGCTTGCCAGGGAGCTCGGAATCGACACCACGGGCAAGACTGACGAGGAGCTGGAGAAGGAGATAATAGCACTCGTGAAGAAGAGCTCCTCCGAGTAGGCGCGTGGTGAGGGGGGCCCGGCGGGGGCCCCGGCCGCCTGATTTTTACCTCTCCCCGCCTGGGGAGAGGGGTGACTCAGACTGCTCGACGTCGAGAGCGTGAGGGCTGACTTCCCCATCCTGACCCGGAGCGTCTCGGGTAGGGCGCTCATCTACTTCGACAACGCCGCTACGACCCAGAGGCCCCGCCAGGTGATCGAGGCCGTGGCGAGGTTCTACGAGGAGCACAACGCCAACGTCCACAGGGGACTCCACACCCTGAGCCAGGAGGCCTCTGAGCTCTACGAGGAGGCCCACGAGGTCCTGGCGAAGTTCGTGGGGGCCTCCGGCATGGAGGAGGTCGCCTTCCTGGCCGGGACCACCGACGCCCTCAACGCCGTGGCGGACGGCTGGGCGTGTAGGCACCTCGCACCGGGGGACAGGATAGTCACGACCGTGCTGGAGCACCACAGCAACATGCTCCCGTGGAGGAGGGCGGCCCAGAGGACGGGGGCAGAGATCGTCTATGTCGACGTTACCGAGCGGGGCCTCCTGCGGTGGGACCAGCTGGAGAACGCGATTGACGAGAGGACGAGGCTCGTCGCCATAACGGGCATGTCCAACGTCACGGGCCAGATCTTGGACGTGTCCGAGGTGGCCAAGCTGGCCCACGAGGTCGACGCCGTACTGGTGGTGGACGGAGCCCAGGCCGTCCCGCACCTGCCCATGGACGTCCGCGCCATGGGGGTAGACTTCCTGGCCTTCTCGGGCCACAAGATGCTCGGCCCCACCGGCATAGGGGTCCTGTACGGGAGGAGGGACCTTCTGGAGGAGATGGATCCCCCGAGGGTCGGCGGGGGGATGATCAGCGATGTCACCCTAGAGGGCGCGGAGTGGGCGGACCTGCCCTGGAGGCTGGAGGCTGGCACGCCCCACATCGCCGGGGCGGTGGGCCTCGCCGAGGCGGCCAGGTACCTCATGAGGCTGGGGATGGAGGCCGTCAGGGAGCACGAGAGGAGGCTGACCGACCTCACCCTCAGGCTCCTGGGGGACAGGCTCCCGGACGAGGTGGTGGTGTACGGGCCCACGGACGTGGAGGAGAGGGGAGGGATAGTGACGTTCAACGTCAGGGGGCTCGACCCGCACATGACCGCGTCCCTGCTGGACTCCTTCGGCATAGCCGTGAGGTCCGGGCTCCACTGCGCGCACCCCCTGCACAGGAGGATGGGGGCACCCGAGGGCACCGTGAGGGCGAGCTTCTACGTGTACAACACCGAGGAGGAGGTCAGGACCTTCGTGGACGCCCTGAGCGAGATAGCGGAGACCGCCGGGTAGCCGCCGCCCTGCGTTAGGCGCCCACACCGATCGCCCCGACATGCGTGAAAACTATCACCGCGACGGTGGGTCGGAAATGGTCGCGCGGACCTGAAGAACCACATCAACCCATAAAATGGTCCGAAGGGAGAGGTGACTGAGGCGGACAGATGGCCGAGGAGCAGCCGACCTCCGAGGGGCCCCAGGTCGACAGGGTCATAAAGAGGGATGGCAGGGAAGTCCCCTTCGACGTCTACAGGATTAGGCGGGCCATAACGCGCGCGATGCGCGAGGTCAACCAGTACGACGAGAGGAAGCTCGGCCAGGTGGTCGACTACGTCGTAAGGGTCATCAACTCCACGTACAGCAGGGACACCCCTCCCCACGTGGAGGACATCCAGGACATCATAGAGTACGCGCTGGTGAAGCACGGCCTCTTCCAGGTGGCCAAGGCCTACATCCTCTACCGCAAGGAGAGGGAGAGAATCAGGAAGGAGAAGATGGCCATCCTGGGCAAGGACTACGCCGACGAGGTGGACAAGAGGCTCTCCCTGAACGCGATCAGGCTCCTCGTCTCGAGGTACCTGCTGAAGGACGAGGAGGGACGCCTGATCGAGGACCCCAAGGGCATGTTCGTCAGGGTCGCGGCCCTGGTGGTCATCCCTGACATACTCTACGACCCGAGGGTGTACGACAGGGAGGGGGGGCAGCCAGTACACCCCCGCGAGGAGTTCGACCCGGAGGAGTGGGAGGGCAAGGTGGGCCTCGCGGGCATTGGCGGGCCCGAGTTCGCGTGGAACCGCCACCACCTGGAGAGGATGAAGGCCCTGTACGACGACCTGAACTCTCAGGGCAGGATGAGGGTCCCCTGGTCCAGGTTGTGGGACATGATCCTGGCCGGGGAGTTCGACGACCACTACTGGGACTTCCTCGAGTACTACAGGCTCATGGCCGAACTCAGGTTCCTGCCCAACTCTCCGACGCTGTTCAACGCCGGCACCAGGCTCGGCCAGCTCTCGGCCTGCTTCGTCCTTGACATGGAGGACAGCCTGGACTCCATCATGAAGGCCGCCGTGGACGCCTCCAAGATTTTCCAGAGCGGGGGCGGGATAGGGATCAACTACTCGAAGCTCAGGCCCGAGGGCGACGTGGTGCGCTCGACCAACGGCAGGGCCAGCGGCCCCGTCTCCTTCATGAGGATAATCGACGTGATCACCGACGTCGTGAAGCAGGGCGGCCGCAGGAGAGGCGCCAACATGGGGATCCTGGAGGTCTGGCACCCCGACATATGGAAGTTCATCGAGTGCAAGAGCAAGCCCGGCCAGTACGAGAACTTCAACATCTCCGTCATGATCACCGGAGACTTCTGGGAGTCCTACGAGAGGGATGAGCCATACCCCCTGATCAACCCCAGGGACGGGGAGGTCTGGGGAACCGCCAACCCCAGGGAGCTCTTCAGGAAGGTAGCCGAGCTGGCCTGGAAGACGGGCGACCCGGGGGTCCTGTTCGCCGACAACATAAATAGAAGAAATGTACTGAAATCAGTCTTAGGTGAAATAAAATCTACTAATCCCTGCGGCGAGGAGCCGTTATATCCATACGAGTCCTGCAACCTGGGCAGCATCAACCTCTACGCCTACGTGCGGGTCGACGAGGAGACGGGGGCCGTAGAGTTCGACTGGGAGGCCTACGCCAGGGACATCAGGCTGGCCCTCCGCTTCCTGGACAACGTGATCGACGTGAACAAGTTCCCGCTCCCCGAGATAGAGAGGCAGACAAAGCTCACCAGGAAGGTCGGGCTGGGGCTGATGGGCCTGGCCGACGTGCTCTTCGCCCTGGGCGTCCCTTACCACAGCGAGGAGGGCTTCGAGTTCATGCGCGTCGTGGCCGAGCACCTGACCTACCACGCCCTCTGGGAGTCCACCAGGCTGGCCGCCGAGAGGGGAACGTTCCCGCTCTACGAGCGGTCCGGATACGCTAGGGGCGAGCTCCCCGTCGAGGGCTACTACCACCCCGAGTGGTGGACGCTCGACTGGTCCAGGCTGGCCGAGGAGATATCGAGAAAGGGCGTGAGGAACGCGGAGGTCACGACCATAGCTCCAACCGGCTCGATCTCCATGATAGCCGACGTCTCCTCTGGGATAGAGCCTCAGTTCGCCCTCGTCTACGAGAAGAGGGTCAGCGTTGGCCAGTTCTTCTACGTGGACAGGGAGTTCGAGCGCCAGCTGAAGAGGCTCGGCCTGTACAGCGAGAGGCTGCTGAAGGAGGTCGCCGACAACGGCGGGTCCGTCCAGGGGATAGAGGAGATCCCGGAGGAGCTGCGAAGGGTGTTCGTGGTGGCCTACGACGTCCCCTGGTGGGACCACGTCAGGGCCCAGGCGGAGATAACCAAGTGGATCTGCGCCGCCGTGAGCAAGACCATCAACATGCCCAGCTGGGTCACGGTGGACGACGTGGAGAAGGCCTACCTCTTCGCCCACGGGCTGGGCCTGAAGGGCGTGACCATCTACAGAGACGGATCCAAGGCCGCGCAGGTCCTCGTCACCCCGTCCCAGAGGACCGGAGAGTACGTCCTGGACGTTCCGAACGAGACTCTGGACATCATGAGGTCCCTCGGCATCGAGCCGCCTCCCAGGGGCAGGGCCCAGGCCGAGCAGCAGAAGGGCCAGAGGGGCGCCTCTCCCGTGTTCAGGCCGCCGCCCCCGCGCCCACCGGCGTCCGATCACCTGGAGGTCTGTCCGGAGTGCGGGAGCAAGAGGCTGGTGCACAGGGAGGACTGCGTCACCTGCCTAGACTGCGGGTGGTCGGCCTGCGTCGTGACCTAAGCCCGGGACGGTGTCTGAGGTGGGAGAGCCGGTGAGGGAGTCGGGGTCGACGGGCCTGATCCACGTGTACACTGGGGACGGTAAGGGAAAGACCACGGCGGCCTTCGGGCTGGCCATGAGGGCAGTCGGCAGGGGCTGGAGGGTGCTCATCATTCAGTTCCTGAAGGCGAGGGAGTCCGGCGAGGTCCTGGCCGCCGAGAGGCTCAGGCCCGAGCTGGAGGTGCGGAGGTTCGGGACCGAGAGGTTCATCGACCCGAGGCACCCCCGGGAGGAGGATCTGGCCGTTCTGCGGGCGGGGATGGAGGAGGCCAGGAGGGCCCTCAGCTCCGGAGATTATCGGCTGGTCGTCCTCGACGAGATCAACGTCGCCGTTCACATGGGCCTGATACCCGAGAAGGAGGTCCTTGACGCCCTCAGGTCGAGGGCCGAGGGCGTGGAGGTCGTCCTCACCGGGAGGTACGCCCCTGAGTCTTTCATCGAGGAGGCCGACTACGTCACGGAGTTCAGGGAGATCAAGCACCCGTTCAGGAGGGGGGTTCAGGCCAGGGAAGGCGTCGAGTTCTGACCGGGCGGTTGGCGGCGCCGGGCTGGATCGACAATATTTAGGGAGCAGGACCTCCTGCTCCGGGGCCCGAAACGCGCTACGACACCGTGATAGTCAGGTACGGAGAGCTCTGGACGAAGTCTGAGGTCACCAGGAGGAGGATGGAGTCTGCCCTCACGGCCAACATCAGGCGCGCCCTGTCCGGGCTCGACTTCAGCCTGCGCAGGTGGAGGGGGAGAATCTTCGTGGACTCCCCCAGCGCCGAGGAGGCGGCAGACCGCCTCTCCAGGGTCTTCGGGGTCGTCTCCGTGAGCCCGGCCGTCACTGTGGACAAGGACGTGGAGTCCATCGCCTCGGCGGCCCTGGAGCTGGCCAGGGCGAGGATAGCCCCAGGCCGCTCCTTCGCCGTTCGGGCCCACAGGGCCGACAAGAGGTTTCCCCTGACCTCTCCCGAGATACAGAGGAGGGTGGGAGGCAGGATAAAGTCCGAGATCGGGGCGAAGGTCGACCTGAAGTCGCCAGAGGTCGAGATCTGGGTAGAGGTGTCGGACAGGGCGTACGTCTACGACAGGGTCGTCAGGGGCCCAGGCGGCCTGCCGTACGGGACCCAGGGCAGGGCCGTGATGCTCTTCTCCGGCGGGATCGACAGTCCGGTCGCCGCCTGGATGGTGGCAAGGCGGGGGGTGAGGCTGGACTTCCTCTTCTTCAACCCCGGCGTCCCTGAGGCGGAGGAGCACGCCCACCGCGTCTACAGGTACCTCAAGGATCGCTGGTACGTGGAGGGCGAGTTCTACGTGTACGACGGTGGAGAGGTCGCGTGGCAGATCCTCAGCAGGGTGAGGGAGGGCCTCAGGCAGGTCGTCCTCAAGAGGGTCATGTACAGGCTGGCCCAGGAGCTGGCCCGCAGAACAGGCGCCCTAGCCGTCGTGACGGGCGAGAGCATAGGTCAGGTCTCCTCCCAGACCCTGACCAACCTGGCGGTCATCGAGGAGGCCGTCGACGTTCCGGTGATCAGGCCGCTGGCCGGCCTGGACAAGGACGAGGCCGTGGGGTGGGCGAGGAGGATCGGGACCTACGACCTCTCCATTCAGATCAAGGAGTTCTGCTCGCTTGAGAGGCACTCGAACGCCTCGGCGACGCTCGAGGAGATCATCAGAGAGGAGGAGAAGCTCGAGTTCGATCCCTCCAGCGCGGAGTTCAGGGGATACTCACCAGCCCCCGAGGAGAGGGCCCCGCCGCCGACCGACGTGGTCGTGATAAACCTCGAGAGGGAGGACGTGAGGCTCGACGAGCTGAGGCCGGGTCAGGCCTACGTGTTCGTATGCAGGGCTGGAGTTTCGGCGAAACTGTACGCGGACAGGGCGAGAGAGAAGGGAATAGAGGCCTACGCCCTGAGCGAGGAGGAGGCCAGGGAGCTTGGCCTACTGTGAAAAAAGCGGTCGCTAGGCCTGAAGGTCTCCCGCGGAGATCACTATCTCGGGGTTCAGGTCTCGCCTGCCCAGCCTCTCCAGGAACCTCTTCAGCGACTTGTCCTCCGACAGGAACTTCCCTCCAATGGCAACGGCGCAGCCGTAGCCCAGGCAGTCGAAGAGGTCCCTGTGGCCGGCCAACCTCAGCTCGGCGGCCACGAGCAGCTGTCTGGGAGTTGGCTCCGCCAGCCTCACGTCCGCTTGGGCCAGGAGGGCCTGAAGACCCTCGATCGCCTGAGCTGGGACTCCGAGGATCCCCCTTCTCTCCGCCTCCCTCAGGACCTTTGCCCAGAGCTCCGGCAGCATCAGAACGGGGTAGAAGAGTTCGTGCCTCCTCCTCAGAGCCGCGATCCTCCTCTCGTCCACGCCCCTGACCGCCACCCCGAAGAAGGGGAGGAGGTAGGTGGTGTCCAGGACGAGCCTAGCCACTCTCCATCTCCCTCGAGAGTTCCTCTGACTCGGCCTCGAACTCCTCGAAGTCCGTCTCGGCCCACTTCTCCCTCTCCACTAGGAGCCTCTGAGCTGGCCTGAGTATGATGCGATCTCCCTCGACCTTGAGGATGAGGAGGTCACCCTCGGCTATGTCCAGCTCTCTGGCGACCTCCGACGGGATGTAGAGGGCCCTCCTCTTGCCGACCCTCACCGTCACCTCTTTGTCTGACATCATATATCAGACATCTGATGTCTGAAATATTAAGGGGGCGCCTCCGGGTGGGCCGCCACGCCTCCACGGGAATCTCGAGGCCCGGCCAGAGGGAGTTTCCGTGGCAAGTGGACGACCGAAGTTACCCCCGATCTTCCAAGAGCGCGCGTGGAACTGGTCCAAATTCAGGCCCTTCCGAGAAGCTTTTTATCGCATGGTAGCCTCACCTACAAGTGTCACCCGAGCCAGACTGGGTCTCAGAGCTCTTTCTCAGGCGACCTGAACTCTTCTTGCGGGTGATGGAGCGAGAGGAGATGCTTCAGAGGGGGGAGAAGCTGGCCGAGGCGATCGCCGAGCTGTTGAAGGAGAGGGGGATGGGGGGAGCCAAGGTCCTCGACGTCGGGTGCGGGATAGGGAGGGTGGCGATTCCCCTCGCCAAGCTCAGGTTCTCGGTGGTCGGCCTGGACATATCTCCCCTCTACGTGAGGAGGGCAAGGGAGAGGGCTGAGAGGGAGGGCGTCACTGAGTCGACCATCTTCCTCGAGGGGGACGCCAGGTCGATGGCGGACCTGCTTGCAGAGCACTCCCCGTTCGACGTCGTGCTCTTTGTCTGGACCTCCGTCCTGGGTTACTACGACGAGGAGACCGACCTGGAGGTGCTGAGGCAGGCCAGAAGGCTGACGAGGGAGGGCGGGCTGCTCCTGATAGTGGACACAGCGAACCAGGACTACACGGCTTTCGCCGTGTCGTTCTGCGGGCGCTCGTTCTTCTCGGATTACGGAGACTTCGCCATGGTCGAGGTTCACGAGTACGACCCCAAGAGTTCTCGCGTCAGGACGAGGTGGACCTACTACGAGAAGCGGGGGAGAGACCTCAAGTACGTCGGTGAGTCTGGGTACGACGTCAGGGTCTACGCCCTCCACGAGCTGATCGTCCTGGCCGAGCGCGCCGGCTGGAGGTTCCAGGAGGCGTTCAGGAACCTCGGGCTGAGGACGCCGTTCAGACCGGTAGGCCCCCTGAACGTCATCTTCGAGGCGGTCTGAGCTGCGGCATGATCCAGTCTCGAATAGGTGAGGTCACGATCTCGGGGAGAGGCGAGCGTGGACTCAGGGGATTATCTCAGTCGTGTTGTTGAACTCTGGGTAGTCCACCTCGCGCCGGCTGATCACGCCCGTCCGTAGGAGCCCCTCGACCTCGGGCGCGATCCTCAGGACCTCGTCTATGAGGTGCCTGGTGAGGTAGCACACCTTCCTGAATCCCTCCTCCCCCCACAGCCTCTCCCTGTAGGCGTAGAGGCACCTCCCCCCGCAGTACCTGTAGTAGGGGCACGACGTGCACGGCTCGCCTATGAGGATGGAGCCCCTGAGCTCCTCCGGGTCGCGGACGCTCCCGACCCTGCCTACGACGGCCCAACTCTCCTGCACCGCTATGGGGCAGGCGAGTATCCTCCCATCCGTGGAGATCGCGAAGGCGTCCCTCCCGGCGCCGCAGGGCAGCCTGAACCCTCCGCCGAAGAGCCTCACCTTCAGCACCCCCAGTATCGGCACCACACCGAGGATCCTGCCCCTCCGGGCCTCCTCTAGCCAGAGGTCGACGAGCCGGCTCAGGCCCTCCTTGTAGCGCTCGGCCCACCCGTCGAAGTCTTCCCACCCGTCGCTCCAGACCACGTCGAGCTGCCAGTGGACGTGGTCGAACAGACCGAGGTTGACGAGGTGCGTGACGTCTCTGTAGACGTCCCCCCGCTCCGAGAGGGCCATCCGGGCGATGAGGTCTCCTGAGAAGCCGACTCTCCTCAGCCAGTCGGCCGCAGACAGGACGGAGTCATAGACGCCCCTCCCCCTGTAGAAGTCCGTTACATCCCTCGGTCCGTCTATGGAGAGTAAAACTGCGTCGAACCTCCTCCAGTACTCAGGATCTAGGGAGCGAACGAGGAGCCCGTTGGTCTGGATGACGAACCTCTCGGCTCTCACGTTGTCCATAACGGCCCTGATGAACTGGGGGTTTAGGAGGGGCTCCCCCCCGTAGAACGCGATGATCGCATTGGGGTCCTGCTCCACCAGCCGCCTCAGGTCCTCCAGCTCGTACTGAACCTCCCACGGCACCAGCGCTGGGGGGAAGCTCCCCCCGCAGTACCTGCAGCTCAGGTTGCACCGACCGGTGGTGAGCACTATGTAGAGCACGTCGTCGTCCCCCGAGCGGCCGGCGTAAAACCCTTCCTCCCATTCTTGGATTCTCTACGGATCAGATCAGCCTGATGCCCCTTCTCCTGGCCTCATCGAGCAGGGGGGCGAACGTCTCGTTGTCTGCCACCATGAGGTCGAGGGGGACCCCGGCGTCGAGGAGCCGCGTCAACTCATCCCCCAGGAGGTCGAACAGGTCTACGGCGCCCCCGCCGAGGGGAACGACTATCAGGTCTAGATCGCTTTCTCCCCTCACCGCCGATCCGTCGACGACGGACCCAAAGATGTATGCCTCCCTGACCCTGTCCCTGAGCTTCCTCCTTATGGACTCCACGACGTCTCTCACGTCCTCGAGCGAGACGAGATCCAGGCCCTCAAGCATCGCTCTCACCTGCCAGTCCTTGGAGGTCTCGGTAAACCCTTTCAATCAGCTCGAGTTCTTCGGCCGATATCGTGGGGACCACTCCATAATCCCCCCTCTCCCTCAACGACTGAATCTTGGCGATCGTTCTCACGAGTTCCTCGCTCAGTCCAAGCCTGTCTCTCAGAACCCAGAGCTTAGACAGGAGGCCTGCGTGCGTCTTGGGGGTGGGCTCCCCTGATTTCAGGAGGAGCGCTCTCGCCAAGTGGAGGATCGCGTAGTATCCCCTGGAGGCTGCGTCCTCTAGGAGGCCCTCGGCCTTCAGTACTTGAAATGCCTTGAAGGCCCTCTGAGCCCGCCCCAGGTGTAGTTCGTACTCCTTCAACCCGACCCATCGATCGGGATGTTCGAGAAATATAATTCGAGGTCTCAACCATACGGGCCGCTAGTCCACGGGTATTCCTGCCTCCTCCCTCGCGAACTCTCTGAACGCGTCGACGTCGTTTCTCCTCGCCCTAGAGGTGGCGGACGTAACCGCCGACCTCACGGCCATGAGCCTCCTGTCGGGGGCGAGTTCTGGCCTCCTGAGGTAGAGGGCCCTCAGCTCCCCCAGCCCCCTCTCCAGGGGGCGAATGTCGGGCACGTCGCATGCGATCTTCACGGCCTCCGGGACGCACCTCCTGCCCCACACCCTCTCAATGTCGAACAGGGCCCCATAGCCCTCCTTGTACGGGTTGATAGGCCTCCCGTAGACCTCCTCGAAGTACTCCCCCCTGGTCCGCCCGAACGGGTCGTCGTCCGGCGCCAGGTATCGGAGGGTCTCCTCCTCAACTATCTCCTCCCCGAGAGCCGGCCTGAGTTCCTTGAGGACAGCCAGCTCAACCCATAGGGCGAAACCCTCGTCCACCACGAGCAGAGGATCCCTGGCGGCGGCCAGCCTCTCCTCGGCGGCCACCCTCTCCACCCCTGAGATGGCCCTGGCGGCCTCGGCAGCCTCCGAGAGCGACTTGCCCGCCCTAGTGTGCGAGTAGATGAAGCCGTGACCCAGGTACTCGTGCGCCAGGTGGGCGACCAGTCTGGAGAACCTGGGGACGAGGGACCTCCTGAACTCCGGCCTCAGGCTCGCCTCCTCGGGGTCGTAGAGGAGGAACGCGCCGAGGCCCGGCTCGGCGAATGGCGTCAGCGGACCGTCCGGCGAGCCCCTGGCGGCCGCGTACTCCCCGAGCGTGAAGTGGATCGGGAAGTCCGGCGGCTCCAGCCCCAGCCTGTCCCTCGCCACGCCCACGACGACGTCGACCAGCGATCCCAGCTCCTCCGGGCTCAGGGGGGACACCGAGGCCAGGAGCGCGAGCCTCGCAACCTCGGCCTCCGGTGACCCGGGGGGCAGGGGCCTGAGCCTCACCCTGGACGTGGCGAGGAGGTCCGCCGGGGCGACCCTCGACGCCCCCTCCGTCGGCCTCTCCACCCCGCCCGAGAAGTACAGCTCGGCGACGGCCATGGCCTCCGAGAGCGTCGGCAGCCCCTCGGGCCGCCCCCTCCCCAGGACCCTGGACTTCACCCTCTCGTAGGCGTCTCTCGCCAGCTCGGAGCCCACCTGTCTGCCGAACTGCTGGTAGGCGTACTTCGCCAGCTCCTTCAGGAACTCTGCCAGGAAGTAGGCAACGGGGGCTAGGAGTATCCCCTCAGCCAGGGCGTGGGCCCTGGCCGCCTCCCCTCTCAAGACCCCCTCCTCGGCTATTATGGCCCTCCTGACCCTCGCGGGAGCCCCGGGGATCAGGGGCAGCCTCCTGACGAACTCCTCTGGATCCTCCCTCAAGCCCCTCCCTCCACAAGGATCAGGGCCCCCTTCGAGGCCAGGGACCTGGCGGCCGCCATGACCGCCTCGGGAGGCAGGTTCAGCTCCCTGGAGGCCTCATCCAGGTCGAACCAGCCGCCGGTCCTGTGGAGGTACTCCAGGAGCCTCCGCTCGGCCTCAGTCGCGCTCACTCCAGATAGCCTCTCCACCTCCGCGGTGAGTTCCTCCACGATCTCTCGAAGCCTCTTGATCTCCTCCTCGCAGTCTCCCACCGGGGCAGGTGCATCGGCCGGGCGCCCCTCCTCCCCCGCCGCGGCCGGACCACCGGAGGCACCCCCTTCCCTCAGCCTCCGCAGCTCCGCCTCCAGCTGGGCCACCCTCTCACCCAGCTCGGCGACCTGTCCCTCCAGCTCCCTGATCCTCCTCCTGTACTTCTCGAGCAGGGCCGCGACGGCGGGGGAAAGTCGGAAGCTCAGATCTCACACCTCCTCAAGGGCTCCCTCCTCCCTCAGCGCCTCTAAAACCTTCCTGGCCAACCCCGGCGAGATCCCCAGGGCCGAGGCCAGCTCGTCGGGAGAGGCCCTTCCTCCCCTCTCCAGCATCACCTCTAGGGCCCTGACCTTCAGCCCCTCTATCTTGGATGCCCTGAGCCGGAGGGCGAGGGCTGCCGCCCCTATCACCGCGAGGGCTGCCAGCAGGACCTTCATCGCCGCGCCGACCGCCGATCCCGGTACCTCCACCGTAATCTCCTTGGAGGCCGCTGGGGACCCCTCCACCAGGAGGGTGACCGTCAGCACGTGAGTCCCCCTCTCCAATCTGAGCTCCGCTTCGAAAGGCACAGCCTCGCCCGTCAGGGTGACGGGAATCGAGGTCAGGATCTCTCCACGTTCCGACACCCGCAGCTCGGCCTCGACGGTGAGGTCGGGGGCGGGGGGAGGGTTGAGCCTCACCTCCCCCCTCAGGGCCAGCTCCCCGGGCTGGGTGGACGAGTTGACTTCGAGGGAGGCTGAGTAGACCCAGACCCTGGCCTCGGCGACGGCGAGCGTATCGCCGTCGTACACGAGCTCCACCGACAGCTCGTGAACGCCGGGCTCGAGTTCGAGCTGAACGTCCCTCTCGGCGTCGCCCGAGCTTATGTTCCAAGGCTCCTCCAGCAGGGCTCGACCCGCCTCGGACACCACGAGCTCGGCGGGGAGCGGCCACCTGGGGTCCGGGGCCGGGGTGAGCTCAGCCCTTACCCTCAGCCCGCCCGATCCAAGGCTGAGAACGGAGAGAGAGGCACTCTTTGGCGGATGGGGCAGGACCTCGACCTCCACGACCTGGGACGCCACCTCCTCGCCGCCCACTGTGGCCCTCAGGGTTAGGACGTGGTGCCCCGGGGCGAGGGGGGTCCCGAGGGGTATGTTGAGGGCTCCACCCGAGCCCGACACGGTCGCCTCGGCGGCCGCGACCTCAACTCCCCCCTCCAGCAGGCTGACCCTCACCGCCACCTGCTCCTGAAGGCTGGGGCTCACCGAGAGGTCCACGGTGACGTTGTCTCCGTACCTGGACACCTCGACCCCGGAGATCGAGATGGTAGGGCTCACCTTGACGAGGACGCTAACGCTCCAGGTGCCGACGGCCAGGGCCGAGGAGTCGGGGCTCCAGGCCAGCGACTCAACCGGTTCGCCAAAGGTCTTCGACAGGACCTCCGTCCCGGTGGGCGTCACGACCAGGAGCTCCCCTCCGCGCCCACCCACGGCCAGCAGGGATCCGTCGGGGGCCCACTCCACATCCGAAACGGCCGATCCCACAGAGCCCGACCAGACCTCCTCTCCCGAGGGGGTGACTATCCTGACGACTCCGTCGCCCGATCCCGCGGCCAGCAGGTCGGTGGGCCCCCAGTCCAGGTCCTCAATGCCGGTCGAGGCCAGCCTCAGCAGGAGCACGTCCTCCTCCCTGATTACGGCCACCGTCCCGTCGGCCGACCCGGCGGCGAGGAGCCCGCCCTCGGACGCGGACAGACATGTGACCGTGGAGTCGAGCCCCGCGATCCTGCTGACGTTCTCCCCGAGCAGGAGGACCTCGTCCCCGACGGACGCGACCGACCGGTTACCCATCAGGGCCACGTGCGAGACGGTCCCGTTGAGCTCGAACCTCCTCAAGAGGCCGCCCGACGAGTTGAGGACGACCACCTCTGGACCGGCGGCCGCCGCCACGGTGTCCGGCCTAGAGGCCAGCTCCGAGACCGGCGCCGGCAGCTGAAGGGACCAGGCCCAATCTCCGGAGCGCGTGTACGCCCTGACGAGACCGGAAGAGGTCGATGCCACTATCAGGGAGCCTACCCAGGTGACTGAGGTCACCGTGCTCCCGAGTCCCCTTGCCCAGAGCCCGGACCCGAACTCGCTGAACAGGAAGAGGGATCCCGTGCCGGTCCCGGCGGCCAGTTCCCCGCCGTCGGGGCTCCACGCCAGCGCCTCCACCGAACCCCAGGCGCTCTTGCTCCAGGACTCCTCCAGCGTCACCGGACCCGCCGAGAGCTGAGCGGGCGCGATCAGCAGCAGCGTCAGGATCGCGGCGGCCGCCCTCCCCATCGAGCAACCCGGATCTCCCTCATGTTAAGGGTTATCCGGCGCCGGCCTTCGGACCAGGGTCAGGTGTCAGGCGTCCGGGCTGTCCGCCTTCCTCACGTAGACTATGTCCCCCGCGACCTGATACCCGAGCTTCTTGAAGAGGTTCAGGGAGGGTTGGTTCCACCCCTCGATCAGGGCCGAGATCACCCGCGCCCCCCTCTCGTGGAGGACTCTCTCAGCCTCCCGAACGAGCGCCGAGGCGATTCCCCTCCTCCTGTAGTCCGGGTGGACCGCCAGCCGGTTTATCCACCCCTTTCGACCGTCGAAGGTGGCTATCACAGCCCCTATCAGCCTTCCCCCGTCGTAGGCGCCGATGAAGCCCCAGGGGAACTCCTCCATCTGCCTCCTCAGGCTCTCCGGGCTGTCCCTTCCCCTCGGCTTGTGCGGCAGGCCGGCCTCCCTCCAGAGCATCAGGAGATCATCGACCTCCTCCCGCGTGATCCTCCGGAACTCGACCACGGGTCATCCCCCTTCCTGCAAGTGGGTTAATTCTTTTCCCGCCGGCCCTGGTGGTGGCGAGAGGGTAGCCTGGTCTGTTGGGCCGACCTGGGCCTCCTTGAACGCGTTCGCCGCGTGTACTGGAGGTCGCCCCTCACCCCCTGCCCCCCTGCGTCGCGCCAGGGGTGCGTCTGTGACCGCCTATCTCCACCGGAGTTCACATGCGTAATATTAGCCCTACGGAGCTCCGTTGGCTAAATTGGGCGTTATAGAAGGAGTTTTTCGCGAGTCACCGCTTATTTCCCGATCCCCACAGGCTGACTGGGAGAGGTCATGAGCGATCGGGAGGGGGGCCGAGAGAGAGGTCACGATGGCTGGGAGAAGCCGATCTGGCTGGCGATATCAGCAATGGCCTTTGGCTCGGCCGCCCTGCACTGGGCGGGGGTGGAGGGCCTCGAGACTTACACTCTGCCCCTGGTCATCGCAGTCATCGGTCTCCACACCCTGTACGAGGTGACCTCGAGGCGGGAGCTGGAGATGGAGCACGGGGTGGCCGCCCTTATGATGCTCGTCGGTGTGATCACCCACCAACTGGGACTGCACGTTGAGGGAGAACTCGTTCTTGGCCTCTACGGAACGGCGGAGCTGCTGGAGCACTACGCCGTGGAGAGGGCGGAGTCGGGGATGAGGTTCCTGATCGAGCTGATGCCCCGCTCCGCCAAGGTCGTGAGGGAGGGGGAGGTCAGGGAGGTAGATCCCTCCGAGATCCGACCGGGGGACGCTATCCTCGTCGCGCGAGGTGAGAGGATACCAGTCGACGGGCTGGTGGTCGAGGGCAGGGGAAGCGTGGATCAGTCCCTGGTGACGGGGGAGCCCCTCCCCGTTGAGGCCTCGGAGGGGAGCTACGTTTACGCCGGGTCCCTGGTCGCGGACGGGTCTCTGGTCGTGAAGGCCCTGAGAGCGGGTGGAGATACCCTGCTCTCTAAAATGCTCACCCTAGTGAGCAGGTTCCGCCGGGAGAAGTCGTCGAGCGAGAGGCTCGTTCACCGCTTCTCTCGGGCGTACCTCCCAGCGATGCTCGCGCTGGCCCTCCTCTCGACGGCCTTCCTCGGGCTGGAGCGGTCGATAGTGCTCATAGCCGTGGCCTGCCCTAGCGCCTTCCTGGTGGCCGTCCTGGCGACGATGCTCACCTCTCTTGCGGCCTCGGCCAGGAGGGGAGTCCTCTTCAAGGGAACACCCCCGATGGAGCGGGCGGCCGATGTGAGGGTCGTCGCGCTGGACAAGACGGGCACCCTCACGCTCGGCAGGCCCGTGGTCAGGCGGGTTGCCAGTCTCGGGGATCTGGCCGAGGATGAGGTCCTCAGGGTCGCGGCCTCCCTGGAGCTCGCGTCGGAGCACCCCCTCGCCAGGGCCATCGTGGATGAGGCGAGGCGTCGGGGGATGAGGCTCTCGGTCCCGGGGTCGGTGAGGGAGTTCCCCGGGGCCGGAATCGAGGGCGTCGTCGACGGTCGTGCTGTGGCCGTTGGACGGCCGGGGTTCCTTAGGGGCAGGGGGATCGAGCCGCCCAGCGTCTCCTCAGGGGATATCGTGGTGCTGGTTGCGGTGGACGGCTCAGTCGCCGGCGCAATCGAGCTCGGCGACGAGGTTAACCCCGACTCGACGGAGGTGGTCAGGCGGCTCAGGTCGGATGGTCTACACGTGGTCGTGCTCACCGGCGACAGGAGGGAGAGCGCCGAGCCGATCGTTCGGTCGCTGGGCGTGAGCGAGTTCTACGCCGACCTCACCCCCGAGGACAAGTACAGGATCATTGAGGGGCTGCGGGAGAGGTACGGCCCAGTCGCCATGGTGGGCGACGGGATAAACGACGCGCCGGCCCTGGCCAGGGCTGACGTGGGGTTCGCTGTGGGGGGCATCGACGCGGCCATCGAGGCGGGCGACGTGATCCTGGTCTCCGGGCTCAAGAGGCTGTCCTGGGCACTTCAGATCTCCAAGATCACCGTCTCCAAGACCTGGCAGAACCTCGCGATCATCCTCGCCGCCAAGCTCGCCGCCGCCCTCCTGGGGTTGGCCGAGATCATGCCCCTCTGGGCCGCCGTGGCCATAGGAGACGACGGTGGACTCATCCTCACGTCGCTGAACGTGGTCACCGGCCTGAGGAGGGTGATGGCGACCGACGGCCCCCGCGGCTAGGGAAAGGGGGCGGACTCCCACGGAATCGGGCGTCGGCCGTCAGGGCGAAGCGCTGGCTTCCCAGCCCGGTGCCATGCCACTCACTCGTCTGAGGGAGGTTGCGACTAACTGGCCTCCAACAATCCCTCGAGCGCCGCTGCGACCTCCTCAGGCGAAGACGCGGTGTAGTAGCTCCCCCCGGTCAGGTGGGCCATCAGCGCAGACACCGCGGAGCCCACGGCGAACGGGTCGTACCTCCTGGAGGCCATCGCCACGAATCGCCTGGCGTCGAACCGGCCGTCCTCGGAGAGGCTGAGCCTGTAGAGCTGGCCCGCCCCCTGGGGTGTTATCCTGTGGGCGGACGCCACGGGATCCGGGTTTATCACGGCGACCTTCAGCCCCTCTCTGGCCATCAGCTGGGCCGCGGCTGCGACGTCCTCGATCGCCTGATGCCTCTGCACGTTGCTGACCGCGTGCTCCCTCCTCCCCCTCCTCCCCGTGAGGGGGTTGACCGGCAGGGGCACGTTGGGGTATCCGTCGGTCAGGACGATCACGAGGGGATCGGAGTCCGGGTCCCTCAGCCTCTCCGCCCTGGCGAGGGCAAGCGCGAGCATCAGACCTGACGCCAGGGGCGTGAGCCCGGAGACGCTGAGCCTGCCCAGGAGCCTCGCGACCTTCGCGACGTTCGTTGTCGGCGGGTGCACCACGAACGCGTCCATGTCCCTGAGGGCGACCACCCCTATCCTGTCCCTCCTCGAGCTGAGCTCCCTGTACAGCCGGGACAGCGCCCTGGCAAACTCAATCCTGACAAGCGTCATCGAGTCGCTCAGGTCCAGGACTATGATCGCCGTCAGGGGGACGTTCCTCTCGTACAGCTTCTCCCTGACATCCTCCGGCCTTATTCTCACCCTCGGTACCTCCTCCGCGGGCGACGAGCCGGCTGCGACCGCCGAAGCTATGCTGGCCGTCATGTGAATCGAGGCCGGCCTCCCCCTAGGGATCCTCCACCCCCTGACCCTGCCCCTCTTGACCTCCGGGTCCGTCTTGGTCCTCCCTCCCCTGGCCGACCTGCCGACCTCCTCCACCTCCAGTATGGGCAGGGCGATCCGCCCAACGGTGGGCACCACCTCAACGCTCTCCTCGGGGCCGAACCCCGTGACCACGGGACCGAGAAAGGGCCTCAGGAGCGCGCTGACCACGGCAGGCTCGGTGAGCTCGAACCTCGTTCTGGACAGCAGGTATCGGTAGAGGGCGAGCGCCAGGGCCGACCAGATCAGCAGGATCAGCCTCTGCGTGGGGCTCGCCCCGGGAAAGAGGGAGGCGAAGGCCAGGCTCAGGGCGGCCAGGAGGGCCAGGAAGAAGGGAACCGACACCGGCACCGCCGGAAGCCTGATCCTCCTCTCCCCCCTCCCCTTACGCCCCCGCTCATCCTCTCCCCTCAGCCTGGACCCTCTCACCTTTCCCGCCCTCACCTCGGCCCTGGTTGCCTCGGAGAGCGCCTCCTCGATCTCCGCCTCGGTCGCGGGCTCCAGCGTCCCGCCGGCCCTGGTCCTGTGGGAGAGGGCAAGCTTCGCGGCGAGCCTGACGTGTTCCCAGTCTACCTCCAGTCTACCTTCTAGGGCGGCCAGGGCCCGAGAGGTCTCGTAGATCGCTATGTCTGGCCTCACTCCGTCCACCCTCAGCCTGTGGCAGAGCTCGGCTATCCCCCTGATCACCTCCTCGGGAACCCTCACCTCCGGCAGGATCTCCCTCGCCCTCCTGATCCTATCCCTGATCCTCTCCTGCTCCTCCCTGTACCTCTCGTAGAACCCGATGGGGTCGGCCCTGAACTCCGCGTTCCTCCTGATGATCTCCTCCCTCTCCTCCGGTGAGTAGTGCCCCGGGACAGTGACGGAGAGGGCCAGCCTGTCCAGGAGCTGGGGCCTCAGCTCCCCCTCCTCCGGGTTCATGGAGCCTATCAGTATGAACTCGGACGGGTGCTCGACCGAGATGCCCTCCCTCTCCACCACGTTAATCCCCGAGGCGGCGACGTCGAGCAGGTCGTCCACCAGGAAGTCTGGGAGCAGGTTGATCTCGTCCACGTAGAGGATGTTCCTGTTGGCCTCCGCCAGCACGCCGGGCCTGAACCTGATCCTCCCCTCCCTCAGGGTGGCCTCCACGTCCAGGCTTCCCACTACCCTGTCCTCGGTGGCGCTCAGGGGGAGGGTGACGATCCTCATCCTCCTCTTGCGGGTTGGGAGGGGGTTCTCCCCCCGCTCCATCCGCTCTCTGCACTCCCAGCAGAGGTTGGGCGAGCGGGGGTCGCACCCGAACCTGCAGCCCTCCACGACCTCGACCTCCGGGAGGAGGTCCTCCAGCGCGCGAACGGCCGTGCTCTTCCCGCTGCCCTTGGGACCCCTGACGAGGAGCCCCCCGATCTTCGGATTGACGACGACCGCCAGGAGGGCGAGCTTCAGCTCGTCCAGCCCGACCAGAGCGGCGAAGGGATACCTGAGCCACCCCCTCCCGGACAACGAGGGCCCCTCAGACTCAGCGGGCCGGCCCAGAATAAAACGCCGACCCTGGGCGCGGCAGGGGAATCAGCTCCTGGGCGGCGGAGGAACCTCGATGGCGACGATCCTCTGGCCGTGGAACACCGGCCTTCCCGGGACCTGCGGGGCGGGAGACCCTCTGCAGACGACGAATATCTCCGCACCCTCCTCCGACTTCTCCGTCGCTCCTGCAGGAATCGCGGACAGCAGGTACTCGACCCAGTAGGGCCCGAGCCCCCTGCAGAACACCCTGACGTCCGACCCGGGCGGGACGACTTGGCCCAGGGCGACCAGGTCCGCGTAGGTGACAGGGTCTATCCTCGGGTGGACTGCGGCCACGGATCCCGGGACCTGGAGGGCGAGAGGGAGCAGGAGGACCGCGGCGAGGATCGGCCTGAGGGCGCCTCTGGCCAGCTGCCCCACGGCGACTCCAACCATCAGGGAGGAGGGAACGCAGGACACGAGGAGGAACCTCCACGCCCACTCCCTGAGCCCGAGCACGCTGGGCATCAGCGTCAAGGCGCCGACCGCGAGGGCCGCCGAGACGGCGACCTCCCTGCCTGAGGCCCCCCAAGGATTGCCGTCCAGCTCCTTGCTTGAGAGAACCGCCAGTAGAACTCCCAAGGCAAGGTAGGCGATGAGGTACTCACTCCCAGGGATCATGAGGCCTGGAGGAGAGGGAGGCGGCTTCGGGGGAAGCGGCCCGCGGGGCGGCGCTCCGAGCGGGCCCTCACCCGCGGCGGAGCCGAGAAGATCCCTGAGGAAGGCGATTCCCTTACCCACGTCCGTGAAGAGCCACGGGAGGGACGCGGCCGCGGCCGCCGAGGCAGCCCACCCCGGCAGGACCGAGGCGGCCCACCTCAGGCCGATCCCTCCCCCACCGCGGGTCGGCCCGGGGCGGAGGGCCAGCGTCGCGAGGGGCAGGTACGCCAGCGAGAAGGCGACGGTGAGGGCGAAATCGAGGGAGTGCGTGAGGAAGGCCAGGAACGAGGACAGAGAGGACAGGAGGGCCGACCTCAACCAGTTTCCTCCGCCTGCGAGCGCCGAGTGGAGCCAGTACACGGAGAGGGCAACGAAGAGAATCCCAGAGGCGTTCTTCATTAGGTCTCCAGCCATCCTGAACATCTGGGGGGACAGGGAGAGGGACAGGGCGGCGGCGACGCCGGCGACCCTGCTGCCGGTGAGCCTCCTGACGAGCGCGTAGCTCGGGACGGCCGAGAGCCCGCACATCACAGCCACGGTGATAGACACGCCGAGCCTGATGTCTCCGACAGCCCTGCTTGCCGCCGCGGCCAGGTAAAACAGGAGGGGAGGGTCCCCGTAGACCATCCCCGAGCCCGAGAGGATCGACCTCACCTGTATCAGGTAATAGGGCCCGTCCACTCCGGGCATGAAGTCCCACGAGAGGAGCGCGGCCAGGTGGGAGGCCGCGGCCCCGGCCGACGCGGCAATGGAGATGAGAGCATCCCTCCTGTCCAGTCCGCCCTCTCGCACACGAGCTCGAGGGGACACCCCGTATTAACGGCCGCGAACGAAGGGTCCACCGCGGCCCCAAGCACTCCCGCCCGGAACGGGCTCTACCTGCCCCTCAAAGCCGCGGCCAGTAGGAGGGCAGCCGCGAGCGCCGCGGCCACGGCAGAAACGAACAGCAGGGCTGGGCGGGACGTCTCCACGTACAGCCCACCCACGGCCGGTCCGGGGGGAGGGCCGTTGTTGTTAACGCCTACGCTGGTCACGTAGGGGTCCGCCCCGCACAGCCTGCTATCCGTGTCCACGGTGGGGGGTCCGGGCGCGGTGTCGGATGTCGACAGCTCCCAATCCGCGCCGCTGGTTGTGAACACGCCGTTCGGGGTGAGGGCCAAGCTCCATGCGTCGCCGGCCCCGCCCGGGGAGTTAGGACCTGCCCAGAATAGCGCCCCCGGCGGCGGGTCCTCTATCCCCCCGTCCGACCCGTAGGCCACGTAGTCGACGAGCAGGCCGGACGAGTCGAACAGCCAGATGTCGTCTCCAACGTTCCGGAGCCTGGCGCGTGTGCCGACGTAGAAGTTCGCCGCCGAGGGGGCGCTCCCCACCCCGGGATCCCCCAGCCAGACAACCGCGTAGCTGCCCGCGGAGAAGACTGAGCCCGGTGGGAACGTGAACTCGAAATTCCCGGGGGACTCGCTCCCGTCCGTCAGGGTCCACCCGCTGACGTCGACGGAAGAGGAGAAGTAGATCTCTATGAACTCGTCGTTGGTCGACGCAGTCAGCCCGGCGCCGCACTCGTTGTACAGGACCTCGTTTATGACCACCTCGCCGCGGTGAGGTGACGGAGATCCGTAGGAGACGAGGGCGTACTGGTACCTGTCGGCCCCCGACCCCGGGGGAGACTCCCACGCCCCTCCAGACTCGGAGGCTGGATCGAACTCACCATCCCACGAGTAGACCTCCGGAGGCCTGACGAACCCGTTCAGCGTGAAGGAGTGTGGGTTGTACCGGTAGGTCCCACTCGAGTTGATCTCCACCTCCCTAACCCTCCACCAGGTGGAGATGTTCTCGTAATCGAAGTCGGGCGGTCCGTACCTCCCCGCGGAGTCCCAGGCGCCCGAGGCGTAGTCGGCCACGTCGTCCCCGTCGTCTCCTCCGCGGAAGATCTCCACGGTCAGCCCGAGGACGGCGCCCCCTCCCGAGTCCCTCACCTGGACGTACCCGAGCCAGTCCAGCGCGGCCTGTCCCAGCCCGTTTCCCGACACCGTGTTGTTCCCAACGACCCAGCTCAGGTTTGCCCACGGGTTGTCGAGCACGTAGAGGCCGAGCCCCCCGTTGTCTTGAATCACGTTCCCCGAGATCCCCATCCCCCCGAACCCGAGGCCGAGCGACAGGACGTCGTCGGCGTGATCGTCCGGGTGCGAGGATTCGCCGTAGTAGGGCTCCACCCTCACGCCGTCCAGGTCGTTGTCGTGAATCGAGTTCCCCGAGACGTTCCCCGAGGAGCCGACCCAGTAGACCCCCCACAGCTCGTTGTCCCAGACCTCGTTGCTTGCGTTCAGAACGAAGTTGGTGGTCCCGATGAGGATGACGCCGGCTCCCCTGTTGCCGGCCACCCTGTTGCCCTGCAGCAGGGTGGAGTCCGGGCCCTGAGCGGAACTCCCGTTCACCGGGAAGGGGTAGTGGATCTTGGGGGCGGCGTCGCACGCCACCGCGATGCCGGCTCCGTTCCCCAGCGACCTGTCAGCCAGGTAATTCCCCCACCGATCGAACGCCCCGACCCAGTTGCGGGAGACGTTGTTCCAGTCTGTCCCAGTTCCGTTAACGAAGATTCCCTCGTAAGCGTGTCCTCTGACGACGTTGCGGGCCACCAGGTTTCGGCTGGCGCCCCCCGTGATTATGATGCCCAGGCTCATGTTCACCGGGTCCGCCAAGATGTAGTTGTACAGGACCTCGTTTCCATCGCTCCCCTGGCCCTCGATCGCCAGATCCTGCCAGGCGTTGTATCCCAGCGTGTTGTTGCGGACCACGTTGTCGTGGGCGCCCGCGGCGAGCGTCACACCCCCATCCCCGTTGCCCCACGCGAGCCCCGAGGCGTCCACCCCCACCATGTTGTACGCGACCACGTTCCCCTCGGTGGAGGACCCGGCTAGCAGGATGCCCTCGGCGCTGTTGTTCAGCACGAGGTTCCCGTCCCTCGCGGAGTCGGTTCGGTCAAGCCCGATGTAGTTGGCGAACGGCCCCCTCCCGCTCGTGGAGTTGGTCACGAGCGCGATCCCCGGCGAGAAGGACCTGGGGAGCCCGCTTTGATCGTACCCGTTTAGGGAGATGTTGTTTCCAAAGATCTCCATTCCCTCAACCGCGCCCATGAGCAGCACGCCGCCGCCAGGTGCGGTAACCCCGTTGTGGACTATCAGATTCCCGACTATCAACCCCCGCCCCACGGTGCCCGTCCCGTTGTCGGCCAGGGCGATCCCCCACACCCCGCTCCCCGCCACAGTGCTGTTCCTCACCTCAAGGCCGTACAGATCTGCCCCGTAGAGAAAGACCCCGGACAGCCCGCACTCGAGGATTTCAGCCCTCTCTACGGCCGGCCCGGTTATCTCTCCGCCGACCATGTCGTTTCCCACCAGCACTCCGTACGTCCCGCAGTTGTGAAGCAGAGAGTCCCTCACCGTGACGTTGCTGGAGCGGATCGCGACACAGGCGGTGTCGGCGGTGACGTTTACCCCGAAGATCGTCAGGTTCCCGAAGTCTTGGGGGGCCCACCCGTACCTGGCGGAGAAGATCCCGACGTAGGAGTCGTACACCGTGAGGTTGGCGAGGATCACCTCGTCCTTTGCGAGGGTGACCAGGATGGCCTCTCCGGTGAACCCTCTGAGCGTCAGGTTTCTCACGATCGTCTGGCCCCACCAGACCGTTATCACAAGGCCGCTGGCGACGGCTCCCTGTCCGTCTATCACGACCTCTCCTGGGGCAGTGGCGCCGTCCAGCGTGACTGCCTCGGTGATCTGCGGCAGGGGCGACGAGAGGGCTATCGTTCCGGATACGGAGAAGGTGATCACATCGACCCCCGGGTTGCTGTTCGCGGCCTCTATGGCCTCTCTCAGCGTGCACTCGGTGGCGTCGCATCCGCCGGTTCCCGGATCGTTGAGACTGTTGACGGAGTAGGTGGCCCCCTCGACCCTCATGGCGGGGATTGCCAACGTAGCCACGAGCGCCAGGATCGCGATGGTAGCCGCCCTCCTGCCCAGATCCACCATGCCCAGTCGGGCTGGGATGCCCGTCAGGTTCTCTTTAAACATCTCACGGCCTCACGATCAAGGATCAGATCAGATGTCGCCTCACGATCAAGGATCAGATCAGACCAGACCCCGGAAAAGCGAAGCTATATCACCGCTAGTCGAGCTGGAGCCTCTCAGGCCTCCCCCGGCGTCGTCTTCCCTTATCCTCAAGCAATCCGGGTATATACTCGGCGAGTGACTTTCTCCTCCTCCTGGCCAAGGCCTCCTCGATCGAGCTAGAGGTCACGACCTCGTAGACCCTGGCGACCTTCCCGGGCCTGCCCCTGAGAACCCTGCCGACCCTCTGGGCCATCTGTCTCGGAGACCCGCTCCCGCTGGCTATGATGGCCACATCGGCGTCGGGCACGTCGATCCCCTCGTCCAGCACCCTGGTCGTCACTATCACGTCCAGGTCGCACCTCCTGAAGGCGTCGAAGATCTCGGCCCTCTCCCTGGTCTTCCCCACCATCAGGGCCGATCTGATGCCCCTCTTTTCAAGCTCCCCCTGAATGGCCTCGGCCTGATCCACGTACTCGCAGAACACCAGTATCTTGCGCCCCCCCTCCGACTCCACGATGGACGCCACGACGGGGATCTTTGCCCTCGCCCTCAGGGCGTGCCTCTTCATCACGGCCAGCCTCGCGTTCTCATCCCTTACCCTGGCCAGCTGGGCCATCATGGCCCTGCGCTCGTCGGGCTCCATCCTGACCCTGACCACCCTGTGCTCCAGCCTGGCGAGCACGCCCATATTTACAAGCTCCCTGTACCCCACCTTGTAAACCACGTCTCCCGAGGAGAGGAAGATCAGGTGCTCGTTTCCGTCGCTCCTCTCCGGCGTGGCGGACAGGCCCAGGCGGTACTTGGCTCTGCTGGCGAAGGCGACCTTCCTGAACGTGCTAGCTGGCACGTGGTGGACCTCGTCGAAGATCACGAGGCCGAAGAGGTTCCTCAGCCTGTCGATGTGCTTGGCGACCGAGTTGTATATCCCGACCACGACGCCGGGCGACAGGTCCTTCTCCCTCCCGCTGAACTCCCCCGTAGTAACTCCCAGCTTGGACTCGATGAGTTCCCTCCACTGCGTGGCTAGCTCTGCCGTGACCACACAGACAAGCGTCCTCTGCCTCGTCCTGGCGATGGCCTCTAGCCCGACGAAGGTCTTCCCTCCCCCCGTGGGGATCACAACGGTGCCGAACCTCTCGGCCCTCTCCCACCTATCTACGGCCTCCCTCTGGAAGGGGTAGAGCTCGTAATCCCTGCTCGGAACTTCGATTGGTTGGGATGGCCACGAGACGTCCTCTTCAAACTCCAGCCCCTCGAAGCTGGCGAACCTCTTGAGGTGGTGGTACATGAATGGGGGGACCACGTGGGCCAGCCTGCCCACCCGCCTCGCCAGCCTCATCCTCCTGGTCTCGAGACCCCGCCTGGTCTGGACGTTGACGCTCACGGTGAAGAGATCCTCCAGCCTCGAGAGCTGGTCTGGGGTGAGGCCCCCGGCCTCCAGGAGGATTCCCTCCTCGTGGTCCCGCACCGTCAACCTCCCCGGACCCCGGACCCTGGAGGCCGCCAGCCTGACGAGGTCCTCCCTCCAGTACCCGCCCACGGATCTCGCCAGCCTGAGCGCGCCGTCGATCCCCTCTGAGGACACGATCGCCGCGAGCTCGTCGGGATCGACGACGAGATAGTCCCCCTCCCTCCTGAAGGGGCGGACACGCCCATCTCCCGGGAGGAAGACGGCCAGCACCCCTCTCTCCGCCATCTCCCTCAGCCTGCCGTCCACCGACGACCTGAAGACCTCGACGACCTCCCTCACCGCGTCCTCCGGCACCCCGATCCTCCTGAGGACGTCCCACCCTCTGGACAGCGCAAGCCCGGGATCCAAGACCCACGCCTTCTCCCCGGGGTCGAACCTGCAGATCTCCCTGATCAGCCCCAGGACCTCTTCGAACTCGTCGTCCCCAAGGCTCTTCACGAAGCTCTTCGATCCTACCCTGACCCTCAACCTCCGTACCGGCTGCCGCCCCAGAATAAAACTCGCGGCTCCGGGCCCGGAACTCGGCGTGTTGTTCAAAAATATTGACAGTAAAACGATAGAAAAAAATTAAATTCAGTCCGAATGCCGTAGGAAGCGAGCCCCAGTTAGGGGTCTCGCTTAGTCGAGGGCCAAGAGGTGTGCCCTGGGGGTGTGGCCCTCCGGGTGACGTCCCCTCCGGGCGCGCCCGGGTGAGCGGCCCTAGGACATGCTTCTTCTGGCCTGTGCGACCGAGGTGAGGCTCCGTTGGGTTCACCTGATGAGCGGATCAGGAGGCTCGAGGAGTTGAGGAGGAGCGGGAAGATAAGCGAGGAGCTCTACAGGGAGCTGAGGGCCAAGTACGAGGCCGAGGCTACTGGACTGGCTCGAAGGGTCTCGGAGAGGAGGGAAAAGGGCGCCAAGGAGAGGGGAACGTCCCTGGGCAAGCTGATCCCGGCCGTCGTCCTCGTGTTGCTCGTCGTGGGCGGGGCCATGTACGCGCTTCGGGGGAGGTCCGGCCTGGCGGGGGGAGGGCCGACTCCAACATCAACGGGGGCGGGGGAGATCCCCCCAGAGTCGAGTCCAACGTCGCCCCCGGGCCCCGGAGGTCAGGCCGGCGGCGGAGCTGGGGCTGGGGCGGTCACGTTTGAGCAGGCCCTGGGGACGGCCGCCTCGGCGGCCCGCTCCTGGTGCCCTGACTCGTACCCGATCGAGGGCACCCTGCCCTGGATGGGCAGGGATTCAACCCTCCCCGGGTTCAGGGGGCTGGCCTCCGAGTGGGCGTTCAGGTTCTTCTGTCCCGGATCCAGAAAGACGGCCACGTTCCGGTACGTCTCGGGGTCGGTGGAGCAGGAGGAGATACTCGGTGAGCGCGAGTTCGAGTGGTCCCCCGACTTCACGCCTCAGCCGCTGAGCCCGATGGTGAGCGGCACCTCGGCCTTCGCCATCGCCTACACGTCGGGCGGTCGTCAGTTCGTCCAGGATCACCTGGGCGAGACGGTCTACGTCTTCATGGCAGTTGCCGGCTCTGACGTGGGGCGCTACTACGGTTGGAGCAACCTATACGGATGGCCCGGCGAGGTCAGCTCTGAGGAGGCGTGGGTAGTGATCTTCGCGCTCGGGGGAGGGGGCGAGGCCTACGGGGTTTGCCTGGACGCGGACACGGGTGAGGTGCTGGCTGCCGAGGGCTTCACCCCGGGAGGGTAGGTGGTGAGATGAGTTCTCCCGAGGAGAGGCTGAGGAAGCTGGAGGAGGCCCTCCTGGAGGGTAGAATAAGCGAGGAGACCTACAGGGAGCTGAGGGCCAAGTACGAGGCCGAGGCCAGGGCGGCTGGAAGACCAGCCCGCCCACCCGCCCCGGCTCGCCAGCGGGGGAGGAGCGGGAAGTGGCTAGCGGCGGCCTTGGGGGTCCTGATCCTGCTGGCGGCAGCTGGTCTTTGGTTCTGGGTCGTCCCGCATTGGCAGGGTCAGACTAGCCCTCTCCCAACCACCCCCGCCCCTCCGCCGGGCGGGGGTGGAGGTGGAGGTGGAGGTGGAGGCGGGGGCGGGCCGAGCCCCCCCATTACGACCACGACGCCGCCTGCATCGTCAGGTCGACCCCAAGAGGGCGTCCCCGCGGTGAGGCCGGGGTGGGCGACCTACAGGCTGACCCAGGCTGGGCAGGGGGCGGTCACGGTCACGTTCAGGATCTCCGGCCCGGAGCCCAAGGAGGGGAGGTCTTGCTGGAGGTACGTGACCCAGACGTGCCCCGAGGGACTATGCGACGTGATGTACAGCGAGACTGTCGTGTGGCTCGACGAGAACACCCTGGAGCCCGTGTACTGGGAGATGAACGTCTACCAGGGTGAGAACAGGGTGGTCCACCAGGAGGGCGCCGGGGGTCCCTCGGGCAAGCAGGTCTACGACCCCTCCAGGGTCCCGAGGGAGGCCACCTACCTGGGGAGGGAGTCCGTGACGGTTCCCGCCGGGACGTTCACCTGCGACAAGTTCTCCGTGTCGAAAGACGGTGTCACCACGACCATCTGGGTCAGCGACGAGGTCCCCTCGATCGGGATAGTGAGGCTCGCCACTGAGGTGGAGGGCATCGAGTCAGAGATGGTGCTCGTGGACTACGGCCACTGAGGGTTCGCAGGGGGGCGACCCCCTGAGCAGCCGGTGTGTTAGATCACGCCATTCTGTAAAATTTATTTCCAAAAAAGTTATAATACACTCCTAAAACGAAACGAGCAATGGAGAGAGTGGATAGAGAGGCCCAGATAAGGCGGAAGATGAAGGAGCTCAAGAGGCTCCGGAAGTCCGGGGAGATATCGGAGCCCACCTACCGCAAGATGATGGCCGAGCTGGAGGCGGAGCTCAGGGAGGCGAAAGAGGCGAAGAGAAAGAGGGGCAGGGAGGCTGCAAAGGCCGGGCGGCGGGGGGTTCAGCTCCCCTCTCTGCCGGGTCTTCCCTCCAGGGCACCCCGGAGGCGAGCGAGCTGGGTGCCACCCGTCCTCGGGGCCGTATTTGGCCTCCTCACGCTGGCGATCGCCTCGATCTACAGGCCAAGCGCGCTGGGCAGCTTCTCCGGACTCTTCATCCTGCCTGCCGCCGCGGGATTCGCCTGCGGCGTCCCCTGCTCGCTGGGCGGGGGCGGCCTTCGCGAGGCCTCCTACGCAGTCCTGGGCTCCCTGCTGGCCTACTCCCTGCTGTCGGCCGGGGCCCTGAAGACCTCGGCCGCTTGGGCCGGGGCCCTGGCCTCCACGCTCCTCACTCCAGAGGCCTCTGGCGATCCCCTCAGGCTGTCGGTCTCGGCATTCCTCTGTCTCCTCGCGCCGGCGTTCATCGGCGGGTACGCCGCCACGAAGGCCATCCCGAGGAGGGGGAGGCGATCCTCATGGGTCTGATTGACGTCCTGATCAGGGGTGTGGTGCTGACCGACGCCCTGATTCGGAACCTGATGATGAGGGATACCCTGCCGATACACGCCTCTCTGGACTTTGGACTGGCCACGCTCGGGCTAGTGGGGCTCCTCTACCTCACCAACCTGAGGAAGAGGGCCGGCTTCTGGCTGGGGGTATTCGGACTCGGGGCCACGAGCTTCGTCTTCAGGAGCAAGATAGCAGGCGGGCTGCTCTCGCTTCTCTTCCTGAAGAGGTTCTGGAAGACCTTCCTGATACTTGTCCTGTCCCTCCTCCTCATATATCAGGGAGTCGGGGACCTAGCCCTGATGTCCGTCGGCCTGCGCTGACCCCCTCACATTCCTCTCAGGCCGCTCAGGCGGACTCCAGCCTCCGTCTCTCCGCCTCCAGCTGCCTCATGTCAGAGATCAGCGACTTGAGCTCGGGATCCGTGGGCTCATACTCGCCGCTCTCTATCAGCCTGAATACCCTCCACCCGATCTTCTGCGCGACCTTGTCCATCTTTCCCTCGATCAGCTTGATCTCGGCCTTGGCCTTGGCGCTCTCGAGGCTCTCCTTTATCTTATCCAGAACCCCTCCCTCCTCGCCCTCCTCCTTGCGGGCTGGTCTTCCAGCCGCCCTGGCCTCGGCCTCGTACTTGGCCCTCAGCTCCCTGTAGGTCTCCTCGCTTATTCTACCCTCCAGGAGGGCCTCCTCCAGCTTCCTCAGCCTCTCCTCGGGAGAACTCAACGCGGGAGCACCTTAGAGGTTCATCCGGCCTCTCTTTTTACCCTTTCCAACCCCATAACCGCTCTCGGTCACTACGCGTTAAATCTGTTGACGGTCCTCTCGCCATCCAGACCGCCCGAGCGCCGGCTCGGCCGCCGCAACGTTAATGGCCTGTCCGGGCCGTCCCCTTGGGCGGTACGATGGGGTCGACCGAGTTCAAGTCCAAGGAGGAGGCCAAGAGGGCCCTTGACCAGCTCGACGAGGAGCTCATAGAGGGCAAGATCAGCGAGGAGGAGTACCGCAGGAGGAAGGCCGACATCGAGAGGCAGATCGAGATCATGGAGCTCGAAGACATGCTCATAGAGGGCAAGATAACCGAGGAGGAGTACAGGAGAGCCAAGGCCTCCCTGCTGGGGAAGGCCGAGCCGGTCGAGGCCGTGTCGCCCGAAGGGGTGTCGGAAGTCGCGAGGAAGATCTCTCAAATGGCGTCGAAACTCTCCGAGATCAGGGAGAAGAGGGAGAAGCTGAGGGACCTCCTCATATCCAAGGAGATATCCGAGGCCACGTTCCAGAAGCTTGACTCCGAGTACGAGGAGAAGGAGAAGTCCCTTGAGCTCAAGGTGAAGGAGCTCGAGGAGGAGTCCAGGGAGAGGCTGAAGGAGATCGAACAGAAGCTGGAGGAGATCAAGCTGATGAGGGAGGAGATGAAGGCCAGGCACCTCCTGGGGGAGATCCCGAAGTCGGAGTACGAGTCCAAGGACGGAGAGCTGGCCTCTCAGGCCGAGAGGCTGGAGGCGGAGAGGGAGAGCATATCCTCCGCCCTGAAGGCCGTCGGTCTGGAGTGACCGGATCATCTGCGATAGGATCTGGGGCTGAGGCGGCTTCCACGCGTGGAGGCGGGCGAGGGACGCGGTCTAGGCCGAGGGTCACCACCTCCTCCCGTCTCCGGTGAAGGGTCTGAAGGTTATCTTGTCCCTCTCCCTGATTATCTGCCTCAGGAGCCTTCTGGCCCTCTCCGGGGGCAGGTTGAGGAAGAGCGCTGCGAGGTGCTTGCAGAACATCTTCTTCTGGGACTGCCTCGACCAGTCGGCGCAGTCGTGGAGGATCACCCCCTGCCGGAGGTCTATCGTCACGTCGTAGCCCCTCACCCTGGCCATCAGGATGTCCCCCCTGTCCGTCAGGACCTCCACCTGGCTGGCCGGCATCTCGATGGCCCTCTCAAGTCTCCTCTCATCTGTGATGGACCTGAGGAGCCCGAGAACCTCTTCCCTCCCCCTCGGAACCTCCTCGCGGACCTGCGGCCCGCCGATGAAGCCCTCTAGTGAGGTCGGGGCCCTCGATGCGATCTCCTCCCTCCAGGCCCTGATCCTCTTGAGGGCCTCCTCCTGCCGGGAGTCTGCCGCCCCCAGGATCTTCAGCATCAGGATGGCGTTCTCCGGGGCATACGCGTGGTAGTGGTTGTTGAAGTAGCCGTAGACCCTCTTCGCCGAGGAGGCCGCCTCCTCGACGGCCCTGGCCCAGGGCCTCAGCTCATCCTCAGAGTAGAGGTAGTTGTACGGGACCTTCTCTCCCCTCCCGTGCCACCTGAAGTAGCCCACGTCCGACGTGACCACGGCCCTGGGAGGGGCGCCTCCCCAGTCCGACACGACGTACGCCGCGCCGGCGGACTCCATCATCCTGAGGACCCTCGGGTCGTCCCAGCTCGGGTGCCTGAACTCGAGGGCGAGGGTGGCCCACTCAGGGGCGAGCGAGAGGAGGTGCTCCAGCCTGTCCGGCTTGGCCCTGAAGCTTGGCGGGAGCTGGACGAGGATCGGGCCCAGCTTTCCGGCGGAGCGGAGGGGCTCCAGAGAGTCGAAGAAGAGCTCCAAGTCCGCCTTGATCCCCCTGTCGAGCCTGAGCCTCTTCCTGTGGGTCACGTCCCTCAGCATCTTGACCGAGAAGTCGAAGCCCTCCGGCGTGACCCTGGCCATGCCCGCCAGGGTCTCGGCATCGAGGATCTGGTAGAAGGTGGAGTTGACCTCGGTGGTGTTGAACAGCCTCGAGTAGAGCGTGAGCCTGGCCCCTCCTGACCTGGGATAGAAGGGGCCGACCCAGTCGGCGTAGTCCCACCCGGAGGTTCCTATCCTCAGGTCCAAGGACCCTGCCCGAGTGTGGGACCCGCCGGTAAAATTAACGGCTTCTCGGCCCCCGCATCGGCCGAAGGTTGGAGGCCATCGACTCATCCGGCTGGCCCGGGGGCGGGCAAGATCGCCTTGGGGGCCTACCTCAAGAGATCCTCCCAGCCCATGGGCACGATCCCCCTCTCTATCGCCCGCCTGGCAGCGGCGATCGCCCACTCCGGGGGCCGCCTCTCGGCCCGCCCCACCCTCAGGCCGCAGCCGGAGCAGTACTCGGCCCCCACCATCCTCCCCAGGATGCGGTGAACGCCGAGGGAGCAGTGCCCCCTGGGCTCTCCCCCTCCGCTCGACCCCCTCGCAAAGACCTGGAACCAGCGGCAGTCCACGCCAGACCCCTCTGCCGCGGGGCTCGTCGCCATGCGACTCACCTCCCCGGGAGGGTCCACCGACCCTGCCCCGGAGCCAATATAACCATGCCACCACCACGAACGTTTAACCGGTCTGGGGGAGGCGCTCCGGGTGGGGGAGCGGGGTACGGCGGGGAGGGCCGAGCCCGACGCGGCGCTCGTCAGGTCTCACTACTCCAGACCCGACGTCAGGCGGGAGATCCGGGAGTTCTGCCGCGGGAGGTGGGTGGCCGCCTGGCTGACGGACGGCAGGGTGGTCAGGTGGCTCGGGAGGAGGCCTGCCACCGCCAGCCCCAAAGACCTCGACCTCCTAATCTCTGGTCGGGCGGGGTCTCCCGTGAGGAGCATCTACGCCACCGCCGAGCGGTACGCCAGGCTTCGCCGGAGGGAGGACGTCTACGACCCGGGCAACGTCCTGGAGGTGACCCCCTTCTGGGACGTGGACAACGACCCCGGGAGTTGGAGGGCGACCGTGGAGGCAGCCAGGGCCCTGGTCGAGGCCCTGGGGACCCTGGGGGTGGTGAGGTCCGTCTACGTGGTTTGGAGCGGCAGGGGAATGCACGTGAGGGTGCACGAGGGGGCCATATCCCGGGAGGTCAGGGAGAGGGTCGGCCCGCTGGACGCGGCTTGGGCCCTCGTGGAGCGGGTCAGGCTGAGGGTGGCGGGGAGGATCGAGGAGCTCAGGTCGGAGTTCGGGGCCCACGGCCTGAGGGTCGACAACGAGGTCAAGCCCAGGGGGCTGCTCTCCGTCCCGCTCAGCCTGCACAGGAGCGTGGACGCCGTCGTCGTGTGCCTGTCCCCCGATCAGCTCGACTACTTCGACCCGTCCTGGTCCGACCCCTCTAACTTCAGGTCCTCCGACTCGTGGAGGAGGTTCGACCCGGGGGAGGCCGACTCGGCCGTTTTAGAGGCGGTTGAGCTGCACGGCCGATACCCGGGGCCGCGAACGCCCAGGAGAAGGAGGAGGGAGCCGCCGGTCGACGAGATGCTAAGGAGGTGGCTGGGCGGGTGAGCGACGTCCCGCCCAGGGTGCCCGTGCGGCGGGGTGGGGGCCATGCCGGACCTCAGCGAGGAGGAGAAGGCCAGGGTGGTAGAGCTCATACTCGACGGGAGGGTGGAGGAGGCCCTGAGGATCGTGTGTGAGGCCCACGGGAGGTCCCCGCCCAAGATCAGGGTGGGAAGGGTCAAGGGGCACTCCAGGTCCCTGGCCGTGTACGAGCCCAGGTCCGAGACGATCTACCTCTCCGACGGATCCCTGCTGAGGAACCCGTTCGTCATCCTGCACGAGCTGTACCACCACCTGAGAATGTTCGCGGGCAGGCACCGGGGCACTGAGAAGCACGCGGACAGGTTTGCGCTCTCCTTCCTGTCAGCGCACAGGACCCTCGGGCACAAATCCGGAAAAAATATTGATGAGTAGCGGGGTCCACCTCGGGAGAATCGCTTAAAACTATGGGTACCCCGGGAGATTAGAGGAGATCGAGCTGAGGAGGCGCGCCGCTCTCATTCTCCTCGCCCTGATGATCGCTGTGACCTCCCGCGCGGTCGCGCAGGGAGAGTACCCTGTCGGACATCCCATCAGGCTCGTCGTCACAATCGAGAATCCCGCTGAGACCACGCAGTCCTACACGGCCGTACTCTTGGTGAACGGGTCCCCGGTCGACTCCACAAACCTGATCGTCCCCGGGGGGTCGACGAGAGAGGCGGAACTTTCCTGGACGCCCACGAGTCCCGGGACCTACGAGCTCAAGGTCGTCGTGCAGGACGAGTCGGGCGCCGAGGTCAAGGTCGAGACCTACAGGGTGGAGGTCGTTCCACCGCCCAGGCCTGACCTCTCGCTCCTGAACCTCACCCTCTCCGGACCCCTTGAACCGGGCGGGTCTGTCGAGGTCAGAGCAACCGTGGCCAATCTGGGAGACGCCGAGTCTCCCCCCACGGAGATGCTGGTTGTGGAGTTTCCGACCGACAGGGTCATCTACTCCGAGGAGGTCGGCCCGCTCCGGCCGGGCGAGGAGGCGGTGATCTCCTTCGAGTACACCGCCCCCGCGGAGCCCGGGGACTACTCTCTCGTGGTCATTCTGGATCCCGAGAACGCCGTTGAGGAGAGCGACGAGGAGAACACGTTCGAGTTCGGGATCTCCGTACCTCCCGCCCCAGCTCCCTCTCCGACTGAGGTCCCACCAACGGAGAGCCCCACGCCCACGCCCCCGCCCTCCGAGACCGGAGCCCCCACGGAGACCCCGACGTCCTCCACGCCACCGCCCTCCTCGCCGACGCAGGCCCCCCCGACCACACCTCCAACAGAGCGGGGGCTGGAGAGGTACGCCTACGCCGTCGGGCTCCTGACCGCGGTCGCCCTCCTCCTCTACGGTGGGATGAGGCTCGGCGGGATCAGAGACCCATGCAGGGACATGGGATCTCTCAGGACGGCCCTGGACCTCGCCAGAAAGGCGAAGTCGAGACTCCTGGACGATCTGGAAAGGGTGAGAGAGGAGGCGGAGCAGATCTCTCGACAGATATCCCAGCTTGAGAAGGAGGCTGGCTCTGCCCAGGAGAGGCTGGCGTCGATGTGGAAGGAGCGCGACCAGCTCCGGCTGGGGCGCGCCTACCGCTCGTATGCCGCGATCGTGGGAAAGGGGCGCGCGATCGTTCGGGTCCATGATAAGCTCAAGAGGCTGACCGAGCTGGAGGAAGAGATCAAGGAGCTGGAGGAGAGTCTCGCCCGGACGAGGGCGGAGATACTGGAGAAGGAATCGGCCTTGAACGAGAAGGTCCGCGAGGTGGACGCCCTCTGGTCGCTGCTGGAGGAGGCCAACCGGCGGCTGGCCGAGGTGAACGACCTCATCTACCAGTGCCTCCTGAAGAAGAGGGGTCCGTGCTACGATCTAGACCTGCTCAGATCCAGGGTTGCCGAGCTGGAGAGGGAGCTCGAGGCCCTGAAGGCGCTGGCCTCCCTCTCGGAGGCGGACGCCGAGAGGATCGACCGCTTCATCAGGCAGACTGAGGCCGAGATTGCGTCCCAGCTGAAGATGGCAGAGTTCTGGGAGTCCGAGGCCAGGAGGATGGCCGAGGGGAAGCCGAAAGTGAGGATAAGCGTGTCAGGGGGTCCAGAGTTTACCGACATCGACTTCAGGCTGATCGAGATTGAGAGGGGCCGGCTTGTAGCTCAGTTCGCCCGAGGGGAGATTTCCGAATCGGAGTTCATTCAGGCCTACGAGTCCCTGAGCCACCCGACCGAGGAGGTCGTCCAGAGGCTGAGGAAGAAGGCCCGCGACGTCGCCTCAAAGCTGGAGGACCGAGCGAGGGAGGCGAGGGAGAGGGCAAAATCTCTGGAGACCCAGTTACCAGAACTGAAAAGGGCTAAAGAGTCCGCAGAGGCCAGGACGGAGGCCCTGCGCGGCAAGATTCGCAGCCTCTCCGAGTCCGTTGAGGAGGCCAGGAAGAGGCTAGAGAAGTGCGAGAAAAAGGTCAGAGACTGCCTCTCAAATCTCGTCACACTCAGGGAGGAGATAAGGTGGGCACTCAACTCCTACGAGCAGAGGAGGGCCAGGCTGATCGAGGAAGCCAGGCGGGAGATAGAGGCGGTGAACAGAGCGGTCGATGAGGTCCCCGAGCTGGTGGGCAGGATACAGAGGCTGGCCATCGAGATAAAGGAGAAGGTCGACAAGATAAGGCCGGTCCTCAAGCTGGAGGAGCTGAGCCCGAAGTTCCAGGAGATACTGGAGGAGGACTGGAACGCGTTCACCTACGGCAAGACGGGCGCGAGCATAGTCAAGAACGTCACGCAGCTCCTGAAGGACATCGGCGCAAAGGCCGACTCGATCCTCCCGGATCCGTCCGACTATCTGGAGCCGGCGGTCAAGGGGGTCGCCTTCGTGTACAGGGCGGCAGGCGTGCTCCTGAGCCCCACGGATGCGGGGGCATGGCTCTACAGGGAGATGAGGAGGTGGGCGAGGGAGCACAAGGTCCCCTCCGACGAGGAGATCGAAGAAGTGCTCGAGGCCGCCGAGAGGTTCGTGAACGCCTGGTCGAGCTGGAGGTCCGCCGCCAGGCAGGCCCTCGAATCCCTCCAAGACTACCTGACTGAGGTCAGTAACGGCCAGGACGTGTTGGAGGAGTGGAAGAGGTTCCTTGAGTGCCTCGAGAACCTCCCGGCCACCCTCCTGGATGAGAGAGAGGCGGCAAACCTCACGAGGCTCATGAAGGACTCTACGTCCGCATCCACCCTCGGTGACTGCGAGAAGTACGCCCGCCTCCTTGGCGAGAAGCTTCGAGAGATAGGGGACAGGTCAAAGGAACTCTTCGACAGGTGTGAGGAGCCTAGCTATCGACCCAGCGGGGGGATAGAGGCGACCAGGCAGGCCCTCGTCCAGGCGGCCAAGAGGCTGGAGGAGATCTCGAGGGATCTCCAGAGGTACCTGGACAGCGTTGGGAGCTTCCTACAGAGCGTGAAGGAGAGCATCCCGGGGTTCATCAGGGCCCTCTTCCGACTGCTCTCCTGAGGACCGGGGGCCGGGACTCAGTCCAGCTCGACCCCCACCAGGCCCCTCAGGATCACCCCGAAGGCGAAGGACAGCGCCGCGACCCCGAAGCTTATCGCGACCGCCTCGGCGAATCTCCTCCAGAAGGGCGTCTCCCTGACCACCGAGACGAAGAACGTGAAGACCAGGATCACGACAAGCGCGTCGAACAGCGCCAGGGCCAGCGCCGCCATGTAGCTGGAGAGCGCGAAGAATGGGGCCACCAGGACGAAGACCGTCGTCACGTAGGCCGCGCCGGTGTACAGGGCGGCCTTCCCCGGATTCTCGGCGCCCTCCGACTTCTGAGAGAGGTACTCAGAGGCGGCCATGGAGAGCGAGGCGGCTATTCCGGTTATCGCCCCGGCCACGGCCACCAGCTTCGTGTTCTGGAGAGTCATGCTCAGCCCCGCCACGGCGCCGGTGAGCTCCACCAGGGCGTCGTTGAGGCCTAGGACCATCGATCCTATGTACTGGAGCCTCTCCTCCCTGATCAGCCTCACAAGCTCCTGCTCGTGCCTCTCCTCGTCCTCGAGAACCGGCTTCGCCTCCGGCACGGCCTCCAGGACTCTAGAGTAGCTCTCCTGGGCCCCCTCCTCTCCGCGCTCCATCAGCTTGAGGGCGAACGTTATCCCCAGCAGGCGCGCCATCAGGAGATAGAGGAGGAGCTTGAGGCGGTTGGGGCCCACGTCGACCCCCGTGTACCTCCTCCAGAACTCGTAGTGCTCCAGCTCGTCCCGCCCGATCCTCTCCAGGATATCCCTGTTCTCACCGCGCTGGAGCTTGGCTAGCCTCAGGTAGACGTGATGCTCGGTTATCTCGTTCCTCTGGAAGCTCAAGATGAGCCTCCTGAGGTCTCCCGGGAGGGGCATCTCCCTCCCCCGCCCGGGGACCGGTAAAAGGCGTCGGGATTTCCCACTCAACATTTAATTCCCACAAGGGGTATTATGAATGATACGGGATGGAGGTGGTGGCGACCGTCGACGATAGGGGGAGGGTGACGCTGCCCAAGGAGTTCAGAGAGGCCCTCGGCATCCGGAGGAGGGTCAAGATCAGGAAGGAGGGTGAGAGGATAGTGATAGAGCCGGCCGACCCCGTGTCAAGGAGGTTCTACGGCGCCTTCAGGGCCGAGGTCCCGGAGGACCTGGACGGGATCGTGGTGGAGGCGGTGGCGGCGTGGTGGAGGAGAGGTCGTACGTCGACGTGAACGTGTTCGTCTACTGGCTCACCGCGGACCCGAGGTTCGGGGAGAGGGCCCTCAGGTGGATCGAGAGGGTGGAGGAGGATCCGAGGTCGTACGCGACGTCGGCCCTGACCCTCTGGGAGGTCCCAGTCATCCTGGCCGGCATCCTGGGCTCGACGCTGCGGGATCCCGACCTGGCGACCCGGGCGGTCAGGGCCGTGGTGGAGACGGGGGTGACGGTGGTGGAGCTGAGGAGGGAGGACTACCTGAGGGCCCTGGAGTTCGTCCTCCGGGGGGCCGACCTAGAGGACGCGATACACCTAGCCTCGGCCCTCCGGGCCGGCTGCACCAGGGTGGTTTCCAACGACAGGGACTTCGAGAGGTTCATCCGGAGGGTCTTCTAGATCCGGGGATTGAGGTCCGCTTTTTACGGGCGGGGGGCCGATCGCGCGATGGCGCGGGTGGAGCTGGCATCCCTCCGGCACGTGGGGGGAATAGTCGAGGTGCACCGCTCCGACATCGAGTCGCCCAGGCAGTGGACCGAGGGGGGCTGGAGGGAGGCCTCCCCCGGGGAACTGGATCCCTGCCAGTGGACTCTGAACGGCGGACCGTGGATGAGCGTTGAGACCTGCGCGATACACGTCAACAACCTCCTCCTGGCGGGTCAGACCCCGCTGGTGGCCCTGGAGGGGGACCGAGTCGTGGGTGAGGCCGAGGTGATCCTGGGGGAAGAGGGTGGGAGGAGGGGCCTCGTGGCTCACCTCAGCGTGATAGAGGTGCACAGGGACTTCAGGGGGAGGGGGGTGGGCAGGTCCCTCGTCGAGTCAGCCCTGGCGGTCGCCAGGGACCGCGGCGTTGAGGCGGTGACGGTCGTCCCGGAGGAGGACGCGAAGGGTTTCTACCGGGCCACGGGCTTCTGCCCGGCAGAGCGGTGGGCGGAGATCACAGCATCCCCCGGAGACCTCCCGGAGGTCGCGATGGAGGCCGAGCTGTTCTCGCCGTCCCTGGAAGATTTCGAGGGGATGGAGCTCGTGGTCGGGAGGTACCAGAGCGGCCTGAACATCGCCCTCAACGTCCTGGAGGAGTTCGCCGGGTGCGACGCGCTCGGGGCCGGACGATCCTGGAGGGGCGTCGCGGAGGGGGTGGAGTTCATCGCCCACGTCTGGGACGCCCCCTTCCTCGGGGAGCCCGTGGCGTACGTCTGGACCGCAGCGTCCCCCGGGAGGCCCCTCGAGCTGGAGTCCAGGGTGGCCCTCTCAGCCGTCCTCACCCTGGCAGGCCGTCGAGTCCGGACCCTCATCCCCGAGGGGCTGGCCGGTGAGCTCGGGCTTTCCGGACGCGGGGCAGTCGAGTTCTGGGCTCGGGGGGTGTAGGCTTGACCGGAAGGGCCAGGACCAGTGTCTTCGTCGGGACCTCCGGGTGGTTCTACGACTGGAACCCGGACGGGCTGGAGTGGTACGTCAGCTCCTCGGGGCTCAACGCCGTCGAGCTGAACGCCAGCTTCTACCGCTTCCCCAGGCCCTCGACGGTGCGCAGGTGGGCCGGCGTCGGGGAGGGGATCAGGTGGGCGGTGAAGGTCCACAGGGGGATCACCCACACTAGGAGGCTGTCCAGATCGGCCCTGGGACTCTGGGAGAGGTTCGAGGACCTCTTCTCTCCGCTAGACGGGCTGATCGACTTCTACCTGTTTCAGATGCCGCCGAGCTTCTCCCGAACCCCCGAGAGCGAGCGGAGGGTCGGGGAGTTCGCCGCGGAGTCGGGGCTTCGGGAGAGGATGGCGGTCGAGTTCAGGCACCCGAGCTGGTTCTCAGAGGGTGTGGAGGAGTGGGCCCGGGATCTGGGAATAACGCTGGTCTCCGTCGACGCCCCCGAACTTCCGAGGACCGTGTTCAACACCTCACAACGCGTCTACCTCAGGATGCACGGCAGGACCTGGTGGTACGCCCACCGCTACACGCTCGAAGAGCTGACTGAGGTGGCCCGCTCGCTGCTGGCCCTGGATGCTGAGGCCGTCTACGTGTTCTTCAACAACGACCACGACATGCTGGACAACGGGCGGACGATGCTGGCCCTCCTGGGCGGTGAGGTCAGGGGTCAGCGCACCCTCGACCTGGATTGAAGTGAGAGCATCACCTCCTCACGGGGTCTGGTCGGATAGGAGTTCTCAGAAAGCTGGCAGGTCCGACCCGGCCCTCTTGCCGGTCGCGGGCAGTCAATCGTTTAAAATTGAGCCGAATATGTGGGCGGGATCGGGCACATGGTAGACCCCTGGGCACTCCTGCTCCTAGGCGTGCTGAGCCTGCTGGGCTTGATCCTCTACCTAGCGATACACTACAGCGTGCGGCCCGGCGCGAAGCGGGGGGGTATAGAGGACCCCCTGAGGCGGGCCTTCCTCAGGTACTCCGTCCTGGCCTCCCTCCTCCTCGTCCTGGGACACGCGTGGGTGGGAGTGGAGGAGATGTTTCGGAGCCTGATAAGGCCTGTTAAGCTGGAGCCCGTGTACGTGACGAACTTGGGGGAGCTGGAGCCTGGATCGGCGGTCTCCTTCGTGATGCCTGTCGACCCCGACATGCTCCCTGCCGATCACCCCTGCATCCTCATCAGGCTCACGCCGGAGGAGGCCCAGAGGACCGGGAGGGAGCTGATCGCGTACAGCGCCAGGTGCACCCACCTGGGGTGCATAGTGGAGTATATGGAGAGGGACGGCATGGAGATCTACTGCCCCTGTCACGCGGGAATATTCGATCCCCTCACGGGGAACCCCATATCGGGGCCCCCGAAGAAGCCGCTCCCGGAGGTTCAGCTGAGGGTGGAGGAGGACGGCTCGATCTACGCCGTGGGGTGGGTGGGTCAAGGTGAGCAGGGCGAGTGAGGGTCCCTCCCTGAGGGAGAGGTGGACGCTCAAGTGGTGGGCCAGGGTGCACGGGGGCTGCAAGATCCCCCTGCACGCCCTGAGCCCGCTCAACGGCCTTGGTGGACTGGCGTTCCTTATGCTGATCATAGAGGCGGTCACCGGCATCATCCTCGGGATGTACTACGAGCCGAGGTTCAACGAGGCCAACCTCGCGTACGAGAGCGTCGTGGCCATAACGGAGAACCTCAAGTACGGGTGGCTCCTCAGGGGGATACACTACCACGCGGCCAACCTGATGATAGTGCTCAGCCTGCTCCACTTCCTCAAGACCTACATAGCTGGCAACTACAGGGAGCCCAAGGGCCTCTGCCACGTGGTCGGCATACTGACCGGCCTACTGGCGATCCTGGCCTCCATCACGGGCTACTCCATGAGGGCCGACCACATCGGGGCCGAGGCCATCTTAATCGGGCAGACGCTGGTGAAGTACATGCCGCTGGGCGGCCTGCTGTTCAGGATCGTGTACGGGGTCGGCACCCTCGACGACGCCCTCGTCCGGTACAACGCCTACCACTACGCCCTCGGGGCCCTCCTGATAGGCCTCGTCCTCCTCCACGTTTGGTTCAGCCACAGGCACCACGTCGCCCCTCCGATGGACGACAAGCCCTCCATCCCTGTCGTGCCCGTCTTCCCGAACTTCCTCCTCTCGGTCCTTTCGGGGGTTTTCATGGTCCTGGGCGGGCTGGTGCTGCTCAGTGTGGCCTTCCCACCACACCTGGGCGTGAAGTACGTGCCTGGAGAGCCCGTCCCGCCTGGGTTGCCCGAGTGGTACATGGTGGGCGACTACACCCTCATCAAGAGCGGGATCAACCCGGTGATAGCTGGAATGGTCGTCCCCCTTCTGGCCGTGACCCCGATAGCCCTCATGCCCTGGATAGACAGCTCGGGGCCGAGGCACCCGAGGCACAGGAGGTTCGCGATGATCTACCTCGCCGTGTTCATGACGGAATTCACCCTGATGACGGTCTGGGGCTACCTCACTCCTGGGCGGCAGGTGCTCCTCTCCCAGCAGCTCCCGGCGGCCCTCGCCGTGGCCGTGCTCGCGGCCATTCCCGCGCACTACGCGACCAGGCCGCGGGTGGTTAGGTTCGGCGCGCCGGAGGCGAGGAGGGTGGAGCGCGGCTCGATCCTACCCTGGCGGAGGATAGCCTCCCTCATCCTGGGGAGGCCTGTTGGGGTCGTCTCCATCCTCCTGGGGTGCCAGGTCGCGATGGCCCTCCTCGGCTGGTACTGGAACTACCTCGGGCTGCAGAGGCTCTATGCAGTCTCCCTGGGCGCGTCCATCTTCGTGCTGGGCGCCATCCTGCTGGTGGCCAAGTCGGCGCTCTTCGACCTGAAGCTCCTTAGGCTCTCTGGGCGCTGAGCGACTCGAGGCTCCTCAGATCTTCCCGGTCAGCCTAGCCTTGAGGGTCATCCTCTTGAGCTCCGCTATCAGGCTGCCCGGCCTGATGTGCTTAGGACACACCTCGGCGCATGCGTAGACCTGGTGGCACCTCCAGACTCCGGAGGCCTCGCTGTCAGCCACCAGGAGCCTCAGCGGCTTCACGTCATCCCTCTCCCTCGAGTCCACCGTGAACCTGTAGAGCTGGGTCAGCGCGGCGGGTCCCAAGAAGAGCGGATCCGTTGAGGCGACGGGGCACGCCGACACGCAGGCCCCGCACCATATACAGTCCGAGGGGGACTTGTACCTCTCGAACTCCTTGGGGGAGACCCTGGGCTCCCTCACCTCCTCCCTAGGGTAGAGGTAGGGCATCACGGCCTCCATCTGCCTGAGGAATGGCTCTATGTCCACGACGAGGTCCTTGAGCACCCTGAAGTGGGCGAGGGGCTCAACCTTCACCCTCCTGCCGAGGTCGGCGATCTGGGTCTCGCAGGCCAGCCTCTGCACCCCGTTGATCATCATGGCGCAGGAGCCGCAGATCTTGGCCCTGCAGCTGTACCTGAACGAGAGGGTCGGGTCCAGCTCCTGAAGTATGTAGAGGAGCCCGTCCAGGACGGTCATGCCCTTTCGGTAGGGCACCTCGTACTCCACGTAGTATGGAGCCTTGTCCCTCTTCGGGTCGAACCTGTAGACGGTGAACCTGACGGTCTCGCCCTCCTCGATCTGGGCCATCCCAGCCTCACCCCCGCTCAGTACTTCCTCTCGGTGGGCTGCCACTTCGTGATCACCACCGGCTTGTAATCGAACTCGGGCCCCTCTGGTGTGTAGAAGGCCAGGGTGTGCTTCAGCCAGTTCTCGTCATCTCTCTTGGGATAGTCCCGCCTGTAGTGCCCGCCCCTGCTCTCCGTGCGCCTGAGGGCGCCCTCGGCGATGGCCAGGGCAACGTCGAGCATCCCCTCTATGATGAGGGCGTCCAGGAGGCCCTGGCTGAACGGCCCTGGGGAGGCCGGGACGCCCGCCCTCTCTTGATACTCCTTCCTCAGTCTCCTAATCGTCTCGACCCCCTTTCTGAGTCCCTCCTCCTCCCTGAAGATCCCCACGTAGTCCCACATGGCCTGCTGCATGTCCCTCCTTATCCTGTACGGGTTGGAGTGTCCCTCCTCCTTCCCCCTCTCCACCAGGGTCTTGATCCTCCCCTCTACCTCCTCCAGGGCCCTCTCGACTGCCTCCCTCCCGTCGAACTCCCTGTGCTTGACGTCCTCCGAGGCCGAGGCCCCCGCCCTCGCCCCGAAGACGACGCACTCCAGGAGGGAGTTTCCGCCGAGCCTGTTGGCCCCGTGGACGCTGACGCAGGCGCACTCCCCCGCCGCGTAAAGGCCCTTGACTCTGGCCCTCCCGTGCTTGTCGGTCTCTATCCCGCCCATAGTGTAGTGCTGGCCCGGCTGCACGGGGATGGGCTCCTCCCTGGCGTCAACCCCTGCGAACTTGAGGGCCAGCTCCCATATCTGCGGGAGCCTCTCCATTATCAGGTCGGCCCCTAAGTGGGAGATGACAAGGTGGACATACTCGTTCTCGAACCCCCTCCCCTCCAGCACCTCGGTCCATATGGCCCTGGCCACTATGTCCCTGGGGGCCAGCTCCATCTTCTCCGGGGCGTACCTCTCCATGAACCTCTCGCCCTCGGCGTTGAGCAGGATCCCGCCCTCTCCTCTGGCCGCCTCGCTGATGAGGATGTTCGTCCCGTAGAGCGTCGTCGGGTGGAACTGGATGAACTCCATGTCCTCCAGCGGGGCGCCGACCCAGTAGGCCAGGGCCATCCCGAAGCCGGTGCTCTGGTGGCTGTTGGTGGTCCTGGCGTAGATCCTGCCAGCCCCGCCGGTGGCCATGATCACGGCCTTGGCCTCGTAGGTCTCCAGCTCCCCGGTCTGAAGGTTCATGGCGACCAGGCCCCTCACGCCCTCCTCGTCCCGGGCGAGGCGGAGCACGGCCCTCTCGTTGTAGAACGTGACCCCCAGCCTGAGGGCCTGCTGGAAGACGGTGTGCATCACCGCGTGCCCCGTCTTGTCGGCGGCGTAGCAGGTCCTGGGGAACCCTGCCCCGCCGAAGGGCCTCTGCGCTATCCTTCCGTCCTCGAACCTGCTGAAGGGGACCCCCCACCTGTCAAGCTCGAGGACCCTCTCTATTGCGTCCTGGCAGTACTCCAGGACGGCGTCCTGGTCGGCCAGGTAGTCGGCGCCCTTGATCGTGTCGAAGGCGTGCCTCTCCACGCTGTCGCTGGGGTCCGCGTTGCCGAAGGCTGCGTTTATCCCACCCTGGGCCGCCACCGAGTGCGACCTCATCGGGTAGAGCACGCTCACAACGGCCACGTCCGCGCCCCTCAGCTTGGCCTCGACGGCGGCCCTGAGGCCGGCGAGTCCACCCCCAACGACTATCACGTCGTGCCTCTCCAAGGGCGATCCCCCTCAGCCGGTTCAGAGCCCGACGGCGTAGGCCCAGTACACCATGAAGATCACGGTGGCCGCGAGCACGGCCAGGAAGAGCTTGTCCTCCCTCTCCGCCGCCCAGCCGAAGGCCTCGATCAGGATCACCCTGATCCCGTTGAAGGCGTGGTAGGCGCCAGTGAACAGGATCAGGTCGTCGGTAAGGAGGGTTCCTCCGGGGAAGGTGTAGCCGAAGTGGTTTGCGAGGACGTGCACGACCGCACCGAACACCATCAGGGCTCCGGTCACCCTCTGGAGGAGCCAGGCCCACATTCCCAGGCCCCTCCTCCTCACGTGGGTGACCCAGTGGACCACGTTCCTGAAGTCCGCGCCGGGGTTTCTGACCTCCCGGGGGACAGGGGCCGACTCCTCATCCGGCATGTTGGCTCGTGGGGGGCGACCCCCCCGTCTGTTAAAAGATTGTCTTTACCCGAAAGGGGAAGCGCCTGGGGGTCGGCGTGGCCGCCGAGGGCTCAGTCAGTGACCCTTCGACCGACACGCACTTCGAGGTGATCTAGTGCAGGAGCTTCAGCCTCTTTGCCGCCTCGATCACGAGCCCGGCCGCGGACTCCAGGTCCTCCGTGGGCAGGACGGGCACCTGGTCCCCCCAGCCCGTCCTGAGGTAGCCCTCACTCGACTCCGAGCAGACCGCCGCCACCACCGGCTCCGTCAGCCGACGGAGCCACGACTCCGCCTCTCGGGCGCCGTGGGCGACCACGACCTTCAGCACGTCCCTCCTCCCCGCGGCGAGCCTGTCAAATCCGCACAGGACCGCGGCGTCGGGCGGAACCGCCTGTCCGGCCCCCAGCATGGAGAGGAGGTCCTCCAGCTCCTTGGGTGTTCCCACGAGGGTTATCCGAGATCTCCTCCTCCCCACGAGCCCCACGACTCCGGCCCCGGAGTCCTCGAGGAGGCCGGGCTCCGTGTCCGGCCTCTCCCTGACGGCCGAGTCCGAAGGGGCCCTAACGGCCGCGGCGACCCTGTACCCCCTCGTCGCCAGCGCCCGGACCACGGCGGCCGCCACCCTGGAGCGACCAGCGCCCCTGGGACCGGACACCAGGACCACGAGCAAGGCGCCCACCCTCAGGCCCCGCTGAAGATCCTCATCCTCCTCTGAATCGTCATCTTGATGCGAAGGAGCCAGCTCTGGGCCTCCTCCCTCGCCTGGGGGGACACCTCCCCGGACCCCAGGATTGAGGCTATGGCCCCGACGGACTCCCTGAGGCCGAACCTCTCGAGGGGCTCGGCCAGGGTGTCCGCGGCCTGAACGGCCTCCTCGAACCTCCCCGAGTCGAGGAGGTCGATCAGCCTCAGCAGCTGGGCCAGGTACCTCTCCTCGGCGTAGCTGCAGGCCACGGCCAGCCTCTTCAGGTAGAACTGGAGGCTCTCCACCCCGTCTCCCAACGTCGGGGTTCACCCCGCGGGATCTGATTAACCTTCACCGCTCGGGGCCCAGCTCGAACTCCCCCTCCTCGCACACCCTCCCGGTGAAGAAGAGCTCGGCTATCTCTCCGGCCGACCTGGCGAACACCTCGGGCCCCTCGTCGTCGGGGAGGCCCACGGAGAGGACCGTGATCGAGCACCCCGTGTGCTCCTCCAGGTGTATAGAGAAGACCAGCTCCCCGTCCATCTCCTCCCACTCCTCGTCCTCCGACAGGGACTTCCTGTAGTACCTCGCCCTCCACCTGCCGAACTCGATCGTGACGGCCGAGGCCCCGACGAACCTGGCGAGCCCCTCGACCGCCTCGAGCAGGTACCTCCTCAGCTCCTCAACGTCCATGGAAAGGAGCGACCAGGGGTCCCCCTTGGCCCTCCCGACAAGCTCCTCCCACCTGCGCTCGATTGCCTCCAGGTCAACCTCGGCGTCGGCCAATTTCCCTCTCTCCACCCACAGAATCCTGGGTACTAAAACTCTGCCGCTCGGTGGACGCCGTCGCCTCTCTGATCTCTCGGGCCGCCGTCCTGAGGACCTCGACGACCCTCTCCCTCACCTGGGGGTCGGAGAGGCGGACCTCTACCTCGAAGAGCGCCGCCCTCACCTCCCTGAGCGCGTCCACGATCTCGCCCGGGATGCTGGGCTCCAGCAGTGCCCTGGCCGCGTCCACGAACCTCTCGTAGTCCCTCCTCAGGAGGGACTTCGCCTCCTCCAGCCTCTCTGCCAGCTCCCCCCCCTTGGGCGTCAGGTAGTAAACCTTCCTCCTCCCCTCCTCCCTCCGGGCCACGACCCCCCGGGACTCTAGGTCCCTGAGGAGCGGGTAGATGGTCCCGGGAGAGGGCCTCCAGTGACCAGTCCTTCGCTCTATCTCCCTGATCATGTCGTAGCCCGTCAGCTCCCCCTTCTCCCTCAGCATCCTGATGATAGCCATCCTGAGCACTCCCCTCCCGCCGACGGGGATGGGGTGCCTCCCAGCCCCGCGGTCCCTATCTTCCTCTGACACCAGAGCGCCGGCTCACCCATAGGGTATTAACGTATCCGAGCGTGCCAGAGTGGACGCTTATAGCTCTGGTTCCCCACGACGGCCCGATGGGGCCCGGATACGATCTCGTGATCCTCGACCTCGACCTCACCGTCTGGGACCACAGGGACGCCTCCTCCCTGAGCCCTCCCTACAGGAGGATCTCGGAGGACGCTGCAGAGGATTCGGAGGGCGTGAGGGTCCGCCTCAGGCCGGGGGTGAGGTCCTTCCTTGAGAGGTGCGAGAGAGAGGGGGTCCTGGTCTCCGTGGCCAGCTGGAACAGGCCCGAGAAGGTGTTCCCCCTTCTGGAGGCGCTGGGGCTGGACCGCCACCTCTGGAACCCCGTGGTAGAGTTCCACCCCGACAAGGTGGCCATGGTGAGGAAGATCCTCGGCCGCCTCGGGCCTGGGTGGGATGGGAGGGCCCTCTTCGTCGACGACAAGGAGGAGCACGTCAGGGCAGTGGCCGAGGCGTTCGATAGGGTCGACGCCGTCCGGTTCGGGGTGGACGTCATGTCTTTCCGGGAGCTGGAGGAGCTGGTGTTCGGCCGGCGGGAGGTGTGAGGCCTGGAGTACGCGGAGCTCGGCCGGACGGGCATAAGGGTGTCCAGAGTTGGGCTGGGGACCTGGCAGATCGGGACCTCCTACTGGGGGTGGGGGGCCGAGTTCGACAGGGAGAAGGCGATTCGGGTGATAAGGACCGCCCTTGAGCTCGGCGTGAACCTCATCGACACGGCCGAACTCTACGGGTGGGGCACCTCCGAGAGGGTGGTGGGTGAGGCCGTCAGGGACGTGAGGGACGAGGTGGTCATAGCCACGAAGGTATCCCCGTGGCACCCGACACCCCGCGGGGTGAGGAGGGCGCTGGAGGGGAGCCTGAGGAGGCTCGGCGTGGACTACGTGGACCTCTACCAGATCCACTGGCCCAACCCCCTGGTCCCCCTGGGCCGGACCATGAGGGCGCTGGAGCGGCTACTGGAGGAGGGGAGGATCAGGGCGATAGGCGTGAGCAACTTCTCCCTCAGGAGGCTTGAGGAGGCCAGGAGTCACCTCAGCAGGCACGACGTGGCCTCCAACCAGGTCGAGTACAACCTGCTGAAGAGGGACGTGGAGGGGGACCTCCTGCCCTACTGCGAGAGGGAGAAGATCACGCTGATGGCCTACAGTCCGCTGGCGCAGGGCCTGCTGACGGGGAAGTACGGCCCCGGAAGGATGCCCCCGGGGCTCCAGAGGAGGATCACGGTGCTCCTGAGGTACGGCGGGTCGGGGAGGTTGTCCAGGGTTCTGGGGGCGCTGAGGGAGGTCGCCGATGCCAGAGGCGTCACGCCGTCTCAGGTCGCCCTGAACTGGGTGCTCAGGAGTCCCGCCGTGGTTGCCATACCGGGGGCGAAGAGGGAGGAGCACGTGAGGCAGAACGCCCGGGCTGTGGGCTGGTCTCTGAGCCCGGGGGAGTTCGAGGTCATCGAGAGGGCCCTCCGGGGCTGAGGTCGCCGTTGGCCCTCACGGCCTCCTGAGGACGATCAGGCTCTCCGTGGGGATGGCGCCCCTCTCGCTGGACTTGGCGAGGTGCACGTCGAACCTGAGCTCGGGCTCAAGTCCGGCGAGGTCCGCAAGCTCCTCCATCCAGTCCGCGATCGGGAGCCTCCTCACCTCGCCCCTCACCCTCATCACCTGCTCCGCCCCGATCACCCACGTGACCCGGCCCCCTGGCCTGACCACCCTCGCCAACCCCTCGAGGACCGTCGATATCCCCGAGAAGTACCTCAGGAGCGCTGCGGCTAGCTTCGGCCTGGCGGGCCTGAGCCAGGCGAGGAACTCCCTGACGCCCTCAGGCAGGCCGTCAAGCGCGGACTCGCTCCACTCCCTCGAGCTGGAGCCGCGGACGGAGCCCAGGGTCTCCCTGTCCACGGACAGGTGGTCGCCGGTGAGCCCCAGGACGTAGAGGGAGTAGAGCTGATCCCCCACGTAGTCTATGGCGGTGAGGTAGGGCGGGCTGGTGACTACACCGTCGAAGGGTCCCCTCAGATCGGGGGGCAGCCTCTCTAGGACCTCTCCGAGCCTCGTCGAGTCACCCCTGATCACCTCGGCGTCCGCCGGATTCAGGGGCTTGACCTCCTCCCTGTAGAGCTGGAGGAACCTGAGGGCGAAGCCCATCCTCCTGAGGTGGTCCAGGTAGGTGGAGACCACCTTCTCGGGGGGCTGCTTGGTGAGCATGCTCCTCATCCAGTAGGCCAGGGGGACCTTGAGGAGGTCGGAGAGGTCTCGGTCCTCCACCCCCCGGCATATCTCCAGCACCCTGGCGACCACCCCCAGGGAGTCCCTCCTGACCCGGGACGCCAGCCTCTCGGGCAGCCTCGACAGCAGCTCCTCCACGTCCTCTGTCGAGGGGCGAGAGCGCAGCTCCTCCTCCACGGAGGAGATCAGCCTCGACACCTCCGAGGGGTCCATCCGGAGCGCCCTGACCTTCACCCTGCTCACCATGGCGAGGAGGGGGTTGATCTCCACCCCCACCGACCTGATCCCCATGAGGGAGGCCTCCACGTTGAGGGTCCCGCAGCCCGTGAACGGGTCAAGGACCAGGTCGCCCTCCCGCAGGCCCATGAGGTTCATGGCCGCCCTTATCATCCTCGGGAAGAACTTCCCGTGGATCCCGAAGAACCAGTGGGTCAGGTAGAGCTGCGGGGCCCTTCGGTCGTCCATGAAGTCCTCTATGGTCTTGAAGAGCCTCGCCGACTCCGCCGAGTAGGGCCTCTTCACCCCCACCTGTAGGTGCCTCAGCCCCCCGCGGAACATCCTGTCCACGTCCGACCCGTCCCTCGCGAGCCTGCAGACGAAGTCCGAGAACTCGTAGGCCGTCTGATCAGGGACGACCCTCATGCACCTCCCGCCGTCTACCCTGTAAAGGGTCGCCAGCGGGCTCAGCTCGACCTCGGCTCCCCCGCCGGATGGATCGAGCCCCATGTCGGCGGCGGGAGAGTCGTCGTCGCCCCTCCAGGCCAGGTAGACCTCCCTGAAGTATGAGAGCCTCTCCACACTCCTCAGGAGGCCTCGAGTGGGCTCCAGCCTCCTCGCCAGGAAGCCCTCGAGCGCCCCCGGGTAGGGGTGCCAGCAGATCCTGTCGTGGAGCCTCAGGTCATCGTCCACGAGGAACCTCAGCTCTCCCAGGAGAACGTCCACGGCGTTTCTCACGTCCTCTACCGCCGATCCGACGGCGGCCTCTGCCTCAGCCCTGGCCAGGGGAAGCTCTGAGTCGTTCTGGACGTCGTGCTTCAGCTTGAAGTAGGCAATCAGGGTCCCGCCAGCCAAGGGTACCTACCGCCCGCGGACCGGCCGGGGAGTCTGGCCGGGCGCGGGGCCATGGGCGATGGTATATTAAATTCACCGGGCGACCACGCCCGATGGAACTGCCGGCGAGCCTGAGGAGCCCCCGCGCGCTGACGGCGCTCATCTTGGCGGTGGCCGGGGCGTTTTCGGCGGGGGTGTTCCTCGCGTGGCCTCCCAAGACCTACGAGCTTGGACTCGGCGCAGTCTTCGTGGGCTGGATAATCCTCATGGTCTTCAAGGCCGCGAAGGTCGTCTCCAGGAGGCTCAACAAGTACATAGCCAGGAAGTTCATCCACTTCACGACCGGGGGGCTCGTGGCGGCCCTCTCCCCCTTCATCTTCGAGACTCCCACCGTCCCGATAGTGGGGGCGGTCGGGATGGCCCTCATGACAATCCTCCCCCGCGTCTGGGGCCGGGACCTGGACTGGTACCAGGTCAAGGACAACTTCGGGGACACCTGGTTTTGCCTGAGCTTCGCCGCCCTCTACACCGCCCTGTGGAATGTCGACAAGTGGCTGGCGGTCGTTCCCGCACTCTTCATGGCCTACGGTGACGGGGTCACCGGGGTGGTCAGGAGCGTGATCTACAGGGACTGGGTCAAGGGGGCGTGGGGCAGCCTGGCCATGCTCCTGGTGTCGCTCCCCATAGGGGCCGCCGTCAAGGGCGTGGCTGGCGCGATCGCGGCCCTGTTTGCGACGGCGGTTGAGAAGCTCCCCTACATCGACGACAACATAACCGTGCCAGCCGTGTCGGCCGCCGTGCTCTACCTGCTCCACGCCGCCGGCTGACCCACAGCCCGCTGCCCAAGCGTCGGCGACCGCCGCCCGTTCCAGGGCCGCCCTACGGAATGGGGGGCAGGAGTGACTCCCTATACTCAGCGACCTTGCTGGCTATCCTCAGTACCGCCCCGAGGGCCAGGAGCAGCACCACAAAACGCAGCCTGAGGGACACCGAGACCGCCGTATCCTCGACCGTCACCGCGACGGAGGGGTTGCCGAGAGACCATATCTGCCCCGCGCTGATCACGTAGACCGCGAGCACGAGGCCCGACAGGGTCAGGGCCGTGGAGGCCAGCAGCCTCTCGAGTGTCCCCCTGCTGGCCATGGCCTCGACCGCGGCAAGGGCCGCCATCACTATCCCCAGGGCCGCCAGGGTCTTAACGAAGGTCACCGGGTCCAACCCGACCCTCTCGACCTCTCGAATGAGCTCAGGAGGCGCCCTCCAGAGCGCCGCCACCGGGAGGGCCACCAGGCTCAGGAGGTAGAGGCCCGACATCATGAGGCCCTGAGAGACGCCCTCCCTCACTCCCCGCCACCCCCCAGCGTGCCCGATATCTCCACCCTTAGGAGCCCGCGAAAGGCCGCGACGCTGAGTCGGAGATCCAGTCGGGCGCGCTCTTCGGTGACTCCTTTGGGGATCGGCACTTCCAGGGACAGGACCCTCGACTCCCCGCGCGGGACTCCGACCGACGCGTTCGCAGAGCTGAGGACCTGTCCGTCTCCCCTGATATCCACCGACGCCCCAACGTCCACGTCGACCAGCCCGCCGTTCTCCACCGGTATCCTGAGCTCCAGCACATCCCCCCTCTGCTCCGCCTCAACTCCGGCCTCCACCACACCCCTCAGGGTGGTCAGCGCCGCATGCAGGAAGAGGACTAGCATGATCAGCGCGGCCGCCTCGACCGCCACGGCCGCCCCCCTAAGGATCGCGCTGGTCCTCAAGACGGATCAACCACCCCGCGCCTGCTACGTATTAACCGCGTGCGCTCGACCTCAAGAAGCGGGTCGTCCGCTGGGGCGAGGTTCGCGCGCGTCTGTCGATCCCTCTCGGGGATCTCCCCTGATCCTCGCCACCCCCACGGCCGAGGCTCCGGCCGGACCCCTGAGGACGAACGGGATGCCCCTTATCCTAGGCACTGGCGTCCAACCGCTCAGGCTGCACCTTATGAGCATTAGGGTCCTGCCGTTCTCCCGGAGCATCTCCACGCTCTCGGGGATCGCGTGTCCGCCCTCCGGAAGTACGATGGACCACCCGGACGGATCCTCGGCCCCCGAGTCAACCCTCCACTCGCCGATAGCGGCGGCCAGCACGTCAATCCGGGTGACCCCACCGTTGACCTCTGCGGTCGCCCCCAAGACCGCCAGAGCGGGCGGTCTCCTCCCGAACAGGGCCGGTCGGCTCATGGCCGCCATAGCCGCCGCGGCGGCCAGCGCCGCCGTCAGACTGGCCAGCTGCTGCTCGGGCACCCAGGGGAGGACCGCCCACATCAGGCGCCACTATACCCCACGCTGTATTAAATTACTTTGATAAAGATGGCATATTTAGTTAAGAATATCGCAACATTTTCCGGACTTCATTTGTCACCGCGCTAAATCGCTTGATCGTCAAGCGCAAGGTTTGAGGGGGTTCACGGCCTCGGCCTGAGGGAGTAGAACACCCTCGTTCCGTTCGGCCCGTAGATCGCTATTTCGTAGCTGTCCGCCGGCGGCACGGAACTCTTCGGGCACCTGAGGCCGAACCCCCCAGACCTCCCCGACGTCTATGGCGGCGTTGTCCTCCAGCCCTGGATCAGGCGCGTGCTGCCGCACGTAGCTTGCCCTGACGACGCAAGGCGCCCCGTTGACGAAGACCTGCCACAGGTCGGGTATCTCGGAACCCCCAGCCTCGGGGTCACCCACCCTGTTGGGCCCAAGGTTCCTGACGAAGACAACGAAGTAGGTGCTGGTCGACGCTCCCCCGCCACGCCTCCCTCCATCGCCTGGAGGTGGGCCGACGAGGCCACGCCGAACTTGGCGGTCGCCGAGCCTACGGGCCCCTTTCCAAAGCTCACCAGCGCCACGGCCACCATGACGGCGATCATGATGAGGGCGGCCTCGACGGCCACCCTGCTCAGCCCCGCCCTCTGGGCCGTCATTCCCATCACCCGGGGTGGTAGGCGTACACCGTGAAGGTCCCCTGTGGCCCGTAGAGCTTCACCAGGTGGCTCTCCTTCGAGGTGGCGTAGATCGAGGAGCTGTAGGATCCGTCGAACCTTGTGCATAGGTTGTCCCTCCAGGTCAGCCTGTCCACCTCGTCGACCGAGAGAACGTCGTCTCCCCCGACATCCACCCGGCTCGGCTCCCCGCAGTAGTCGTCGACTATCAGCACCCAGGCCCCCCTGAGGCTCGCGTTCCTCAGCTCGATGGGGCCGGCGTTCCTGACAGTCAGCTCGATGCAGACTCCGGATGTGCACGGCCCCTCGGAGAAGTGGACCCCCAGAACCTCCAGGTGGGAGGGTGAGGCCGCGGAGGTGGTCCCGAAGAGGGCGCTAGAAGCGTAGGATCCCATGGGGGTGAACATCAGGAGGGCGAGGGTCGCCCCCAGCATCAGGAGTATCGCCTCGACCGCTAGCCTGGACAGGCCCGACCCTGCCCCGCGCGGAGGGAAGGGCATGTCTCTCAGCCTAGCAGGGAGCCCCGTCGGGACTGGGAGGCGTTTGACACTCCCACGAAACGCTTGAGATTCGAGCGGCCCAGAATATTTACCCGGATGGCTCAGTTGGCGGGGCGATGAAGACGCGACGGGGCGCCGAGGGGTGAGGAGGCAGTGCCGAACTGAGCCCCCCGAAGTCCTCCTCCCCGGATCCCCAGGCAGAGGCCGCGTAGATTAGGAAAGCACCCGCCGCAGCCCCCAGGAGGCAGGGGAGCAGGGTCTCGGCCGTCGAGGCCGCGAGCAGCGGGAGGAAGGCGGACATATAGCTCAGCGTCCAGGCCCGGCTGGCCCCCTTCGGTGATCCCGAGAAGAGGAGCGCGTGGGTCCAGGAGGAGAGCGCTGAGACGACGAGCCACCCCAGGAAGTTCAGAGGGGGCACGCCGAACCACGTGATCCCGGACCCGACCTCCCACGACCAGGCCCCCAGCTCGACCATGACGGGGTCGGCCGCCAGGTCTATGGCGACCATCATCCCGGAGGCCAGGGCGACCCTCCGCCACCCCGACGCGAGGGAGGCGGCGGACGAGTAGCAGAGGAAGAGGTAGATCCCCCAGGCCAGCACGATCGGGACCGGGACCCCCAGGACCTCGGGGCCGAAGTCGGAGTAGGAGTACCTCCCAAATGGGACCCCGTACCTTACCCCGACGGCCTCGAACGCGAGGCCCACGGCGGAGCCGATGAGGGGGAGAGCCAGGGCCTCCCTCCAGGCCTTCGATGAGAGGGCCAGTGAGGCCGCGAACGCGAGGGTCAGCGCCACGTCCGCGGCCCCTCGACTCCACGCGACGGACAGCGCCGCGTTCAGAGCGAACCCAAGGGCCATGACGAGGGCCGCCGCCCGATCTGGGTCTGCCGGGAGCCTCACCGGTGTCCCCGGATCAAGACGCCCAAAAAGCCGACGCCCCTAGTCTACGACATCTGTATAATTGTTGATGTTACGAAAATGCTTATTTGGTAACAATAGTTCGCGGCCTCCGAGCCGGAATGAGTCGCCTCGGACTGGCTGTCTCGGCGCTTGTGCTCGCGTCTCTGGCGGTCCTGGCGGTCTACCGGTTTGCGGGGGCGGGGGTGTGGGGAGAGAGGGGAGAGGAGAAGATGGTCATCGCCTGGGGGGACTGGGGTCAGCCGAACCCCTTCTCCTTCTACCCCCGGGGGCCCGGATACGTCGTGACCAGCCTGATCTTCGACACGCTGGTGTGGAAGGACGAGGGCGGCCTGACGCCCTGGCTGGCCGAGAGCTGGTCGGTCTCGCCTAACGGCACCGTGTACACGTTCAGGCTGAGGGAGGGCGTGAGCTGGCACGACGGGGAGCCTCTCACGGCCCGGGACGCGGCCTTCACGTTCAACTACCTGAGGGGGAAGGGGTGGAGGTGGAAGAACGTCGACCCCTCCCTCATCGTCGGGGCGGAGGCCGTGGACGGCAGGACCCTCGTGATAAGGCTCTCCCGACCGTATCCCCTCTTCCTCGAGACGTACGCCTCCACCGTGTTCATCATACCCGAGCACGTGTGGTCCAGGGTAGACAACCCGCTCACCTACCTCGAGCCCGACTCCTTCGTGGGCAGCGGGCCCTACGTGCTTGAGGAGTACGAGCCGGGCGTCGGGTACAGGCTGAGGGCCAACGAGCACTACTTCGCCGGGAGGCTGGCGTACGATGAGCTTGAGCTCAGGGCCATAGCCGACCCGAACACCGTCGCGGCGGCGATCAGGCAGGGCCAGGTCCACTCGGCAAGCTTCTGGGGCGGCCAGGTCAGGCTCGTCAGGCAGCTCCGGGAGTCCGTGCCGGGCCTGAGGGTGCTCGAGGGGGACACGTACTGGGTGCTCTACCTGGACTTCAACCACGCCTCCTGGCCGACCAACGCCACCGAGTTCAGGAGGGCGATCGCGCACGCGCTCAACCTGACGGAGGTGGTCGAGAGGTCCGTCGGCCTGGAGGCCGCCGTGGCGGGGAATCCGGGCTACCTGCCGCCGTACAGCCCGTGGTACAACCCCGACGTCCCGAGGTACGGCTACGATCCCGAGGCGGCCCTGAGGGAGCTGGCCGACCTGGGGATAGAGGACGTGGACGGGGACGGGCGGCTCGAACTCCCCCACGGCGGGGACCTGAGGCTGAGGCTCGTGACCGTCGGCCAGTTCGTCCAGGAGGCCAGGCTCGTGGCTGAGCAGCTCGAGCGGATCGGCGTCTCGGTTGAGGTCCAGGCCCTCTCGGACTTCTCCCAGCTCGACCAGGTCTCGAGGTCGGGCGACTACGACCTGATGATATCGGGCCACGGGGCCACCGGGAACGACCCCCTCGGGTTCACGTGGTACTTCTCGAGGTGGGGCGCCGCCCCCTGGGTGAACGAGACATACGAGGCCGCCCTGAAAGAACTCGTCTCCTCCCGGTCCAGGGAGGAGCTCGCGCGGGCGGTGGAGAGGCTCCAGGTGATCGTGGCCCAGAACCTCCCCCAGATACCGCTCTACTACCCGAAGACCTACGTTGTCTCCAGGCCCGAGGTGGGGGTGGAGTGGTTCTTCACCCACATGGGCATCGACGGGGGGATACCGCTCCCGTTCAACAAGTTCGCCCTCCTCCGGGGGTGACCGGCCCGATGGGGAGGGGACGTGACCCCGCGCACGTCATCGAGCTCAGGCCGATCGGGTACGTCAGGAGGCCCGGCCCACAGCCGAGGGTCAGGAGGTGGACGAAGGAGGACGTGTTCGAGCACGACGAGGAACTCAGGAGTCAGGAGGTCACGGTGGAGGTGCTCCCGGAGTACGGCGACGCCCTTGAGGGGATCGAGGGGGAGGAGTTCGTCTGGCTGATATGGTACGCCCACCTCTCCGGGAGGCCCGGGTCGCTGAGGATCCACCCCTACGGAGACCCCAGCCAGCCAGTCCGAGGGATATTCGCCACCAGGAGCCCGGTAAGGCCCAACAACGTCATGCTATCCCTGGTCAGGCTTGTCGACAGGAGGGGAAACTCTCTGGTGGTCAGGGGGACTGAGGCCTACGACGGGACCCCCGTGCTGGATCTGAAGCCGTTCTCCCCGGGACTCGACTCCCCCGAGAGCGTTCCCTGAGGGGAGCTTGAAATGCACAAGGTCATACTCGAGTCCGCGGCGATCTTGGCCCTGCTCTCCCTGGTCGTCGCCACCGCCGCCTTCGTTCTGGTGAGCCTCGCCCCCGGGGACCCCCTCTCGACGATGGGGGGAGACGAGCCCCTCCCGCCCGACCAGGTGGAGAGGCTCAGGGCCCTGTACGGGCTCGACAGGCCCCTGTGGAGGAGGTACCTCGACTTCCTTCTCTCGGCCCCGACCCTGGACTACGGCGTCTCCGTGAGGTTTGGCCTCCCGGTGGTGGAGGTGCTCGGGGGGCCGGCCCTGACTACCCTCGCCCTGGTCTCCCTCTCCGTGGCCGTCTCGGCCGCCTCGGCGTGGGTGCTGTGGAGGCTCGGCGTCGAGGCGAGGGGGGCGATCGGCAGGGTTGTGGAGGGCCTCGCCTTCGCCCCCTCCTACGCGTACGCGGCCGGGGCAGCGGTGCTCGCATACTGGAAGCTCGGCGTGGTCTCCACGATGCCGGAGCTCACCCCCGGCAAGCTGGCCCTGGTCCTAGTCGTCGCCTCGCTCTCGGCCACTCCCAGGCTCTACCTCGTCTTCAGGAGGACCGTGGAGGAGGAGGTCCGCGGCAGAGAACACCTGGTTACCTCCCTCAGGGCCCAAGGCCTCCCCGAGAGCGTCGTCAGGGGGAGGCTCGCGGCCATCTCCGCGCCGAGCCTCGTGACCCAGGTGGCGTCGCAGTTCGCCCTGACCCTGCAGGCCATGGTCTTCGTTGAGCCTGTGCTCGGGCTCCCAGGGCTGGGGTTCATGCTCATGGAGGCCATCCGCTCCAGCGACGTTCCCCTCCTCGTTGGGGCGTTCACCGCGGTCGGCCTCGCGTCGGTAACTTCCAACGCCGCGGGTCACCTCGCTGCCGGCCTGCTGGACCCGAGGCTCAGGGGGGAGTGGCATGGCTAGCCCGTCGCCCCCCGCGCCAGGCCGCCTGAGAGGCTCTCGGCCGGCTGCCGAGAGGGCGGTGCTAGGCCTCAGCCTGCTCCTCGCGCTGGCCGCCTCGTGCTGGGCCGTCTCGTCCGCGTGGAGCCCTCCCCCCGGGCCCAGGCTCGGCGGCCCGTCCCGGCTCCACCCGCTCGGCACCGACCCGGCCGGGTACGATGCGCTCTGGCTCCTGCTCAGGGGCGCCGTCGTCAGCTTCTACGTGGCGGGACTTGCGTCCGCCTGCTCGGCGGCTGTTGCGGTGGTCCTGACACTGGCGTCGGCCTCCTCAGAGCGGGCGTTCAAGCTCGCCGCCTCCCTGACCTCGGCCTTCGCGTCGCTCCCGAGGATCCCCCTGGTGGTCGCGTCGATCCTTATCCTCCCTCCCAGCCCGACGTCTGTCGCCCTGGTGTTCGCCCTCCTCTCCTGGCCTCACGTCGCGCAGGCGATCCTGCCGAAGGCGAGACAGGTCTGCAGAGAGGGCTACGTGGAGGCCGCCAGGGCCTTCGGCGCCGGCTGGGCGTGGGTGGCGTCCAGGTACGTGTTTCCCTCCATCCTCCCGACCTGGATAGCGTCGGCCTCCATCACGGCCGCGCACGCGATAGTCGCTGAGGCCGGCCTCTCCCTGCTCGGCCTCGGCGACCCCACCTCGCCCAGCTGGGGGAGGGTGGCCTTCAACGCCCTGAACTGTCCCGGGGCCGTCTACACCCTGCCGGGTCTGATACAGCTTGCCGCCCCCATGGCGCTGATCGTGGCGACCTCCTACCTCCTCTACCTGCTGGGCTCGAGCCTCGCTCAGGAGCCCGGCGGGTCGCCGTCGACCTGTTGATCGATCGCGTACAGGTTCCCGGTCCGACCGTGGCGCGACCTAGTTTTCTCGCGTCGCAGCCTGAGGTCGAGAAGGGGGTGATACCGGGTCGGGGAGTATTCTCTGAAGGTTTTATCCCGAATTAGGCTGGCTCGGGAAACATCGGATCGCCACGAGCCTCCCGGCCCCGTCATTCCCCCAAATTAACCTTCGTTAAATTTTAATTCTGGTCCCCAGTTAGAGTTCTCTGACCGAACCGTCCCGCCCCGACTCGAGCCTTCTTTTGACGCGGGGCTCGAATATTAAGTAATTTACTGGAAATAGAGGTCTTTAACTTTAGATTATGGCGCCAAACTTTCATTTTCTTATTGAAAATTAACTTTTTATTGTATCTTCGGAACATCTAGTAGAAAATGGGACGGTGAGGCGCATGAGGAGGCTGATATCAGCCGCCCTCCTGGTGGTTCTCATCTGCACGATGCTGGGCCCCGCCCTGGCCTCGGCTGACAGCGAGTCGAGCGGGCAGGGGCAGTTCTCCATCGGCAACGTCGCGCCCTCGATCCAGCAGATAAAGCTCTACCAGTCCGACGAGAACACGATCGTTGACGGATCCGGAAACTCCATGACCCCACAGCAGGAGTACGCGCTAAAGATCGTGGCCAGCGACGGCAACGGGTACAGCGACATAACCCAGATCACCGTCTACATCTACTACGCTACTGACGTGTCCGCCAGCCCCACCGGCACCTTCGACACCAAGCAGGAGGCCGTATTTACGTGGGACCTGAGCAACGGCTGGCAGCTCTCCAGCGGCGGCGCGACCACCACTTGGACCGTTGAGACTAACAGCAGGGGGCCGATAGATGTCACCACCATCCAGGGAACTTGGTGGCTCCACTTCAAGCCAGGAAAGGTGGCCCATGAGGCCGACGGGACCACCGCCTTCTGGATAATCGACGTCAAGGTCCAGGACAGCGGGGGCCTATCCGACGAGAAGAAGAACAACGAGGAGGAGGGAGGCTCCGTCCTCCAGTACTCCATGCAGTGGTACGGCGAGACCGCCATTGCCTCGGCGGATCTCCCGTTCGACTTTGGTGCGGTTGACTTGGGGTCCTCCAACAACCCAATAGTGTCCCCCAGTGAGGGGTACATTGACGTCTACGTGGTCGCCAACGGAGACTACAACCTGAAGATTAAGGCCACCGACTCCACCGGGGCCAACTCCTACTGGGTCGGCCAGAACCACGGGGACCAAGCTACCCTCACCACCGACTCGCCGGGCGACGGCCAGATAAGGCTCAAGGCCAACACGGAAAACAACCCGAGTTCCGCTACTGCGTTTGCCAGCACGTACGTGGCCCTGCTCACCGGACAGACAGGCCCCACGGACGACGGGTCCGCGGCCAGCGGAGACGGGGCCGACATCAACGTCTACATGTGGCTCGACGTGGGATCCTCCGGCCTGATCGCGGACACCTACCAGGGTCTCGTCTGGTTCATGGTCGAGAACGGCTGAGCGGTCCTCAGTGCAACCTTAATTTACTTCGGGGGCCAGGGCGGCTTCGAAAATGGGCAAGCGAACCCCCTTCCCCCCCACCTTTTTTGTCGGAACCCTGCTCGTCCTCGTGGCGGCGCTGGCCGCTCCCCCCTCCGCGGCCCAGCCGGTCCCCGAGGTGGGCGTGGCCGTCTCTGGCTCGTTCTACCTCTACAACTACACCCTCTCCGTCGGGCAGGTTTTCTCCGGCCCAGACACCTACATCGTGGTCTTCAACCAGGGCTCCAGGAGCGTAAACATCAGCCTGAGGGTCTGGTCCGAGCCCGAGAACCCCCTCCTGAGGGTCGAGCTCTCGGCCTGGAACTTCACCCTAGACCCGGGGGAGAGCAGGAAGGTCTTCATATCCATCGCCGCCGAGCCGGGCGCCCCGCCCGGGACGTACGACGTGCACATCGAGGCCTACGCGAGCGTGAAGATGCCCGAGACCGGTGGATCCATGGCCGTGCCGGCCGCCTCGCTCCACTCGTTCGTCGAGATAGTGGGGGAGCACTCCGTGGTTGAGGTGAGCGTCCTGAGCCCGTCGGGCGTCCCCGTGCCCACGGAGATCAGGCTTGTGTACATCACCGAGAGGGGCAACTTCACGGTCGCGAGGAGCATGAACGGCACCCTTAGGGCAAGGATCGCGCCCGGGCTCTACAGGGTGGCGGCCTACCTCGCCGGGGAGCTGCTGAACGAGACGTCTCTGGCGGCGGAGCCCGGATCCGTCCACAGGGTCCTCCTCCGGGTGAGCACGGTGCACTTCAGCTCGTTCTCGGCCATGCCGGCCTTGGACGAGGGTGGGAGGATAGGCTACGCCTACGTTGTCGGTGTCGTGGACAATCTCCACTCGGAACTCGAGGACGTGACCGTGATCCTGAGGGTCTGGTCTCCCGGCGGCGAGGTCGACGAGGTCACCCTGGCCAGGACCCCCGTTCTGACGACGGGGAAGAGCGAGTTCAAGGCCAACTATGTCCCTGCGGAGGGTTGGGTCCAGGGGACGTACACGTTCCAGATGCTCCTCTACTCGGGCGGGATCCTCTACGCCTACACCCAAAACGCCTCCCTTGAGGTCACGCCGGGCATGGTTCCCGAGGCGGCAGGGGCGCCGCCCGCCCTCGTGTACCTCGTTCCCGTGGCCGCGGCCGCAGTCGCCGCCGCGGCGCTGCTCAGGAGGGCGCCCAGGCTCACGGGCGACGCCTGGTACGACCTCGACACCGGGACCCTGCTCGTGAGGCTGAAGAACGGCCTGAAGGACCCGGTGCGGGTCAGGAAGATCGTGGCACTGACCCTCGACGGCAGGGAACTCCTGTCGAGCTCCGATCCCCGATCCAGGGAGTACAAGACCTCCAGGGTGCCGGCCCGCGGGTCGGCCACCTTCGGGCTGAAGGACAGGGAGGGAAGGGTGATAGACGCGATGGCCGAGGGAGGCGTGAAGATCTCGGTTCAGACTGACCGGGGCGAGGTTAAGCTCTCCCTCAGGGCCGGCTGAGCAGCTTACCCGAAGCTTTTGGGACGGAGAAAGAGGGATCGCACAGAGTCCGAATGAAATGTCGATGGCGGCGAGGCCGCGTGCCAAGCGAGGTTGGAGGCTTGTGGCGTTGAGACTGGGGAGAGTTCAAGGAATAGCCCTGGCCGGGGAGCTGGACCGGGTAACGTCGGCAGCTAGAGCTAAACTATCTTAACATGACCGCGAGCTGCACCGCTGGATTGGTGATGAACTTCTCGCGGGTGGCGGAGAGGGCGAGGAGCTATCTCGGCCTCGGCCTGACCGACATCCGGGCGATAAGGGAGCTGAAGTCGCTGATCCTCTCCCGCGAGGACGAGATCATTCAGGGCGTCTTGAGTTCTCTCCTCTCCGACCAAGAGGCCGTATCAGTAGTTGAGAAGACCGGATTGTCCGCAGAGAGGGCGGTGGATCTGTTCAGATCCGTGATACGCCTCACGCTCGCCGGAGACTTCGACGGCGAGCACGCGAGGCGGGTCTTCATCGTCGGCGCCGCCCACCTCAGGGCGGGGGTGGGGCCCAGGCTCATGATACAGAACGCGGGGGCCTTCACGCGCGAGATCGTGAAGGTCCTGCAGGAGGCTGGCAGGCACGAGGCCGTCGTCCCGGCGGTAAAGGCCGTCTACTGGACCCTCACGATCATCATGGAGAGCTACCTGGAGGCCGAGCGCAGGAGCCTCAGGGAGGCCTCCGGTCTCAAGCCGGAGCTTGTGGAGAGGCTCAAGCGGGTGAAGGCAAGAGAGATCTACGAGGAGTTCAGGACCGAGGGCGGGACGGAGCCAGCCTGAGGTGTCCGCGGAGTTATAATGGGCGGCGGGGTGATTCACCGAGCCGTATGGAGTACGTGAGGGACCTCGCCTGGAGGCCGGGAATGACCGTGAGGGAGCTGGTGGAGAGTTTCGCCACCACGGGATTTCAGAGTACGGAGCTCTACAAGGCCGCCCAGATAGTCGTGAAGATGAAGAGGGAGGGCGCGAAGGTCATCCTCACCTTCACCTCCAACATGGGGACCTCGGGGCTGAGGGGCCTCTTCGCCCAGCTGATCAGGGTGGGCCTGGTTGACGTTGTGATAACCACGGTAGGGGCGATAGAGGAGGATGTAATGAAGGCCCTGGGCGAGAGGTTCTACATCCACCGGTTCCAGGCCGACGACGTGGAGCTCCACGAGAGGGGCATGAACAGGGTCGGCAACCTGCTGATCAGCAACGACAGCTACGCCAGGTTCGAGGCGTTTGCCACCCGGGTCCTGGAGGAGATCTACCGTGAGAAGAAGAGACTCACTGTGTCGGAGCTCCTCCGCGAGATAGGCCTGAGGCTGGAGGACGAGAACTCCTTCCTCTACCAGGCGGCCAGGAGGGACGTCCCGGTGTTCTGCCCCGCCATAACCGATGGCTCCTTCGGGTTCCACCTCTTCATGGCCAGGGAGAGGCACCCCGACTTCGATGTGGACGTGGTGGGGGACTTCGGGAGGATGATCCTCTACCTGAACCAAGAGGACAGGAAGGGCGTCATAGCCCTGGGCGGGGGGGTGTCGAAGCACCACGCGATTCTCATGACCCTCCTGAGCGGCGGCGCCGACTACGCGGTCTACATCACGACCTCCACTCAGTTCTCGGGGAGCATGAGCGGCGCCACGACGTCTGAGGCCAAGAGCTGGGGGAAGATCAAGGACGACTCCGACTCCGTCACCGTGATAGGCGACGCGACGATACTCTTCCCGCTCGTCGCGGCGTACGCCCTCGAGGTCCTGAGGGAGGAGGGGCTGATAGAGACATAGTCTAGTGAGGGAGAGAGGGAGAGGGTCGGGAGGATGGCCAGGTTCATCCTGAGCAGGAGGATGGCGCTGAGGCAGTACGAGACGGTGAAGAGGTACGCAGACGTCGTGGCCTACAGCTACAAGACCAACCCGGCGGTCTGGGAGGTCCTCAGGGAGACCGACGCGATGGTGGGCCTGAGCTCGATGGGCTCGGCGAGGAGGGTTCAGGAGCTGGACAGGGCGGTCTACTACCTCCAGGGGGAGTCCGAGGAGGAGGTCAGGTGGCTCCTCGACTCGGGCGTGAGGTGGCTCCTTGTGGACAACGAGCCTGAGCTCCGGGCGCTCCTCGACACCCTAGGCAGGCTCGAGCGCTCGGTCAACCTGCTCGTCAGGATGAAGATGAGGGAGCACACGGTCTACACGGGGAAGCACTTCGTCTACGGAATCGACTGGAAGAGGGTGAACGAGCTGATCCCGGAGCTGCGCGAGAGCCCGCACGTCGAGTCCCTGGGGGTCCACTTCCACAGGAAGACCCAGAACGTGGGGGAGTGGAGCCTCGTCGAGGACCTCTCCGACGCCCTGAGCGAACGGGCCCTGGAGGAGCTGGATGTGGTGAACATAGGCGGCGGCATCCCCGTGAGGTACGCCAACTCCAGGCCGAACGTTGAGCTGGTCCTCTCCAAGGTGGGGGAACTCAGGGACTTCCTCCGCGCCAGGGGGGTGGGGCTGATGGCCGAGCCCGGGAGGTTCATAGCGGCTCCGACGGTGGCGCTGGAGGCCACGGTCCTGAACGTCTACTCCGGCACGGCGGTGCTGGACTGCTCCATCTTCAACGCCTACATGGACACCTACCTCCTGAACACCAGGCTGCCGGTGCTGGGCGAGAGGGAGGACCGCTCGGGCCACAGGTACCTCCTTAAGGGGAGGTCGCCGGACTCGTTGGACATCTTCCGCTACTCCGTCTACCTGGACAGGGAGCTGAGGCCGGGCGACAAGGTGGTCTTCCTCAACGCCGGTGCGTACAACTTCCACGCCGACTTCAACGACTTGCCGAGGCTCGAGACCGAGGTCGTGGAGGACTTCCCCTTCCCCGTCCCCGAGTGGCTGTGAGATCTCCTCACGCCAGGTCCTCGAGGTCCACTGGCCCCAGCCCCTCCACATTCAGCACAGGCCTGCCCCTCGGCAGGACGACCAGCAGGGCCGTGGAGTATCCGTCCGACGCCACGCCGAGCTCCATCGGCGGGTAGGACCCCAGCCTAACAACGGGAGAGATTCCCGTGGGAGGGGCGAGCCTCACGAGCCAGGAGTCAGGGTCGCAGTCGGTTATTCTCTTCGCCCTCACCCTCCACCTCCCGACCTCAGCCTCCCGCCAGCTCGACTCACCCTCCAACGCGTCCAGGAGGTCCACGCCTATCGGAGGCTCCCCAACCGGCCCGAGGGTCTCCCTCGGCCTGACCTGGAGGCTTTTCCCCTCCAGCTCCAGCCCGACGGCGAGTCCGGGCGCCCCGCACGCGACCGCTGGCGGTGGGCCGACCCAGCCCTCGCCGTGGTCTAACAGCTCGGCCGAGGTCGAGGTCCACGACTCAAGGCTCGCGCCGCCCGGCTCAGACACCCTGAGCCTGAGGTATCCCCCAACGCCCTCCCTGAACGAGATCCTGATCAGGAGGACGTCGACCTCCCCCAACAGCACGGGGAGGACCAGGAGCCTCGACCTCTCACCCCAGGCCTCGATCCAGCACGCCGCGCAGGCGAGGTCGTTCAGCGCGGTGCCGGTCAGGTTGTAGAGCTGGAGGGCCATCGGGGGCAGGCCCCAGTGAATGAAATAACGGTGCCAGCCTCGGGGGCTGAGGTGCCCGTCGTCGCCAGGTTCGCCGGGGTCGAGCTGTGGGTGCCAGAGGGGGTCAGGTTCAGCGTCTTCAACAGTCCCTACCCTGCCCACGCCGGGTGCGGCGCCCTCGACGTCTACTTCGACGGGGAAGCCCTGATGCCAGCCGAGGAGGGCGTTGTGAGGGAGGTGAGGTGGTTCCGCGGCCCCAGGCCGCGATCCCACGGCCCAGGGTGCCAGAGGGAGGAGCCGGTGATTCTGATCGACCTGCCCGGCGGGCTGGTCCTCAAGGTCATGCACGTCGAGCCCTCCGTGTCGCCGGGCGAGAGACTGACCACGCTCGATCCAATGGGGAGGGTGGTGCGGTCCTGCTACCTCTGCCCCTGGTCCGACGCCCACGCCCACTTCGAGCTCAAGCTCGGCATGCCCTACAGGGCGTCGGGCTGGGCGACCCTCGACCTCTCCCCCGCCCTGACCTGGCTGGGCGACCCTTCCGAGCCCTCGGAGGAGTTCACAGTCGACGAGGTCAGGGACGAGTACGTCTGGCTCCTCCCGAGGAGGCCCGGATCGGCCGGGCTAGTCACGCTGGTCGGCGGAGTTCGGGCCCACGTCGACGGCGGCCTCCCCCACTACGGGCACGGGGCGGCCCTCGTCAATCCACGCTCTCTGGAGCTGAGCGGCGGGGGCGAGGGTGAGGGCGTGACCTGGGCGGACGGAACGCCTCTGGGAGAGCCCACGGCGAACCTGGGGTTCGGGGTGACCTTCCGTCCCGCGGCCAGGCCCGTGGCTGATGGCCTGGAGTGCGTCGGCGTCGGGTCCTACCTGGCCGAGCCCAGGCTCAAGCTGATCGTGAGGAGGGGGGAGCACCCCTGGTCTGAGGGAGACGTCCTGAGGCTCAGGTTCGCGCCGCTCGACCCGCGGTGAGTTCGCGGCGGTTCTCCGGGGGATCGTCCGCCGAAGAACCGTTAAATGATCTCGCGGGCCGTAGCGACGTGCCTCACCTGGGAGATCACCTGAGCCGACTCTACAGCATCTGGCCCTGGCCCGCCGATCCCTGGAGCGAGGAGGGGAGGGCGAGGTACGAGGAGGCCATCAAGAAGTTCCGGTCCCTGCTGGAGCACGAGTGGCTCTCGCGCCTGGTCGGCGACAGGAGGACCGTGAGGGTGCTGGACGTCTGCGGGGGAACCGGGATAGGAGGGGTGGCTCTGGGCAAGGCCCTCTCGTCCAGGGGGCTCGGAGTGGAGCTCACGGTCGTGGACCTCCGGAGAGAGGCCCTGGAGGTGGCGGAGAGATTCGGGACCGAGGAGCTTGGCTCAGTGAGGGTCGAGATCGCCGACGCGACCAGGCTCTGGGAGCTCGGGTTGAAGGCGGACCTGGCCCTGATATACGGGTTCTCCACGCCGCACTTCAATCCCTGGGACATGGTGAGGCTCCTGAGCTCCGTCGCCGACTCCCTCTCCGACGACGGGGGTTCTGATCGTCGAGGAGGCGGACAGGACCTACACGATCTTCTACCTGAGGGGCTACAAGGAGTGGCTGGCCGAGGGCGTCGGCGAGGACAGGCTCTTCGTCACGGTCCACGCCGGCTACGACTTCAGGAAGGGGGTCTTCAAGCGGGCGGCGGTCGACCTCCTGAAGGGCGTGGGGCCCATACCCCACGAGGTGAGGCTCTGGGACCTCGCCGGCGTGATGGCCCTCGCCTGGACCCTCTTCGAGGACGTGGACTTCGTGCCCGGGGAGAGGCCCTGGAGCGGGTTCATCCTCGCCAGGGCGCCGAGGAGGAAGCTGAGTGCCGCCGACTTCGTCCGAGCGCCAAAGGTCCTGTCGGGGGAGAAGGAGGGCTAGGCGTTGGAAGAGGATTCCCTTAGCGGGTACGGAGCGCTGGTGGGCAGGATCTGCTGCGGGCCGCTCAGGAGCCTGTGCTATCTGATCGTCGACCTCCGGGAGGGGGAGGCTGCCCTCGTCGACGCCGGCTGTCCGGCCGAGGAGGTGCTCGGAGCCCTGGACGAGCTGGGAGCCGAGCTGAGGCTCATACTCCTGACCCACACCCATTTCGACCACGTGGCGGGTGTCGAGGAGATACGCGGGCCGACCGGGGCCAGAGCCGTCGCCCACAGGGCGGATGTGGAGATGCTCCCGAGGTACTGGGGGTGGGGCGGCGTGGGCGACCCTCCCGAGGTGGAGCCGGCCGTCGAGGACGGATCCGAGTTCGCCGTGGGGAGGCTGATGGTCAGGTCCCTGCACACCCCTGGCCACACCCCGGGCAGCGTCTGCTACCTCCTGGAGGCCGAGGGGTCGAGGCTCCTGTTCACGGGCGACACGGTCTTCGCCGGGGCCGTGGGGAGGACGGACTTCGCGGAAGGGGACGAGCGAGCAATGAGAGAGAGCCTACGGAGACTGCTGAGACTCCCCGACTGCACAGTGGTCCTGCCGGGGCACGGGTCAGAGACTACGCTGGGGGCTGAGCGCCCCTTCTTGGAGTCACTAACGCGGCGGTGAGCGCCCGATTTTTATGAGCCGCGGGCAGTCCACCGATCGGTCGGGTCGCCGTGCTCGAGGGCGTCAGGGACGCGATAGGTGGAAACGTCAGGGTGATGCTGCTGGTCGCCGTGCTCTCTGGGGCGTACGGGGCGATGGTCGAGGTCGTGACGCAGCCGCTGATGCTCGACCTGGGGGCCTCGATGGCATTAATAGGCCTCCTCATGGGACTGGGCGGATTTGACGGCATAATACCCACTCTAGTTCAGCCGATCGCCGGAGCGCTCTCGGACTTAAAGGGGAGGAAGCCCTTCCTCCTTCTGTCTCGGCTCATGATGCTCTGTTCCCTATCCTCCTACCTGGCCGCCAGCGCTCTCAGAGCACAGCTGCTCCTGCTCCCAGCAGTAATCTTCTGGGGGGCCGCGACCATCGGCTGGCCAGTCTGGGATGCCGCGGTGGCCGATGCGACGGACGAGAGGTTGAGGGGAATGGCCTACAGCATTCTGATGGCGTCGGCAATCGTGCCAGGCCTTCTAACCAGGCCGCTGGGAGGGCTGATGGCTGACAGGCTCGGATATGCCGCCGTGTTCGTTGCGGCCTCCGTCATGGAGGTGACTTGCTTGGTGGTGCTGTGGTCAGGATTCAGGGAGGGCTGGAATGCGGTCGCAGATGAGGTGTCGCTCAGGGAGACGTTAGTGAGATCCGTGAAGCCCTCTGAGGGTACACGGGCCTTCTACATTCTGAACGGCCTGGATGCCCTTGTCTGGGGGACCAGCCTCGGGATACTCTCCGGGATCATGGTCGACCACTTCGGCCTGACGAAGTTCGAGCTGGGACTGCTATCTGCGACCTTCAGCGCCTCCCTGGCGGCCGCACAGCTTCCCACAGGGAGTCTCATCGACAGATTGGGGGCCAAGCCCCTGATGGTGATATCCGAACTCTTCGGAGCGCCCATCATCCTGACCATAATCTTGGCCTCAAGCTTCTGGCACCTGCTGGCGGCCGAGATCCTGATGGGCCTGTCCGCTGGGGCATGGGATCCGGCGATCAGGACGTACCTCTCCAAGGTCGCCCGCGTGGATGACATCGGAGGCTCCATGGGCAGGCTGAGCGCCTTCCGCGGCATAGTGGGCTTCGCGGCCCCGGCAGCGGGTGGAGTGCTCTACGACCACCTGGGGCTGATAGGCCCCCTCCTGCCGACTATGATAGGCTCCCTGGGCATCGCGCTGGGCATGGCAGTCCTGCTCAAGGAGGCGTGACTCCTCTACCTGCTTTTTAACGCGGGTGGGTCTTCAGGCGTGGAGGAGATGAAGAGACCGAGGAACTTCTCTTGGGTGGACGAGCGCGTGGCAGGCTCGGCAATGCCCGCAAGCCGGGGGGAGGTAGAGTACCTGGCGAAGGCGGGCGTGAGGGCCATAGTGTCCCTGGACCCCGACCTGCCCAGGGAGGTGATCCAGGCCTTCAGGGAGTTCGGCATAGAGCACTACCTGGAGGAGGTTGAGGACCTGAGGGCTCCGACCCTGGAGCAGATGGAGAGGATCGTCAGGATAATCGAGGAACACGCTTCGAGGGGAGAGAAGGTCGTCGTCCACTGCTACGCGGGCTGCGGGCGGACCGGGACGATCCTGGCGGCCTACCTGGTGTACAGGGGCGCCGACCCGCGGGAGGCCATCGACCACGTGAGATCGCTGAGGCCGTGTTCGATAGAGACCTACCCGCAGGAACTCGCGGTTGAGTACTTCGCCAGGTACTTGGAGTCGAGGCGAGAGTCCTAGGGTGGTTCGACCGACGTCGACTCGGGGAAATATGCCGAACCCCCCCTCCTTGAGGGAGGGACCGCGAGGCGGTCCCCGAATACTATGGGACCGGCGTCGGACTCTCCCACCCGGGATCTTCCCCTCAGGGTTTACGGGAGGAGGGGCATCCTCCTCGTGTCTTCGTGCCCCAGGTGCGGCGGAGACCTGAGGATCGACTGGAGGGCCGGGCGGGTATCCTGCGGGCTGTGCGGCTGGTCTGCCGACGTGGCTGAGTCCCACCTGCTGAGCAGGGCAGCCGAGCTGACCGAGAGGGCGGCGGAGTTAATCTCTGAGGCGTCTATCCTCGTCCTGTGGGGCTTTCCCGCGACGTACGGCAGGCTCTCGGCTGCCCGCGCCCTCGCCGAACTCCTGGCCGGGGACCTGCGTGACCTCTCCAGGCTCAGGGAGGAGGCCGAGTTGGAGGCCGCGGGGGACCGGTGAGCTCACCGAGGGAGATTCTCGAGGAACTCCTCTATCGCCGAGTTGATGAGGTCGGGCCTCTCGTAGAGGACCAGGTGCCCCGCCCCGTCGACTATCAGGAGCCTCGACCCCGGTATCCTCCTGGCAATGACCTCGCTCTGCCCCACCGGGGTGACCCTGTCGTCTCTCCCCACGATCACGAGCGTCGGGCACCTCACCTCCGGGAGCCACGGCTCTGCGTCATAGTCACTCAGGGCCGCGGAGTACCTGTGGACGTGGGCCGGCAGGCCAGATATGTAGTCGGCGTTGTCCTCCATGAACTCCCTGAACGCCTCCGGCGGGCCCTCGGGGCTGAAGAATAGCTTCCTGTAGAACCCTATCGTGAACCTGTTTGGCCTGAAGAGCAGGGGTCGCCACAGGAAGGCCGGGAGGTGCTGGACGATCCACTCCACCGCATCGCTCGAGTGCCTTACCACGCTCCCTATCAGGACCAGGCCCCTTAGCTCCCTCCCCCGCGCGAACGCCTGGGCCACCATGCCCCCGAAGCTGTGGCCGACCAGGACCGCATCTCTCTCCCGGATCCCCAGCAGGCGCATGACCTCCTCCAGGTCCATCAGGTAGTCCTCGAACGTCACCCTCCTGGGCTTGTCCGACTCGCCGTACCCCCTCATGTCGTACGCGACCACCCTCCAGCGCCTCTCCAGCCTTTCGATCTGGTACCTCCAGTTGGTGAGCTGACCCGGCATGCCGTGGAGGAGGATCAGGGTGGTGGGGTCCTCGTAGGGGCGCCTCTCGGCCGAGTCGTAGACCCTGAGCCTGACCCCCCGGACGCTCAGGAACCTCTCGTGAGGCGGTCTCCAGGGCACGCGTCGGCCGGCGCGCGCTACGTGATAAGCGTGAGAGCCGTCCGACTCACTTTTTAAGGCGGGCCGGGACTGAGCGGCCGGTCGGGGGATGTACTCCATAGCGGTCAACCTCCGCTCCCCCAGGGAGTGGAGGAGAAAGGTTCAGGAATTCACATCGAGGCTCGAGGCGGCCCTCGGCGACAGGCTGGTCATGGTGGTGGCCCTACCCTCACCCTCCGACTCCCTGTACGACTCCAACGTCCTCGTCGTCCTGGACCGGATCGGGCCCGGCGACCTGGAGGCCGTCGCCTCGATCTCCCCGGAGGGGGTCAGCCCTCTGGTCGTCCCCGAGGGGGACAGGCAGGCGGTCGAGGCCTTCACCTCATACGAGCCTCCGTCTGACGAGTGGGGGGACAAGTTGACGTCCTTCCTGTCGGACCTTGCCGAAAAGTTCGGCGACAGGCTGGTCATGGTGGTGGCCCTACCCTCACCCTCCGACTCCCTGTACGACTCCAACGTCCTCGTCGTCCTGGACCGGATCGGGCCCGGCGACCTGGAGGCCGTCGCCTCGATCTCCCCGGAGGGGGTCAGCCCTCTGGTCGTCCCCGAGGGGGACAGGCAGGCGGTCGAGGCCTTCACCCTGGCGGGAGGCCGCGAGGTCGGGGGCCGGGGTTGACCGAGAGACCCCGACGCCTACTGGTCCGAGGGTGATCCCTGATGCCCGGGGACCTCGAGCGGAAGTCCAGGAGACTCGAGGAGGAGGCCCTCGAGGACCTGAGGGTGGGGTGCTTCAACAAGGCCGTGAGCGCGGCCTACTTTGCCGTCAGGCTCGCCGCGGAGTCTAGACTTAGGGGGCTCAGGACCAGGCGTGATGACAAGATAGCAAACGCCCTTGCCAGGCTGCTCGTTAGGACCCTGGGCGAGGAGGGGGCGGAGCGCGTAAGGAAGGAGTACCTGGCCCTGTTTGAGGCCAGGAAACTCGCGGACCACAGGCCATACCAATTCTCCAGGGAGGAGGCCGAACTCTTGATCTCAAAGGCCAGGGAGCTCCTGAGGATAATATGGGGGCTCTAGGCTCTATCCAGGCCCACCCGACGCCCAGGCTTCCGCCATGCTGGCCAGGTCCAGCAGGTGGGCCCTGAACTCCTCGATCTGCTGAGGCGTTATAGCGCCGCCGGCGTCAGGTTCTCCCAGCACTGCGGCAAGCCACCCGGCCCCGTTCGCCACCTCCAGGACCCCCTCCGCATCCTCGACCCCCAGGTCCCTGAGGGCGAGGTACGCGGACGTCAACAGGAGTCTCAGCCTTCCCAGCTCGTCGGCGGCCGCTGTGAGGTTCCGGCCAAGGAGGTCGGAGGCCCGCTGGGCGGACTCCGATATCCGCATGAGGAGGTCAGTCACGTTGACGCCGCCGGGCTCTCCCGGTAGGAGCTCGATGATTGCGTCGTCACCGACCCAGGCGACTATCCTCAGGTTTCCGAGGTCCGTCCAGGCCCCCCGAGGCAGCCTGGTGACCATGAACCTCACGTTCTCCCCAATCTCGGCCCCCGTGTCGGGGGGCGAGACCTCGCCCCACATCCCCCCGTCTATCCTTATAGGGGCGAAGACGGCCACTGCACACCCCCTCTCCCCGCTGTCGAAGTGGACGACCTCCCCCTCCCTCACGCCCGCCTCCACGAGCGCTGATGCCACCTCGCGAGCGTCGCCCCACGTGAATCCGCTCCCCATCACGTCTCCGGGCCTCACGTTCGCCAGGGCGCCGAGCAGTAGGGCCGAGGGCTCGGCCGGGAAGATCAGGTAGAACAGGATCAGGGCGACGGTCAGCCTCCTCCTCCACCTCGGAGGCGTCCTCTTTAGGATCCCGACGAACACCGTCACGCCCACCAAGGCGAAGGCTATCCCGCCCTGGATGAGGGCCCGCCCCTCGTAGGTGGCGAAGACGGGGGCGAGGGAGGCCAGGTAACCCAGCTGGACCGCCCTCTCCCTCGCCCTCCTCAGGGACGCGATGGTCCCGATGGCCGCGGGGACGAGTATGGCGGGCTCCGGCCTGACTTGGATGTCCCTCTCCGGGAACCTGAACCAGCCCGCGAAGGCCACGAGCCTCACGAGCCAGGGGAGGTAGAGCAGGGCGGCGGCGAGCGTCACCTTCAGCGCGTCCCTCAGCCTGCCCGAGAGGGCGCCCGTGATCAGCAGGGCCACCGGGACTATGACGATCCCCGAGGTGTGGGAGTACATGGCGGCAGAGGAGGCCAGGAGGGCCGGGATCAGGCGGCCCTCCGTCAGCCAGAGGGAGGCCAGGGGGGCGAGGATGAAGACGAGGGTCGAGGGAAGGCCTATGGCCATCGACAGGGCGGGGAAGAGCGTTCCCGCGACCATTACAAAGGCAAGAAGTCCTCCGAGGTCTCCGTAGAGCTTTCTGCCCACGTACCAGGTCACGTAGAGTCCGGAGGCGAATACTCCCGCTGACGCGAGGTCGTTGGCCAGGACGAAGCCCCAGGGGCCGAGGCCCAGCGCCCTCCCGAGGGAGGCGATCATGATGTGAAAGAGGGGAGGGTAGAGGTGCGGCCTCCCCGCCGGCGCGAACTGGACGTCGTCCCAGAGGAAGAACCCCCTCTCGGCGATCATCTTGGCTATCAGCACGTGGTAGGCGTTGTCGGGGTTCACGATCGAGTCCGTCCTCAGGAGCCACCCGGCGACGAGGAGGGCCTGCAGGATCATGACCGCCCAGGCCACCCTGGCGGCGGGGATGGGCCTCACGGGTACCTCCTCGGGGGGCGCCGGAGGCGCCCCGACCTCCACCACCGGCGGCGGGAGCGCGACCCTCCTCCTGAGGGACGAGATAAGGGCGGCCGGGGTCAGAGAGATGATTCCCAGGAGCCAGCCGACCCTGATCAGCCACAGCAGCCCCCAGGGTAGGCCGATCAGCATGAGGCCGCCCAGGATGGCGGAGCGTACCCTGGACCTCCTGGCCGGCCGCGACAGGGCGTAGGCGGCCGCGGGCCCCACCACCCCGAGGGAGAGGCCCAGCACGAGCGCGGAGGCGGGGGGATCGACAAGGGCCTCCGCGGCCCTGTAGGAGAGGGAGTAGACTCTCGCGAGGGCCCTGGCGGGGCGGGGCCACCCGCGGGAGGCGACCTCGATTCCCTGCGACGTCCTAGAACGCAAGCCGGCCCTCCTGCCCCTGATTGCGGAGGAGTAGGCCGCCGACGCGGGGAGGACCACCAGGACCAGCGCCCACCCAACCTTCACCAGCCACACAGCGCCCAATGCGAGCCCTGAGACGAGCAGGGCTGCCCAGGCTATTCTCCTGGCTCCTCTGGAGCGGGAGAGCCTGACGTAGGCGTACCACGGGGCGGGGGTCAGCGCGGCCCAGGCGACGGCCCTGCGGGCCCGCGGCTCCAGAATCAGCAGGGCCCTCCTGAGGCCGGACCTGAGCTCCACGATCCGAAGGGCCAACGCGGTCCCATATAATGCTGACACGCCTCCTGAGACTCGGCCTCGCACCTGCTCACTCCTGGATGCGATCCGCGCTGCCGATGTGGGCCTGTTCTCAAGTATACATCCTCCGGGGACCGGGCGGACTTGGACACCTCAGTGGGTCCTGTGGGGGAGCTGAGGGGGTGGAGAGGGGGGAGCGGCAGTTCACTGCAGGTCATGCCACGCCCCGCGGCGGAGGGACTCGACCCGGAAGATGCCCTGAGGAAGATCGAGGATAGGACCGGACCGCTCGGTGAGCCCGATCAGCTGAGAGGGCTGAAGAAGTTCCAGGAGGCCCTCAGATTCATTGAGACGTGATCCCTGGCCATTGGCCCATCCCTCGAGTTCCAGCGTGATGACTTCCGGGCCAGCCTTCGTCGAGCTGAGGCGGGAGGAGATGTACCTGAGCCTCTCCGCCTCCCACCTTAGGTAGAGCTGGGCGACTTCGTCGAAGGTCATCCAGACCACCCTCCCCTGCCTGACCAGCGGATCGACGACCTCGGTCAGCCAGCGGTCGTAGGCCTGGAGAACCCTCTCGACCTCCTCCTCGCTCTCGCCAGTCTGGTAGAGGTGGGAGCTAACCCACCAGACGTTCACGAACCTCTCGTCGACGGACTCGAGCGCCGCCGCGAGGGACTCGGTCGCCGCCTCGAAGCAGCCTCCTCCGGACCTGCAGTCGACCTCGAAGTCTCCCGAGTTCCAGAACCAGCCCGGGATGTAGACCAGCCCGCCGGAGTCGTCGTGGGCGAGCCACCTGGGGTCGGAGAGGTCGATCATCTGAGTCGGGGGCAGGATCCACGGGTGGAGCCACGCTGGCGACCTCCCGGTCTGCCGGTGGTAAGGCTTCTCCACGGCAGTCATCGACGTGAACCAGAGCCCGCCCTTCACCGCCCCCAGGAGGCAGACGTTGTCCATCTCGAACCCGCCGCCGAGGTTCGTCGGCTCCATGCCGAGGGCCTCGGCCACGGCCTCCTTGACCTCCCGAGTGTAGGCGAGCTTCTGGGCGTCGGTCATCAGCCCCAGCTCCCTCACGTGGTGTCCCATGTGGCTCTGCACCCCCACTCCGTGACCCCTGGCCACAAGGTCCCTAAGGATGTGTCGGCCGAACTGCACGTCGGCCCGGGCGAAGTTCTTCTCGGTCTGGATGGAGAGCTTTGCCCCGTGCGCCTCGAAGGTCGAAGCGAGCCTGTCGAGCACCTCGGCGTACCACTCGAAGGTGGCCCTGTCCTGATCGTAGTAGGTCGCCCTCCCGGGGTTCTCTTCGATGTGAAGCTGGAAGGCCACTATCAGGACCGGCCTCGGGCAGTCGAACGGGCTGTTCTCCCAGGTCTCGCCGGGCCCGCAGACTCCGTCTCCTCCCTCTGATGGTATCTTCACCCCCAGGACGTTCACCAGAGTTTTCTTGAGTTCTGGTGGCGCGTCCGATGCGAAGAAGTCCTTCGCGTCGTCGAAGTACTCCTCGAGGGGCATAGAGTGCCCCCTGTTGTGCCAGATGATCCTCCTCTCCGCCGCCAGTATGGCCGCGTTGTACGCCTTCGCGCAGGCCTCTGGTGTGAGGAGGCTGTCCTGGAGGCCGCAGTGGAAGTGCACCCTCCCTTCATAGTTCGGGAGGAGGTAGAGGGGAGACGTTGCTGCTGTGATCTTGGAGATCTTTCGGGGAAAGGCCCAATTCTCGGGCCAAATCATAAACTTCTCCTCCGTGTCCCCTGATCATTTCACCAGAGACCCGTTTCGAGGTGGCGTTCTATCCTTTCAGTGAGATCGTATGGCCCTGGAAGGGGGCGGCCTTGAGCGTCGAGGAGGACAAAGTCTTTTAATTTCACTTCACCTTCGGCAAAGGCCTTGAGAGTGTAGACGATGAGGGGAAGCTCCCGTTTTACCCCCTCCTTTCTGATGAGGGCAAAGAGGGGTTCGGCTTCACCTTCTTCCTCCATGATCTTCTCAAGACCCTTTTC
>CAZQNA010000007.1:0-24564 GCA_964594835.1 uncultured Nitrososphaerota archaeon
ACAAAGAGAAAGAGACTCATAGGGAGTTAAGACAGACTGCGGCCCACGCGCTCATTGATATGGGGTTCCCCCTGATCGTCACGGAGTGGCCAATCTTACTCAAGTTCGTGAGAACGAGGGTGGGGTATGGCCTATGGACCCACGCCACAATAGCTGATGTGGTGGGGATCTCCCCGCGGCTGCTAGGAACTACGGACTACAATTACACAGTAGAAATGGCTTGGGTCGAATGTAAGGTAACTGGAAATGGTATCGCAAAGAAAGCAAAATGGCTGGAAGAAATTAAAGGTGAGATAGAGCCCTTAGAATCGCCTATTCTCCTTAGACTCATGGAGATCAGGAAAGACCGCATCTTGAGGGAGGTGAAGACGCTTTCTTTCAAATGGAGTCACGGGAGCCAACTCGTTGTGTAAGTGTAACATGTTACACTTATGTGTAAAAGTTGCGGGGGTTCGAGCCTGGTGGATTCCGTTCCACCCGCCTTTATTAAGCCCGGGTGGAGTCCGTGCCACCCTACGGAGTTCCTCCTTCATTGGTTCAAAAAGAATGCTTGACTCACAAGCGATTTTCTTTCACATGCTTATATCCTTGGGTCGTGAGAGTGCGCTCAGACATGCCAGCCGAGGCGAGGCCCAACATCAAGGTGAGCTACAAGGGGAGCCTCGAGGAGGACGAGTTGACCCCGGAGGAGGTTGAGTCCCTCAAGGAGGCAATAATGGACGTCCTCATGGGTAGGACGATGAGCTTCAACGAACTCCTAGACGAGCTGGTGAGGGAGGGGAAGCTCACCGAGGAAGAGGCGGAGGAGCTCAGGGAGCCCGAACAGGACTGAGGGGATCTTGAACCTCATTCCTCTGAATCCCCTCCTTCTGTGCCAGACGTCCAGAAGGTAGACGACCTTCTCCTCCTGACTGATCGCGTAGAAGACCCTGTAGGCCCTCTTGGGGCCGACCTTCAGCTCCCAAATTTGGGCCTCAACCCTGCCCACGGGAGTATCCACGGGAAAGGAACCCTTCAGCCTCTTCCCAGTCGTGGGGTCTCGCTCCAGTCCAGACTCCCTTATGTCCCTCAAAATCTCCCTGACCACTGGCGGGTCAAGCTTGCTGAGTCGCTTGCTGAACTTCGACGTGGGGACGAGCCTCCACATCTCGGGCGCGCTCCTCTAGCTCGTCTCCCCCTTTTAAATGGAGGCGTGCCCTTTTCCACTCTGGAGCCCCCAAAGCCGTGCCGTTACGCGTAACGTAACGCTCGGGTCAGGGAGTCCGCCAGCCTGCCGACATCGACCAAGGCGAGCGTCACCAATCTGGTCCCAGGCCCATCTCAACGGGCTCACGAGATCAGCCCCGACCTCTTGAGCCACCTCTTGAGGTTTGAGACGGTCAGCCTGCCCAGCCTGCCGTCCCTGCCGGGCTTCGTCCAGATCCAGGCCCTGGCCCTGGAGGACAGGAGGGACTCGGGGCTGTGAGGGTAGCCCAAGACCCCGACCACCACGAAGGGCTCGGGGTGCTCCCTCCTGAATGCCTCGTTTACCCTCCTGATCAGCCGGTCGAAGGTCTTGGAACCCTTGACCTCGATGAAGGCCCTCCTGCCGTCGTGGATCAGCTCGATGTCGTAGGGGGCGTGGTCTGACTGCGTTACCACCCTGACGTCCGGCAGGTTGAGCCAGGCAAGCATGACCTCCAGGGCCTCAGTAACTGCCCGCTCGAGCCTGAGGCCCATTCTCCTGTTGTAGCCGCCTAGGGCTGACCCGCGAGAGGTCACTATCGGCTACCTCCCAAAGCGAGGAACTCCCGATGTGTCAAAATCTTCAACGGCACCGGGGGAGGAGCGGGGCGGGCTGAGGTCGGAACTAACCGCATCTCTCGAGCGGTAGGCGGTAGCTGAGAATGCCCGCGGAAAATTGGATGGCTGTGAGAGGAGATAGGCGGGAGAGAGAAAGTAGCGGGCGGGTATGCCCCTCATTTTCTGCCACCGGCTCCCTCCCACTTCCGCACCACCCTGTCGTAGCTGGAGCCATTGGCATTCACGTGGGCAAGGTAGCGCTGGACATCGAGAGAGCCCCACAGATTTCCCTCCGTGTCCCGCCAGAATCTAAAGCCCGCGGTCCTCAGGTGGAGCCTGTTCTTGGGTACCCTCAGCATCTCCTCGACCTTGCTCGGGGAGAGGTAGATCTGGGCCTGCCTCCCCCAGAGCTCTCTGGCCCAGGACGACACCTGAGAGATCGAGAAGTTGAAGGCCTCGTGCCCGTCTAACGGGGCCTTCAGCTTGAATATCTTGACGAAGAGGGCCATCTTGAGCGATATCCTGTTCAGCACCATCGCCTCGGGCGGCGGAAGTTCGACCTCGAGGCGGTCCAGCTCGTCGACATCGGGCTCCCTCTGTAGAATCTGAGCCCTGGCCAGCCAGAACCTGTACCGCCTCCTGGCCTCCACGAATTCCTCTCTGAGTTCTCTCCTGGGGATCAGCTCAGCGTACATCCTGCTGAGCCTGGCGGCATCCTCGGGGCTCCTGGGTTCTGGCATCCTGAGGCTCATGGGGGGAGGCGATGTCACGAGTTCAGCGTGCCCATTCTTGGCAATGAAGATCCACTTGCCTGGGACCATCTTCCTCATGGGGGCCACCGTGTGGATCACGGCCTCGGATATCGGGAAGTACTTGGCCAGCTCCTTCCTCTGCCTCTCCTCCTTCAGGTTCATGGGGTGCACGAAGACGGCCTGGGTGTTGTCCAGCAGGGTCTTGGGAACGCTCTGGACGTTCTGAACCTCGTAGAAGACTCGAGTCAGCGCGGTCCTCGTCTGCCTGAGCAGGGTGACGAAGTTCTCGATTCGCTCCCTGAGGTGCCACGTCGAGCCCATCGCCCCGACCCTGGGCGCGACTTCCCTCAGCTCGCGGAAGTGGACTATGATCCTGGCGTCCTCTATGGCCTGGACGAGGTGACCCATGAGGTTGTCCAGGACCACGTTCAGGGCGAACCTGCCCAGGTCCCTGACGCTCGGCTTGAAGTAGGCGTTGCTCAGCACGGTGAACTCGTGCCTCTGAACCGTCCTGACGAGCTTATCAGGCTCCAGAGGGCTCTCGTCATCGAGGAAGCCCGAAGTTAGTAACGCAAGTAGCCTGGAGCTGACCCTCTCCCCCCGCTTCCTGAGCAGGGCCTCGATGATGTCGTCGAGCTTGGCGTCGGGGCCTCCAGCCTGGTAGTAGGCGTCGAAGAGATCCCTGGCCTCGGAGGGACTCAGGAACCCTCCCAGCGTCCTGAAGTGTCCGAAGCTCAGCATCCTGACGCTGAGAGGGGCCAGCCTGAACCTCGTGGGTATGGCCTCCATGGCCAGGGGGAAGTTGAAGGTCAGGTACTCCACGTCCCACCCTCGGGGCTCGAGACCCCTGGCCCTGAGGGTCCTGGCCTGCAACCCTCGAGCGGGCAGGTGGAGGGTCTCGTCCTCACCCTTGACGTCGATTATGAGGGGGTGCCAGCCCCTCAGGGCGAGGAGCTCCAGCACGAGCTGAGCCGTCCAGGTCTTGCTCGCTCCCCTTATGCCGATGAAGCCGATGCACGCTGTCTCCCTGGCCAGGATCTGCTCGAGGTAGCTCATCCCTCCCCGCCCTCAGATTCCTCCCCAACGCCGCCCTGTTCGAACGCTTCCATGATGTCCGTGCGCGTCAGAGACCTCGGGGGCTTCTTCTCGACGTTGGCCATGGCCTCGATGTAGACCTCAGGGTACCTCCTCATCAGCTCCGGGATCAGGACCTCAGCGGCCCTCGCCAGCGCCTGATAGGCCGCGCCGACATTGAGGTAAATCCCGTTTATGCCCAGCGTCCCCTTCGGGCTGGCCTGGGCTCCCTTCAGGATGAGGTAAGCCTCGTCCACGGTCCGTATGACTACATTCGACTCTGGGTCTCCCCTAAGTGTCCAAACCGCCAGCGGGGCCTTGGGCTCTATTCCGAGGGCCGCCAGCAGGGGGGCCAGCTCGAAGATGAAAATGGTCAGCTTGTGCTGTTCCGCGTGGTAGTTGAAGTACCGGGCCAGCACCGTGACGAGGGTCTTCCTCATGGCCTCGTTCAGCTCGATCCTGCCCCCGTAGGACCTGACCGCCTCACCGGGCTCGATCACCTTACCAGGTGGACCCATGACCAGGCCGACGTCCGTCGCTAGGATGCCGACGGTCTGCCCCTCGAGGTCGACGGTCAGGAGGCGGTCCGGGGCCTCCACTTCCGCGTAGTGAGCGGCCATCTCACCGGTTGGCCTAAGTTCAGTCCAATATTGGCTGACGTGGACGGACTCCTTCAGGTTCTCAGCGAGCCACTTCCTGGCGTCTACCCTGTACTCGGTCCAGCCCCTGTTTCTCACTAGGTCCAGGATGATATCCCTGACCCTCGGGGGAACCTTCAGAACCTTTACCTTGCCATCTTCAACGTATTCGGGCACGATCGACTTCAGCTCCTCTATCTGAGCCTTCAGCTTGGAGTTCTCCTCCTCGCTGGACTTGAGTCTGCCCTTCAGCTCCTCTATCTCGCCCTTGAGTCTGCGGTTCTCCTCCTCGAGCTTCTTAGCCCCCTCCCGAGAGCGCCTCAACTCTCCCTCCCTCAACTCCAGCCTCTCGGTCAGCCTCCTCTTCTCGTCCATCAGATTCGTTACCTGCCTGGCGAGCCTCTCCCTCTCTTGGTCTTCCCTCGACTCCAGCGCCCTCTTCTCCGCCTTAAGCCTCAGGACCTCGTTGGTCAGCCTCTCGATCTCAGCCTTGAGTTCCCTGATTCTCTCCTCCCTCTGCTGGAGCTTCTCCCTCAGGGCCTCGATCTCCCGCCTGAGACGGGCGATCTCGATGTCTGCCCGAAAGAACTCCACCACCTTACTCATTCACTTCGGCCTCCCCGGGCGTTGGACGCCTCGTCATCTCGAGGCCAGGCCGCCCGGTCGCCTCCACCCGATCGTCGGGTGGCTTTTCGCAAACGAAGCTTGCGACCTCGTCAACCAGCCTCTCCTTGGTCTCCTCGATCGCGTGGGCGTAAACCTGCGTAATCTTGAGGCTGGAGTGCCTGGCAAGGTCCTGGACGTCCCTCGGGCTCCCTCCCCTGAGCAAGCTGAGGGTCACGAAGGTATGCCTGAGCGTGTGGCAGTGTCCGTCGGGCCTGCCTATCTGGGCCATCAGTCGCTTGACCCTGGCCTGAACCGCCCGCTTGGAAACGTGCTTGCCCGCCCTTCTGGGCGAGGGGAAGAGCCACTCGTGCCCCTCGCTTCTCTTGAGCTGTTTACGAAGGTCTCGGAGCAGGGGCTGGGGTATCGGGAGCCACGCCTCGACCCCACCCTTTCCCCTGACAAACAGCCTCTTGGCAGGCAGGTTCACCTCGTCCCTCCGAACCTTGACGGCCTCGTGGACCCTGAGACCCATGAAGAGCATGAGACCGTAGATCAGCCGCCAGGGGAGCGGTTCCTTACTAGCTAGAGACCAGAAGGCCCGGGCCTCAGACGGGCTCAGGAACCCCTTTGGCGACCACCCTCTTGAAATTCGGGATCTTTTACCCCGAGAACTGCCACCCTGGCTAGAAACGACCCTTACCTTCTCGCCCAATAATCACCACCTCTTGAACCGATAATCGTAAAATCGAAAAAGGAAGGGAGAGATGGGAAGGCAGGCAATGCGCCCTTCGCCCCGAAGTGTGCACAGGCCTCGTCCTCCTCCTCGTCCTCGTCTTCAGGGTCCTCGGGTACTGGAGGCCCTCTGAACGGCAGCATGTCGGGGTGGTCCAGCGGGTCCTCGGGGTGCGTTACCAAGGCGCCTGGGTTGGTAACGCAGTCCTCCACCTCCCCGTCGTCGGGCTCCTCCCTGGGGTCGACCCCCTCGGGTACTAGCACCTGAGGCATAGGGGAGTAGTCCTCAGGGCTGTCAACCTCGAGGGGCAGCCAGCCCAGGGGCTCCTCGGGCTCACCATGCGTTACCAAGTCCAGGGTCGGGTTGGTAACGCTCTCCGTCAACCCACCAGCACCTCCCTCAGGGCCAGCCTGACGGCCTCCTCAACGCTCTGAGCCCTCAGCTTCAGGATCAGCTCGTAGCTCGAGCCCACCTCTGGCGTGAACCTGGCGTAGAATGCCCCATCTCGCGTGTAGAGCTTGAGCCTCCAGCCGTCGTGCCCCAGCACGGCCAGCCTCTTCGCTCCCCTCGGCAGCCTGTGGAGGTACACCACCTCAGTCAACAGTCATCACCTCCAGCCCGACCCTTTCCAGGGCCGGATGGCCCTCAGCCCTGAGCAGGGCCAGGACCTGCCTGCCCAGGGGAGTCAGACCGTTCCAAACGGCCTGCCTTCCGTTTGCGATCCCGATCCTCCGGCTGATCAGGCCCAGGGCGGCCAGTTCTAGGAGCCTCTGGTGGGTGTGGGTCCACGAGCCGACCCTCCTGATCACCTCCCTGGTCCAGAGGGCGCCGCCTCCCTCCTCGATCGTCGCGAGAATCCTGACTAGGCTGGGCCTGCGCCTCAGGGCCTCCAGGACTTCCGGCTCGATCCCGTCTCGGGAGGCCAGGGCCGGGTCGGGGGAGGTCCCTTCTTCAGAAAGAGGGGCGATCCCGACCCTGGCCTCTCCCGCGGGCTCAGCCATCACTGATCACCTCCCCTCACCTCGATGACGCCAGCCTCCTCGAGTGCCTGGAGTAGGTTGTCCCTGAGATGCCTGAGTCCCTCGGGGTCCTTAGACGGCCCCAATCTGCCCTTGAGGGTTAGAAGAGTTCTCCAAGTCGGTGGATTGACCTTCCCCTTCGAGTTGTAGGCTAGCTTCCGCAGATAGTGTCGGACATCCTTCTCGGGGTCGGGCTTGGCCTCTAAGCACCTCCTGACGTAGTCCTCGGCCTCCTCCCTCTCTACCAGCCCAATCCCAACCGCTGGCCCGAGAACCCTCCAGATGAGAGTCTGCCTGCCGTCAGCCGGGTAGATGCCTCCTAGGAGGACCTCTATGTAGCCGTAGCCCTCCAAGCTGGCCGGGTAGACGACCCTGAGCCCATCCACCTCCAGGACCCTCGACTCCACCTCCTCGACCTCAACCTCCACGCGCCTCCTCGAGGGCCGGGGCTTGGAGGCGCCTCTGACCCTCTCGAGGGCTCTCCTCCTCTCGACCCTCTCCCTGGCCCTCGTGAAGAGGTCCAGGAAGGCCTCGACGCCCCTCTCTCCGTCAAGGTAGCCCCAGTCTCCCGAGGCCCTGCCTAGGCCCTCGAGACTGTAGAGACGGCCAAAGTTCCTCTCGCAGAATGGAGGCCAGCCGAGTCTGGCGGGAACGCAGACCGTGCCAGTCTCGTGGGGGCTGTAGATTGCCCTGATCGTCCCGTTGGCTCGGTAGATTTGGTGGTCGAAGATCAGCCTGTACCCGGCCCTGGCGGCCCTCCTCTCCAGCATCCTGGCAAGCTCTGAGTAGACCGCCCAGACATCGCCAGACATCAGCGACCTGAGCCTCTCTGACCCAAGGGAGCCGAGGGCCGAGAGTTCAAGATAGCCGTGAACCCCACCATGCGTCAGGACCCATCTAATTCGGATTCCGCGCTCCCTCAGCCACCCGTCAAGAAACCTGAGGCCTTCCCACGCCTCGAGCCTCCTGGGCTGATGCTTCCAATCAAGGTCAAGGGTGAAGTCGACGATCACGGTCTCGTCCATGTAGAGCCTGTGGAGGGTCAGGAAGAAGCAGGGGATGGTCAGGTCCATCGAGAGTCCGCTCACCACGGCCCTGAAGCGCTTGAGATCCGTGGTGACCCTGAGGCGGGAGAAGATCCCGTCAGATCTATTCCCAACTTGGAACTCCCTGAAGGTCAGGATCTCCCTCCCTTCAAGCTCCATGGGCCTCTCGACCTGCCTCCAGATCACGGAGAGCAGGTCGTCGAGCGCCAGTCTGATCCTCCTGATCCTCTCCAGCCTCTCGGCCTCGTGGTCGGGTCTCGGTACCGGCAGGTCCTGCCTGAGGATTGCCAGCTTCTCCTTGACCTCGGGCGATAGCTTCTTGATCTCCACAGCCTGTCTGCTCATCTCTCCCGCCTCCCAAAGAGCATCTCTGAGCCATCGAAGAGGATCAGCACTAGGGAGCCATCGGGCATCTTCTCCAGCCTACCAACGCCTAGGAAGGCGAGCCAGGTCTCGGATGTCTCTGCTTCGACCAAGGCCGATGTCAATTCCTCCAAGTTCTTACCAGTCGCTTTCGAGATCTCCTCGAGTGCCACGGCAAGCTCTTCATCTCCGCCCTCGACCCACGACCACCATGCCCTGAGAGCCAGACCCTGGAGGTCGGCTTCTTCGATCGAGAGGGTCCTCACTCGCTCACCCCCCTGAGTTGGGCCTCAATCCACGCCTTTACTGCCTCCAAACCTCTCTCGTCGCTCAACTTCCTGAGTCTAGCAAAGAGAACCGCTATATCTCCCTCACTCGGCTCTTCCCCGCCTTTCAAGACTTTGAAAAACTCCCTCAGAGCCTCACGGAGATCCTCGTCTCTCCTCCAGCTTAGTCCATGCTCTCTCCAGATCCCGATTGCTCGGTTGGCCCAATGAAGCGCTCTGAAAAGCTCTCTTGAATGTGCATATGACCCCTTGTCTTCGAAGGCGCCGGAAATGTCGGAAGCGCCGGAAGTGGCGGAAGCCCTTTCTAGCGTTTCGGTCTTTTCCGACATTTTCGGCAGCTTTGGAGACAAAGATCCATCACCAACTTTGAGTGGGTCAGCCTCTTCCCTCCAAGAGCCGAGAGGCTCGATGTCCTGAATGGGCTCGGCTTCATGGAAGATCACGTGAAGTCTTCCATCCACCCGCTTCAGCTCGAGCCCGAAGAATCGCTTTAGGCGTTCGTTATGGCGATCTGGGTTGCGCCTAAGCACATCGTGAATGATCTTCGAGAAATAAAGCCCCGAGGAGGGCGTGTAGTGCCGAGAAAATGCTAGGAGATCGATCTCAGCCCCTCTCTCAATCTTCCCTGCCCTCCTAGCGTGCTCGCACGCACTAATGATCTCTTTGAGGTAAGTAGGCAGAGCCTCGAACGTAGCCCTGACCTGCTTCGACCACGTTTCCTCCCAAGTTGCATTAATGGCCTTCAGGCTCGCGAGAACATCGTTTAGATAGTCAAGGAGCAGGTCTTCGGCCAGCGCCAAGAGTTCGTTAACACACATCTCGCCCAGGGCTAGATCTTTGAGTTGGCGAAAGATCGCGGCTCTCAGAGCCGCGTTTCTGAGCCTCACCTGGCCCGCGGTGACGAAATTCCCAAGGAAGTCGCTGACAAGTTCATCGTCGATCCCTTTGATTGCATCGAGCGCCAAGTCCCTCCATGCGTCCATTGGACGGTTTAGCCAATCCCAGACCGCCGGATCAGCGTAAATAGCCTCAATCTGAGGGCGAGCTAACTCCTCGACGGCGCGCGCGATCTCGATTGCAGCCCGCCACTCAGCCCTCTCTTGTGGACTGAGCTTCCTCTTCAAGGGTTGAGCATCCTTGAAATAATAGATTAAGCCGAATCGACGGCCCAGAGATGGATTTAGTGTCAGTTTACTGATCAAATGCCCAAAGGACCTAGCACTCTCGCCCACGCCAGGGTTCGCCAGAAAGATCAGAAGCCCGCCAAACCGCACACTGAAGTTTGTGCCTCCTGTAGAAATCCGCGCCACGCCCGTCTCGCCTAAATCAAAGAGATAGCGGGCAATCGCCCACGCAGATTGTTCGTCGATTTGATCTATAGCATAAGGAAGATCCACTCCGTCCAAGGAGCCCGGATAAATCTCCTTCCCCGATTTGGCATATCCCAAGAGTCCGTTTGCCGTAACCTTCGCGTCATGCCTCCCAGCAAGCTCGTAAAACTCCGATTTTCCAATCCCGCTCGGTGCGGCCACGAGGGCCCAGGGCTCGGCCTGAGGGACAACCCCGCGCAGGAAGGTAGCCTCGCGTAGCCTTAGAAGCCTAGGGTCGACTCCCTCGCCTCTCTCGTTCTCCTCCCTGCTGAATCCAAAGCCGACGACCGCGTTCACGGCCTCAGCCCAGTCAAGATTACGAACGAGTTTTGGATCCTTGAGGAGCCCTACCGGGCGGTAGAGAACCTTCCCCAGGCTTTGGAGGAAGTTTAGTGCTTCCCTCCACTTATCTCTTCCCCTCTGACCCTCATGTGAGGTCCAGCCCCAGTCTTGGGCAACTCGCACGAGAATCTGCCGAACTGCGGGATAGGCCTCACCTAACTCCTCGATCTCGGCCACATCTGGCCCATCCAGCAATTCCAAGGCGAGGCAAAGGTCTCCAGGGCTGATCAGGTCATCACGGTCATAGATAAGGACAGGAGGCGCAGTCCTATGCACGGCACCCTTCCACAGGCGCGCCCCAATGCCCGCTGAGGATAGGCTCGTTGAATTCAGGCCCAAGCGCGGCTCTGTGAACTCGAGTCTGACATATCCGAGTTCAACTCTTGGATTGAGAAGTTCGCGTGCGAGTTCGCGCCACGCACGCACCTCATTCATCTAGCCTCCCTCCTTGCCCTCCTCGAGGGCCTCAGCGATGAGTTGCAAAATGGCGCGCTCTATTGGCGTGAGTAGGGGATCTAGAGCCTTCAGTTCCTCCTTATTGGCAAGGAGGTTGCGTATTTTTGTTCGCGTCTCTGGGTCGTTAATGTTAAAAGCAGGGGCTTCTCCACTTCTCTTGGCCGCGGGGGAACTTCCAGAGTTGAAAATTGGCTCAGGTGGCATCAACTCCCACCTCCGCGGCCAACCCTAGCCTTATACCTCTCCTCTCACATTCTCTCCGGACCAACTCGCGTAGAAGTTCTGATTTTGTGGCGTATCCTAGATTCTTGGCCAGCTGCTCTAAGGCCTCATCCAGCCAAGTTGGCACCCTAACAAACCAAATCTTCACATCCTCAGCATGGCTCAGGTGGCATCAACTCCCGAGGGGCGCGGCCCTATAGTTGCAGAGGGCTTAGCCCCTCGCAAATATGCCCGCAAGCAGGAATATTTAAGCTCTTCCTGGCTAGATACAACTCTGTCCAGTTACCGGAAAATAGCGAAGAGAGGGCTGAGAACCTGAGTAAAGTTGAGTAAGACTTACTGAGCCTTACTAAGGCAGGGTAAAGCCTAGTGAGGTTCCAAAAAGTAGGTAGAAGGGAACTGGCGATAGTGCCCACCCTTACTGTTCCGCCAACTTACTCACGATTCTGGATTTGAGGTTTTGTACCCCCAACCAAAACCTCCGAGCCCATGGAACTGGCAGACTCTTTCTACCCTCCTCTGTGATTGCAAAGACCCCTCTCTTGACTCTTGTGACTTTCCCCTCATTTATGAGTTCCCTGAGGAGGTCATAAGTCCAAGATCTAGAGAGACCCAACTCCTCAGCTAGCTTATCGGCCCTCTTGGGACCCTTCGCCAACTCCTCTAGGATAGCCTCTTTGGCCTCTTCAGGTCTCCACTCTGAAGTTTCAGATGCGACGAAGAAGACCCAGGCAATTGTGAGTAGAAGGAGGATGAGATCTTCTGTGAAAAATCCAACATAGATGACTTGAAACAGCCATAAAAGAGTCATTAAGGAGCCTTTGTGCCTGTCAAACCACTTCTCCTTTCTTCTTTCCCCATTAGGCAACCCTGATCACCTCTCTCCAATTATCCGCTCTACTTCAGTCTCTGGCACGACGTAGATCCCGCTGGGGAGCTTTACCGCCTTGATCTTCCCTTCCTTGATCCACCTCCAGACCGTCCTCCTGCTCACGCCCAAGATCTCAGCAACTTGGCCGAGCTTAAGGTGCCTCTCAAACTCTGTCGACTTGGTCAACTTGAGACCACCAAGCACAAATGAGACAGAAGGTAACAGAAAAACAAGGTTGGTAACGCTTGGTAAGAGTTGGTAACGCTCTCTCTAAGAGCCCTCGAGGAGTCTCTCCTTCACGACCTTCAAGATGGCCTCCTTTACTCTCGGGTCTGAGAGCAGGGCTAGGATCTCTTGGTCAATCGCCTCCTTTTTCTCCAGAGCCCGTCTCCTGGCCCTCTCACTGAGCGGATATCCACATCGAAGGCAGAACTCCGCGTCCCGAGGGTTCACGTAACCGCAGTTCGGGCAGGCCTCGGGCCTCAGGGGGCTCTCCTCCTCGCTGACCTCCTCGGGCTCGATTCCGTGGACCTTCCTCAGCACCGCCCGCTCCACATCCCTCCCGCTGAGGTGAACGTAGACCGCGGCCATCTTCGAGTCCGCCCCCCAGCCCGCAAAGGCCTTCAGTTCCTGCTCCGTCAGCCTCTTCGCCAGCTCGGTCAGCCTTGTGTGCCTCAGCATGTGGGGGTGGACGCTCTTCCCGAGCCCTGCCCTCTCTCCGGCCCTCCTCACTATCTGGTATAGCGCCCTCCTCGTCAGGGGGCCGCCTCCCCTCTCCACGAAGAGGGGGGCGTCGGGGTCCCCGGGCCTTGGGTGGACCTGGAGCCACGCCCTGAGGTAGGGCGCGGAGTCGTGGAGGGGAATGGTCCTGACTCCCGTCTTCCCCCTGACCCTGATCCTGAGGCCGTATTCCGTGAACTCCAGGTCTCGCATCCTCAGCGAGCACAGCTCCCCGGCCCTCAGGGCGCCCTCGTAGAGCACCGCTATGGCGGCCTTGTACATCGGGTTCCTCCCGGCCTTCACCAAAGCCCTGACCTCCTCGGGGCTGAGGACCTTGTCCCTGAGGTTGTCCACCTTGGGGGGCCTGACCCTCACCTCCTCCCACGCCTCAGGGAGCTTCCCCCCGTTCCTCCACCTCACGAGCGCGCTCAGGCGGGCGTGGTACTGCCAGGCGGTCCTCTCGCTCCTCCCTCCCGCCTTCAGCTCCGAGAGGAACTTCCTTATCGCCTCCGAGTCGGCATCCCAGGGCATCGTCCTGATCGTCTGCCACCAGGCCCTTGCCGCGGTCAGCATGCCCAGCTGAGACTCCTGTGAGAGCCCCCTCTCCAGAAAGTAGGACTTCAGGGTTTTTGAGAACTCATCGGGGAGCTCCCTCAGCCCCCTCTCGATCTTCTCAGCCGCGCGGGGATCCCCGACCATCGGCTGGCCCATGTGACACTCCCTTAAAAGGGTGGTGGTAACGTAAACATTCGGTGGCTATTAAGGTTTTTACGCTCCCGAACGCCCACGCATCCTGAACAGCTTCTCATACTCCCTCTTGAGGTGCCTGGTGCTCACGTGCGTGTAGATCTGGGTCGTGCTCAGGCTGGCGTGCCCAAGAAGCTCCTGGATCGCCCTTATGTCCGCTCCGGCCTCCAGCAGGTGGGTCGCCAGAGAGTGCCTCAGGGTGTGGGGCGTGACCCTCTTCTGGATGCCAGCCCTCTCCGCCGCGGCCTTCACGATCCTCTGGACCGTCCTGGGGCTGACGTCGAAGACCCTCCCGTTGGAGTTCCCAGAGCTCTCCCTCAGCGCCCTGAGCTCGCCGGCCGTCTCCGGGTCTATCAGGACCACGCGATCCTTCCCGCCCTTCCCGCTCCTGACGAGGATGACTCCGTCCTTCAGGTTAACCCGGTCCCACGTGAGCTCGCAGAGCTCGCCCACCCTCATCCCGGTCACGTAGAGCGTCCTGAGGAGCAGGCGGGAGCGGTCGTCCCCCGCGGCCTCTATGAGCCTCTCCACCTCCTCCCGGGTGAGGACCGAGGGCAGGGCCCGCCTGACGCGAGGCCTCTCCACCTCGACGGGGTTCTGCTCGACGAAGTGCCTCTGCTCCATGAACCTGTAGAACGTCCTCAGGGACGCTATGCGCCTCAGGAGGGTCCTGTCCGCGAGGCCCCTGGACCTCCTCAGGTGGGTCAGGTACCTCCAGATGTCGTCCGGTGTCGCCTCGGCGGCGTCCCTGCCGAGCCACCGCAGGAACCGCCTCACATCGTAGGAGTACTGGCGGATCGTGCCCGGCCTGTAGCCCTTCACCTCCATCCAGGTGATGAACTCGTCGAGGTAGCCCTCGCTGTCCATGCTCTCGATTTCTGGCGTAGGCAAGTTAAAATGGGTTCAGGAGACTTTGGATGCGCTGACTAAGTGATATCATCATTCGGTCGGTGAGGATAATGAGGCTTCACCCCTTCACCTCCATGCGCCCCCTCCTATCGCTCGGCCTGGTCGCTCTGGCGGCTCTACCGGCCGGACTGTCCGCGGCGGCCCAGCCGGCGGTTCAGGCCGCCCAGCCCGAGCCCGTCAAGGTCGTCTGGAACGCAACCCTGGGCTACTTCCCCGCCACCCTGAGGCTTCCGTCCCCTGTGGCAACTAGCGTCGGCTTCGTCTGCGTCTACCCAGACCTCGGGTCCGTCTCCCTCATCAACCCGACCACCTTCTCGCCCTCGTGGACGTTCAGGGTGGAGTCGACCCCCTCACAGATAGTCGTCGGAGGGGGCTCGGTCTACGTCCTCACCCAGTGGGGCAGGCTCTACGGGATCAACCTGCTCGACGGGACGGTGGTCTTCGACTCGAAGGGGATCCAGATAGACGGCGCCGACGGGTCCGTCAGGCCGGCCTACGCCTCCGGGGTGATAGCCGTCTCCACCGGGAGGGGGGTGGTCGGCCTGGACGCCGCCACCGGGAAGGAGAAGTGGAGGACCGGGACGCCCGGGGAGGTCCTTCTCCTGCTCAGCGGCGGGGGGAGGGTGATCGTAGGTCACAGCTCGGGCGTGTCCGCCATCGATCCGGTCACGGGGGCTTCGATCTGGAACGCAACCCTGGGAGCGCCCGTGAGGGCCGCGGCGATAGTGGGGTCCTCCGTCTACGCTGTCACGGACGGGGGGACCCTGGGGGAGATAGACGCCGCCACCGGGAGGGTTACGAGGAGCCTCAAGCTCCCGACCCCGGACCCAGCCCCTGGAGAGATCCCGTCGGGCCCTGACATTCTCTACGTTGTCACGAGGAGGGGGAGGATCTACCCGGTGGGCGTGAGGAGCTTCAGGCGGCTGGACATAGTCTACCTGGAGCAGAGCCCCGTGGCACAGCCCGAGGTCTCCAACTACCTCATGATACTCTGGACCCTTCAGGGGGTACTGCTGGGCGTGCCCGCCGTCCCGTCTCCAGTGGACGTGGTCTTCTCCCACCGGGTCTGGGCCAGGTTCGCCTCGGGGGTGGGGTACGACCCCGTGTCCCAGGTCGCCATGTTCTACCTCTCGGACGGCAGCCTGGTAGCCCTCGAGGTCCCGCTGTACACGGTCCGCGTCCTGGAGTACAGCCTGGAGGAGGGCAGGCTCACGGCCGACCTTCAGCTGTGCGCGTTTCCGGGGTCCGAGGGGCAGGTCACCCTGACCGCGAAGGACGAGTTGGGCAGGCAGCTCCTCTCCGATCGACTCTCCGTCTACGGAGGGGGGTGCTTCCTCAGGTCGGTGAACTTCGACGTGGGATCCTCCAAGAGCGTCGAGTTCACCCTGACGGGGCTCGGCCTCCAGAGCCCGCCGACCGTCGTGGCCCTAGCCGCCCAGGTCCAGCCAAAGCCGCCCGAGCAGCCCGGCATGGTGATCGCCGCCCCGCCCACCCTCGTCGTGGGGGAGTCCGCTGAGCTATCGATAGCTGTGACCAACGGGTGGAGGGACGGGCTGGCGTACGTCTCGATAGACTGCGAGGACCTCGAGAAGGTGAAGTCCGAGGAGGGGTACGTGGCCGTCGGGGCGTCGAGGATGTTCACGGTGGAGGTCGTCCCTAGGAGGCCTGGGGAACTGCGCTGCCGCGCGTCCTTGGTGATCGAGTCCGAGGTCGTGCACTCGGCTGACTTCACCCTGAGGGTGGAGAGGGGCTCTATAATCGAGGGGTCACCCCAGGCGTCCCCGCAGAGCGTGAGGGAGGGCGGGAGGTTCAGGGTGAGGGTCAAGCTCGTCAACAGGTACGAGGAGGGGGCCACCTTCACGGTCGACGTTAGCGGCCCGGGAGTCGTGGGCGAGGCCGTCCAGGTGGGCCCCCTGGCCGCCGGGGAGGAGAAGGAGGTCTCCGTTTCCGCCAGGGCCTCGGGGGCTGGATCCAAGGATCTGACCGTGACCGTCTCGGTGGGGAGCGCTCTCGTGGACTCCATGACGCTGCCTGGGGCCGTGACCGTCGTCGCCCCCCAGCCGACCACGCCCCCGCCCGCCACCTCGCCGAGTCCGGGCGCGGGGTTGATCTCCAAGATACCGGAGCCCGTCCTCGACTACCTGCCCTACCTCATCGCGGCGCTGGTCGCCGGGGGCGTCGCGACCATCCTGCGCAGGAGGGGAGGCCCCACCCCGCCGGAGAGGAGGCTGCCCCGCCCGCCCCCAAGCAGGCCCAGGCTCTCAGAGATCCGCGAGGTCCCCACGCCCCGGGTTGAAGCTGAGGAGAGGGTGAGGCCCGCCGAGGAGATCGTCCCGAGGGTCAGGCCTCCCAGGCCGGAGGAGGTCGAGAGGGTGGAGAGGCCCAGGGAGGAGGTGGCTCCAGCCGCGGCGCCCGCTCCTGCCCCACCCCCAGCTCCAGCCCCAACCCCAACCCCGGCCCCGCCGGTGAGCGCCGAGGAGCTGTCGTCCACCATATCAGAGCTCAGGGAGTCTCTAAAGAGGGTGGTGTCCCAGGCCAGGGAGCTCGAGGGTGAGGGGCTGGTGGGCGTGGACGAGAGGGCCTCCGTGGTCGACAGAAGGCTGGCCAGGGCCGAGGTGCTGATCGACATCGGGGACCTGGAAGAGGCCCAGAAGGTCGTCAGGGAGGTCGAGGAGACCGTCAGGACCCTCGAGAACACGGTCAAGCAGTTCAGGGAGATACTGCTCGGCAAGGTTTGGTCGAACGTGGAGAAGAGGATAGCGACGATGCTCAGGGTCTGGGGCAGGGCCCCGGCGTCGATGCTGACGATGATCCCGTCGGAGCTCAGGGTGGCGGCGCTGGCCAGGTTCGTGAAGCTGCACCCGGAGATGAAGCTGGAGCTGAGGGGAGACGAGCTCTACTCCCTGGAGGAGGGGGCCTGACCGGGCCCCCCGGACTCCCGGGCCCTGGCGACCCTCGCCGCTATCTCCCGGTAGACCTCAGACAGGACCTTCTGGTAGTCCGCCAGCCCAGCCTCGACGGCCTCCATCCTCCTCTCCAGGTCCGCGGTCCTCTCCTCGCTGACCAGGTCCCCGTACCTCTCGGCCAGGTACTCGTAGACCTCAATGCCCCTCTTTGTAGGTATGAGCTTCCCGCCCCTCTCCAGGACGTACCTCCTGGTGAGGAGCCTGTCAACTATGACGGCGTACGTGGACGGCCTCCCAATGCCCCTCTCCCTCATCAGCCTTATCAGGTCCCCCTGCGTGTAGAGTGGGGCTCCTGGAACCTTCAGATGCCTGATCTCGGCGTCCACGTATCCCTCCCTCAGAGGCGGCTCCACCCTCAGGGCGAGGGGATAGTGCGCGGCCCACCCAGGCTGCAGGAGCTCCACGATGCGCTCCACCTCCGCGGACGACCCCCCCACCTCAACCCTGTAGAGGGCCCTCCTGACGCGGGCTGGCCTCGACTGGGAGGCCATGAACCTCCCAAAGATCAGCCTGTAGAGTCGAAGGTGGTCCCTGGTCATCCCCTCGGAGGGGAGGATCCCCTCCCTCAGGTACTGTATCAGCTCGTCGACGGGGAGGGGCTTGGTCGGCCTGATGCACTCGTGCGCCCCTCCCTCGCCCCACCTCCTTGGGCTGAACTCGCCCCCTAGGTACTCCCTCGCAACCCTCAGGCCCGCGTCCGAGACCCTGGTGCTGTCGGTCCTGTGGTACGTGATCAGCCCGGCCTCGAAGAGGCCCTGGGCCAGCGCCATGGTCTCCCTCGCTCCGAGCCTGAGCACCCTGCTGGCCTCCCTCAGCATCTCGTCGGTCGTGAAGGGCGGCGGGGGAGGCACCTCGGTCTCCTCCTCCCCCACAAGGGTCACCCTCACCCTGGTCGGCCCGGGCTCCCCCACCCTTCCCTCCATCCTCAGGCGGAGCAGGTCTCCCGCGACTACCAGCGTGACCTCTCTCTTCCTCCTGTGCTCCCGGTACCTCTCGATTATCCAGCCGAGGGCGGGCGTCTGGGCCCTGCCCGCGGAGAGGTTCCTGTCTCCGAAGACTCTCTGGAGTTCTTGGCTGAGCTCGAACCCTATCCACCTGTCCTCCACCCTCCTGACTATCTGAGCCTTGACCCGGGGCTCGCTCACGGAGTGGAGTTCCCTCAGGGCCTCCGAGATCGCCCTTTTTGTCACCTCGTGGAACTCGGCCCTGACGACGGTCTCGGCGTGGGTTGAGAGGAGCTGCTTCAGGTCCCACGCGATCTTCTCGCCCTCCGTGTCCGGGTCGGTGGCGATGATCACCCTCCCGGCCTCGAACGCGAGACGCCTCAGCGCCTCGATCGTAGAGGCGGAGTCGATCACGTCCTCCGAGCCGCAGACCGGGCACCTGTCGAGGTCGGTGAACTGGTACCCGCAGGACTTGCACCTCTTCCTGGTGGTGAAGACGGGGACGAAGAGGCCGTCCTCCACCAGCACGCCGTGGTACCCGCCCCGGGTGGTGAGGTCAACCACGTGGCCTCCGCTGGCCGCCACCGTGAGCAGGAGGTCCCCAGCGCATACCTCGTACACCGGTATGCCGCCCACCACCCGCCTGGTGGGAGTTCCGAAGAACCTGGCGATCGTCCTGGCCTTGTTGGGGCTTTCAACCACGAACAGAGACGTCCTGAGGAGCTCAGCCCCCCTTCTGGCCTCCCTCCAGGCCTCCCTGACCCTCACCCTGTCCCCGTCGATGTCCGCCCTCAGGGCCTCCAGGTTCACCTCCTCCACGGACTTGAACTCTAGCTCGTACGCGCTGGCCCTCCTGACGAACGCGTCGAGGATGGGGCCGTCGTCCACGAGGAACGCCGCGCCCCTGGTGAGCCCTCCGGGGTATAGCCTCGAGGTCCTGCCCGAGCCTTGGATGTAGGTCCTCACGTCCGGGATGGAGATCCTCTCCGCCCCGTCGACCTCCTCCACCACGATCGTGGACATCTTGGAGACCCTCTCGAGGAGTTCCGGATCTCTGAACACCATCTCGACCAGAGAGCGCGCCTCCCGAACCGCCCCCTCGGCCGCCCTGCCGAGCCTGAGCCTCCTTGAGAGCGCCACCGCCCTGGCTCCCAGAACGGGCGAGAGGATCCCGATGAATGTGGCCAGAGCCCTCTCGCTCAGCTCGGCCACGTCCGAGAGGGTTGCCGTGAACCTGGGGGTCCCCACGAACACCGCGTACCTTATCCTCTCCGGCAGGTCTATTCCCCTGACCAGCACGCCGTATGGCCTCGCCGCTCCTATGAGGGCGTCCAGCTCCCCCTCGGCGAACGCCCTGATCGCCTTCTCCTCCGAGCCGGACACAACCTCCGCCCTGAGGCCGGCCGACTCGGCCACCTCCCTCACCCGGTCGGCGAGGCCCATGTCGGCCAGCAGGATTATGGCGCCCCCGCCCATCCTCTCCAGTATCTCCCGGACCCTCTCCAGGCCCCCGCGGGCGACCACATCCTCCACGTTCCTGAGGGTCGCGCCCCTGAGGGCGCCCACGTCGAACCCCAGGAGCCTCCTGAAGAGGAGGGCCCTGGGCCCCGGACGGCCGGTGGCGGTGGAGAGGACCAGCACTCCACCGGGCCTCCTCTCCGGCCTGTAGGTCGGGTCCCTGAGCGCCCTGGCGATCTCCTCCCGCGTGAACCCGACGAGCATGAGCACGCGGTCGATGTTCCTCGAGTTCTTCAGGAGCGAGTCCACGTCGTCCACGAAGATGAACGCGTACTCCTTGCCCAGCAGCAGATCCAGGTTCCTCGAGAGGAACTGGGAGGTGGTGACCAGGACGTCAAACCCTCCCGACTCTATGGACCGCAGGGCCGCCTCCCTCTCCGCCCTCCTCATGCCGCCCCAGTACGCGACGATCTCGAGCTCAGAGTCCAGGAGGCCCTCCTCCCGGGCCCTGGCCGCGTAGGCCTCCAGGTCCCCCATGACCTGCCGAACGAGCAGGACCGTGGGGAGGACGATGTAGGACCGCCCCCACCCCTGCGCCCCGTGGAACAGGGCGGTCACCACGCCGAAGGCGGTCTTGCCCACTCCGGTGGGGGCGAGCATGGCGAAGCTCTCCCTGAGGAGCACCCTCTTTGCCCAGGCCCTCTGGACGGACCACGGCCTCGAGCCGACGCACGCCCTGAAGAACTCTTCATACCTCTGGAGGAGCCTCTTGACCTCCCAGATCTTGGATCTGGGGAGGCACCGCGCGCAGGCGTCCCCGTGAGTCACGAGGTCTTCCCCACAGTCCGGGCAGAGTCCCCTGAACACCGCCGGGATCATCCCGACCCCCCACCGACCCCCCGCATCAAAAATCGGCCCGCCCGGGCTGAACGCGGGCGCAAGTCTTTAAGGGAGCGCCCCCTCGCCGCCCGAGCCAAAGTTGATCAGGCTGGCGATACTGATCTCGTACGGCGACGCGGGCGTTGAGGTCTGCAGGAGCTGCGGGGAGTGCTCGGGCCTCCTCTACGTCGAGATAGGGGACTCGGGCCTGGTGGTGGAGGCGGAGTTCTTCAACCTCTCCGGGGGGTGCTCCGACGAGCTCCTCACAATCGCGGAGGAGCTCGAGGTGGACCTCGTCGTGGGCTCCATGTCCCCCACCCTCGCGGAGGCCCTGATAGAGCGGGACATCGCCGTAATGACGCCGACGATCTCCGACCCGATGGAGCTCGTGAAGGCCTACATATCCGGGGAGCTCTCCAGCCCGCTGTCGGAGGTCGGCCTCTGGCTCAGCAGGCCGAACAACTGATCCCCGGCCGAAGGGGTGATCGACCTGGTCAGGCTGGTGGTGAGGCTTCAGGAGAAGACCTGGGTGAGGGACGGGAGGAGGTACAGGACCTACCACGTCACGCTCCCGAAGCCCTTCGTCGACCGCCTCGGCCTCTCAAAGGGGGACAGGCTGGAGGTCCGGCTTGAGGAGGGGAGGAGGATAGTCTACATCCCGAGACGGAGGAGGGAGGTCAGGGGCAGGCAGACCACCCTCTTCTGACTCCCACCCCACCCGGCGACCCCCAGCGGTCACTCCACCAAGACGGCGTATCCCTTCAGGTACCCGGTCCAGGGATGCAGCGGGTCCACGGGGTGGTCCGGGGACTGGCCCAAGACCCCGAAGAGGAACCTCATCCTCCTCCCGGCCCTGGAGGCCGCCGCCAGGAGGACCCTCCTCAGCCTCTCCGCGTCGACGAACTGGCTGCAGCTCGTGGAGATCATGAGGCCCCCGGGCTCGAGGACCTCCATGGCGGCCGAGTTCACGGCCGCGTAGGTCCTCAGCCCCATGGAGAGCCTGTCCCTGCTCGGGACGAGGGCGGGTGGGTCCACGACCACGGCGTCGTACCTGTCTCCCCTCTCCCTGGCGGCCTCCAGGAACTCCCTAACCCTACTCCTGACCGCGCTAACCGCGCCGGACAGGCCGTTCAGCTCGGCGTTCCTGAGGGCCGCCCCGACGGCGTAGTCCGACTCGTCCACCAGCACGGCCTCGGACGCCCCGCCGGCCAGGGCGTGTAGTCCAAAGCCCCCCGTGTATGAGAAGAGGTCCAGGACCCTGCCCCCCCTGGGGGCGTACCTCTGCATCAGGAGGCGGTTCTCCCTCTGGTCTATGAAGAACCCCGTCTTCTGCCCCCTGAGGACGTCGACCTCGAACCTCACTCCCCCCTCATCTATCATGGCCGTGGGCCCGGCCTCTCCGATCAGCCTCCCCCTCCAAGTGGGGAGGCCCACCTCCCTCCTCGTCCTGGTGTCGTTCCTGGCGTAGACGGCGTCCAGACCCAGGAGGTCCGACAGGACCTCGGCCACCAGCCCCAGCCTCCTGTCGAACCCCACCGAGGTGGAGGAGACCACCCCCAGGCCGGAGTAGACGTCGACTATGAGGCCTGGTAGGTCGTCCGCCTCACTGTGAACCAGCCTGAAGAAGTTGCCCAGCCTCAGCCTCTCCCTGATCCTCAGGGCCCGCTCCAGCGTGGACCTCAGCCAGCCCTCGTCGGGCCTCTCCTCCCTGTCCAGCGAGAGCACCCTCAGGGCCATGGCCCCGACGCCCTCGTAGAACCCCCAGGCCAGGAATTCCCCGGAGTCGTCGACCACCTCCACCAGGTCTCCCGGCTCGACCGGTCCCTCCCTCCTCCTCAGCCACTTCAGGTAGACGTTCCTCTCTCCCCGGAGGAGGCGGTTCACCCCCTCCCCGAATATCACGACCCTGCCCGAGGGGGTGAACTCGCCCGACAACGGGGTCACCCGAGCCTGAACTCCCTGGTCAGCCTGTCGGTGAGGACCTCGGCCCCCTCCCCCCTGACGACGACCGTGTCCTCGAACCTCACGCCGCCCCATCCCCTGACGTATATTCCGGGCTCGACCGTGACGACCATACCGGCCTTGAGGGTCCCCTCCGCCCCGACTATGAGCCTCGGGTACTCGTGGATGTCCAGGCCCACCCCGTGTCCGAGTCCGTGTACGAAGTACTCCAGGAGACCGTCGTGGCCCTCTAGGACCCTTCTGGCCTCGATGTCCGGCTCCATGATCGGCACCCCGTCCCTGACCGCGGCCTTCCCTGCCTCCTGGGCCCTGAGGACCGCCTCCAGCCTCTCCCTCACCTGCCCGCTGGGGTCTCCCCCGAACACGAACGTCCTGGTCATGTCGCTGCAGTAGCCCCTGTACCTGGCCCCGAAGTCGAAGAGGACCATCTGCCCCCTCTCGAGCCTCTTCTCCGTGGGGACGTGGTGGGCATTGTACGTGTGCTCGCCGAAGGCTACGATGGAGGGGAAGCTGGGTCCCTCAGCGCCCAGCTCCCTCATCTCGAACTCCAGCCTGTTGGCCACCTGGGCCTCGGTCTGCCCCTCCCTCAGCTCGGCGGCCGTCCTCTCGAACGCCTCGATGGCTATCTCCGAGCTCCTCCTGATGAGGTCGACCTCCGCCTCCGACTTGACGGCCCTGAGTTCCCCGATCGCCCTCTCGACGTCGACGAGCGTGGGCCTCCGCCCTCCCCTCCTGAGCCCCTTCCTTATCTTGGAGAGGTGATCCTCCCCCTTGCCCCTCTCGACGCCAACCCTCCTGATCCTGAGCCCGAACTCCCTGAGCCTCTTGGCGGCCTCCGCAACCAGGTTGGGCTTGACGACCTCCCTGGGCGAGGTGCCGTACCTTGGCCTGACCACCAGGACGTCCAGGAAGGACTCGCTCCGGGCGAGCTCGTCCCCGAAGGCGTACTGCGTCACGAGGAAGGGGTCCCCATCTATCGGAACCACTAGCAGGCCCGCGTTCTCAGTCCCAGAGAGGTAGCGCATGTTGCTCCCGGAGCCCAGCATGACCGCGTCGACCCTCCTCCCCTCCATCCACCGCCTCAGCCTGACGATCCTATCCTCGTACTCTCCCCTCTCCACGTCCAAGGCTTCGCACCACTCGGGCCCGGGAACCCGGATCATTTAATCCGCTCGCCCCCTCCGAGTGGGGGAGGTCCGTTGTGCCGGTCGACTCGGGTCGCCTCCTGAGGGAACTCGGTTACGATTTCTACAGCTTCACGGAGCCGCCCGTCAGGCCCGAGAGGGTCGACAAGACGTTCGCCGAGTTCCTGCCCGGCCTGTCCTCGGGGGGACCCCTCTCCAGGTCCATCTCCGGGAGGAGGCTCTACTCCCACCAGCTCGAGGCTATAGACGCCCTGAGGCGTGGGGAGAATGTCATACTGATCTCCGGGGCCGGGAGCGGCAAGACGGAGTCCTGGTTCGTCCACGCCGCCCGGGAGGGCGCCAGGACAATGGCCGTCTACCCCACCCTCGCGCTGGCAAACGACCAGCTCCGGAGGCTCGAGGACTACTCCGAGTCCCTTGGAATCAGGGTCTTCGCCATAGACGCGGCCAGGAGGAACGCCATGAGGTCGAAGATCGGAACCAGGGGCATCAGGTCTGCCGTCTCCCAGTCCCAGATCCTCGTGACCAATCCGGCCTTCCTCCTGAACGAGCTGAAGAGGTGGATCTCCGGCAGGGCCCTGCTCAGGGACTTCTGCGCGGGGCTCGACCTACTCGTGTTGGACGAGCTGGACTTCTACGGCCCGAGGGAGCTGGCCCTCCTGCTCTCCATGATGAGGATAATGAGGCTCCTCACGGGGAGGGACTTTCAGGTAGCCATCCTGACGGCCACGCTGGGCAACCCAGATGAGCTCGCGGAGTTCTTGACTCAGGTAAACGGCAGGGAGACGAGAGTCGTCTCGGGGAGGCCGTTCAGGGCCGAGAACAGGGTCTACGTGGTGCTCGGCAAGAACCTGCGGGCGATCTGGGAGATGCTCAGGGACAGGAGGGAGGAGCTGGAGGAGGCGGGGGTCGGAGAGGACGTGATGAGGGCTCTCGAGGACTTCGAGGAGTTCAGGACGTCCGCCTACAAGGTGATAGAGGCGGCCAGGTGGGCCGGGATCCGGGTCCCGAGCCCCGCCGTGGACCCGTCCGAGATCGTGTCCCGCTACGCCTCTGACGACGGCGTGACGCTCGTCTTCACGAGGAGCATAAGGTACGCGGAGGAGCTCAGGAGGAGGGCCGCCTTGGAGCTCGGGGACATGGCAGACCGCGTGGCGGCCCACCACCACCTGGTGCCGAAGGAGGAGAGGGTCGAGATCGAGAGGGGGGCGAGGGAGGGGGAGGTCTCGGTCCTCATCTCTCCCAGGACCCTGGCCCAGGGGATCGACATCGG
>CAZQNA010000007.1:24664-116057 GCA_964594835.1 uncultured Nitrososphaerota archaeon
GGGAGGTCTCGGTCCTCATCTCTCCCAGGACCCTGGCCCAGGGGATCGACATCGGGGGAGTGATCAGGGTCGTCCACGTGGGTCTCCCGCCCACGGTGAGGGAGTTCAGGCAGAGGGAGGGCAGGAAGGGGCGGAGGGAGGAGATAGAGTTCACGGAGTCCATCATCATACCGCTGTCCGGATGGGACAGGGAGCTCCTGCTGAGGGGGGCGGAGACTCTCCGGGGCTGGGTCGAGCTCCCCCTGGAGAGGGCCCTCGTCAACCCGAGGAACAGGTACTGCATCCTCTTCGAGGGGCTGTTCAAGGCGGCCTCCCCGGAGCTGAGGGGCACGCTGACCGAGGAGGAGGTGGACCTCCTGAGGGATCTGGGCCTCGTAGAGCCGGGAGGGCTGACCCAGAAGGGGAAGAGGACCTGGTCCTACATGAACTTCTACGAGTTCGGCCCGCCCTACGGGATGAAGCGCCTGCTGGTGGAGGACGGAGAGCAGCGCTACCTGGAGGACATCGGGCACTGCGACCTCGTGGAGAGGTTCCAGCCGGGGAGCATCGACTACTCGGCCAACGCCGTCGTGGTGGACCTGCTCAAGAGGGGGCGGGTCATCACGGGCGTGGTGGAGAGGCCCCTCAGCGCGAGGACCGTCCTCTCCTACGACCCCCTGGCCCACGCGTACGAGGAGTACGCCAGGGTCAAGATGGGCTGGGGGGAGGAGCCCGACGTGGTGGGCGACTACTACAGGGGCAGGCTCCACAGCGAGGTGGTCTGCGTCGTCGACCCTCCGAGGAGGGGGTTCGACCTCCTGGTGAAGACGCCGAACCGCGTCTACTGGGTCGTCAGGTCCGGCAAGTACAGGCCGGTCACGGCCGGCGACAGGACCTACTTCGTGGTGGACAGGCGGAGCCTCCCCGTCATCGGCCCGACCGGGGGGAGGTACAGGGACTACACCTACGGGATCGTGGTCGAGCTGGAGCCCGGAGAGGACCTGGAGTGGATGAGGGTGGGCCTGGCCACCCTGATGGTGGTCCTCAGGCTCAGGATGGGGATCGAGATCGAGTCCATAGTCTACAGCCTCGCCAACGTGGGCGACAGGAAGGTGATGTCCCTCCACGAGCCCGAGAGCGCCGGCCTCCTGGAGACGCTGGACTGGGCCGAGGTCCTGAGGGAGGTCGAGGAGTTCGAGCCCGACGATCTGACGGACGTCCTCATGGAGCAGGTGGACGAGCAGGCCCGCCTCACCCTCCTGACGTCGGGGAGGTGGGACCTGGCAAAGGCGTGGGCCAGGCGGGTCGTCGAGTACCTGCTGCTCAGGGACAGGATGCTGGTCAGGCTGGCCGGCTTGGAGGTGCCGATACCGACGCCGTCGAGGGCCCTCAGGCTGGCCGCCTTCGACGCCTTGAGCCTCCCGGTCGGCGAGCAGGTGACCCTGGTCGCCGCCTCCGTGTACGACGGGGAGGTCGTCACGAGCGAGGTGGGCTGGAGGGAGTTCTTCCAGCCCGGCGGCTGGGAGGAGATCCCCCGGGCCGTGGGGTCCCTGATAGACGCGGGCTTCACCTTCGTTGTCTACGACGCCGACTCCGTTGTGAGGACGCTCACCGAGTCGGGGTCGGCGTCCCTGGCCCTGATGCTCTCGGGCCTGAGGGAGAGGGGGAGGGTGGTCGAGGTCCTCCCCGAGGCGAGGGACCTCCTGGGCCTCGAGGTGGCGCCCCTCGAGTCTCTGGCCGAGGCAGTCGGCTGGGGGAAGGAGGTCCCCCTGGACGCCGTCAGGAGGGAGCTGGAGAGGTCCGTCGGCCTTCTCCAGGAGAGGGGAGAGGCCTCCTGGCCGAGGTTCACCAAGTACCTGAGGGCCAGGGCGGAAGAGTACGTCAGGGAGAACTCGGTTCTCCTGATGAAGCTCTACCTGGCCCTGAGGGAGCTGAGGGGGAGGCTGGGTGACCGGAAGTAGGCGCGGACCCGACTTAAAATAATTCGCGGGATCGTGGCAGATAGGCGATAGCATGTCCGCCAGGAGTGGAGCCAAGCAGCTGGTTAGGCAGATCTCCGCGATAGTAATCGCGTTCATCCTGTGGTGGATACTCCGGGTCGTGTTCTACGACCAGCTGAGCGGAATAGTGATAGTGGCTAGGCCTCACATAACCCTCCCGGACGGCCTGGCCGTCCTGCTGGCCATAGTCATAGCGGGGCTGGTGAAGGGCCTGGGAGGGCCGCTGGAGTCCATCTACAGGGAGAGCATCCCGAGCAAGGCGAGGACGGCCTCGGGCGTCACAGGGAGCCTCTTGGACCTTGTCGCCCTGGCGATACTGTACGTGGCCCTGAGGTCCCCGGTGGTGGAGATAATCAAGCTCTACCCCCAGGTCGCTGGCGTGGCCAACGTGATCTACGACCTGGCGTTCATAGTGGTGGGCCTTCTGATACTCTACGGCGTCATCAAGGTCCTCACCGAGTGAGCGCTAGTAGGCCGAGCCGAGGAGCCAGGAGTTCCCCAGGTAGACCTCCTCCACCCCCTCCCCCCTGACGGCCTCCAGGGCCGCCGAGGCGTGGGACCTGCTGGTGGTGGGGAGGTCCCTGAGCAGGAAGTCGGGCTTGAAGCCCAGCAGGACCATCGGGATCCTCGGGTCGAGCCTCGCCACCTCCCCAGCTATCTTTCTGACCTCCTCGACGTCGACGTATCCAGGAACCAGGAGGACGCTAACGGTGAGAGGGGGAGGGTCAGGCCTCTCCTCAACGGCCTTGGCCAGCAGCCTGAGGTTCTCCAGCACCCTGTCTCTTGCGTCGACCCCCGTGAGTGCCCGGTAGACCGAGGGGGTCCAGGCCTTGAAGTCGATCTTGACGTTCCCCCCGCTCCGCAGGGCCAGGTTCATCCAGGCGCCCGCCACCCTTGGGTTCACGGTCCCGTTCGTCTCCCAGCAGATCCTGAGCTTCCTCCCGCTCCTAGCCGCCTCCTCTAACAACCTCTTGGACACCGCAAGCGAGTGGGCGCCGAAGGGCGCCGGGTCTCCCCCGAAGTAGCAGACGCACGTGACCCTCTCGTCGAGGCCAGCGGAGACAAGCTCCTCTACAGAGATCGTCCTGTCAAGGGACAGGGCCATCTGCTTGTGCTCCCAGTTCTGGCAGAAGAGGCAGTCCAGCCCGCAGCCCCCGTAGAAGACCGCGAGGTTCACCCTGCCGACCTCGGGTCCGCAGGAGTCAGTGTACTTCGGGAAGCCCCTGCACGTGGCCGCGGGGCAGAAGGGGGCCGAGACGCAGTTCGTCGGGTGGGGGTCGTAGTACCAGAGCCCTGGGGCGACCTCCCAGCTCCCCGTGGACCTCCTGAGCGCCCCTCCCTCGTTGATCACGTACCCGCAGTATCCGACCCCGCCCTCGGGGATCGAGCAACGATTGACGCATGACTCGCACCTTACGCCCCCGGGCCCCCTGGGTGGGTCCGGCGGGAGGCCCGCCCTGGACCTCCACCTCCTGTGAGGCCTGAGGGCGATCTCCAGGGCCTCCCCCGGGACCTCCCTGAGGCAGTCAACGCAGACGCCGATGACGTCGCTTATCGTGGCGGCGCTTCTCCCGCAGAGCTGGCAGGTCCCCATCCGTGGAGAGTGGCGGGCGAGAGGTTATAGGCCCCCCTACCCGGGGGAGCGCCCCACGTCCACCGCCCCTCCCAGGGAAGGGATCACCGTGGAGCCTCGCATGTCTCTCGGCACGTAGTGTCTGAAGAGGTCCGGGTGCTCCGTGTGCACGGGGATCACCATGCGGGGGTTCATCTCTTCCACGATCTCCCTCAGCTCATCCGGGGACGCGTGGCCCGACACGTGTATCCTGAAGTAGCTCCTGACCCCGTAGAGGGCCAGCCAGTTAAGCAGCCTGTCCAGGCCGATGACCATCTCCTCGGTGAACGGCTCCGATCGGCTCATCACGTATGCGAGCCTCCCCCTGCACTCCCTGCCGGAGGACATGAGGTCCTTCAGCGCCCTGGTGGGGTGGCCCGTGAGGAAGAGGAAGCCCCCCGGGTTGGACCATATCTCCCCGGCGGCCGAGTCGGCGTCCAGGACCTCCCCGCCGGCGTCCTCTATCTCCCCCAGCACCTCGGACAGGCGCCTGCTGGCCGGACCGGACGACCTCCTTCTCCTCCACACCATCACCGCCAGGTCTCCGGGCCCGGGCAGACCCTCGAGCCCCGGGTCCTCCCTCATCCTGTAGAGCAGGTAGGCCTCCCTCTCGTCGACCACGAGCCTCCTCTCGGTCCTCAGTGAGGCCCGCCAGACCGTCCTGGCCCTGTCCACGTCGGCCCAGGCGGCCTCCACCATCACCAGCGCCTCCGGGTGATCGTCCGCCACGGCGGCGAGTTCCTCCAGAACGTCCGACTCTCTCTTGACCTCCTTGGCGATCCTCTTGGGGATCCTCTCGCCCAGCCTCAGCGCCAGCATCTGCTCGAACAGCCTGGCGGCCGCGGCCTCCGGGTCGGCCTCCGGGGCTACCCTCGTCCCCTCCACCAGGGCCACGTCGGCCCCCCAGTCTGCCGCCTCCCTCAGGAAGTCCTGGGTGAGCCTCGCCGCCTCCCCGTGCCTCCTGAGGTCGCCTGTGTAGACCAGCCTGACCCCGTCCTCGCACTCGACCAGCAGCCCGTAGGCCCCTGGGACCGAGTGATCCACGTGCACGGGCCTGATCCTGAATGGGCCGATCTCGAGCTCGTCTCCCGTCCTGAACGTTCCGACGTCGAGGTGGTCGACCCTGTCGGTCCAGGACTGCCTTGCCATCGCCTCGAGCCTGGCCCTGACGATGAGCCACGCCGTCTCCCCCATGAGGACCCTCGTCCCCTCGGCCAGCAGGGGGATGTGGCCGTAGTGATCGGAGTGGGCGTGGCTGACGACCACCGCCTCCACGGCGCCTCCTCGGCCGGAGTCCCTGTAGAGGCCGGATATGTCCGGGAGGATCCCCGTCCTGATCAGGTCGCCGACGTCCAGCGGGGGGTCGAAGGGGTACTGGAAGTAGGAGTCCTCCTGCCTGAAGTTCCTGCCGAAGTCAAGAAAGACCCTGGAGCCGCCGCACTCCAGCAGTACCTTGTTGCCCCCTATCTCACCGACCCCGCCGTAGAAGGTTATCCTCAACGCGCCGGCGGCCCCAGGCAGGGCTTATTGGTTTTCCTCTCATGAGGTGACCAGCCTCTCCACCCGCCTGCACTTCGAGAGCACCAGCAGCTTGGACACTCCCTTCGGGGGCCTGACCTCATCGCAGTTTCGTATCAGGGCCACGTACCTGTCGAAGGTCTCCGGGTCCACGTCGTCCGCGAACACCAGGCGGTCTATGTTCTGGAAGACGACCCTCCTATCGAACTGCTCCAGGTCCACCCTGGTGACCTCTATCTCCTCCAGGTCCGAGATGACCGTGGGCACGGCCGAGCTGATCCCCTCTTCGATCCTCCTGCCGGCCTCCTTGGCGCCCTCGACCAGCGGCTGTATCCCCGCCCTTATCCCCTCGCTGAGGTCGATGAAGAGGCCCAGGGCCTCGTTTATCACCTCTCCAATCGTCTTCCCCGTCCTGCGGGCGATCTCCGCCGCCCTGTCGTAAAGGTCGGAGTCGACCCCCCTGATGGTGACGTCCTTCCTCCTCTCCCTCTCTCCCCCGATGCCCGCACCCTCCGCCATCACAATCACCGTTGTGTTACATATCATACAAAGCATATATGCGTTGCGCTCCGGCTTCAAGTCAATAGTTATATGCGCCCCGGAGGGACGTTCGCGCCATGCACAGGAGGGCCGCAGAAGCCGCGTTGCTCATCCCGCTGATCCTGGGGCTCTCCCTCTCCTCAGCCCAGGGTAGCGTGGGTTTCTGCGTCTACGGATCCGCCATGTGCCCGGCCTGCGCTCAGCTGAAGGGGTTCCTGGCCGAGGAGTTCGGGTCCGAGCCCCTGAGGTTCTACGAGGTGTACGGCAACGAGACCAACGCCGGGAGGCTGTCCAGCATATACGACGTGGCCCTCCCCTCCCTGCCCCAGAGGGACAGGGTGATCCCGGTCACGGGGGTGTTCTGTGAGGGGCGCCTCGTGGCCGTGGTCGTCGGCATCCCCTCGCTCGAGGCGGAGTTCTGGAGGGAGCTGGCCTCCCCCCGTGAGGGGATCCTCATCGTCCTCCACAACCGCACGGTGATTGAGAGGCGGGATCCAGAGGTTGTGAGCGCCCTGGAGGACCTCTTTGGTGGAGCGCCTGCGCCGGTGACCCACACCACCGCTAAGACGGCGGGGGAGGTTCTGGCCCCCTTGGTGACGGCGGCCCTGGCTGACAGCGTCAACCCCTGCACGTTCAGCGTCTTCACGGCGCTACTCTTGCTCTCAAGATCAGTCGGAGGAAAAAGAAGGTCCTTGAGCGTGGGGGGAGCGTTCGTAGCGGCCGTCTTCATGGCCTACTACGCCCTCGGTCTTGGGCTGATCAGGGTCTTTGAGACACTCCCCTGGCTCAGGTACGCGGTCGCTTGCTTAGGCCTTGTCGTTGGATCATACGAGGTTGTAACCTCCCTGGGCGGGAGCTTCAGGTCTCCACTGCCCAAACCGCTCTACAGAGTCACTTCTAGCACGGTTGAGTGGACATCTCGGGTAGCCAGCGTTCCGCTGGCATTCGTAGCTGGCCTCCTCATCAGCGTGACCCTACTCCCCTGCTCTTCGGGACCTTACCTTGTCGTTATCCCTCTGCTTGCTGGGCTGCCGGGCTACCAGAGGCTTGCCCTGCTGGGGGTGTATAACGCCATCTTCGTGGCCCCGCTCACGGGGATCTTGATAACAGTGGGCCTCTTGGAGCGCAGGGTCAAGGATGTCAAGGTGTGGAGGTCGAGGAGGCTGCACGTCCTCAACCTTGTGGCCGGGGCTCTCCTGGTAGTGATATCACTCTGGGCCCTATACGTCGGGTGAACTTGGGGCTGGGCGGCGGGGAAACCTGTCGAACTCTGACCTGGGGACGGCGCAGCACGCCTCGACGACCTCCAGGCCGAGGCGGTCCACCAGCTCGGGCCTGGGTACCGCTATCCTGTCAACCAGGCCCTCGCCCACGGCCAGGGGGTCGAGGACGCCCTTCAGGACCTTCGGCCTCATGCACCCGAGGGAGATCTCCCCGCCGAAAGTCTTCCTGGCCCTCCTCAGGATGGGGAGGATCCGGGAGGGCGGGGGAGGCCTCAAGTCCTCAAAGGGGGTCCCCCTGGTGGGCATGAAGACCAGCAGGACCAGCTCGTCGAAGCCCCTGGACGCCACCTCCTCGAGCGCGGCGGCCTCCTCCTCAGGACCGACCCCGGGCAGCCCGAGGGTGACGTGGGGGACGACCCTCCTGGGTCCGGCCTCGGCGAGGGCGTCCATTGAGTCGAGGAACCTGGGGTAGGGAAACCCCCTGATCCCAGCAGCTCTGTCGCCGGGCGGGAGGTCGTAGTCGACCGAGTCAAACCCTGCCAGCCTGAGGGCCTCCGCCTCGGACCTGTCTACGAGGCCCTGGTGTACGCTCAGGTAGAGCCCCAGCTCCTCCTTTATCCTCCTAACCTGATCCAGGAGGCCGAACACCGGGAGCTTCCCGCTCAGGTCGGATCCCCCGCTGATCAGCAGCCCCCTGGCCCCCCTCTCGGACAGCCTCCTGGCCAGGCCCAGGAGTGTCTCCCCCGGGAGGGGGCTGGCCATTCCCCTCAGGTACCTACCCCTGCACAGGTCGCAGTTCAGCGGACACGTGGGTCCCGTGACGCTCACGGAGGGGTAGCTCCTGCCGGGGTAGAACGCGATCGCCGTCACCGAAACTCTCCTCTCCCGCCTGTCAGGGCCATCTCAAGGCTCGGATAGTTGTAGATGGGCCCCGAGGGCCTCTCGTTGTAGAACGGCCTGTTGCACCACGGGCAGCCCGACGTGACCGTGGCCTCCGGCGGCGGGTCGAGCCCTCCCTCCCGGAGCCTTGCCAGCACCGCCTCGAGGCGCTCCCCCCTCGAAAGGAGGTGCCTCGCGGCCTGCATCCTCCTGTATGACCTCAGGTCCGGCGGCGGCCTCGAGGCCATGGGGGTGCCGGGGACGGGCGTGAAGGCGAACAGCGCCACGTCGGCTCCCACCTCATATGCCTTTGCCATAGCCCTCACGAACTCCTCCTCGCTCTCCCCCAGCCCGAATATGAGGTGGACCAGGGCCCTCCTGCGTCCGAAGACCCGGACGACCAGCTCGGTGAACCTCCAGTACTCCTCCCACGTGAAGGGCTTTCCAACCCCCTCGACCAGCTCGGGGGTGGCCGCGTCGAGCCCCACCCCCACGTGCGTGACTCCGAGATCCCTGAAGCGTCTCAGGACGCTCTCCCCCACGGGGGTGGTCGCCACGGAGATGGGGAGGCCCACCCCGGCCCTCCGGAGGGACGAGAGTATTTCCAGGGCCTCCTCCTGGAACCCCTCGGCGAGCACGGTCTGGAGGCAGACCCTCCTGATGGGCCCCGGGTCGGAGGCCAGCCTGCGGGCCAGCTCCCACAGGTCGACCTCAGGCCACTCCACCCTGGAGAGGAGACTCCTGGGAGATCGGGAGGACCTCGACTGTGGGCAGAAGGCGCAGGAGCCCATGCAGCCCTCCTCCCTGTCCTGCAGGAGGTAGGCCGTCGTGCTCTCCGCCGCCACCCTGACCCGCGCCATGCCCAGCGCCGCCAGAGTCCCCAGGGAGGCCCTCACGCGCATCTCCCCCGCCGGGGGCGGGTTGATTAAGAAAGACTCGGACCCGGATCGGGGGAGGGGAAGGGCCCTGAGGTGGAGGCTGATCCTCCTGGACGGAGATGGGCCGTTCAACATGGCCCTGGACGAGGCTATCCTGAACTCGGTCTCCGCGGGACGCTCTCCGCCCACCCTGAGGCTCTACGCCTTCAGGCCCAGCGCCGTCACCGTGGGCAGGTTTCAGAGGGTCGAGGAGTCCGTGGACCTGGACCTGGCCAGGAGGATGGGGGTCCCCGTGGTTAGGAGGATAACCGGCGGGGGCTCCGTGTATCACGACGAGATCGGGGAGGTCACCTACTCCGTGGCGGCCCCCACCCGGTTATTCCCGGGGAGCATCCTGGACAGCTACAGGACCATATGCTCCGGCCTGATCAGGGCGCTCGCGACCCTGGGACTCGAGGCGAGCTTCGTACCCGTGAACGACGTGGTGGTGAACGGGAGGAAGATCTCGGGGAGCGCCCAGGTCAGGAGGTCTGGGGCGCTGCTCCAGCACGGGACGCTGATGTACGCCACCGACCTGGACACCCTGGCCAGCCTTCTCAGGGCCCCTAGGGAGAAGCTGCAGTCCCACGGGGTGTCCAGCATAAGGGAGCGGGTCACGACGGTATCGGCAGAGCTCGGCAGGGAGGTGTCCAGGGAGGAGGTTCAGGAGGCCATGCTCAGGGGCTTCGAGGAGGCCCTCGGGACCGAGTTCGAGCGGGGGGAGCCCACAGACCTGGAGCTCTCGGAGGCCGAGAGGCTGATCAGGGAGAGGTACGGCAGCGACGAGTGGAACCTGAGGAGGTGATCCCGTGGGATCGGCCAGGGTAAGGAGGAGGTGCTCGGGCGGCAAGACCGTCGACGTCGAGGTGGCGGTGGAGGGGGGCAGGATCTCGCGGGTCGTCATCTCGGGGGACTTCTTCGCCTATCCGGAGGGGGCCCTGGAGTCCCTGGAGGCCTCGCTGAGGGGGATCGAGCCCTCGGTGGAGGAGATCCTCGGGGCGATCAGGGCGTCTGGCATCGAGTTCCTGGGGACAAGCGCAGAGGAGGTCGCCGAGATGATATCCGAGGCGGCCGAGGCCGCAGGGCGGGGGGAGAACCGCTGATGGAACTCCACGCGACTCCCGCGGGAGGGGGCGACCCACGAGGTTCTCCGAACTCGTAGATGTCGCCGATAGGGTAGCCTCCACCTCCTCGAGGCTGGAGAAGGTCAGGCTCACCTCCGCGCTCCTCAGGGCCCTGGATCCAGGGGACGCGGTCAGGGCCGCGCTGATCCTCACCGGGAAGGTCTTCCCCGCGTGGGACGAGAGGTCCCTCGACGTCTCCTGGGCCACGATATGGAGGGTCGTCGAGTCCCTCGTCTCCGCCGACCCGTCGGACGTGAGGAGGGTGGCCTCTCAGGGGGTGGACCTTGGGGACGCCGTCAGGAGGGTCTTCGAGGCCTTCCCGAGAAAGAGGCAGGCCACCCTCTTCGAGGAGGAGCTCACCCTGGAGGAGGTCTACTCGCAGCTGGAGGCCATCGCCTCGGCCGCCGGACCCGGGTCCAGGGCCAGGAAGGAGGCCGTGCTCCGGTCCCTCCTCTCTCGGGCCTCCCCCAGGGAGGCCTGGCTCCTCGTGAACGCCCTGGTGGGGGAGACCAGGCTCGGGCTGAGCGAGGGCCTACTGATAGACGCCGTGGCCGAGGCCTTCGGGTTGGCGAGACAGGAGGTCGAGAGGGGGGTCATGGTGACCGGGGACCCGGCGGCGGTCATCGAGGCCGCGGCCGAGGGCGGTCCCCAGGCGGTCAGGGCCCTCAGGCCGGAGGTCTTCAGGCCCCTCAGGCCCATGCTGGCCCAGACGGCCGAGACCGTGGACGAGGCCCTGGCGGAGCTCGGGGGGAGGGCCGCCTTCGAGTACAAGCTGGACGGGGCCAGAGTTCAGATCCACGCCAGGGGAGGCAGGGTCAGGGTGTTCAGCAGGAGGCTCTCGGACGTGACCCACAGCATCCCGGACGTCGTCGAGGCGGTCCTGAGTGGGCTTAGGGTGGACGGCGTGATACTGGAGGGGGAGGTCATAGCGGTGGGCGACTCTGGCCGGCCTCTTCCCTTCCAGGTCCTGATGAGGAGGTTCAGGAGGGTGAAAGTCACCCCCGAGCTGATCCAGTCGATACCGCTCAGGGTCTACCTGTTCGACGCCCTCATGGTCAAAGGGAGGCCCCTGATAGATGAGCCCTACGTCGAGCGGAGGCGAGCGCTGGAGGAAGCCGTGTCTGATCCCCTGCGCCTTATCCCCACCCTGGTGACCGAGGACCCCGGCGAGGCGGGTGAGTTCTTCGAGAGGGCCCTGTCCGAAGGTCACGAGGGCCTCATGGCCAAGGGGCTCAGGTCTCCCTACACCCCCGGGGTCAGGGGGAGGCACTGGCTCAAGATCAAGCGGGCCAAGACGCTGGACCTAGTCATAGTGGCGGCGGAGAGGGGCTACGGCAGGAGGCACAGGTGGTTCAGCGACTACTACCTCGCGGCGAGGGACCCGGAGACCGGCGAGTTCCTAGTCGTTGGAAAGACGTTCAAGGGCCTGACGGACGAGGAGTTCGAGTGGATGACCAGGAGGCTCAGGGAGATAGCCGTCGAGGACAGGGGGAGCTTCATCAGGGTGAGGCCGGAGGTCGTGGTGGAGGTGGCCTTCAACGAGGTTCAGAGGAGCCCCAAGTACCCGTCGGGCCTCGCCCTTAGGTTCGCGCGGATAGTGAGGATCAGGGACGACAAGTCCCCTGAGGAGGCCGACACGATCGACAGGGTGAGGGAAATATACGTGTCTCAGTTCGGCGGCGGGGATCGAGCTTGAGCCGACGTCTAGGACTGATCCTCCTGGCGACAGCGGTTCCGCTAGTTCTGGGAGCGGCGCCAGCCCTGGCCCAACCGAAGGTGGGCTCCCAAGCGCCCGATTTCACGCTGATCTCACCCTACGGGTACAACCTGACGCTCTCGGGCCTCCTGTCAGAGGGCAAGCCCGTCCTGCTCGTGTTCTTCGCCCACTACTGCCCGCACTGCCGAGCAGAGATAACCCAGCTCTCTGGAGAGTGGCCCTACTGCCCCAACTCCGACAAGGCCACCGTCGTGCTGATCGGGGTGAGCGGAAACCAGGAGGCAGACAGGGCGATGTTCGAGGAGCACCGCGTGGACGGGTGGGAGTTCGCCGAGGCGACCCAGCAGGTGGCCATGGACTACAGGCTCATGTACGTCCCGACGATCGTCCTGGTGGGGCCCGACGGCCTGGTCAAGTTCGCCAAGGTCGGCGAGACGCAGCCTAACCAGCTGTGCGAGCTGGTCGGCAGGTACTACGTCGGCCCTCCCTCCGGCGGGGGAGGCGCGCCCGCGTGGATAATCGCCCTCGCGGCCTTGGCGGCAATGGCCGCCGTTGCGGTCATCTTCAAGCTCAGGAAGGGAGGCTCGGGGGCCGGTAAGAAATCTAAACGTTCCAAACGGAAATAAGGAAGCCCCCTGCGGCTCGGCCGGTGCTGCTGATGGCCGAGCTGGCCGTCCTCGGGGACTACGTGGTCACGGTCGACCCCGAGAGGAGGATCTACAGGAACGGGGCCGTCGTCGTTGAGGGGGATAGGATCGCCTTCGTGGGTAAGGCGGAGGAGGCGAGGCAGAGGTTCGGCCCCTTCGAGAGGGAGCTGGGCGGGCCGGGCAGGCTGGTGTTCCCCGGCCTGGTCAACGCGCACGACCACATGTTCCAGGTCCTGATAAGGACACTGGCCGTCGACAGGCCCCTGTTGGAGTGGCTCAGGAGCTCCGTCTGGCCCATGCTCGCCGAGATGACGGCCGACGATGTGAGGGTGTCTTCGAAGCTGGGGATAATCGAGAACCTGAAGTCGGGCGCCACCACGATCATAGACAACCACTACGGCGGGAGGTTCTACGACGAGGTCCTGGACACCATGATCGAGTCCGGGATCAGGGGGTGCGTGCCCAGGGGCGGGTACGAGATCAACGCCCACGAGCCCTTGCTGGAGGACGTGGACACGATCATCTCGGACGCGGAGAGGCTGATCAAGAAGTACCACGGGGCTGAGAACGGCCGGATAATGGTCGGGATAGCGCCAATGCACCCCTGCTTCGCCTCAGACGAGTTCCTGCTCAGGGCGAAGGACCTCTCGGATAGGTACGGCGTGCCCCTCCACGTCCACACGGGCGAGTCGATGGGGGACCAGGAACTCCAGAAGAAGGTCCACGGCAAGACCGACGTTACCTACCTGAGGGACCTGGGCGTCCTCGGGCCGAGATACCACGCGGTCCACTCGATCTGGGTGTCAGACGAGGAGATCAAGATGCTGGCAGAGTCTGGGGCCCACGTGATCCACAACCCGGTGAGCAACATGTACATAGCGTCTGGCATCGCCAAGATCCCCGAGATGATGTGGGCTGGCGTGAACGTGGCCCTTGGAACGGACGGACCGGCCAGCAACGACAACCATGACCTGATCACGTCGATGAAGTTCGCGGCCCTCCTGAACAAGGTGGCGAAGCTGGACGCTTCTGTGGTGACCGCCTGGGACGTCCTGGAGATGGCAACGATAAACGGGGCCAGGGCCCTCGGCCTGGGGCGCGAGATAGGCTCGCTCGAGGTGGGCAAGAGGGCCGACGTCATGGTCCTCAACGCCAAGAGGCCCTGGATCTGGCCCGTTCACGATCCCGTCGGGTCGCTCGTGTACTCCGCAACCATAGGGGACGTGGAGGACGTGGTGGTCGACGGGAGGGTGCTGATGGAGGACGGGAGGGTGCTGGCCTTCGACGAGGGGCGCGTCATGGAGGAGGCGGAGAGGGTGGCCGAGAGGCTGAGGGAGACCTTCAAGGCCAAGTACGGGGCCAGGTTCGAGTATGAGGACCTGCTGGCCTGATCCGCTCACAGGGGATCCTTCAGCCCCCTGGTCCACTCCCAACCCAGGTAGAGCACGAACATCGACTCTATTAGTGAGATGGCAGCCGAGAGCAGGTCTCCACCGACGCCGCCGAAGAGCAGGACCGGTACGACGCCCAGACCCGCGGCGAAGCCGAACAGGACGAACTCCGCCAGGGTCAGGAGCCCCAGCGTCCCCCTGGAGAAAGTCTCCTGGGTCCAGGCGGAGGGCTCCCTCGGAAGCCTCCGGGCCAGGATGGCCGAGTTGATCATGGCAGACCCCAGGAGGGTGAGGGCGTAGGTGACCGTCGACGCCAGGCCCAGGAGCGGGCCAGCCGAGATGGCCCCAGCCGCCCCAACGGCGACCACTATCAGGGAGACCGTCACGGCCAGCGTCGCGGCCTTCTGCCTCGCCACGTCCCCCCTGCTCAGAGGGAGCAGGTACAGCAGCCTTGCCCCCTCCGCGTCGAGGGCGTAGAGGTAGAAGACCCCAGCCCCTCCAACGCCTCCGAAGAACAGGCCTATGGCCGGGAGGAAGCGGCCTATCAGGCCCCCGGCTGTGGCCTCGGTGAGCAGGGGGGCCAGTACCAGGGCTGGCCCGATCACGGCGTAGTACACGGTAGAGGCCAACATCCTGGGGTTCATCCCAAGCAGCTTCAGGTCCTTCCTGAGGAACTGGAGCCTCCCCGCCGTTATCCTCCACCCCCTGGCGGGGGCGCCGGTCGGTAGGACGAACGCTCCCGAAGAGGCCGCCCTCCAGAGCCTCCCCGCGCCAAGCCTCATGACCGCCGCCCCCAGGAGAGCGGAGGCGAGGGAGGAGACCGCGGCCTTTCCTACGCCCAGGGCGGCCGCGGGGAAGGAGAACGGGGGTATCAGGAGCAGCCAACCTGGCACTCCGACCTCCTCGGAGAATCCGACCGCCTCCTGCGGGAGGAGCTGGAAGAGGAGCCCGAATCCAAAGAACAGGAGCCAAGCCAGCGTCTGAAGAGCCCTAGACACCCTGCTCCTGGTGTACCTCGGGCCCAGGGATCCCAGCAGGTAGCCGACCCCGAAGGCCAGGAGCAGGAGGGACCCGGCCTCAAGGGAGGCCCATGCTGCGAGCGGCCAGAGGCCCCTCTTGGCCGCCACGAGCGCTGCCCCGGGCAAGACCGCGAACAGCATGGAGAGACCTCCCCAGTAGATCCCCACCCCAAGGAGGGCGGTCCTCACGTCCGAGTCAGTGACGGGGAGGGTCGAGAGCGGCTCCAGCAGGCCCTCCGAAAGGATCACGTGCACCGTGCTGGCGGTCGCGAAGGCCCCCACGAGCAGCTCGACGAGCCCGAGGACGCCTATCATCGGGACTATGAGCCTCCCGTCGAACACGGCGCCGACAGAGAAGAACAGGGACATGCCCGTGAACAGTAGGGCCCCCAGCAGGTTTGATCTGACCAGCCCGCCCCCCACGAGGCTCATCAGCCGGGTCCTCCTGACCCCCCGCCTCCTAGCCCTGTAGGACGCCTCCTTGGCGAGGATGCGAGAGATCTCCATCCACCCTGCCATCTACGATCCCCACAGAGTCTCGAGAAGTTTTCTAACCTCGTCCGACAGCCCCGTGGCCTTCAGGAACGCGGTCTCTAGGTCGGCGGCCGCGAGCCTCTCCTTCAGATCCTCGGGTGAGCCGAAGCCCACCACGCTCCCCCTGTGCAGTATGGTGATCCTCTCGGCCACTACCTCCGCCAGCTCTAGGATGTGGGTAGAGAAGAGGACCGTCCTGCCCTCGCTGGCGTACTTCCGGAGGAGCTCCTTCAGGATCTTCCCGGCCTCGGGGTCGAGGCCGGAGAACGGCTCGTCCAGCACGACGACCTGCGGGTCGTGGATCAGCGCGAGGGCGATGGAGACCTTCCTCCTGTTCCCGTGGCTCAGCTCGCCCACGATCTTGCCCATGTGCTCCTCTAGCCCGAAGAGACGAGTCAGGGCCTCCACCCGGCGCCTCAGAACGTCCTCCGATATGCCGTGCACGGCGCCGACGAAGGAGAACAGCTCGGCGGGGGTCAGGCTCTCGTAGAGCACGATCTCCTCCGGCGCGTACCCAACGACCCTCCTGGCGGCCACCGGGTCGGAGGACGGGTCTATCCCATCCACCCTGACCTGGCCGGAGTCGGGCCTCACGAGGCCTATGGCCATCTTCATGAGCGTGCTCTTCCCCGATCCGTTGGGGCCGAGGAGCGCGTTGATGACCCCGGGGCGGAACTCCACCGTCACCCCATCCAGGGCCCTCACATCACCGTACGACTTCGTCACATCGAGGTAGGAGAGCATCTCCCGCGTAAAGGGGCCCGGCACTGGCGTTATAAGATTTAGCGGGATAGTCCGTCATCATCTTTCGGAGAGCCGCCGACCTACCCAAGATGGTCGCGCCCTCCTGGGAGGCCGCCAGGCCGCGGGCCTGATGGACGACCTGGTTCCCAGAGTGAGGGAGGAAAAGCCCAGGAAGACGGGCCTGACCCTCATGACCTTGGGGCTCGGAGGGATAAGTCAGAGCCTCAGGTCCCTGGCCGCGGCTCGCTGAGGACCTCCCTGGCCACTGTCGCTGGCAGGGCGGCCAGGATACAGCAGGCTGCCCACCCGAGCCATCCCGCCCCCAGCCTCGCGGAAGCCTCCAGCGCCAGGCCCCCAACCCACGCCAGCCCGGCGTAGAGCGCCGCCGCCCCTAGCATCATCAGGGTCTCCTTGCCCCCCACGGAGTGCAGGGACCACGACCTCAGCTCGCCCCCGCGGTCGCGGGCACCGACGATCAGCCTGGACGCGATGAGAGACGAGGAGGACGCAACCGCCAGCAGGTAGGTTACGCCCGACGCGACGCCCGCCAACGGCGAGCCCAGCCTGGCCCCCAGGGCGGCTATCCCGGCGGCCGAGGGGGCGCATAGCAGGCAGGACAGGGCCGACTTGAAGAGGGTCACCTCCGAGGCGCCGACGGGGAGTGTGGCGAGGAACCCGGCGCCGCTTCCCTCCAGCACCAGCAGGTACACGGCCACCCACCCCGTCAGGCCGCCGAGGAGCAGGGACGCCGGGGGGAGCCTGACTGCGACCTCTCTCCCTGGCGAGAGGATGGCGGCGGCCCCCAGCAGGGCCGGCCCGACAGCCGCGTAGTATGCGACCGACGCGAGGAGCTTCGGATCCCTCAGGAGGAGCTTCATGTCCTTCACGAGGGGGTAGGGCAGCGGGAGGGGCCTCGACCCGCCCCCCCGGTCCCTGAAGAACTCCGGGACGGGGGTCCACTCCTCTGACAGGGCGGACCAGAGGTGGCCGACTCCGTACCACGCTGCCAGGGCTGAGAGAATGGAGAAAGAGGCGGACGTCGCGTTCGCCCACCGGAAGCCCACTGAGGCGGCCGGATAGCTGAAGGGAGGGAGGACCATCACGTGAGGTGGACATCCGGCGCCCCTGCTCAGCCACCCCCTGACCAGGGCCAGGTTGAACGTCGCCCCGAGCCCAAAAAGGGCGGTCCAAGCGATCAGAGAGGCCAGCCTGCTCCCTCGCGCCTCTCTGGCCCTCGGGTAGAGGGCCGCCGCCGAGAATCCGCCTCCGATGGAGAGCAGGGCGGTCGATAGGGATTCAAGGATCCCCCACGCCACCAGGCCGGAGCTTCCAAGCCTCACCCCGAGGATGAGGGCCGCGGGCAGGACCGCCAGGGGGAGGACGGCGCCCCCCCAGTACACAGCGGCCCCCAGGACGGCCAGCCTGATCGTGCGCTCCTCCACCGGCAGCCGAGCGAGCGGATCGAGCAGACCGAGCTCTGTTATGGAGTGGACGGTGCTGGCCGTGAAGAAGGCCCCGACGAATATCTCCAGGAGGCCCAGGAGTCCGAGCGAGAGCGAGGCCGGGCAGCTGGAGGGCGAGGTGGAGATCCCAACCAGCGCGGAGTAGGCGACCAGCAGGCTGGCCCACACGGCGTTGAAGCGCACGAGCGATGACCTTCGCCCTCCCCCGGCCCCCGACCTGTAGGCCGCCTCCCTCGCGAGCAGCGCCGCCAGCCTCCTGGCCCCGTACTCTGAGCTCAACTCGGCTCAGCCCCCGCTCCCCAGCGCCCTGAGGACCGATCGAACCCTATCGTCAATCCCCGTCTCTCTCAGAAAGACCTCCTCCAGGCTTGAGGCCGAGATGGCCTCCCTGAGTTCCTCGGGCCTCCCCCTGGCCACCACCCTGCCGACGTGCAGTATCGTGACCACGTCGGCCAGGGCCTCCGCGATCGGCATCACGTGGGTCGTGAACACCACGGTCTTCCCCCTGGCCGCCTCCTCCCTGAGAACCTCCCTCAGGACGACGGCCCCCTCCGGGTCGAGGCCCGAGAAGGGCTCGTCCAGGACGAGGACCGGGGGGTCGTGGGCCAGGGCGCACGCCAGGAGGAGCCTCCTCCTGGCCCCCAGGCTGAGCTCCCCAACGAGCCTGTCCCCCTCCCCCTCAAGTCCGAACAATCTGAGGAGCCCCTTCAGCCTGTCTTGGGAGTCCCCTCCGAGTCTGTGAGCCCAGCGGACCAGCTCCACGGTCTCCCAGGGGGTCAGGCTCTCGTATAGCACGATCTCCTCCGGCGCGTACCCCACGACCCTCCTGGCCTCCTCAGGCCTCTCGGCTGGGTTCACCCCCGCGACGGTGACCGTCCCGGAGTCCGGCCTCGTGAGCCCGACCGCCATCTTCAGCAGGGTGCTCTTCCCCGACCCGTTGGGGCCCAGGAGGGCGTGGACCACCCCGGGCTCGAAGTCGACGGTGACCCCGTTTATCACGGACAGGTAGCCGTAAGCCTTGTAGACCCGCCTGTACCTGAGCACCCTCGTGGTCTCCGGGCCGTCCCCCCTTATGAGGACTTCGCTCCGGCGGCGCAGGTTAAAATTTGGGACCCACGGAGCCGCGAGGTCCAGATGTACGTGACCAAGCTCGTCTGCGCCCGCTGCGGAGAGGAGCACGGCCCTGACGAGAGGGTCTACTTCTGCAGCAAGATGGACGGTCGGCTGGACATCCACTACGACTACGACTCCATAGCCGACGTCCTGACCAGAGAGGAGCTGGAGCTTAGGCCGGGAGGGACGTGGAGGTACAGGGAGCTCCTCCCGATCGGGGAGGACACGCCCGTCGTCGACCTGGGGGAGGGGAACACCCCCCTGATCAGGGCCACCAGGCTGGCGGACAGGCTGGGGTTCAGGAACCTCTACCTCAAGGACGAGACCCGGAACCCAACGTGGTCCTTCAAGGATAGGCCGATGGCCGTTGGGGTGGCGAAGGCCATCGAGTTCGGGGTGAAGACCGCCGTGACGGCCTCCAGTGGCAACGCCGCCGCCGCGCTGGCGGCGTTCGGGGCCAAGGCGGGCATAGACGTGGTCACCTTCGTCCCCCACTTCGCCGGCCTCGGGAAGGTTGCCCAGCTCCAGCTCTACGGGGCCAGGGTCGTCCGGCTGAAGTGGGAGGGGGACGAAGACCCGACGGTCAAGATGATGGTCGAGATGGTGAGGAGGCGCGGCTGGTACCCGTCGCCCAGCTTCGGCCCCTTCAACCCCTACCAGTTCGAGGGGAACAAGACCATGGCCTACGAGATCCTCGAGCAGCTGGGGTGGAGGGCGCCGGACTGGGTCATGATACCCGTCGGGGGAGGGGGGCTCCTGGCGGGCAACTGGAAGGGCTTCAAGGAGTTCAAGGAGCTGGACTTCGTCGGAGACCTGCCGAGGGTGGCCGCGGTTCAGTCCACCGGCTGCGCGCCCCTCGTGAGGGCCTACCAGCAGGGGAGGGGCCCCTTCGAGATCGAGCCCTGGGGGAAGCCGGACACCGTGGCCACCGGCCTGGAGGACCCGTTCCCGTGGGACGGAGACGCGGCGCTCACGGCGATAAGGGAGTCGGGGGGAACGGCGGTGGCCGTCACCAACGAGGAGATCCTCGAGGCGCAGCGCCTGCTCGCCAGGTACGAGGGGATCTTCGCCGAGCCGTCTGGAGTGGCGTCGCTGGCGGGCCTGATCAGGCTGAAGGACGAGGGCGCCGTGGATCCGACCGACCTGATCGTGGTGGAGATCACCGGATCCGGGCTGAAGGACCCGGACGTGGTCGTGGAGTCGGTCGGCACGCCCCCCGTCGTTGAGCCCACCGTGGACGAGGTCGAGACCTACCTGTCCTCCCTGGGGGCGCTCTGATCGGCTTGACCGCTGGCCACCTGGGTCGTCGGGAGAGCCTGGCCCACACCTCAGCCCCAGGCCGCGGACGCGGGACCTAGCGGTCACCAGGCCCCTCGGCGACTGCCTTGAATACCTTAAATCTTGACGCGCGAAGCCTACGTGCAGGAGAGTGTGCGGCTAATGAGCCATGGTGATGTTTTCAAAACATCACTACTCCTCGCCCTGATCCTCGGGCCCGCTCTCCTCTCGACGTCGCTCCACGCCACCGCCGCATCCCCGTCCGACGTGACCAAGGTCTACATCTCTCCCGCTGCGGACCTCACGATAGTCGAGCACCCCGACGACGCGGACACGAACTACGGAGACATGGACAAGCTGGACGTCGGCTACATATGGCTGCAGATGGAGTACTGCGACGAGAGCGGGGTGTGCCTGTCCTACCTGGCGGAGTGGGACGTGATCACCCTTCTAAAGTACGACCTGCCGGACGTGTCCCCGGACGTGGAGGTCAAGAAGGTCTACATGATCATCCCGGCCACGTTCCTCTACTACTTCCTGCCAGAGGACGACTTCCCCAACCTGTGCAAGTTCACCGTTGGGAAGTTCGACCACATCTTCTTCGAGGATCAGACGACCTGGAACAGCTGGATGAACGACCCCGGCGCGAAGTGGAACCCCAGGGACTACGTCATACCGCTGACCGCCTTCTACGCCTCGCCCAACACGGGCACGCCCATCGTGATCGACCTGACCGACGAGCTGAAGGACAGGGTCGAGCAGGGCGGCGACCTGTACATGGCCCTGGCGCCCATGCTCGACTGGGCGGACTATGAGTGGGCCCCGGGAATGACCTGTCAGCTCTTCATGACGTCCTCCGAGGTGAACGGCGGCCCCGTGCTCTACGTGGAGGTCGGTCCTCCAGAGTACGTGCCGGGGACCGAGCTCCCGGAGATCCCCTTCCTGCCCGGCCCCACTATACCGCCCGACATCGCGGAGATAATCTCTGGGGTGTCAGGAGAGGAGGAGGGAGAGCCTGTCCCCCTTCCGAACATCCCCTGGGACCAGCTCACGGAGATACCTAAGATAATAATCCCCCAGGTGCCGCTGACCCCGTCTCCCACGCCGATCCCGACGCTGCCGCCCCCGAAGACGATCCCCCCGCCCCCCACCTATCCGCCTACGTTCAGCGTTGACATGACGCCCCTCCTCCAGTCGGTCCAGGCCGGCGGCTCGGTGACGTTCAAGGTCCAGGTCACCCCGCACTTCGGGTTCTCGGACTGGGTCACCCTCAAGGCGTACGGCGGCCCGGCCGACTGCCTGATGACGCTCGCCCCGGACGCGATCAACCCAGTCGCGGCGACGAAGCCGGAGGCCACCCTGACTGTCCAGGTCCCGGAGTGGACGCCGCCAGGCAACTACCTCGTCACGGTCGTCGGCGAGTCGGGAGGGCTCATGGACTCCGCCTCCGCGTGGATAATGGTGCAGGCCCCACCCCCCTCGGGCCAGCCCGGGCAGCCGCCCCAGCAGCCTCCCCAGACCCAGCCGCCGGCCGGGGCCAGCGGGGACTTCTACATCGCCGTTAGCCCCAAGGAGCAGTCCACCAGCCAGGGCGCGGCGGCCACCTACGAGGTCTTTGTCCACGCGATAGGGGAGTTCCAAGAAGAGGTCGAGCTGTTCCTCGTGAGCCCGCCCCAGGGATCCAAGTTCGTCATTCACGGATCCCCGCTCAGTCCGGGAGAGAAGGCCTACGTCCGCGTCCTGCCCACGGAGGGAACCCCGCCCGGCACTTACGACCTGATCATAGCTGGCGTCGGAGGCAGCATCCAGAGGTCCACGACCGCGCACCTCCAGGTCCTGGCTAAGACCTCGGGGGCCGGGGCCACGACCCCGCCGCCCTCGGAGACCTACCCGCCCACCGGGGCGGCGGCGATCGACTTGGTGGTCGGGGACGACACGGTCACCGCCCCCGTGGGGGAGAGGAGGAGGACCTGGGCCTACGTCAGGGTGACCCAGGGCCAGGTGAGCCAGGCCACGATCGAGGTCGTCGACGCGCCTCCGGGGGTGCACTGGGAGCTCTCGTCGGGGCAGGCGGCCCCCAACCAGAGGGTCCTGATCTACCTGTGGGCCGACGAGCCTGGAGAGTACGAGGTGAGGATCAGGGCCTCGGCCGGCCAGGCGGTGGACGAGGAGGTCATCCGCCTGATAGCCTCGGGAGCGGCCCCGGGTGAGACCGAGCAGCCGGGGTGTACTGAGCCCGGTTGCGGCAGGACGGGGGCTCCCCAGACTCGGGCGCCTCCCTCAGAGGGTGGCGAGACCACGCCTCTCGGCCTCAGGCTGTGGCCTGACCTGGTGGTCGCCCTCCTGGCCGCCCTAGTGGTCATCCTGACCCTCCTCCTGCTGATCGTCGGCCGGAGAGGTCGATCCGAGGGAGAGGAGAAGGAGGTCCCCGAAGGCGGAGGCGGGGAGTAACCCTCCTCCCTCCATCCAGTTTTTTGGACCCGAGTCTGCGGGCACCCTCGGTTCGGTGAGTCGTCGTGAAACGACACTTTCACGACGGGAGAGGGAGCTCGGAGTGTACACGAAGCAGGCCCTCTGCCAACAGGGAAGGACGATCGGCCCTCTGACGGGCAATGCTGCGCGAACTGGGGGTCTCACGGCGGCGTGGAATCTCGCGTGGGTTAGCGGGCCTTCACATTCCCTTCCTTGACTGTCCAGGGCCTCTCAGGGACACTTCTTCAGGATGGTGGTCTCTGAGCACCCATCCAACACGAGGTAGACCTCCTTGGCCCACTCCATTCCGAGGAGAATCTCCTCCACCCCCTCCGCGGTCTCTACGAGTCCATCGAGCTTAACTTGCTCCTCCGGGATTGAGATCGAGGCATAACTCCCCCTGAGCGTTACCTCCCTCCCGTCGGCTGTCCTGGCCCTCGCCTCAACGGGCTCGAGCCGATCCAGTCCCAGCGCCGCGAAGATGTCCCAGGGGACAAGGGCGAATCCCGTGTATCCCGTGTCGAGGACGCCGAGAACCTCACCGCTCTCCGGATACCTCCGCCCTGTCAGGGGGCTCTCAAGGACCACGGGGATCATCACCGACTCCCGCATCTCCAGGATCAACCGACGGCCCTCCCCCTGGTCCTGAGGCCGAGGCGCCTGTCGGCTGGGGAGGCGGGGACGCTAACGATCCTCAGGCCCCTGACCGACTCCCCCTCCCTCCTCAGCTCCTCAGCCAGCTCCTCAAGCGTCCTTGCCTCAGCCACTACCCTCTTCCCCCTGTAAGCCCGGAATACCCTACTCTCCCTCTTCCCTGTGGTATCCAACGAGAGCCAGGCTCTGATGGCATCCTCTATCGCCCTCGAGAGGGCACCTCGAGCGGCGCCGTAGAGCTGGGCGGCGCGCCTCCTGAGGGCCTCCTCCACCTCGTCGCTCAGCCTCACGGTCAGGGTGCCCATGGGGAATCAGAATGAATTATGTATGTAAGTAAATAATAGTTCGCGGCTGCGCGTCGGCCGCCTGGCTGACCTAAGGTTCTCGAGGTAGGGCCCCCCGGCGAGATCAGGCTGATGGCGGCAGAAAAAACTCCCCGAGAGCTTCGTCACCTAACCTCACGTCTGAGGCTCTGCGCCCTCTTCCACGGGGCGTGGCATCCACGCGTCTTCGAGAGAGGGCCGCCCGCTCAGAACCCCTCAGAGGCCTTCATCCCGATCAGGGCCGCCTGGCACTCCGTGAACATCCTGTTGAAGAACCCGGGCTTCTCCCGAGCCGCCCGGGAGAACAGCTCCTTCAGCCCCTCGAGTTGATCCCTGTAGACCTGCGCGTTCTCCACGTGCATCCTCATGACCTTCACGCTCTTCGGCATGCCCAGCATCCTGTCGAGCACCCCCCGCTTCACCTCCCTCTCCTCCCAGTAGAAGAGGAAGTCGTAGGTCTGCGGGGAGAGATCTCCCCTCAGCACTCGGTCGATGACGTATCCGGCCGGGTCCGCCAGCTTGTCTGCCTTGCTCCTGTCGTAGACGAGATCGTACACGCTGACCTCGGCCCCGACGGGCGCCCGCTGGATCTTCTCGCTCATGACGCCATACTCTCGTGGGTCAAAGGCTCCCTTCTTCACAGCGACAACGGTCTTGCTCTTCAGGACCCTCCCCCGCACGCCCGGTCTTATCTCAACGTGTCCGTCCGCCTCGAGGGATAGCATCGTGGCCGCAGCCATCAGGGTCACCTGCACCTGGGGCCTGTTGAGCTTGAACAGGTTCTCCTGAAGCCCGGTGAGCCCGAAGAGCTCGTCGTCGAAGACGAATGCGAGAGCGGCGGGGGTCAGCCTCTCCTGAACGCCGGGCGGGAGCCCTCGACCGCCGATGGGCCCGGCGACGCGTGCCTCCGGTGCCTCGACGGCCTCAATAGCTCCCTGAAGCTCCCTGAGTTTACTCTCATACTTCTCCTTAAGCTCCCTGTAAGTCTCCTCGCTTATCCTCCCCTCGAGGAGGGCGTCGTCCAGCTTCTCGAGCTTGGCCCTTATCCTGTCTATCTCCCCGCCCATGTTACCCCGCGCGAGTGCGGCTATCTAATAACGTTGGATCGCGCCCGCTCCGGTCTGGCGAGGGTGACCCGGCGAACCCGGCCGGGACTCAGGCCCCAGAAGTCCCCTGATCTGCGCGCGTCGCGTTGACCGCCGTGAGCTCAGGGTCACCGGCCGCCCGCAGGCCCCGTCCGACCCACCCAGATGGACCGATCCCCGCGCTCGTCATGGTCTTTTACCTTCACCCTCGTAGGCGCCCGGTGACCGGCATGATCGACGCCGCCCTGGTTGGAGTTGGGGCCATAGGCTCCATGGTCGTACGGGCGATCCTGGAGGACTACCCGTGGATCGACCTGGTCGCGGCCGTGGACGTGGACCCTGGGAAGGTGGGGAAGGATCTGGGTGAGATTGTCGGCCTGGAGGAGGAGCTGGGCCTGGAGGTCGAGGACGACCTGGAGGTGGCGCTGGTCGAGTCTGCCCCGGACGTGGTGATCGTGACGACCTCCTCCAGGCTGAGGGACGTCTTCGACACCCTGATCACGGCCGTGGGCTTCGGCTCTGACGTCATCTCGACCTGCGAGGAGCTCGCCTACCCCTGGATAGTGGACCCGGCGTCCGCAAGGCTGCTTGACGACTCGGCCAGGTGGGCCGGGGTCTCCGTCCTGGGGGCCGGGGTGAACCCGGGGTTCATGATGGACCTGCTGCCCGCGACGCTCACCCTCCCGTGCACGAGGGTCGACGGGGTCGAGGTCAGGAGGATAGTGGACGCATCCAAGAGGAGGGGGCCATTCCAGAGGAAGATAGGGGCCGGAATGACTCCGGACGAGTTCAGGGAGGCCATCAGCGCGGGGAAGATCACCGCGCACGTGGGGCTCGAGCAGTCGGCCTATCTCCTGGCTGAGGCCCTTGGCTGGAGGCCCCTCAGCGTGAAATCGTCTCCCGTGGAGCCGGTGATCGCCAGAGGAGAGGTGGAGACAGACTTCGTCAAGGTCGAGCCCGGCAGGGTCGCAGGGGTGAGGCAGACCCTCAGGCTGGACGCCGACGGCGGCAGGAGAATAGACCTAATCCTGGAGGCGTACGTTGGGGCGGAGGACGAGCGCGACGAGTTCGTCGTCAGGGGTCGGCCGCCGGTGCACGCGGCCATCAGGCCAGGCGTGCAGGGGGACTGGGGGACCGTTGGGTCCGTGCTCAACATGATCCCCACCCTGCTCGGCGCAGACCCAGGTCTCCTGACGATAGTGGACCTGATCCCGAGGAGGCCGCTGTCCTGACCGCCTCCCCACCGGCCCCTCTCTCCCCCTGACGGTGGCGAAGTTGATATCTCCCGACCGGCATAGACCCTGAGACGCGAGGGGATGCGGAGCCTTGCCCAAGCGGATCTCTAGGGACCTCTGCGTCAGGTGCAAGGGGACCAAGAGGCTGTGCGGCCTCGAGCGCTGCCCGATACTCGAGAGGCTCCGCGCCCAGAGGTTTCTCCCGCTCCCCAGGCTGGTGGACGCTCGAACGCTCGAGGGCGGCACCCCGCCGTCCGTCCTCGTGGGGGAGTGGGCCTACCCCCGCGTGAGGGTGGCCCCGATGATGGCCCACGACATCGACGCCGCCTCCCGGGCCGATGCTCCGAGGGAGTGGGTCAGGTGGGGGCTCGACGAGGTGATCAGGGTCAGGGCTGGTCTGCTCGCGGCCTCGCTGAGGGTCAACGCCAGGAGGCTGGACGAGAGTATCCTCGAGCCGATTCAGCTTGCGGCGATGTCATCTCAGCCCCTCCCCATGGAGGCCAGACTCCTCAGGCCGCCCAGGCCCAGGCTCGACTTCGACGGCGTGCTCGCTCCGGTCGGCCCGGTGGCCGAGGCCGAGAGGGTCGAGCTGGAGGCCGAGCCCCGCGTCCCCACTCCGGTGGAGAGGGCCGTCTCCGACAGGGACGCCCTGGCCTCAGAGCTCCTGGTGGAACTCTACGACTCGGGCGTGGATGTCTACCACTCCACCAGGCTCCTGAGCCTCGCCCTGCTGGGAGCTGAGGGGAGGAGGCGACTGGTCCCGACCAGGTGGGCCATCACGGCGACGGACTCAACCGTGGGGCTCGAACTCAAGAGGAGGGCGCTCAAGCTCCCCGAGTACTCCGGCAGGGTCAGGCTCCACAGGTCCAGATTCTCTGACAACCGCTACTGGGTCCTCATACTCCCGGGCCCATACAGGCTCGAGGTGGTCGAGGCCTGGCTTCCCGGGAGCATCTGGACGGGCGACAGGGCGAGGGTCGTCACGAACTATGAGGGGACCTTGGACAGGGGGTTCCCGGTGATGGACGGGGGGCACTACGCCATGAGGCTCCCGGTGCTGGAGCACCTCGTCCGCGAACTCAGGCGCCAGGCCTCGGTGCTGGCCATCAGGGAGATAGGGCCGGGCTACTTCGCCCCCGTGGGTAGCTGGCAGATCAGGGAGTCGATCAGGCTGGCGCTGAGGTCCAGACCTGAGGAGTTCGACGAGCTTGATGGAGCCCTCTCGAGGCTGACCTCCGAGGTCAGGTTTGACCTGCGCGGTCTACTGGCAAAGAGCAGGCTGCTGAGAGAGTTCAAGGGTCAGACCAGGCTCAGGGACCTCCTTGAGTGAGCCTCACCGGCTTGAGTCTAAGCCTACAACCTGACCCCGAGCTCCCTGGCGGTCTCCCTCAGGGCCGCCTCCACCTCCCCCTCCGACCTGCCGACCGGCAGGGTCTGGGAGCCGGGTTCACCCTCCCCCTCGGCCTCTATCAGCATCCCCTGGCTGATCTCACCCCCTGTCCTCCTGGGAGGGAGCACGGCGAATGCCCTCACGTCTCCGCTGGAGACGCCCGGGAGGTTCGTGACGACGGTGAACTTCCCCAGGCCGCCCGCGTCGATCTTGATCCTCCAGAGCCGCTCTGCTATGGGCTCGACGTGGGCTACGCTGCCCCAGGCCGCCTCTATCGAGTGCGCGAAACTGGGCTCCCCCTCTAGGAATCTCCTCCTCAGCCCGGCCAGCGTGACGCCAGCGAACCTGACCCAGCTGGCCGCCATCCTCTCAGACGACTTCTGAAGCTTTGAGAGCTCGTCCCAACTCTTCAGCAGGCTGGCGCCGGCCGACTCGATGGGGTCGAGGAGGCCCTGCTCCGCCGCCTGCCGAGGGGGGAGGAAGGAGTATCGCAGGGTGGCGACGTGCTGGCGCAGGGGACCGACGACGGGCTCGAGCTCCCTCTGGTGCTGTCTGGGCAGCTGGGGGAGGTGCCTGGCCAGACCGGCCACTGCTATCTCGGCGACCACGATTCTCGGGTCGGAGCTGGTGTCGTGGCTCATCGGCGAGTCTCGGCTGGCCAGGAAGCTAAAACCACTCGGGTCTGGGGGCCGCCCTCCAGAGGCAAGGCGCGCGTCGGCGGTAATACCCAAAGTCCCAAAATGGTAGACTTAAATTACACGATCGGTAATACCAAAAGAGATGTCGGAGGTCGTCAGCTTCAAGGTCCCCAGGGAGATCAAGGAGAAGATGCGGAGGTACTCCGGGAGGATCAAGTGGAGTGAGGAACTCAGGAGGTTCGTGACAGAGAGGATCAGAGAGCTGGAGAGGGAGGAGAATCTGATGAAGGTGGTTGAGACCATAGAGTCGACGAGGGGAGTCCCCAGGGGATTTTCGGCGGGGGCCGTTCGGGAGGACAGGGACGCTTGAACGTGATTGACGCCTCCGCGCTGGCCAAGTTCGTCCTGAAGGAGGAGGGGTGGAGGGGGGTAATCCCATTTCTGAAGAGGGCCGAGTCGGTCGATCACGCCCTGAAGGAGGTTGCCAACGCGATCTGGAAGGCGCGGAGGAGGGGATTCATAGGGGACGAGGACGCGTCCAAGAAGTTTGAGGCCCTCCTTGCCCTGGCCGCGGGGAACCTCGAACTCGTGGACGAGTCCGACCTCCTTCCGGCCGCCTTCGACCTCGCGATGGCCAGGGGGATCACGGTCTACGACGCCCTCTACGTGTCCCTGGCCAAGAGAGACGGTCTGCCCCTCGTGACGTCGGACGAGGTCCAGGGCAAGGTGGCTCGAGGGCTGGGTGTGAGGGTCATCCTCGTGTGAGCGGGATAGGACCCGGACGCGGCTCCGTTCAGCCGGAGGTCAGCCTGCGCGCGATCCCCTCGTACCTCCTCTGGGCGGCCTCCCTCCATATCGACGTCATCCTCGACGCGAAGGCGGGGTCGTCCCTCATCCTCCAGTTTATGGAGGCCGCGTACTCCTCGGTGAACGTGAGGACGGTTCCGTTCTCCTCCCAGCTGATCGGCCTGCCCAGCTCCCACCACAGCTCCTCGAACTCCTCCCGGCTTATCCTCCCGGACTCCAGGGCCCTCACCATCGCCGACCATGCCGAGACGAGGGCGTCGTGCGGGTCGCAGAGGACTGCGTCGAAGTAGTAGGCGGTCGCGAAGTAGCTCATCCTGGCCCTGGTCTCGTTGAACCTGATCCCCACGTTGCCGAGGATCATCTCCTGCGCCGCCTTGAGGTCAGGCCTCTCGCGGCCCTCGGGCGTGTCGAAGACCTCGGTCCTCACCGGCAGCCTGTTCACCCTGCGGTCCAGCCATATCCTCTGGCCGTCAACCGAAAGTATCCATCGGATGAACGCCAGCGCGGCCTCCCTGTTCTGGCAGGTCCTCAGCAGGGACACGGGATCCCCGCCGACGATGGACTCGTTGTATGGCACCACGTACCTCACGCCGGGCCTCTCCACCTGGGCCGTGTACCCGTAGAAGTCTATCCCGATGGCTATCGGCACCTCGTCCGCCTCGAGGGCAGAGAGGGCCTCCACCGACCCTCCGTAGGGCCTTCCATTTGCGGCCATGCCGGTCAGAACGACCCAACCCCGCTCCCAGCCGAACTTCTGCAGGATTATCTGGTAGATCCTCGTGTGGGAGCCCGACTGGGTGGACCTGGAGAACGCGACGGCGGGCTTAGGGAGCAGCTTCGCCAGCTCCGGGCTGGCCAGGTCCTCCCATAGCCTGGGCGAGGGCAGGCCGTACTCCTCCAGCATGGGCTCGTTCACGATGATCCCGAAGGAGGACATCGAGGTTGCGACCCACAGCAGCCGACCCTGGGGGTCGAACCTCTTGAGAGGCATCCCCCCAACGCTGTCCGGGATGTGTGAGGCCTCCTGAAGCGCGACCTCGTCCTCTATGGGCAGGAGGTAGCCGTCTTCGGCCAGAATATTGTGCGCCGTCGGCCCGCCGCCCCAGGCCACGTCCAGGTAGCCGAGTCGATCTATCGTGTCCCTCCAGAGGGCTGGATTCGGCTTGATGAACACCACGTCGACCACGCCAGCCTCCCTCGCGAAGGTGGAGTTGAGGAAGGCCTCCCTCGCTATCATGAGCGTGGTGGCGTCGTGCCTCGTCAGCACGTGGAGGACGGCGCCGCCCCCCTCCCTCTCACGATCGCCGAGCTCTCCGGAGACCCAGAGGGACAGGGCCGCCGCGGCGAGCAGGGCGACCAGCGCCACCACGGCCACGGCCGAGGATCTCACGGGGTCCGTTAACACGAAACAATCGTATTAGTGTTATCCTCTGGGGGTCCGCGAGGTTGGGGCGCTTAGCCGCGGCCGAGGGGACGGGCCGGGGGCCAGGGGCCCGGCGTCGGCGCTCGGCGTGAGCATCTCGTGCATCGTCTCTTGACGGCTGCGGCGAGCCTTCACGGCGAGTTGAGTTTCCTTCCGGTCTCAGTGTGGCCAGGGCCGTCGGAGATCCTCACTTTAAATGAAGCGCGCGGCTGGGGGAGGTATGGTCTTCAGGGACGAGCGGGGGAGGCTCTACCACATAGGGGCGGGGGAGGGAGACGTCGCTGGCAGGGTGCTCATGCCCGGCTCCAGGGTCAGGGTCAAGAAGATCGCCGATCTGCTGAGCGGAGCGAGGGTTGTGCACGACGGGAGGTTCCTCCTCATCACGGGGGAATACGAGGGGGTTCCCGTCTCGGCGGTGGACACGGGGATCGGACCCTCTTCCGCCGCGATAGTGGTGAGGGAGGTGCTCGAGGCCCTGGACCTATCCGAGGGAGACGCCGTGCTGATCAGGCCCGGGACCTGCGGATCTCTCCAGCCCTGGGTTCACGTCGGCGACCTGGTGGTGTCCACCGGGGTCGTGGCCCAGGACGGCGTCACCCCGAAGATCGCGGGAGAGAGGTTCCCACTCTTCACCGACCCCGGCGTCACCGAGGCCCTGATCGAGGCGGCCGTCGACCTGGGGTACGTTCCGGGAGAGAACCTACACGTTGGAGTGACGCACGCGAAGGACGCCCTGTACGAGGTCGAGGAGGCACCGGCCGCCGCGGAGCCCTGGGAGGCGGAGAGGTACCTGGAGTACCTCAGGAGGATGGGGGTCCTGATCACCGAGATGGAGCTGGGCACGCTCGTCGCGGTGGCCGCGCAGTACAACGCCAGGCTGGCCGAGGCGGGCACTCCGCACAGGGTGAGGGTCGGCGGCGTGTTCCTGTCGGTCTCGCCCGTCAAGGGCGCGGAGGAGGAGACCCAGTTCGAGAAGCCCCCTCAGGAGGATCTGATCAGGGTGGCTCTTGAGGCGGCCGTCCGGGCCGACCAGAGGAGGCCCGAGTGGATAAGCTACAGGTGAGCCCGTGAAGGGCTCACAGGACTGACGCCACCAGGGCCGCCAGCAGGACAATTCCCAGGTAGGAGTTCGCCACCTTGAAGGCCCTGAGGGCCGCGCCCGGAGAGGGATCCCTGGCGAAGGACCCGGTGGCCCAGAGCAGGACCGCCGAGGCCGCGGCCACCACAGCCTCGTACCAGGTTCCCAGCCCGGCCACGAACCCGAGGTAGAGCGCCAGGGCGGACGTGCCGACCGCGCAGGCGAGGGTGGCCAGGGCCGACCTCTTGGGGCCCCAGACGACCGGCAGCATGGGGACCCCGGCCCTGGCGTAGTCGTCGGCGTAGTGGGTGGCCAGGGTCCAGATGTGCTCCGGGATCCAGAGCATGACCAGCGCAGCGAACAGGAGCCCCCCGAGCCCGAGGGTGCCGGTCGCCGCGGCCCAACCCGCCAGGGCGGGCGCAGCCCCGGCCACGCCTCCGAATATGACAGACCAGGGCGTCCTCCTCTTCATCGCCACCGTGTAGACGAATATGTCGAAGGCGAAGCCCATGGCCACTACGCCAGCCACGAGGGCGTTCAGCTTCAGCGACGTGAGGACGCCCAGGGCGAAGAGAGCCAACCCGAGCGCGACCGCCCTGTGGGGCGGATCTATCTCTCCGCTCGGGAGGGGGCGACCGGAGGTCCTCCTCATGGCGGCGTCGATGTCCCTGTCGAAGTACATGTTGACCGCCGTCGTCCCGGCGACGGCCATCCCCACCCCCAGAACGTAGATAAGGGCCCTCTGAAGGCCGACTGATCCCGAACCCCCCACAATCATGGGGACAACGCCGGAGAACACTAGGAGGGAAGTCTGCTTCAGCTTGAGGAGCCTGACGTAGCTGGATGCCGCCCCCATTCCGGATCGGTGTCCGCGGGGGAGCCGCGTAAAATAGTTCTACCCAAGGTGGAGGAGGTTCCAGGAGAGGTATCTCGACCGTTCAGCCCCTCTGGCCGGCTCCGGACCCGCCCCCCTCGACCTCCCTGGACCTCAGCCTCGACATCCTCTCCTTGATCTCCTCGAGGATCTCTAGGTACTCCCTCTTCAGTATCTCCCTCACCTCCTCGTCCTCGACCGCCCCGGGAGCGCCGACCACCCTGAGCCTCTCGAGCACCCTCTCCCTCTCGGCCTCCAGCTCCGCGAGGTCGACTCGGCTCAGGTAGAACCTCATGGCCTCGTTCATCACCTGCCCCACGGTCCTGCCAGTCTCGGCCGCCAGGTCCCTTATCCTCTCGTACAGCCTCCTGTCGAGCCCCCTGATGGGTATGGGCCTCCTCATCACCACCTCCTCCGGCCCCGTCCTGACCTCGACGGTCGTTCCCGGCGTGATTATGGACATTCTGGCGGCCTTCTTGGCCGCCCTAGACAAGCTCCTCGTCAGGCTCTCCTCTATGACCTCTGAGAGACGCTCAAGCTTCTTGCTGAGCTCCTCCATCCTCCTCTCGAACTCCTCCCAGTCGGCCTCCGACCCGACCATCGTATATCGTATAACAGTATAACGCAGGGAGAATATAAGCCTTCCCTCAGGCCCGTGGCAGGACCCCCAGGGCGAGGAGGAGGGATCCGGTGGTCACGGCATCTGCAAGGGAGCTCTCTATGGGGTTGACGAAGTTGTCCGGGTCCAGCCCCATCCTGAAGGTCAGCGCGGCCACGACCAGGGCTATGAGGACTATAGAGGCCGTCGCCACGAGCCCGCTGATTCCTATCAGGGAGGCGAGCCAGCCAAGCCCCCGGGACCCCTCGCTCGCGGCCGCTACTATTCCGAAGGCCTGGGAGGCAATGAGCCACGCGGTCCACGTGCCCGCGGCCTCGGGCGCGACGTCCACGAGCATCCCCGGCCCCGGCCGCGCCGTGCCCAGGGCGAGCCTGGTCGTGGCGACGGAGCCTACTATGGACCCGAAGTCACCCACCATCGTTAGCAGGGCTGGATACACGATGTAGACCGATCGGAGAGCTCCTATCTCCCGCTCAACCCTCAGGAGGAGGTTCCCGGTCAGCGCCACGATCAGCGACACCCCCGCGATGGACACGGAGGCCTCCCTCACCACCCTCCTGTACTCCGGGCTCCTAGCCATCAGCGCCATCAGCAGCAGGGTTGCCCCGACGAAACCCAGGGTCAGCGCCAGGACGACCTTCCTCCCCAGTCCCCCAGACAGGAACAGCCGGAGGACGGCCACGTACGAGGCGCTGACCACGAGGTCCGCGACGGTGCTCATGCTGGGATAGGTGACGTAGTCGGGGTCCAGCCCCAGCCTGAAGAACGCGAACGATGCCAGCGAGGTTGTCGGAGCCATGACGAGCTGGGACACGCCCATCGATGCCGTTATGACGGGCAGCAGGTCTCCCAATAGATCCACCCCGCCCAGCCCGCCTAGGATCAGGGAGAGGCCCAGCGTGAGGGTGAGGGAGCCCGACGCGAGCAGAGTCAGCGTGAACGCCGCGGAGATCGTGGCCCAGAAGTCCTCGGTGTTCTCCCTCAGGGAAGGCCTGATCGAGCCCAGGTTGAGCCCGGTGCTCAGCCTACCGGAGAGGACGCCGTTCACGGCCCCCCTGGCGCTGAGCATGCCCGGGTAGATGGCCACCGCCCAGGGGATCGACCTCATCACGCCCAGGTTGGCCGCCAGGACGCCACCGGCCACTAGGTCTCCGAGGCCGAAACTCATCGCTATGGCCCCCCTCGCCAGCGCCTTGACGTACCGCTGCAGGCCCTCTGGAAGTCGCTTGAACGTCAACTCCCCATTTTGAAGCACCCCTGGGCATCTCCAGAGCCCAACCGGTTCCCTCGAAATAAAAGTGTAGCCGACGGAATTGAGGGAGGTCTCACAGCCTGCCGGGCCGATCTGGAGAATCCTACCAGCCGAGTTGCCTGCAGAGGTCAAAAGCCGATAGGGCGGGCAGCTGGGTAAGCTTTTCAGAGGGAGGGAAAGCGGACTCTCAGGTGTCGGGTTGGAGAAGGGGGGGTTCGGTAAGGGGGAAGACCTTCTGGAGGGGGCCATACTCGAGCTGTCGGCTAAGCTGAAGAAGGGAGTCTTGGAAGATGATTTCCTTGAATTGTCTAAAATGTTTGATTCATTAGAAAATAGAATGTTTAACTGGTTAAATAGTTTTGTATTCTACGAGTTCGCGGGCATCTTGCTCTCCCGAATCCCCACGATCGCCTCTGTAGTGGATGTGGGGTGCTCCTCTGGCCGGGGCATTGCCGTAATCGCTTCAGAATGTTCAAGGTGTAAAATACTCGGCGTAGACATAGACGCCAGGGCGCTGCAGTCTGCCTCCCGGACCCTACAGCCACTATTCGATCGAGGTAGGATCGACCTGATGCTGGGGGACTTCACCGACCCAAATCTGGGAGGAAGGCTGCTTGGGAAATACGGGCCCTTTTCAGCGGCGGTTTGCTTTGAGGTAATTGAGCACGTCACCAGAGAGGGATCAAGGATTCTCCTCGAGAACCTGAGACGCATCTTGGATGACGAGGGATACCTGCTCATATCCACGCCCAATAGGCCAGTCTACGATACAATAGCCTATACTGAAGGTCACATTAATGAGATGACTGTCGAGGAGTTTGTGGATCTCTTGGAGGAGTCTGGGCTCAGCGTAGTCAGGCTTTACGGTCTGTACAGATATTCCCCCACCCTCCTGAGGACACTCTGGAGGTTTGGGCTGATAGCCAGGTCAGGCGACCAACCCGTCCACGTTGACCCCCTCAAGAGGGTCCTGAGGATACTTCTCCTGGCCTCCATGTGTCCTAGACGGTTCCTGGCCAACGTGCTGAAGAAACTCAGTACTCGGACATACCTCTCCGTGGCCCTCCCTCTGGCGATGCCAAACGACGACCCCAACAACTCCGCCTTCGTCCTTGCCGTGGCTCGAAAGCAGGGAGAATAACAATCGGCCCTTCACTCCCCACCGTAGAGCATCCTATCTATGAGCTTGAACAGCCCGTAGAAGTTCCGGATGATTACCCCCGGAGTCAGAGCCTTGAACACGCCTACGAGCTTATCCCTACTCAGCAGCCCCAGCCTCGCCAAGAGCTTGGAACTCGTGAGTACCAAGAGGGGAACCCCGACAAACCAAGGTATTCTAAGGAGCCAGATGGCTGCCCCAACGGTGGATGGAATTCCGACGAAGGCGGCGAGCCTCCTATCTGCGACGCTCAGCCCCGCCAGCCTCTGCAGGAGGATGGAGAACATGAGTCCCGAGAGCCCTCCACTCATGTAGGCGAGGGCAGCCCCCATACCACCCAGCCGCGGAGTCAGGTGGAGGTAGAGCCCAATCCTCGGGAGAGTCTGAGAGAGCCCCAGGAAGGCCACTTGCGAATACATGTCCCTGGAGTATATCAGGGAGAGTAAGACAGAGGTCACTGACAGGGGGACTATGGTGGCGGCGAGCACCCTCAGAACCCCAACGCTCTCCAGATACTCTCTACCCAAGAATCCCAGGGGGACCTCCGGGTAAATGATCAGGGATACGGATGCAAGAGTGGACACATAGGATGCTATCCTCAAGATCTCCCTAGAGAACACCTCATCCTCCCGTCTACCGCTGAATACCGGAACGAGCAGGTTCACTAGGATGGTTGGGAGGGAAGCAAGGGCCGCGACTACCGCATAAGCGGCATAGTATGTTCCAGCCTCTGAGCTCCCCGAGAAGCTATACACTACCAGCACGCCGAGATTCTGCCCCACCATACTGATCGCCGATGGAAGCCACACAGGGAGACCCGCTCGGAGGAGTTGAGTGAGACTCCTGAGGGAGGGTGAGACAAGCTTCCTCACCAGACCCCTGGCGCCGTAGGCAAGTCCAACGAACGTGATGAGGTGCGCCGAGATCTGGCCAATGAGGGCTCCCTCCCATCCCATCCCGGCCGCTACGAGCCACGCCCCGATTGTCAGCTTTCCAAGCCCTCCTAAGAAGTAGGAAATCGCTAGCTCCTTGGTTCTCAAGTATGAAATGAGAAGCGAGTCAAGGATTGAAACGGAACTCGTTAGGAGGAGTATGCTGGCAAACTTCACTTGGATGGAGCTAAACCTGAGGGAGGCCACTCCTCCCCCCACGAGCAATATGAGGAGAGAGCTCGCTAAGGATCGGATCAATAGAAGGAAGAGGATCGCCGTCCAGAAGTATTCTGATACAAGCTCTTCGTCGTCGCGGGAGATCGCCTCTCCCAGAAACCTTCTTAGTGCCCCTATCACGCCGAAGGAGAGCGTTCCTGAAACTAGGATTGCAAGATTGAACACCGCGCTGGCCGATCCGACAACGTCAGCGCCCCCAACCCTGGAGACGACGACCCAGTACAGGTAACCGATCAGACTCACGCCGACAGACCTAACGTAAAGCCAAAGGCCACCCCTTACCACGTTGATGAAGCTATAGATTTCATCGCTTCTGCTCTCTCCACTTTCTGCATCCCTGTCAGTTAGGGATTCCGGCACAGCCCAGACACCTCTGTCGACGCCAGGGTCAGATGCGAAGGACCGAAAATTAAGGGTCATTAACCTTTCCCAGCAGAACTTCCACCTCCGGACTCTCCGGTTAACGGTCCTTGGCGAGTTCGAAGGTGCCCCTGTACGATTGCTGAGTTCCCCAGAGCCCCCGTAGTCCGTCGTCTTGGCGTCAGCGCCTTGATCGGCTGGAGGCTACATTCGATTCGAGACGACCGTGGAGACCCGCCCCGCGGTTATCCCTCCATCCACGACGTACACGGCTCCAGTGACGTACGACGACAGGTCAGAGGTCAGGAAGAGGATGACCCTGGCCACCTCCTCCGGATTCGCTATCCTGCCGAGCGGCACCAGTCTCGAGAAGTCCCTGTAGGCCTCCTCACTTGGGGCGATCCCCCTCAGCATGGGCGTGTCGGTGAGGCCGGGGCAGACCGCGTTAACCCTGACGCCTTTGTCCGCCACCTCCAGGGCCAGCGCCCTTGTAAAGGCTACCACGGCAGCCTTGGAAGCGCAGTACGCCGTGCCCTTCGCGTACGGACTAATCCCGGCGGTGGAGCTCACGTTCACTATGCTCCCCCCTCCCATCTCGATCATGTGCGGGAGCACCGCCCTGGTCATGAGGAATGTGCCCCTGAGGTTGGTCGCTATCACAGAGTCCCAGTCCTCGACGCTCAGCTCAGTCAGCGGGGCGGCGCGGTATATGCCGGCGTTGTTGACCAGCACGTCTATCCTTCCGTGGGCCTTGAGGATCTCGCCGACCACCCTCTCGACGTCCCCCTCATTAGACACGTCTCCTCGGTGGAACGTCGCCTCAAAACCAGACTCTGCCAGGGCCCTGACGGACTCGACGCCCCTCTCCCTAGACCTGCCGACCAGCGCCACCCTCGCGCCCTCCGAGGCGAGGAGCCTGGCCGTAGCGAGCCCAATACCGGAGGTCCCGCCGGTGACCGCGGCAACCTTCCCATCGAGCAGTCCCATGGCCCCACCCCGGTGAGGCCGTGGCGCTCCTATTCAACGCTTCCGGCTCCGCTCACTCGAGGTGATCGACGAGGTCCCCCAGCTCCTCCGCCACCACCCTGGCAGACGTCAACCAGCTCCTCCTGGCTATTGGGGGGAGCGACCCCCTCTCCCTGACCCACTCACGGAGGAACCGGATGGTCTTGTCGTCACCCGCGTAGCCGGAGCCGAAGTCGCCGTACTCCTCCCTCAGTCGGTCTATGATCCTGTCCCTGTGGACCTTGGCCAGTATGGAGGCCGCCGAGACCACCGGGTAGTTCACGTCGGCCTTGTTCTCCGCAACGATCTTCACCTCGACGTCTCCGAGTCTCCTCTTGACCTCGAAGGCGTAGGACTCGGGGTATCTGCCTGGCGCGTCCAGGATCGCAACGTCAGGCCTCAGCTCCCGTATCAGGTCGGCGGCTATCCTGGCCTCCAGCCTGTTTAGGCCGCCGGATCTGACGGCCTCGTCTATCTCCCCGGGCCAGATCTCCACGAGGCGGTATGCCCTCAGGGCGTGAACCAGCTCGTCGTAGAGCTCCTCCCTCCTGCGCCGAGTCAGGAGCTTGGAGTCCCTCACGCCGAGACCTGCGAGGACCTCCTCGTCTCCCTCGTGGATCAGCGCGCCACAGATCACCATGGGCCCCAGGACGGGGCCCCGACCGGCCTCGTCCACCCCCAGGATCTTACTGGGCACCTCAGCGCACCGCCCGCCTACGGGATGGCCGACCTCAGGGCGAGCCCGCCCAGCGCCATGCCGGCCCCTGTAAGGGCGAAGAGGGCCGCGAGGATGTACAGGAGGACGCTCAGGGATTTCACGGCCCCCCTGGCGCTCAGGGTGGCCGCGCGGGCGGCAGAGAGGTCCGGGACCTCAAGCGATCCCACGTCGCCCGCGAGGCCCTTGAGGCCCTCGGCCGCCTCGCTCAGGCTCTCGGCGTACCCCTCGAACGGTCTCACTCCCAAGATGCTCACGTTCCCCGCCCTCTCGGCCACCTCCTCGATCGAGTCCGCGAGCCTCTCGAGGTCTCCTGCGGCCTGGATCCCGCTTCGTTCGAGGGACCTGAGGGACTCATCCACCTCGTCGAGGGCAATGCTCAGGTCGTCGATGGTCCTCTGGAGGCCTGCCCTCACCCTGTGGGTCTGAATGGCCAGGGCGGCGGAGCACAGGAGCAGGGCCAGTCCCACAAACGCCAGCGCAAGCCCCAACTGCTCGGGAGTGAGCGTCATCTCCGTCTCGGGCTGGGGCCCTCGGCTTGCCTTTTTATGATGCCAGCCGGGGGGAGCCGCGGAATGTTCCCGAGGGTCCTGTTTCCCACCGACTTCTCCGAGGAGGCGGTGTCGGCGGTCGAGGAGATACTCGCCTCAAGCCCCAGCAGGCCCGGGGAGCTGATCCTACTCCACGTCATAGACTCGAAGCTGCTGGAGGCAGTGGCCGAGGCGACGAGAGAGACCTACGGGAGCGAGGCAAGGGCGAGGGACGCGGCCTTCGAGGTCCTCAAGGGAGACGCCGAGAGGAGGCTGAGGGAGGTCTACGGGAGGATGGTAAAGCACGCCCAGACTGTCCTGACGGAGGTCCGGGTCGGGAGACCGGCCCAGGAGATCGTGGAGTCGGCAGAGGAGCACGACGTCAACCTGATACTTATCCCCTCCAGGAGCACCGTTGGCATCAAGTCGCTGGTCTTTGGGAGCGTCGCCCTGGGCGTGCTCGAGCTGACCACGAGGCCCGTTCTCGTGGTGAAGCTCAGGTGACGGCGTCGGGGGGACTGAGGTCTTGGGAGGGGCTGTCTCACCTTGAGCGAACCTGAGTCCCAGTCCGTGAGGGAGAGGATAGAGGAGTTCGTCGAGGACCTCGAGGAGTCCCTGGAGGACGCCTGGTACGCCTTCAAGTCCTACGCCGAGATGACCAAGCTCGGCGAGGTGGCCAGGAGGTACGCCGTGACCAACTCCTTCGACGGCCTCCTCACAGTGCTTGGAGTGGTAGCGGGCTCCTACGTCTACGGGGTGGCCGACCCAAGGTCTGTGATAAGCGCGGGGGTGGGGGCGGTGGTGGGGATAGCCCTGTCGGCCGCCGTGGGGACGTACATCACCGAGATGGCCGAGAGATCCCAGGAGATAAGGGAGATGGAGGCAGCGGTGTTCACCAGCCTGAGGAGCTCCGTGGTGGCCAAGGCCCACAGGATATCCGCGGTGGTAATATCCCTGGCCAGCTCCCTGGTCCCGGCCTCCTTCACGACTCTTGCCATATCGCCCTTCCTGATGGCCGCAAGGGGGATTCTGACGGTGCAGGCCGCGTTCACGACCTCGATGGCTCTCATCCTGGCCTCCCTCTTCTTCCTCGGCGCGTACCTGGGGAGGATATCTGGAGGGAGGATCCTGTTCTACGGCGCGGTGGAGGTCGGCGTCGGCGTGCTGATAGTGGTGGTCCTCCTGGCCCTCGGGGCGACCCCCTGAGCCGGCGGGCCGGTTAAATTCTCCCGCTCGGGCGCGCCCCCTATGGGCGGCGGGGTGGGAGAGGGTGACGTCCTGGTCGTGCTCACGACCGCCGTGGGGGACGGGGAGTCGGCGGCCAGGCTGGCCAGGACCCTGGTGGAGGAGCGCCTGGCGGCGTGCGTCAGCGTCGTCCCGGGGGTGAGGAGCGTCTACCGGTGGGAGGGAAGGGTGGTCGAGGACTCCGAGCACCTCCTGATCGTCAAGACCACAGAGTCGGGGTACGAGATGCTGGAGTCCAGGCTCAGGGAGATGCACCCCTACGAGGTGCCGGAGGTCATTGGGCTGAGGGTGGCCAGGGTCCTCGGGGCATACCTGAGCTGGCTGAGGGGGGCGGTCAAGCCTTGAGCGGTGGTGTGGTCAGCCTCGGGGAGATCGACGAGGTATACTCGCGTCAGATACCCCTCCTCGGGGTGGAGGGCCAGGAGAGGCTCTCCAAATCCAGAGTGGCGGTCGTCGGATTGGGGGGGCTCGGCTCTCCCATATCCACGTACCTAGCCGCCGCCGGGGTCTCGCTGAGGCTCGTCGACTGGGACCTCGTTGAGCCCTCGAACCTGAACCGACAGGTCCTCTACACCCGGGCAGATGTGGGGAGGCCGAAGGCCTTCGCCGCCGCCGAGAGGCTCAGGGCCCTCAACCCCGACGTGGACCTGGAGTCTTTCTACAGGCCGGTCGTAGGCAGGCTGGCCAGGGAGGTCGTCAGGGGCGTAGACCTGGTCATGGACGCAGCGGACAACGCAGCGGTCAGGGAGGCGGTGAACGAGGCCTGCGTCGCGGAGGGGGTGCCCCACACCTACGCCGCCGTGGACGGGTGGTTCGGCGCCTACGCGTTCTTCATGAGGCCCGGCGAGGATCCCTGCCTGGCCTGTCTCTTCCCCCAGGGCTTGAGGGACCACCCTGTTCACGTGGTGGGGCCGGTTCCGGCGCTCGTGGGGGCGGTTTCCGCGGCGGACGCGATAAAGCTCCTCTCGGGTGCGGGCCAGCCGACCAGGGGGAGGATGCTGATATTCGACCTGAGGGAGATGACCTTCGAGTCGGTGGAGATATCTAGGAACCCGGAGTGCAGGGTCTGCGGCAGGGGGGAGTACAGGGAGATAGACGAGGATCCGGGCAGGGTATTCAGCAGGGGGGGCTCGCACTTCTTCTTCGAGCCGCGTGTCAGACCGCTCGCTGCCCTCAGGAGGGCTAAGGAACTGGGGTGGAGGCCCCTGGAGGTCAGGCCCGAGTTCTCCAGGTTCGACTCGGGCGGGGTCGCGGTCGTGGCCTACTCGGAGGGCGGGGTGCTCGTGAAGGGGGCGCCCCTCGGGGAGGCCGAGCGCCTGATGGGAGACCTGCTCGGGCTCCAGCATTAATTTCTGTACTCAACCCGCCGCTCGGTCGGTCGCCTTGCTGGCCAAGACCGTTAGGGAGTGCGCGAGGCTAGCCGACGGCAGGCGGGCCCTTGACGACGTCTGGGGAATCTCTCTCCACCACAGGATTCAGGCCTCTCCAGGATTCGACGCCGCCGTGGAGTTCGCTAGGGGACTCCTGGAGGAGGCGGGGCTCGAGGTGAGGGTCTACGACTACCAGGCCGACGGGAGGACGGAGTACTGGGGGTGGGTGGCTCCGGTGGGCTGGGAGGTCAGGGACGCCGAGCTCTGGATGGTGGAGCCGGAGAGGGAGCTGATAGCCACGTTATCGAGGCACCCAACCGTGGTGGCCGCCCACAGTGCCCCCACTGAGGGGTGGGAGGAGGCCGAACTCGTGGACGTCGGAGAGGGCGTGTCTGAGAGGGACTACGACGCGCCAGTGTCCGGGAAGATCGTGCTGGCTGGTGGGAGGGCGAGCCTGGTCCACAGGATGGCCGTGATGAGGAGGGGTGCCAGGGGGACGCTCACGTACTCCAACCAGTCGGACCCCGGAAGCTTCCCCTACGTCGGAATCTGGCCCACGGCAGAGGAGCTGGGTAAGATGGGGGTGGCGCTGACCGTCTCGAGGGAGTGGGCGGACAGGCTCAGGTCGCTCCTCGCCAGGGGGGAGAGGGTCAGGCTGCGGTTCCGCGTAGACGCGGAGTACCGGGAGTCCCGCCTGAGGGTGCTCGAGGCCAGGATACCGGGGGAGGAGGATCTAGACGTCCTCCTCATCGCCCACATATGCCACCCAAGGCCAGGCGCCCACGATAACGCCTCCGGCGTGGCCGCGGCCGTGGAGGCGGCCAGGGTAGTCTCCCAGCTCCAGGCCGGCGGGAGGAGGCTTAGGATGGGATTCAGGCTCTGGCTGGTCCCGGAGTTCACGGGGACCATAGCCCACCTCTCTTCTAACCCGGACCTCCCCTCCCTCCTGGCCGCGGTCCTGAACCTGGACATGGTGGGCTCCGACCTGTCCGTCACCGGCGGCACCCTGTCGGTCGTTGGCTTTCCGCTCTACTCCCCCTCCTTCATGCCCCTCCTGGCCCACAGGGCCCTGGAGGTTGCCCTCTCCACTAGGCAGTACTTCGAGGGCCACTCCGTCCCCTGGGCACCCCTCGCCCTGAACCCGTACTCCGACGGGAGCGACCACCACGTGTTCGCTGACCCGAAGGTGGGCGTGCCGCAGGCGGCCTACGGCGAGTGGCCAGACAGGTACTACCACACCGACGGCGACGTTCCGTCGAACCTGGACCCCAGGCTGCTGGAGGCGGTCGCCTCGGCGGCCGCGGGCCTGGCCGTGGAGCTCGCCTCATCCGACGCAGAGGGCCTCAGGTCCCTGGCCAGGCTCACGGCGGCCCTCGCGAGGAGGCACGGCTGCAGGGAGCTGGCCGCCCTGGCAGAGTCGGGCGGCCCCAGGGCTGAGATGAGGATGTTCCAGATCCCCACGGCCTACGGGAAGGCGGTCTCCTCGCTGACGAGGATCTCAGGCGAGGACGGGTTCGCTCAATACGTCAGGTCACTCGCCGACCGCGTCTCGGCTGACCTGGCTGGCGTCAAGAGGGAGCTGGCCCCAAACACCTCGTCTCCAGGGGTGGAGACCGGCCCGGGATCGGACGAGAGGTTCAGGAGGCTCGTGCCCGGCCCCCTACCCTACATGCGGCTGATGAGGCGGTTGAGGGTCGAGGATTACCTGAAGTACCTGAGGGATCGCAGGCTGTCCACGGTCGCGTATCACGTCCTCTACGCCCTTTCGCTCAGGGAGGACCTGGGAGGGGCCTACGAGCTCACCCTATCCGAGGTCGAGGTGAGCTGGGAGGACTTCAGGTCCGTGGTCAGGGACCTGGTTTCCGCGGGCCTCGCCGAGCCGGTCCCCTCCGGGGGGAGGCGCGCCCGGGAGGGCTGATCACTTTCCCTCCCCCGGCTCCACCCGCAGGGGACCTCGGAGCACCCTGGCCCCCGGCTGGATCTCCACGGACCTGTGGTAGAGGAGTTCTTCCACCTCGGCCCCAGGGTCCACGTGGACCTCCCCGCCCGTCACCCTCCTGACCCTCGCGCCTTGGAGTATCCACACCTTGTCGGCCCTCACGTCCTCCACCTCGGCGTACCTGCTCACCACGACCTCCTCTCCCACGAGCAGACCGTCGATCTTGGCCCTCCTCCCCACGGCTATCCTCCTGGCTTCAAAGACCTCGCCGCTCGCCCTCCCCCTGACCTCGAACTCCTCCCTGGCCGTGAGCCTCCTCACGTTCACCCTTCCGCCGACCTCCACGCTCTCGGCCTCGACATCCTCGCCCACCTTCAGCCTCCCGCCCACCTCCAGGGAGCTGGTGAGCCTTATCCTGCCGCCCACCCTGGCGGCCCCGCCGACATCCATGACCCCGCCGTCTATGGACCCCTGGACCTCGACGAGCCCTCCCACGTCGAGCTCCTCAACCCTCAGATCTCCCTTGACCCGGAGCACCCCGCCGACGTAGCACCTGGTCAGCGATGCCGAGCCCGCCACGTCTACTGATCCCCCCACGTCTATCGTCTCCGCCCTGAGGTCCCCGGAGCACCTGAGCACCCCGCCGACCCTTACCTCGGCGGCCCTCAGGCTCTTGAGTATCACCGATCCCCTCGCCTCGAGTTCGAGCACCTCCGTGTCTCCGGCCCTCATGGGTCCGCCGACGTCGACTCTGTCGGCCTCGAGGCTCTCGTAGACCCTCGCAGATCCTCCCACGTCGAGCGAACCGGCCTTGAGGGACCTGCACCTGAGGGAACCCCCTATATCGAGGGAGCTCCCTACTTCAACTCTCCCTGAGACCCTAAGGCTCCTAGACACCTCCGCGTCGAGCCTGAGCTTCAGGTCTCCTAGTACGTTCACGCTGCCGTCGGCTTCAAGAGACTCAGCCCGGAGCCCTCCCTCAAAGAGCGCGTCTCCCTCACAAATCACTGGACCGTTGACTATCACATGGCCTCCAGATACCGAGATGACCGTTGCCCCGTCGGGAACTAGGAGCCGATCCACATTTTCTTTAACCCTCAGTGTCCTGTCCAAGGCCTCTCACCACGCACCTGGTTTCACCGGCAGCTTAAACAATAAGAAGAGATAGATTCACCTACTCACTCGCTATAGATAAGCAGGGCCCTCGCCTTATGTTAGAAAAAGCTTGAATAAACCTGTAGGATCCTGTGCTCGAACTTCTCCCAGATCAGGTGTTCTCTTGCGAATTCCATGGTCTCTAAACCTCTCCTGACAAGGTGATGAATGTCATCCCTGTAAGTTCTTAACATATCTCGAAGTTCGTCAAAGTCCGAGAAGGTCTGTACGTGTTCATCCAGATATCTCAAGACCGGCAGCATATCGTCAATCGTCCAAACGTCTAGACCTGAGTGGGCGTATTCGTAAGCTTTGTTTGGGTTACAGTATCTATGGTAATAATATCTTTTCCATGGTATGAGACCTATGTGAAAATTAACGAGAACACGGAAGAGTTTAGCGTGACTGATGTATCCTAAGGAGTAGATGGGGGGCGAGGACCTTAATTTTCGGTCCCCTATTACCATAAGGTCGCCAACATCTTCACGGAGAAATATGTCAGCTAGTCCGGAGGCATCTCTGTGAGGAGGAAATGGAGGGGTTAAGCTTCCTATGTAAGCAGACCTTAAACGGTTTAGCCTAATTTCCCTCTTGCTTATCTCGTTTACCTCGCTGATCGTGGGAAAGTTAGGCACAACGGACACTCGTGGATTCAATTTCATGTATTCCCTGGCAATCTCTTCACTTACCGTAAATGCGGCCTCTGCCCTTTGAAGAACCTCCTTCTCCCACCTAGCCCACACGGTGGCCTTAATGGAACTTGGAACGAACCTTCCGGGGTACCGCACCCTCGCCCAGTACTCATGACCATCGTATACAAATGGTAGGGCCAACTCAGCCGCAAGTTTTCCCGCTATCACGTTATGTGCATGTACGATATCCGGCCTTAACTTATCTACTAGTTTCTTTACTTCGCCTTTAAGCCGTTGATACCATAGGGGGATCCCCAGCCTAGCTGCCTTTGTGAAACTTAAGGTGAATATTCCATTGAAAACCCTTCCTTGACCCTCATAACCACCTTTTCCGGCGAAGTAGGATTCCACCCCGGCCTTAGAAAGAGTCCCGGCGATCTTCTCCACTCTTGGGTCTGGAAGCCCATCTTGGCTCAGGTGGAGAACTCTCAAGACCACAGTCGAAGCTACTCAGAAGTCTATTTAAGCGTGCGTGAATGAAATCTTAGCTATATACTTAATTCCAGTTTAAATGCTACTTTATGTACAAGCGAGCTGATCAGTTACAAATAATATTTTTGCAAATACAGGGAAAAATAACAACTTGTCCTTAGCGTTCCCGACGACGACTGACGGACTCCCAGACATACCCCACAATCACGAACGGTCTCACTCTGACGATGGAGTGGGCGAGCGTTCTCAGGAAGCCCACATTTAGCCTCCTCCTGGCCCTTTCCGTCTCTATCTGATGCTTAATGATGGACTTCAGCGTTAGTTCGGGCCTGTACTCCCACACCAGGGCCTCTCTGACTAGCAGACTCTCATACCCACTCTTTCTGAGCTTTTGATCAAGGGCCGTGTCAAACGTCGGCCTGTCACAGTCAAACCCTCCTATGTCATCTATCACATCCCTGAGGAACAGCCTGAAGGCCCCTCTCGGCTCCCTGCCAAGCGGCGCTAGTCTGTAGTTAAGGTCCCTCAACCTGAACAGGAGATCCAGCCACCACTTTCCAGTCCTCGTCTTCACGTCCGCTGCCACGCACCCCACATTCCCAGTAAGGTGTGGAAGCAGCTTTAGGAGAGTGTCTGGCGGGGCCCGAACGTCTGCGTCGACCTTCCCAACTATCTCACCGTCAGTTCTCTCAAACCCATAAGAGACCGCCTCGGTTATTGGAGAGACGCACTCTCCTCTCCAGGGCTTTTCGATCGTTCGAACCCCCTTGGTCCGGCATATCTCACCCGTCCGGTCCGTGCAACGGTCTAGGACTATGACGTGCTCTAGAGTGAATCCCTCCGGGACCGTCAGAGATCTAACTGACTCTATGCATCCCTCAATGACCTTCTCCTCGTTATGTGCTGGAGTTATGATCGTTATCTTCATCAGGCTCAGCCGTCCCGCCCGGCTCAATCGGATTGTTTCTTCACTCCGCGTATCCACGCCTTGTAAAGCTCGTCGACTTCGATAGCGCCGGTGATTAATGGGGTCCTCACGCGAGACACGCTCCTGAGATACCGAATGTCCTTGGGCAGGCAGGCTCCGCCAATACCATCCCTAGCTTCTAGGATCTCTATGTTCCACTTCGTATTTGCGGCACCTCTAACCTCTTCGAAGTCAAGCCCAAGAGACTCGCAGATGAGCCTAAGCTCCTCGGCGAATGCTATCTGAACAAATCTGTACGCATTTTCCGCTATTTTCGTCATCTCTGCGACTTCGATGCTGGACACCACGTGAAGCGGAATGTCCAAGTGAGCGTAGAACTCCTTGGCTACCCTCAGACTGTCATCGTTTAGTGCGCCAAGCACGCGCACCTGCCTTACACCATGTCTTTCCGGATCTCCGGGCCAGTACCTGTGGGGGACATGCGCCACGAGGTTCAGAGATAATCTGTCTGCCATCTTTCTAAGCGTTCCGACTGGGACGGTACTCTCGACAGAGACTAGCGCCTCCCTGTTGCTCTTGGATATCTTACCCATGACATCCTCCAAGGCCGACAGATCAGGGGCCCCGCTTCGGATTCCAGTCCAGACGGTCACGACGTACACGTCTATTTCCTCATGCGGAAGGTCCTCCCACTTTGTCGTGAAGAAAAACTCCTTAACGTTCTTCTCAACGATGTCGTATCCGTATACTTCGGTCCCCTCGACGCCAGCCATGTACTTGGCCGTGGGAAGACCTACAGTCCCGAGGCCCGCCACTACGACCGTCCACCTGGCCATTTTTCCGGAGTCGCCTCCCATGGATATATAATACTCTCAATTACGGCGGGCCCTCAGCCCTACCACCGTTACACGGTCAAGTGATCAGCTCATAACAACGTTTTGACGTGGGTGGCCTCTTGAGAGAGTGCCCTCCTGTCCTAGATATTGATTGAGGCTTTCCCAGGGGAGTCAGAACTCAGCTGCCTGCGCCGGTGGGGCGCCTGCTAATTAGATTTGAGGACAAAGCGGCGCAGCTGAACCTACTGAGGTGATGCTGGGGTATGGCCGCGACGAGGCCTGATCCGACCGGCATTGAGTGGTTCTACAAACCCAGGTCCGTGGCCGTGATAGGAGCCTCTACTAGACCCGGCAAAGTTGGCCATGAATGCCTGAAGAGCCTCTTGAACAGCGGGTTCCAGGGAGAGGTCTATCCAGTAAACCCCAGAGCTGAGCAGGTCCTGGGGCTGAGAGCCTATCCCTCCATTCTGGATGTACCAGCTGAGGTCGACCTGGCAGTGCTTGCGATTCCCTCCACCGCGGCTCCAAGCGTGATGGAGCAGTGCGCGCAGAAGGGAGTTAAGGCCGTGGTGATAATCTCCGGCGGTTTCAAAGAGGCCGGTGAGGAGGGGGAGGACCTTCAAGAGAGGATCGTCGAGACGGCCAGGAGACACGGGATGCGGATAATCGGGCCCAACTGCATAGGCGTGTTCGACGGCCACACGAGGGTGGACACAACGTTCCAGTCCCACGAGAGGATGGGCAGGCCAAAACCAGGGAACATAGCCTTCCTGAGTCAGAGTGGGACCTTCGGCGCTACCTTCTTGGACTGGGCCGCCGCGGAAGGCGTAGGAGTCAGCAGGTTCGCCAGCCTTGGAAACAGGGCGGATGTGGACGAGGGGGACATGATCGCGTACCTCGCCCGGGATCCGGACACCAGGGTGGTGGCGATCTACATGGAGTCGTTCACCGACGCCAGGGCCCTCATGGAGGCCATCCGGTCCTCTCGGAAGCCCATCCTCATCTTCAAGTCCGGCAGGACTCAGGCGGGCGCAAAGGCGGCGGCGTCCCACACGGGCAGGCTGGCGGGGAGCTACGAAATCGCGAGGAGCGCCCTAACCCAGGCTGGGGCCCTGGTCCTGGACTCCGTGGGGGAGCTCTACGGGGCTGCCAAGGCCCTAGCCCTGCAGCCAACCTTCGGGGCCGGGGGAGTGGCGATGGTCACCAACGGGGCCGGACCCTGCGTGATGGCCGCAGACTACCTCTCCGAATCCGGTATCAAGCTTGCCACCTTCTCTCCGAAGACAAGGAAGGAGCTGAGAGAGGGGCTGCCAGGCTACGCCCTCGTGTCAGACCCGGTCGTTGATCTCACCGGCAGCGCCACGACCTCGGACTACATGACGGCGCTGGAAGCCCTTGCGCGAGATCCCAACGTAGGCCTCCTGGGGGTCTTCGTCGTGTTCCAGGACACCCCCCTTGAAGAGGAGTTCACCACAAGGCTCGCGGATTTCGACTCGGGGGGCAAGCCGGTGCTGGTGTTCGCCGCGGGAGGGGAATACACGGCCAGAAAAAGGAGAGAACTCGACTCAGCTGGCATTCCAACATACGACGACGTCAGGGAGCTCGCCGCGGCCATAAGGGCCCTGAGGTGGTGGGCCAGCAGGCGGGCGGCGCGCTGAGCGGGAGTCGAGATCGATGAAGGGCTCGACGTCGCGTGCGTAGGGGTGAGCTTAAGTGAATCAAGGGGACCTCAATCCCTATCCTCCCGACTGGGTCTTAGGGAGGCATCAAGGCCTCGACGCCTCAAGAGAGGCCTGCTTCATCGACCTGTCCCTGCGCCATACCACTTCTAGGAGCCGCGTTCTTGAGGAGTCGACGATTCGTCTGGGACTCTCAATTCACTTGGAGCCGCAACCTTGACAGTCAGCGGGGGGGCGTCTCGCGCGCCGGGGCCCATGACTGGCTCGATGGGCTCTGACGAAAAGTGTAAAACTGCGTTTTATCTGGGCCGTCTGAGGGAGAACATGCTTCAGCAAGGTCGGATCGTAGTTCTCATCCCCACTTTGGACTCGTCTGGGCTTGAATCCAGGGTGGACTCCAGATTCGCCAGGGCGCCCTACTTCACGGTCGTCGCCATAGACGGCGGAGTTCCGTCCGACGCCAGGTCCTTCCCCAATCCGGCCGCGGGCGCCGCCGGTGGGGCTGGTCCCATGGCCGTGCAGAGGGCGTCAGAGCTGGGAGTGAGCGTGATACTGGCGCCCAGCATGGGACCCAACGCCGTCGGCGCGGCAGAGGCAATGGGCATCCGGGCATACCTTGTGCCAGCCGGTATAACCGTCATGGAGGCGGTGAACTCCTTCTTGAGGGGACAGCTCCAGCCGCTGGCGCCCGCCGGCCCCGGGATGGGGGCTGGCTGGGGTGGAGGCCGGGGTATGGGAATGGGGATGGGAATGGGCCGCGGAAGAGGTCGAGGTGGGCGCGGCTGGGGAAGAGGACGGGGCGGAGGCCGGGGAACCTGGGGATACTGAGCGCTGCCTCCGCATTCACACCCCCATCTTTGGGGTTGTTCCCTGTCTCCTCACGAGATGGTGGAGTGGGAGCCCGGGCTCGGCGCTCACCTCAAACGAGCCCCTCCATCCGGTTCCAACGAGGCCCTCCAAGAGGCGCCCCCTTTCCTTCCCCTAAGGATTGGATGGCCCGCCGACATGCAGAGCGGAGGTTAAACCTCGCCCGGGCGGACGAATCCAGTCGGCCGGAGGCCTGCCCTCCTTATCCTGTCCCTCACGGCGGGGTAGAGGATAAGGAGTTCCGGCTCTAATCTGCTCGGCAGGGATTCGTCTATCTCCCCGAGCCTCTCGACCAGGCTTAGCAGGCCACTCTCCGTGGAGAATCCGAGCATCACCGATGGGTGGAAGGACACGCCGCGCTCCAGCAGGTTCCCAAGCGCCCTCAGCTGATACTCGAAGAACCTCGGTTCGGCGCCCGTCAGGCGGGAGAACTCCTCGGGCGTGCATCCCTTGAGGGACACCCTCACGTGGACGTGCCGGAACCTGGAGAGGTCCTCGGCGTAGGACTCGTCGACACCGATGAGGACTCCGTTCGTCTCCAGGATGAAGAGGAGCCCCGAGTCGGAGGTCCGCTCCAGGAGGGCCAGAAGGTGCTCCCTCCCGATGGTCGGCTCGGCCCCGCTCACCCGGATCCTGGGGACTCCCCTCGACCTGGCCATGCCCTCCAGCCTGCGCGCGACCTGCTCGGGAGAGTAGAACTCACCGTGGGCGTCTGGGCGGGTAACGTATCTCCAGCTCCAGCAGAACACGCACCTCAGGTTGCAGCCCACGGCGTCGGCCGTAGCCACGCCGCCGTACCACCTGTCCAGCCTGAACCTGTAGTACTTCCTCAGCTGGACCCCCTCTGACTCCCTGGCCACGACCCCCTCCGTTCTCCTCGCCAGCTCAACCGGGTCGATCAACCGTGGAGCGCCGCGGGCCAGACGTGAAAAAGGTCATGCCGTCACAGCGTGTCTATCAGCGGCCTCTCCCCACGGACCTCCGCCGCCGTGGCCACGGTCACCCCCTCCCTCTCCGCGGCCGAGAACACCCTTTGGACCCTCTCCCTCCACCTCCTCTCCCTTAGCAGGTGGTGGTCGTAGACGACCAACTCCGGTCCGGCCTCGACTATCCTGATCGCGTTCTCAACCGCCCTCTCGAGGTTGATCCTGTTGAGCATGAAGGGGAAGAGGTAGGTCGGGGGGCCGTCCAAGATCACCGCGTCCGGCCTTGCGGAGGCCACCGCCTCCGCGTAGTCCTCTATCTCCGGTCCCATGACGTCGCTGGTGATGAACGCGACCCTCCCACCCCTCCTGACGACCACCGGGGTGACCCAGCCGGTCCGGTCGTACTCCAGCCCGTGGAACCAGGGCCCGAGGATCTCGAACCTCGCGCCCCCGATCTCGAAGGTCCTGTCGTCCCCCCAGACAACCTTCGTCCCGTCGCCCAGCTCGAACTCCTCGACCCACGGGCCGGAGGACCACAGGCCTCGGGCGAGTTTCTCGAACCACCTCCTCCCCCTGGCGAGGAGGGAACTCCTCCTCTCAGAGTAGTCCCCGAAGTCGGCTGAAGAGGCCAGTGGCAGGTTCTCCACCGGGTCGGGGAAGTCCTCTCGGCGCGGCTCCGTCAGGTGCTCCTCGAGGCGATCGCCCGAGGCCTCTAGGATCGAGGCAAAGAGATCCCTGGCGCGCCTCCACTGGCTCTCGTTGATGTAGGCGTTGGGGTCCTTCGCTATGATGAGCTTCCCGCGGTAGGGGGCCGGGTCGGGGGGAGCGCCCTCCTCCCCCGGCACGAGGTGGTGGTCGTAGTGGTAGTGGGTTATCACGATGGCCCGAGCCCTCCTCATCCAGCCGTAGATCTCCTCGAGGGCTCGAGACTTCAGCCACAGCTTCTCCTCAGGTGAGAGGGGGTAGCTCGGCTGCATCTTGGACGCACCGGGATCTATGACCACGGGTCCCTCTTCCGTCTCAACGGCGACGCAGGAGCTCTTGGCGCCCATGCTGTCGAACCAGATCAGTCTTATTCCGAGCTCCTCGAGCACCCTCAGGGTCAAGGGTCTGACCCGCCCTCCTCTTCTGGGAGCAGGGGGATCCCCCTCTCTCGGGCCCTCCTCCTGAGCCCCCGGTCGAAGGTGGCTAGGGGGAGCCGGAGCCTCTCGCAGGTGATGAGCACCAGCTCGTCCTCCAGGTCGGACATGGGGGCGGTCGAGGCCAGGGCGTCCACCAGGTCGTCGACGGTCAGCTCCACCACCCTGGTCCTCTCCGAGAGCGCGTAGCCGAGGACGAGCCTCCTCGCATCCCCGTCGCCGAGCCCGGCCCCCCGGGCGAACCAGGCAAGCTCCACCAGGACGATCGCCGGCACCACCCAGACCTCGATCGAGTCGAGCAGCTCCCTGGCCCTGCCGTGGAGGGGCTGATCCGTGAAGGCGTCGTAGACCAGCACGTTCGTGTCCACCACGGCGGACCTCATGCCCTCGCCCCCGCGGCTACGGTCTCCCTCACCTCATCCGGGGATAGGGCCCTGCCCAGCTTCATCTTCGGCCTCCCGAACGAGAAGACCCTGAGCGCGATGGCCCTACCCTCTCGATCCACCTCGACCGACAGGGGAGTTCCCGGACCTGCCCCCACGGCCCTGACGACCTCGGCGGGCAGGCGGACGGTCCCGTCCCTCCCGACCCTCACCAGCCGAGCCACGCCATCACCTCCCCCTCAGCCCCTCTATCACCCTCACCAGGTCCCCGATCTCCCGCGAGAAGGTCCACTCCTCCGAGGCCATCAGGGAGAGCTTCTGAACGACCCTGTCCAGCTGGCAGTCGTTGGCGATGACCAGCACGTTCACCCTCAGGTCGGGCCCTCCGACCAGGGACTGGGCGGGCGTGGCAGCGTCTCCGCCGGCGGACAGGGCCTCCTGCTTCAGTATCTGGGCCACCGGATTGGAGAGGTTCCAGATCAGGAGAACCCTGCCCACGGCCTTCCTCGCCATTATCTCGGCCCCGCCGGGGTGGACGCCCATGTCCTCCATGAGTTCCCTGAGGTCCCGCTCCGTGAGCCCACCCAGCTCCACCCCCCGGCACCCGCCGCTCTCGAACACCCTCCTCTCTCTCCTGAGAGCCTCCGCCACCCTCACCGCCTGAACCGCCTCCGAGACGTCGTGGGCCCTCACGGCGTGGGCCCCGTTCAAGACGGCTACCGCCGCGGCGGCGATCGAGCCGGGGAGCCTGTCCTCCGGCCTCTCGACCCCCGCGATGGCCCCAATGAAGGACTTCCTCCACGGGCCGACCAGGATCGGCCTGCCGAGCGTGGCCAGCCTGCCGAGCCCGGATATCACGGCTGCGTCCCAGCGGTACCACGGCACCCCTGCGTCCCTGAAGAACCCTATCGCGGGATCGACGACCACCCTGTCCGGCCGCACGCCGGCCGCCTCCGCGAGCCTGAGGCTGTTCCTGAGCAGCCTCTTGACCTCCCACACCGGGTCGCTGGGGTCTGAAACCCTCCCGTGGGCGCACAGGATCGCCGAGGCCCCGTACTCGGCTATCAGGGGGGCCATGCCAGGGTCGCCAGAGAGCCCCGACACGTCGTTCACTATCCTGGCCCCAGCCTCGAGGGCGGCCCTCGCCACGACCGCCCTCTGCGTGTCCACCGATATGGGAACTTCGATGGACTCCGCGAGGGCCGACACGGCCTCCTCGACCCTCCTCCTCTCCTCCTCGGCCGGGACCCTGGTCTCGAGGTAGGGGGCCGTCGACATGCCCCCCACGTCTATGACATCCGCCCCCTCCTCCACCATCCTCCCGGCCCTCTCGAGTAGCTCGTCGACGTTCTGGGCGACGGATCCCCGGTAGAACGACTCAGGACTGACGTTGATCGCCCCCACAACCCTGACGGGATGCCCGTCTCCCACGAGGACCCCGCCGAGATCAGCCTCCGCGAGCAACGCACCCTCCGCCCCGGCAGGGAATTTAAGCGAGGCAGCGCGGCGAGGGGAGGTGCGGGACGTAGACCCGGGCTGGTGGATGCCCGTATACAGGTGGATAGCCGAGAGGCTGGGCCTGAGCGAGGAGGACGACAGGAGGGCTGCGAGCATACTGGCGGACCTCGCCGCCGACAGGTCCGTGGACGCGGACGTCGTGGAGGAGGTCTTGCGCGGGAGGCCCGCCGTCGTGGCCTGGAACGGCCCCAACCTCGAGCGAGACCTCGTGGCCATAGCTCGATCCGCCGGAGGCCGGGAGTTCTCCGTGCTGGCGGCGGACGGGGCCGCCATGGTCACCCACTCGATCCTGGGAAGGGTGGACGCGATCGTCACGGACCTCGACGGGCGCAACCGCGTCACGGCGAGGCTGGCCGAGATGGGGGCCCTCCCCGTGGTCCACGCCCACGGAGACAACGTCCCATCGCTCCTGAAGTGGGTGTCCCGCCTCCCGACCCTGCTCCCCACGACCCAGGTGGAGCCGGTGGGTCCGGTCAGGAACTTCGGGGGGTTCACGGACGGGGACAGGGCGGCCTTCCTGGCCCACGCGGCTGGGGCGGATGATATACTCCTCGTGGGTGTCGACCTCGCCTCCTCGTCTCCCCTGGACGTTTTCAGGGGTAAGGATCTGGCGATGAAGCGGGCCAAGCTGGCGGTGGCAGGGAGGATGATAGGCCTCCTGGTCCGGGAGCTGGGCGCCAGGGTCCGCATCCTGCCGACCGCCCGGGGGCTAGAGGGCTCGGGGGCGCGGATCGTCGGGGACCCCTCGGAGGTGCTGGCGACTTGACGGCTGAGGGTCGACTCGAGGTGATCCCCGTCCCGGTTAGGAGGCCGGTCGCCCCGGGGGACGACGTCGCGGGGGTCCTGGTCGCCGCCTGCCGGGACCTCGGGATCACGCTGAGGGACGGAGACGTGGTGGCCGTGGCCTCAAAGGTGGTCTCCGCCTCTGCGGGGAGGTTCATACGCCTCGAGGAGCTGACCCCGGGGGAGGCGGCCCTGTCCATCTCGAGGGCCACCGGCCTCAGCCCGAGGTTCGCCCAGGCTGTCGTGGAGGAGGCCGACGAGATCCTCGGCTGCGTGAGGCACGCGGCCCTGACGGTGGTATCCGGGTCGGCGGTCCCCAACGCCGGGGTTGACGCCAAGAACTCCCCTCCGGGGACCGTCTCGGCCTGGCCGAGGGACCCGGACGCGGCCGCCTGGGAGATCAGGGAGGGGATCCGCCGCCGAACCGGGGCGAGGGTTGCCGTGCTCGTCGTGGACAGCGGGTTGATCCCACTCCGGAGGGGCACGGTGGGCCTGGCAATAGGGGTGGCCGGGATGGACCCCCTCAGGGACTACAGGGGGAGGGCCGACATATACGGCAGGAGGGTGAGGTTCACCGAGCTCGACCTGGCCGACTCCCTGGCCTCGGCGGCCCACGTCGTCATGGGGGAGGGGGGCGACATGGTGCCGTTCGCCGTCCTGAGGGGGGCGGGCGTCCGGCTGACCGAGGGCTTCGGGAAGGGGAGGCTCGTCATGAGGCCGGGGGAGTGCGCGGTGGTGGGGTCCCTGACGAGGGGCGGGTGCGGTGGGCGGGCTAGCTCGGGGGGTGAAGGGCCTCCCTGAGCCTCCTCACGGTCTCCTCCAGCTCCGCGTAGACGTCGTGGGCGTGAACGCTCTCCTGGGTCCTCACGGTTACCCGGACGACGGCGTCGCCTGGAAGTTCGAGGCCGGCCAGTCGAAAGGCTATCTCCCTCACGGCGTCCTCCGCCAGGAGGGAGTTCTCGAGCATGGACAGGACGAGCTCGGCCTCTTGAGGCCTCCTGAGGACGGCCCTGACGGGCGAGCTGGCGCCGGCCTCCGCCGCCTCCACCAGGTCTTCGGCGCCCACGCCCTCGACGGAACGAGCGGACACCTCCACCCTGAACCTGGCCCTCTGGGTGTGGGTGGCGAGTCCGGGGGACTCAACTCCCCTGAGCCTGAAGAGGGTCCTCAGGAGCTCCTGGGTGCAGGGGCAGGAGGTCGTGGCGGTGACCTCCACCGCGAGCGTCTCCCTCGATCCCCCCTGCCTGTCCAGGCTGGAGACCGCCTCGATGAGGTAGGGCTCGAAGGAGCCGTTGGGCGGCGCCCTCCTGAGGGCCTCCAGCCTCACGGAGACCTGGGCTCGCGAGGCGTAGCTCAGGGCGTCCAGGAGCGCCCTCGCGCCCAGACGCGCCAGCTCCAGGGGGTCCCTAGCGGATGGGAGGACCTCGTACAGGGCCCTGTTCTGCCTCGAGAGGTCCACCCCCCTCCGCCACTCCGGGAGGTCGACGAGGAGGTCGACCTCCGCGGGGTAGGTCCCTCCCCTCACCCGCACGGGGACCCTCAGGCCCAGCCCGCCGACCCTCCTGAGGCGGATCCTCCTCAGCGGAGGCTCAGCGTGGATGTCTCTGGACTCCTCTCCAAGCCTCTCCAGCTCCATCTCTCCCTCGATGGGGGCCGGCTGGGGGGAGGTAATGAAGGCTCCTGTCGGTCAACTTTATGAGCGTCCATAACTATGGTGTTCCACGGTGAGGCGGTTTGAGGGCGAGGTCCAAGCTCGTGGAGGGCTTCCGCTCCGTCATAGACGACGGCAGGGGTCACAGCGTCGTTACCGATCTCCCGAGGGACATGGGAGGCATGGACACGGCGCCGACCGCCCTTGAGCTGGCCGTCATGGCGCTGGCCGGCTGCATCACCACGATATTCGCCATGGTCGCCAAAGGGAAGGGGCTCAGCTTCGAGGACATGGAGGTCATCGTAGACGCGGAGAAGCCTCAGGGGGAGAGGACGATAACGTCCGGCAGGATCAAGGGGATAGTGACGTCCGGCGAGCCCGAGGAGAGGGTCAGGAAGATCTGGGAGGACACCCTGAAGGTCTGCCCAGTCGGCGTGCTCTTCAAGGAGGCGTGCGTCGAGTTCGAGACCGAGCTGGAGGTCAGGCGGCCCAATCACCCGATCTGACCCGCGCCCGGAGTGACGGGCCCAGGGGCCCGTCACTCCAGCATCTCCTTCTCGTACCTCTTCAGGTGCTCGACGGCCTCCCTGAGGTCGCTGAACCTCTCTGACACCTCCCTGACGTCCTCCTCGGTGACGGACTCCCTTCCCACGGCCCTGGCCCTAACCCCGGCTATGCTGAGTATCTGGACCGCGTACCTCAGGGACTTCTCGGCTCCCAGCTCCCTCAGCAGCTTGAGGGCGCCGTCCTCCACCTTCACCCTCTCCTCCTTGGCCCTTATCCTGAGGATCTCCTCGATCTCCTCCGGCGAGTACTTGCTCGTGGTTATCACGACGAGCCTGTCGAGCAGGTCGAGGGGCATGCCGAAGGGGGCGGTGAGGTCGGTCCCCCTGATCTTGGTGACGCCCCTGTTGGTGGCCATCACGATGATGGGGACGAGTTCGCCCTCCATGGCCCTGCTCAGGAAGCTGAGGGCCTCAATGTCCATCAGGTGGGCGTCGTCGATGAACAGCACGCCCGGGACTATCTCGCCCCTGCCCTCGTTGACCCACTCCATCACCTGCTGGTCCACGGCCGCCCTGACCTCCGGGTCTATCTCCTTCTCCTCGGCCGCGCCGAACAGCAGGCTGAAGATAGAGCCCCCGCCCCTCCTCCTGGCCATGAGCCTGTCCAGGTCGTCCAGCGTCATGGTGTAGACGAACTCCTTCTCCTTCAGCACGGGCCCAGTGGGCCTTCCAACGGTCCTCACCGCGTCCACGTCGTAGCCCCCCCTGCCCTCCGCCCTTCCTATCTTGGAGACCCTGCCGGACTCCGCGTCGATCATGATCACGTCGCCCTCCTCGACCCCCATCTCCACCAGCTGCTGGGCGACGTTCGGACCGACCTTGAGGGTCTTCTCCTCCTCGTCGGTCTTCAGTGACACCACCGCGCTCTGCGGGACCTTGACGAACGGGTTGAAGGGGCTCGAGCCCATCTTGACGTCAAGGCTCGCTACCTCGCCCTCGTAGACCCTCCTGACGTCCTTGAGCCTGACGCCTATCGCCTTGCGCATCGCCTCCATGAGCACCTCGGTCTTCTTCCTCTCGGCGCTGTAGATCTCAGACCCGCTCATCTGGATGAACGGAACGTCCTCGCCGAGTTCTCTCGCAATCCCGAGGGCTATCGCCGTCTTCCCCGTCCCCGGCGGCCCGGCCAGCAGTACGGCCTTCCCGCTGAGCTTTCCCTCCCTGGCCATCTGGACCACAAGCCCCGCGGCCTCCCTGGCCCTGAGCTGGCCGACGAGACCGTCGGCGACGCGAAGGGCCTTCATGTTCTCGTCCAGGCCGAGCCCCTTGACGTGGCTGTGGGCGCCCACCCTCTCAACCCTACGCGGCCCTATCTCCTCTATCTCGGGCAAGGGCTCACCCCCCGACTGCCGGGGGTCGCCCGTCAAAAAGATTGACCTCATATCACCGTGACGCTCTTGGCCAGGTTCCTGGGCTTGTCCGGGTCTCTACCCAGGGCCACGGCAGCCCTGTAGGCCAGGAGCTGCAGGGGGACGATGAAGGGGATGGGCGTGAGCTCCTCCGGGAGGCCCTCCGGGGCGGCCGGGAACTCCATCTCGGCCGGCGCCTCCTCTCCGTCGGCCTTCACGACGATCACCCTGGCGCCCCTCGCCCTGACCTCCATTATGTTGCCAATCATGAGCCTCTTGAGCCTGTCCTCCCTCGGCAGGATGGCCACGGCCGGGGTGTCCCGGGATATGAGCGCGAGGGGCCCGTGCTTGTACTCCCCGCCCGGGAAGCCCTCCGCGTGGATGTAGCTGATCTCCTTGAGCTTGAGGGCCCCCTCAAGGCTCGTGGCCAGGTTTATCCCCCTCCCCAGGAAGAAGACGCTGTGGTGGCGGGCTATCTCCTCGACGAACCTCTTGGAGAGGCGGTCCATGTCCTCCAGCCTGGCCTCCACAATCTTCGGTATCTCTGGGAGCCAGTCCGCTATCTCCCCTGCCCGGCCCCCTCCCCTCCCGAGCCTCAGCGCCAGCCGGGCCGTCAGGTGGGTGAGCATGGCCACCTGTGAGGTGTACGTCTTCGTGGCCGCGACCCCCACCTCGGGGCCCGCCCCCATGTGGAGGACCTCGTCGGCCTCCCTGGCCAGGGTCGACCCCGGAACGTTCACCATGGCCAGGACCCTCGCGCCAAGCTTCCTGGCAGCCCTGGTGGCTATCAGGACGTCGGCGGTCTCGCCGGACTGGCTTATCGCGAACACCAGGTCCCCCTCCCTCAGGTGGGGGATGGCCCAGTCCTCGAACTCGGAGGCAACGTAGCTCTCAGCCTGGATTCGGGCCAGCCTCGCCAGGAGGTACTTGCCGATCAGGCTGGCGTGGTAGGAGGTCCCGGCCGCCGCGAAGACCACCCTGCCGCCGCCGTCCAGCGTTGACAGCAGGAGGTCGACGGCCCTCTCCGAGTACACCTCGGCCTGGGAGAGCGTCCTCTCAATGGCCGCCGGCTGCTCGTAGATCTCCTTCAGCATGAAGTGCTCGTACGGGCCCCTGTCGGCCATCGAGGCCGTCCAGTCAACGACCCTCGGGTCCCTCTCAACCGGCGCCATCCTCCCCCCGGGGCCTACGGTCCATATCCTGATCTCCTCCGGCGTGATCTCGGCCACCTCGCCGTCCTCCAGGGGAATGTACCTGTTGGTGAAGTGGAGCATGGCCGCCACGTCGGAGGCGCACATGTTCCCCCCCTCCCCCACTCCCAGAACCAGGGGGGATCCCCGCCTGGCCACCACGATTCCTCTCATTCCAGAGACCACCGCCGCCACCGCGTAGCTTCCCTCCAGCATGGAGACGGCCCTGGCGAGCGCCCTAATGGGGGGAAGCCCCTCCGAGAGGCCCTCCTCTATCAGGTGCGGTATGACCTCCGTGTCGGTGTCCGACCTGAGGACGTGCCCCCTCTCCTCCAGCTCCCTCCTGAGTTCTACGAAGTTGTCTATCACCCCATTGTGGACCACCGCCACCCTCCCCGAGCAGTCCACGTGCGGGTGAGCGTTGGAGTCGGTGACCCCGCCATGGGTTGCCCACCTGGTGTGGCCGACGCCGGTCGACCCGGGGAGCGAGGACACCCCGAACCTCCTCTCCAGGTCGTCTATGGTGCCGACCCCCTTGACGACCTTGACCCCGACCTCCCCGACGATTGCGACGCCTGCGGAGTCGTAACCCCTGTACTCCAGCCTCTTGAGCCCCTCCATCAGCAGGGGGGCCGCCTCACCCCCCATGAGGGTTATCCCCACTATCCCGCACAACTTGGTCGCACCCCCCGGGCCGGCGGCCCCCTCGAATCAGCGGTCGCGCGCATGCTATCGGCAGCGGTCACCTGCCGCCGAGCCATAAAAAGGGCCCCCGTTGAAACGGTGCGAACGGGCGCAATGACCGCGCCGGCGATCCACACTCCGTTATATCGTCCCCTCGTCAGCGCCGCTCGGTGGGATGGGTGGCCGAAGGGGGGTTCGACCCCGTCGGGGCCTTGAGGGAGCTTGCCAGAGACAGCGAGTCGGGGGCCTCCGAGATCCTGCTGTCCGCCCTCGACGTCCTCGTCAGGTCTGCTGAGCTCGGGATCCCAGAGGGGCCGGTCTTGGAGGGGGTGAGGCTGCTGGCCGAGGCTCACCCGGAGATGGTGCCTCTCCTCAACCTCAGGGCGGCCCTCGAGGCCGCGGGCTGGCCGGCCTCTGCGACGGGCCTGAGGGCCCTCAGGGAGCACGCCCGCTCCGCGAGGGATGCGGCCGCCAGGGCCGCGGCGGATCTCCTAGAGGGTGCGGAGGTCGTCGTCACCCTGAGCTGGAGCTCGACCGTCTTCCGCGCCCTGAGGCTGGTCGCCTCCCGGGGCTCCCTTGGAGAGGTCACCGTGGCCCACAGCCTCCCCCTCGGGGAGGGGCTCGAGTCCGCCCGCAGGTTCGCGTCCCTGGGCGTGAGGGTGAGGCTGATCCCCGACTCGGCGGTCCCGCTCATGGTGAGGGAGGCCGACGCCGCCCTGGTGGGCGCCGACGCCGTGCTCTCGGACGGGTCCCTCGTGAACAAGGTCGGGACCCTCTCCCTAGCCCTGGCCTGCGGCGAGTTCGGGGTCCCCATGCTGGTGGCCGCGGACCTGCTCAAGGTGGACGTGTGGGGAGGGTTTCGCGGTCTCCGGACGTCCTCCTGCGAGGGCCTGCCGGACCCGCCGGAGGGGGTCGAGCTGGAGTGCCCGGTCTTTGAAGAGGTCCCGGCCGACCTCGTCAGGACCTACGCGACCGAGGAGGGGCCGCTGACCCCGGGGGAGGTCGTCGACAGGGCTCGGGAGCTGTTCAGGGGGATCTTCGGGCGGGCCTGAGCCCGGGGACCCGCCTCTAGAACCTCTCCTCCACGGCCCTCACGACCTCCTTTATCTCCCTGGGCGTGTACCTCCTCCCGAGGAGTCGGCAGAGGATCCTCTTGTGTATCGGGAGCCTTATCCTCCCGCCGCACGCGTAGGGGTGTCCTCCCCCGTCGGCCTCCTCGCATATCGGCCTGAGGTTCACGTCCTTCTCGGCCCCGGCGTACAGGGAGAACCTCCCGCAGGTGTATATGACGAGGGAGAAGGACACCCCGTGCTCGGCGGTCATCCTCTTGGCCACCGCCGAGCCGGGCCCGCCCCTGGGGCGGAGGTCTATGAGGGCGTACCTCCTCCCGGACCTAGTCACCCTGACCTCGGCCCTCGCCAGCGCCTCCTCCACCGCCCTCCTCTCTGCGTCAACGCTCTCCATCCCCCACCCCCTTATCTTCGGGTCCTCAAGCCTGCCCTCGAGCAGGCTCCTCAGGAGGTACTCCCGCCTCGCCCTCACCCTCGTGAGGGGCCTGTACATCCTGGCGAGCTCCGTCCTGTAGGCGGCCGTGTCGGCGTCGTCCGCGATCCTCACGAGCTCCCTGAGGTACCCGTCCCCGCCGAACTCCTCCAGGACCACCCTGGCCGCGCTCGGCGCCGACCTGACCACGACCCTCTCCGCGTACTTGGAGAGCCTCTCCACGCCGCCCTCCGGCCACTGGTGGTGGTCGATCCAGGTCACCCTCCACCCCGACTCCCTCAGCCTCCTCAGCTCGCGCTCGAGTTCACTCAGCCTGTTCGCGTTGACCCCGATGTCGACGATCGTGATCTCCCCGCCCCCCGGCGGGATGGACCTCAGGGTCCGGTGGATGCTCCTTGGCCCCGAGAACAGGAACGCGGGGTCGTCACCCATGGCTCGTGCGGCTATCACCGCGCTTATGACTCCATCGACATCACCGTGAGCGATTATCAACCTCTTCGGCCTCCTCAGGCGCAATCTTAGGGCTGCTAGGGCGGATGAGACACCGCTCAGCAAAGTTAACTCCTCTCGCCCGCCGGGTCACACGCGGCATTAAACGCTGCCGCGGATGGTGTGAGGCTTGAACCCGGCCGCGTCACTCCTGGCGGCGGGCCTGGGGGCGGTCCACGGCTGGCTGGCCCTGAGGGCCGTGGCTGAGATGTCCAGGGTCCCCAGACTTCGGCCCAGACCCCCCGGTCGGGCGGAGAGGGTCTCGATAGTCGTGGCGGCCAGGAACGAGCGTGGGAGGGTTGGGAGGTGCGTGAGGTCCCTGCTCTCGCAGGGACACCGGGAGGTGGAGGTCATCCTCGTGGACGACGGCTCGACCGACGGCACCGGGGCCGAGGCGCTGGGGGCGGCGGCCGGGGACCCCAGGTTCACGCTGGTCAGGGCCCCGCGGCCGCCCGAGGGGTGGCTGGGAAAGCCGTGGGCCTGCTGGATCGGTTTCTCCAGGAGCTCCGGTGAGATCCTCCTCTTCGTCGACGCGGACGTGGAGGTCGAGGACTGGGCGATCCCGGCCGTGGTGTCGGAGGTTCAGGGGGCCGACGCCGTGACGGTCTCCCCGACCTACGTCTGCTCGGGCCCGGCGGGCGCCGCGGAGCTGGCCGTCGCAGCCACGATAAGGATGTTCTTCCCGCAGTGGAGGATCGGGTCACCCGACGAGCGGTCTTGGGGATTTGGAGGGTTCTTCGCAGTCCGGCGGTCGGCGTACCTGGACGTGGGCGGCCACGAGGCGGTCAGGGGGTCCCCGGTGGAGGACAGGGACCTGGCCAGGCTTCTGGCCTCTCGGGGGCACCGCCTCAGGATTGTGAGGGGCTGCGGGGCCGTCAGGTCGACCTGGGCCGCCTCCCTAGGAGAGGCGCTGGACTCCATAGCCAGGATATCCTCGAGGGACGCCCCCGTGACCCCCTGGAGGGCCGCGGCCGTCTGCGCCGCCCTGGGGATCCTGTACGCCGCCCCGCCCCTGGCTGCGCTGGCCGCCGCGGCGGGCCTGGTCCACCCTGTCGCTGCAGTCCTCGCGCTGGGCGCTGAGCTGATCCACGGGCTCACACCGGTCATCCTCGGGGAGGTCGAGACCGACCCGCTCTCAGCCGCCCTGTTCCCGCTCGGTGGGCTCGCGGTGGCCGCAGGCCTGTGGAGGGCCCACCTCTACAGGGCTGGGAGGCGGTGCCTCAGGTGGAGGGGGAGGGAGATCTGCCCCTCCTCCTCAGCAGGAGGATGACGGCCACCGCGATCGCAAGGCCGCAGGCCGCGGCGGCCAGGGCCCACCCCGGGAGCGCCCTCCCCTCCCCCGTCGGTCCGGCCTCCGGGTACAGGATCTCGGCGTAGGGCTGGCAGCCGCCGGTGGAGACCAGGAGCAGCAGCTCCTCCCTCCCTCCCGGGACCACCAGGCTCGCCGACCCGGAGGCGTCTGTCGCGGCCTGGACTCCATCCAGGCTGACGACGGCGCCCGGCGCCGGGGAGCCGAGGCAGCTCACAGAGACCCTCAGCTCCTCGCCCGGCCTGACCGGCCCCCCGAGGGTGACCTCCGGGACGGGCCTGTAGACCACCTTGATCACCCTCTCGACGCGCTCCCCGTCGGCCTCGGCCGCGACCGAGATCTCGTTCAAGCCCGGACTCAGGTCCACCCTGACCTTGAACATGCCCGTGGACGCCGGCTCCAACTCCCTCCCGTTGACGGAGACCCTGGCGTACGGCTGGGTCCTCCCAGTGACGACGAACTCTCCCTCGTGCGTTACCACGGCCCCGCCATCGGCGCCGGAGAGCTCCAGCACGAGCGGCCTGACGACCTCGTAGGAGACCTCCTCACCGCTCACCGTCACGAGGATGTAGTGGAAGAAGAGGGTGTCCGGCGGGTACTGGGGGTCGAGCTCGGCGCCCGCTCCGCCGGTGATGAAGGACCTGACGCCCCCCTCCTCGCCGGAGTGGAACATGTGCTCGTGCCCCTGGAAGACGCAGTCCACCCCGTGCTCCTCGAAGATCCTCTTCAGCCTCTCCTCCACGCCCGGGTCCTCCAGGCCGTGGGCGTACTTGTAGACGGGCTGGTGGATGAACACGAAGGTGTGCTCCGCGTCCGAGTGCTCCTCCAGGTCGCGCTCCAGCCACTGGATCTGCTCCTCGCTCAGCGTGTACCTGTGCCCCACGATGTTGGCGTTGAGCACCACGAAGTGGGAGTTGCCGTAGTCGAAGGAGTAGAAGAGCTTGCCGAAGAGGTGCAGGAAGTTCTCCTGCCCCTCCACGCCGATCGTGTCCTCGTGGTTGCCCATCGCTATGAAGAGGGGACCCCTGATGGCGCTCGTGACCCTGACGAAGTCGACGTACTCCCTGTACTCGCCGCTGTAGACCACGTCGCCCACGTTGAAGTAGAGGCTGGGACCCCTGCGGATCGCGTCTGCGAGGAGCTGGCCGTATATCTCGGGCTGCTCCCAGCCTCCAGACGGCCTGTTATCTCCGAGGACCACGAAGGAGAACTCCGTCACATTCTGATCCAGCCTCGTCCCGTTCTCCACGTTCCACACCCACACGGAAACCCGGGACTCCGCCACCCTGCCGCCCCGCTCGGCCGCCCTGAAGGTGATCGTGTGGAGGCCGTCCCAGGTCGTGTGGACCGTGTCCCACTCAGCCGCCCATCTGCCGCCTCCGAGGGGTGAGAACTCGATCAGGACTCCCCAGGACCGATCTCCCCAGTCCCCCTGCCCCGCGACCACGTAGTCCAGCCTCGCCTGGACCCACTCCAGCGGGGAATGGTTCCCCAGTACCTCCACCTCCAGCCTGACCTTCCCCGAGAGCGTCTGACCGTCGGAGAGGGAGGGCCTGACCACGAAGCCCCCTGGCTCGCCTACCGTGAACTCCGCCTCTAGCCCCGACTCCTCCCCGATGACGGCGGTCCTCGGGCCGGGGTAGGAGACCGTGTCGAGGAGCACCTCATACGTCCCGGCCGAGTCAGCCGACCAGGTCAGAGTGAAGGAGTCGCTGGCGAGGATCACCCAGTCCGCGTAGTTCACGGTCGTGACGTCGTTCGGGATGAGGAAGAGGGCGTAGGGCCTCTTCTCTCGCACCTGCGACGGATCGTAGGTTATCTCGACGACCTGGTACTGCTCAGAGGACACCTCGGCAGACCCAAGTTCGTTCGGGAGCGTGGCGTCTCTGAGGACGGCGGTGAAGTTCCCCCTCCCCCAGAGGATCAGCCTGCTGTGGGCCGCGAGCTCGGACGCCGGGATGCCGACCCTCACCCAGGAGTCCTGCACGGCCCCGGCCCGGAAGGTGAGGGCGGCCCGGCCCTCCGCCGCGTCTTCAGTCCGTCCGAAGAGACACTTCCTCCCCGTCCAGAGCCCGACCCCTCCCTCGAGGTCGTCTATCAGCTTGAACTCCTTCGGTTGAACCTTCGGGGTCAACTCCACCCCGCCCGGCCCTGCGACCAGCGCCGTGAGTGGGTCGAGCCTCTCCGCGGTCGACAGGGAAGCCTCGAGCGATCCTAGGTCAACCTCAACCTTCACTACCCCAGGCGAGGAGACCTGGACGGGTATCCAGTACCTCCTCCCCGGGGCGTCCAGACCCTCCGCGCCGACCGGTGGGAGGGTTGGGATCAGCAGGAGGATCAGAAGGGCGATCAAGACCCGCCTTCCCGACAAGCTCACCACGGGCCGGGCGCCCAGGCCAGGCGTAAAAATGGTGGGGGCGGGTCACCCGCCCCCCCCGAGCCTCTCCAGCTCCTCCTCGTACTTGTCCCTGAGTTCCCGGTAGGTCCTCTCCGAGATCCTCCCCTCGCTTCTAGCCTTCTCAAGAGCTCTAAGCTTCTCCCTGATCTTCTCCACGTCCTCAGAGGGCCGAGCCCCCGTTGGAGCCTCTCGAACTGGCTCCGGCTCCGGGGGCGCGGCTGGAGCTGGGGATGGGGTCGTCCGCCCCCTGAGAGCCAGCGCCGCGGCAGCCACGGCCGCGGCGAGGGCCCCCACACCCACGGCGACCATGGGCACCCCTCCCTCTCCCTGCGACGGCTGGGTGGGCGGAGGAGTTGTAGTGGGGGGCTGGCTCGGCCTCTGAGTGGGCGTAGGACTCGGGGGATGAGTCGGCGTCGGACTCGGAGACGGGGTTGGAGATGGGCTCGGGGGCGGGGACCTTACCACCTCCACGCTCACGACCTCCTCCTCCAGGACTTCTCCGCCGAGGATCAGCCTGATGGTCAGCTCTAGGGTCCCTACCTCCACCGGGACGACCATGAGGACGACTTCCCTTGACCCGCCCGGGGGGACGCTCACCTCCTTGGACTTCAGCACTCCCCCGGTCTCGTGGACGAGCTGGAGGGTGTACCTCCTTGCCTCCTGGGTCGGGTTGCGAACGGTAACGTTCAGCCTGAGGTACCTGTTCAGGAGGGCAACCTCGGGCACTGAGATGTTGAGCAGGTCTACCTGGGGCTTCTGCGCCTGACACACGGCTAGGTGGGGAGGGGCGGGCGGGAGGGAGATCAGAAGCGTGGACCAGAGGAGGGCCGCCAGGGCGGCCCTGAGGGAGTGGACGTCGATTCTCATGGGCACCACATCCGGGCCCGGATCTCCGGCGCAGGCTCGGGAGTCGCTAAAAAGTATCCGCGCCTCCCGCGACGCCCGGCCCGCTAACCGCGAAAATGTTTAACTGATGCTCCCGCCGAGAGGCGCGGTGGTCGGGCTGAATCCAGTCATCGTCGTCCACGGCGGGGCCTGGGCAATCCCGGACGACCTGGTTGAGGCCCACCGGGCGGGGGTCAGGAGGGCCGCCCTGGAGGGGTGGAAGGTCCTGAGCGGCGGCGGCTCCGCCCTCGACGCCGTCGAGGCCGCCGTGAGGGTGATGGAGGACGATCCGACGTTCGACGCCGGGGTCGGCTCCTTCCTGAATCAGGACGGGATGGTGGAGCTGGACGCGGCCATAATGGACGGCGGAGATCTCTCGGCGGGTGCGGTCGGATCGGTGAACAGGGTCAGGCACCCGATCAGCCTGGCCAGGGCGGTCATGGAGCACACGGAGCACGTCCTGATGATGGGCGAGGGGGCCCACAGGCTGGCCGAGAGGCTGGGCCTGGAGATGTGCGAGCCCTCCTTCTTCGTGACCGAGAGGGAGCTGGCCAGGTGGAGGGAGGCCAGGGAGAGGGGAATGTCCCCGAGGGAGGCCTTCTCCAAAGACTCGACGGTCGGAGCCGTCGCGGTGGACTCGGAGGGGAGGTTCGCGGCGGCCCTCTCCACGGGCGGCGTGCCAAACAAGCTCCCCGGGAGGGTGGGCGACGTCCCCCTCATAGGCTGCGGGCTCTACGCCGACGGGCTGAAGGGCGCCGTCGCATGCACGGGGCTCGGCGAGTCCATCATCAGGGTGGTGCTGGCCAAGTCCACCGTGGACCTGCTGGGGGCGGGCCTCTCGGCCCAGGCCGCGGCCCAGGCGGCCGTGGACCTCCTCAGGAGGGTCGACGGCTACGGCGGGGTCATCGTCCTGGACAGGTCGGGGAGGGTTGGCTACGCGTACAACACGCCCAGGATGGCCGTGGCCTACGTGAAGGAAGGAGAGGTGTGGGCCAGTGTCTAGGGCCGGCGTCGCCCTGCTGGCGATCCTGCTCGCGGGGTCGGCAGCGGCGGCGCTGGCTCTCCTCTGGAGAACTCCCTCCCCCTCGCCGTCCCAGGGCTACGCCCCCACACCGGCCCGGAGCGCCATCTCCCCGGTGGCAGGCCCGCCCGCCTCCCGGCCGGAGCCCGAGGACACCTTCTCTCTGGAGTACCTGGACAGGTTCTTCGAGGAGCTCAGCGGAGACAGGTACCTGGTGGTGAACGTCAGGCAGTTCGTCGAGACGTTCTCTGACAGGCCCATACCGAGCGACAGGGTGGTGGTGATCCTGAGGCACGACGTGGACCACGACCCCTGGACCATGCTGAGGATAGCTGAGCTGGAGAGGAGGCACAACCTGACCTCCTCCATCTACTTCAGGACCAGGGCCAACTACAACGTGCTCAGCGAGAACGTCTCCGCCATCGTCAGGCTCCTCTCCAGCTGGGGGTTCGACGTGGGCCTCCACTACGAGGACCTGTACGCCGCCGGGTACAACGCGACCTTAGCCGCCGAGTACTTCCGGCTGGACCTGGAGATAATGAGGTCCCTCGCCCCGGTCAGAACGGTGTGCGCCCACGGGAACAGGGCGGACATGCCTGTGGGAAACCACGAGATGTGGGAGCTCGCGAATCTCACGCTGGATCAGTTCGACCTGGAGGCGGAGTGCTACCTAACCGCCCTCCCTATCGTGAGGAGCTACGAGCACTACTACTTCGCCGACAACATGGGGAAGCCCCAGCGCTGGATAGAGCAGGTGAGGAAGGCCGAGCCGGGCATGGTGGTCTACGTGCTCATCCACCCCTGCTACTACCACGGGTGACCCGGCCTCACCGGATCCTCTTCTCGTAGACGAGCATTCCCCTGGTCTTTGGATACCTGAATCCCGCTTCCACAAGTCCGCGAAGGGTCTCCTCCGACCACCTGATCTGCCCGTAAACCCTCTCGATCTTCAGCCTCCCGGCCTCGAGCCGCGCGAGGGCCCCCAGCTCCCTGGCTGCCTCCCTCGACCCCGACAGGTAGTCGATCATCAGGAGTGACCCGCCGAACGAGAATGGCTGCCAAAGGGCCACGCCCTCGTACCTCCCCACAGCGAAGGCGAACCCCTCTTCGGAGTAGAGCCTCACGTCTTCCGTCGTGAGGGTGGAGAAGGAGTACCAGTCGAACTTCAGGGGCCTCCCGTCCCTCCGCCTGGCCCAGGCCTCGACGGACCGCGCCTCCTCCGGCTCGACCGACCTGACGGAGTCAGCCTCCGCCCTCCCTGCTCGGGGGCGGGCGTAGACCCTGGCCGTCCTCGCCCTCAGCTCAAAGCTCAGCTTCTCGGCCAGCCTCTGGGCCGCCCGGTTCCTCACCGAGGTCGCCAGTGTGACCAGGGACCTCCCCCTCGACCTTGCCCTCTCCACGCACTCGAGCGTGAGCTCGGTCGCGACCCCCATCCTCCTGTAGGCCGGGTGCACCCTGGCCCCGGCCAGGTATGCCTCGTCGGCCGGCCTGTACTCGACGTACATCACGCCGACTATCCTACCGTCGGCCTCCGCCACCAGGAGGTCCCCTTCTGGGGAGGACACCCAGCCCCTCCAGACGCCCATGATGTAGTCCCCGCCACCCCAGACCTCGGCTAGCATCTCGGCGACCTGCCTCCTGTCCGAGGGCGCGGCCTCCCGGATCGCGATCTGAGGCATCCCCCTGGCTGGGCCCGTCCCCCCTAAAACCCCTCACGGCATAGTAACGGAAAGGTTTATAGTCCGCGTGGGCGACTCTCAGACCGGAATGGCTGGGGACTATGCCCTGAGGGACCTCCTGGAAATCATGAAGCTTTTGTCTAGCGAGACCAGGCTGAGGATACTGGAGATACTCTCGGAGGAGCCGGTCTACCTGGAGGAGCTGGCTAGGCAGATGGAGATGACGAGGCAGGCTGTGCTGAAGCACCTGGAGGCCCTCTCTCAGCTGGGCATAGTCTCCCCGCTGAGAGAGCAGAGGGGTCCGAGGGGGCCTCCAAGGACGTTCTACGTGCTCAACAGGTCCCTCCACCTGTCGGTCCACGTCGGGAGGGGGGGCGTCCTGCTGCGAACCGCATCCCCAGCCATGCCCGATAGGGTCTCCCTAGACTCCCTCAAGAGGCTGGTGGAGGAGGGCGAATCTCTGGTTGAGAGAGACCCGGATGCCGCCCTGAAGCTCACGGATCAGGCTCTCCGAGAGCTCTCGGACCTGGAGTCATACGTCCTCTGGCTCAGGGAGCGGGCAGCTCGGCGGAAGGTTTATATATGGTAGAGTAACCAAAAGGTTACTATGGACGCACCGACGGAGGGGGGTGATAGGGGTGTACTGGAGCAGGTGGTTCCGGAGGATAATGGAGGACCTCGAGAGGGAGTTTGAGAGGTTCGAGATGGAGCTTGACAGGATGTTCAGCTCCGTCGGCAGGGGGCGCGGCGAGGTCATTGGGCCGTACGTCTACGGGTTCAGCGTCACCATCGGACCCGAAGGCATTCCGGTGGTCAGGACCTTCGGAAACGTTCCCAGGGCCGAGGAGGGGTACAGGACCCCGTTCGTCGACGTGATAGTCGACGAGAAGGCGAATCAGGTCAGGGTGATAGCCGAGCTGCCCGGGGTCAGCAAGGAGGACATCGACATAGACGCCACCGAGCGCAGCGTGGAGATCAGGGCCGAGCGGGGGGACAGGAAGTACAGAGCCGTCGTGGACCTGCCGATAGAGGTCGACGTCAACAGCGCCAGGGCCAGCTACAACAACGGCGTCCTGGAGATAACGTTCAAGCCGAGGCGCGAGGTCAGGCCGAGGGGCACCAAGATCAGGGTGGAGTGAGCCCCCTCCCCACCTTTTTACGGTGTGTCCTTTGGTAGGGTTAGATGAATCCGCGAAGTTTGCGATCAGATTTGAACGGTTTCGTGGAGGTGTTGTGTGTTGAGTGAGAGGAGGCACGTGGAGCTCCGCGTCGCCGAGGCCATGCCCAGGGACGTGGGCAGGGGGATAGCCAGGATAGACATGAAGGCGATGGAGGAGCTTGGCCTGAGCTCCGGCGACGTGGTGGTGATAGAGGGGAAGAAGAAGACCGTGGCGGTCGTCTGGCCGGCCCACCCGGAGGACTACGGCACGGGGATAATCCGGATCGACGGCTACACGAGGAAGAACGCCGGCGTGGCGATAGACGACAGGGTGAGGGTCAGGAAGGCCGTGGCCAAGCCAGCGGAGAGGATCACCCTCGCTCCCACCGAGCCCCTGAGGATAATAGGCGCCGAGGAGTACCTCCGGCAGCTTCTGGAGAACAGGGCCCTCGCCAGGGGGGACACGATCCCCATCAGCATCATGGGCCGGAGGGTCGACCTGGTCGTCACCTCTGTCCAGCCCGTGGCAGACGCCGTGATCGTCTCCCGGGAGACCAGGGTGGTGATCAGCGAGAGGCCCGCAAGGGAGGTAGAGGGCCGCCGAATACCCAGGGTCACGTACGAGGACATAGGCGACCTGAAGGACGCCATCCAGAAGATCAGGGAGATGGTCGAGCTCCCCCTGAGGCACCCGGAGCTCTTCGAGAAGCTGGGCATCGAGCCGCCCAAGGGGGTTCTCCTGTACGGCCCGCCGGGGACGGGCAAGACCCTACTGGCCAAGGCCGTGGCCAACGAGAGCAACGCCCACTTCATCAGCATAAGCGGGCCCGAGATCATGAGCAAGTACTACGGGGAGAGCGAGGCCAGGCTGAGGGAGATCTTCAAGGAGGCCGAGGAGAACGCCCCGAGCATAATCTTCATCGACGAGATTGATGCGATCGCCCCCAAGAGGGAGGAAGTCACTGGAGAGGTGGAGAGGAGGGTAGTCTCCCAGCTGCTGACCCTGATGGACGGGCTGGAGGCCAGGGGCAAGGTCATAGTCATAGGGGCGACCAACAGGCCCAACGCCATAGACCCGGCCCTCAGGAGGCCCGGGAGGTTTGACAGGGAGATCGAGATAGGGGTACCTGACAGGGACGCCAGGCTGGAGATCCTCCAGATACACACCAGGGACATGCCACTCGCCGAGGATGTGAACCTGGAGAGGCTGGCCGACATGACCCACGGCTACGTGGGCGCCGACCTGGCCGCGCTGGCCAAGGAGGCGGCGATGCGGGCGCTCAGGAGGGTCCTGTCCGAGGTCAAGGTGGACTGGGAGGCCGAGGAGATACCGGCCGAGGTGCTTGAGAAGCTCCAGGTCACCATGGAGGACTTCCTGGAGGCCATGAAGGACATCACGCCCACGGCCATGAGGGAGGTCGTGATACAGGTCCCGAAAGTCAGGTGGGGCGACATCGGCGGGCTCGAGGAGGTCAAGCGCGAGCTCAAGATGGCGGTGGAGTGGCCGCTCAAGTACCCGAGGCTCTTCGACAGGGCCGGCGCCAGGCCGCCCAAGGGCATACTCCTCTACGGCCCGCCCGGGTGTGGAAAGACCCTCCTGGCCAAGGCCGTCGCGACTGAGAGCGAGGCCAACTTCATCTCCGTCAAGGGACCGGAGCTGCTGAGCAAGTGGGTCGGTGAGAGCGAGAAGGCGGTGAGGGAGGTCTTCAGGAAGGCCAGGCAGGCGGCGCCGTGCGTGATATTCTTCGACGAGATCGACTCCCTCGCGCCGGCCAGGGGGTCGGGCCTGGGGGACAGCAGGGTCACCGAGAGGGTCATAAGCCAGCTCCTCACGGAGCTGGACGGCATAGAGGAGCTGAAGGGCGTCGTCGTGATAGCCGCGACGAACAGGCCCGACCTGCTGGACCCGGCCCTGCTCAGGCCGGGCAGGTTCGACAGGCTCATCTACGTCCCGCCCCCGAGCAGGGAGGCCAGGCTGGAGATCCTGAAGATCCACGCCAGGGGGAAGCCCCTCGCCGAGGACGTGGACCTGGAGGAGCTGGCCAAGAGGACCGAGGGCTACACCGGCGCGGACTTGGAGGCCCTGGTGGACACCGCTGCCCTGCTCGCCATCCAGGACCTGGTGCAGAGGTACCCCGACCCGGAGGAGGCTGAGCGGCACGGAGACGAGCTGAAGATCACCATGAAGCACTTCGAGGAGGCCCTAAAGCGCGTTAGGCCAATGAGCACCGCCGAGATGGAGAGGTACAGGAAGATCGCCGAGGAGTTCGCCAGGAGGACGGGCGCCGTCCTAGGAGGGACAGAGGAGAAGGGCGCCCCCTCTATCTACGGCTGAAGAGGCAACGTCCCACTCCCTGCCCCCCTTTATCCGATGGGGCTACCTCGCGTAAGCTTAGGGTCAGACGCGCCGAGGGGCGCGCGTCGAGGAGGAGTTCAACGTCGTCTTCTTGGAGGACTACGAGTAGGCCCCGCCTCAAGAAATATGTCAACCTATTGGTTGATAAATTTCGAGCTTCAGCCTCTGCATTCTCTGTAAACCAACAGTTTTAATCTGTCCCCGCGTCAATCCCCGGCCATGAGCCTGAAGCGGGTCGTCCTCACGGAGGAGGACAACGCGATAATAGAGATGGGCAGGGCCCTGTTCCCCTCAAAGGGAGACAAGCTCAGGTTCAAGGTGATGAAGGCCCTCCTCCTAGGCCCCCACACTCAGGCCGAACTCTACGAGATGCTGAGGGCGGAGAACGGCGTCACCCGGCAGGCGGTCCACAAGGCCTGCGCGACCCTCAGGAGGGCCGGGCTCATAGAGGAGGTGGACGGAGGGGGCAGGCGCAAGGAGTACAGGATCTCCGTCCTGGGCAAGAAGCTGCTGGGCTTCCTGTACGAGCTTCAGAGGGAGCGAGAGGCGATGGAGGTGACAGGCGGAAGTGAGGAGTGAAGTGGTGAGGCTGGCTGTCGTGGACCTCTACCACGCTGGGCTCACCCAGGAGGAGTTCAGGAGGAGGTTCTCGGAACTCCTCAGGGTGTTCTCCGAGCTGGGCTGCGAGGTCGAGGTGGCCGAGAGCCCCCGGCAGCTGGAGGAGCTGCTCATAGAGGCCTCCCTCCTGCTGATGCTGGGCCCACTGTCGTCTCCTCCGGAGGACGTCGATCTGCTCAGGTCCTTCGTCGAGGGGGGGAAGGGCCTCGCCTTCGCCGGGTGCGGCAGGGGGGGCGCCCGACCCCGGCTGGAGTGGGCGGGAGTGACCGTCAACAGGGACCTGGTCAGGGATCCGAGGAGCTGTCACGGGGGGCTCGAGGAGACCCCGGTGACCGAGGAGGTTCTCAGGGAGCACCCGGCCTGCGAGGGGGCCTACAGGGTCTGCTTCCACGCCCCCTCCTCCCTGGAGGTGAGGGACCCCTCGCTTGCCAAGCCCGTGTGCTACGGCAGCATGACGGCGGTCTCGGTGAGGGAGTCTGGAGAGGTGGCTCAGGAGGGCTTCCCGGCCCTCGCCGTGGCCTCCGAGGTCGGGAGCGGCAGGGTCTTCGTCATCGGAGACTCGGACTTCCTGTCGGACGACTACATAGCGGAGTACGACAACAGGATACTGGCCCGCAGCCTCCTCTCCTGGCTCTTGGGCCTCAGGAGGAGGATGGGCAAGAGGAAGAGGGTCACGATCTACCCGCCCGTGAGCCTCAGCCCGGAGGACGACGAGGGCTTCTACAGGATGGCCTGGGACCTCTACACGAGGGGGTACGGCGTGGAGGTCTCCGACGAGATACCCGCCGGTCCCCCGCCAGACGTCCTGATCCTCCTGGACCTCCCCTCCGAGCCGACCGCCGAGCAGGTCGAGTCGCTGGAGAGGTTCGTGGAGAGGGGGGGCGGGCTCCTTGTCCTGCTCGACCGCTCCAGGGTCGAAAGGCTGGACAGGATAAACGGGCTCCTGGAGAGGTTCGGGGTCAGGGTGAACAGGACGCCGGTCCGCGGGAGGGGGGAGTTCGAGTGGGACCCTACACACCCCCTCGGCGCCATGCTCACGAGGTTCCACCTCTTCAAGCCCCTCCCGATGAGGGTCGCCAGGCCGGCAGTCGAGGTGGCCCTGTGGGGCAGGTTCGGGGGGTTCAGCTGCGTCCTGGCCGCGGCCACCAGGGGAGAGGGCAGGGTCGTGGTCATCGGGGAGGACTGGCCCTTCAGGAGCCACAGCTACTGGCGAGACGGGCACTACGAGATAATCCGGGCATCGATCTCTTGGCTGACGGAGGGCCTCGCCCCCAGTCAGGAGTACGCTCAGGGCGTCGACCTGCTGAGGAGGGAGATCGCCAGGCTGAGGAACGAGGTTGAGGAGCTGAGGCTAGAGAGGAGCAGGCTCGTCGCGGAGCTCAGGGCCGTAAACGGAGAGGAGATTAGGATAGAGACCCTGAAGAGGCTGGTCAAGGTCGAGGAGCTGGCGAAGGCGGTCTCCTCCATGATCTCCGAGATGAGCGTGGCGGAGATGGATGTCGAGCTGGCCAGGGCCGTCGTCGAGGCCTGCGTGGCCGGGCTGAGGAGGGCATACGACACCTTCGACAGGCACCCCAAGGCCGCGCACGAGGTCGCCGAGGCCCTCTCCCTCGTGCTATCCTCCCTGAGGGGGATTGCCGAGCAGAGGGCGGCTGAGGCCGCCCCGGAGGGGAGGTTGAGAGATGAGTAGGGTCGTCCTCGCCTCCTCCGCGATCTTGCTGGCCCTGGCCTCCCTTCCCACTCCGCACGTCCTCCTCGCCGCGGGAGGGGGGAAGGTCCTGTACGACGTCTATCACAGCTCGCTGGAGCCGTCTCAGTTCGGGACCCTGGTCGAGCAGATCCAGTTCCTGGGATTCTCCCTCACGCTGACCGACGCCAACCTCAGCTCGATAGACCTGAGCGAGTACAGCCTGGTCATCATAGCCTGCCCGTCAAGGCCCCTCGACCAGTCCGAGCTGGAGGCCCTGGTGAACTACACGATGCGGGGAGGGTCCATCCTCATCTTGGGGGGTCCGGAGTACGCGGAATACATCAACCCGCTCTCAGAATCCTTTGGGGTCCTGTTCACCGGACTGGTCGTGGTGGACGGGGGCGGGAGCGAGGTCATCCTCGGCTACCCGTCCGGGGAGCCGGCCTCTGGGGTGAGGTCGGTCCTGCTGGCCAATGCGTCCAGGCTGCTCCTGAGGCCCCCCGCCCGCCCGGTGCTGAACTCCTCCCCGACCAGCTGGGTGGACACCATTCCCGACGGGCTGAAGGAGGTTGAGGAGACCTCAGGCCCCCTTCCCCTGGCCGCGGCGTCCTCCCTCGGGAGGGGGAGGGCCGCGTTCATCTCGTCTCCGTTCCCCCTGTCCGACAGCCTGGTCTGGGGTCTGGACAACAGGGAGTTCGCCTTCTGCCTGCTGGAGTGGCTGCTGGAGGCCCCGCTCGCCAGGTCCTCACTGGAGAGGGCCAGGGCGGAGCTGGTCCACGCGCGCAGAGAGGGGGTGGACGCCTCGGTGGCCGAGACCCTGCTGAGCGGGGCCGAGGAGAGCCTCCAGTCGGGGGACTACGGGAGGTCCCTGGCCCTCAGCAGGCTGTCCCTCCAGGTTCTGAACCTCTCTAGGTCCCTTGAGAACGCAGAGGCCCTCGTCTCGGAGGCGTCCTCCCTGCTGGCAGCCGAGGAGGCCCGGGGGAGGGAGCACCCCTCCGAGGGACACAGGCTCCAGGGGATCGCAGACTCGCTTCTCGAGGTCCGGAGGAACCTGTCTGGGCTGACCGCGGAGATCGTGGGCGATCCGGCCGACGAGCACTACGCCCTGCTCGAGGCCCTGACCGTGGAGGTCGATTCTCTGGCGAGCGAGGCGAGGTCGATAGCGGATGCCCTGCGCTCGTCCGCCTGGCTGGCGGCCAGGGCAGCCGTGAGGGAGGCCTTCACCGCGCTCGCCAGGCTGAACCTCACCGCCAGGGAGGCCGGAGAGTACGGAGCCAGCGTGGACGATCTCAGGGGGGAGTGCAGGCGCCTGTGGGAGTGCCTGGTCTGCGCAAACTCGACCTCATCGGACCCGTACGCGCTCGAGGGCGCCGCCGACGAGATACGCTCGAGGGCCGAGGCCCTCCTGGCCGAGGCCGAGAGGAGGAGGGGTGGCGCCAAGGTCGCCCAGGAGGCAATTTCTCAGGCGTCTTCGGCCCTCGCCCTTGCCAGCCTGAGGATGGAGAGGGCCAGGTGGCTCATGGTGAACACCTCGCCCTTCGAGGAGAGGCTCTCCCAGGCCAGCGACCTGCTCGAGGAGGCCAGGACCGAGCTCGGGGAGAACAGGTTTGAGTTGGCGAGGCTGGCCGCCGAGGAGTCCCTCAGGGTGTCAGAGGGGGTCGCATCAGAGCTGGAGAAGTCCATGAGGCTGAGGATCGTGGTGGCGACCCTGTTCTCGTGCCTCCTCGTCGCAGTCGCGGCGGTGGCCGCGGTGGCGCTCAGGAGGGGTAGAGGGGGCCCGAGCGCGGGGGCTGAGGGGGCCGGCGCGGAGCCCCCCGCCGGACCGCCCCCCGCCATTAGGTCCAAGCTGGAGAAGGCGAGGAGGGTTGCGGAGGAGGCCGAGGTGGCCCTCGGGGCCTCTCTGTACGGGAGGGAGGAGGCTCCCTCTCTCCTGAGGGAGGGGGCCGACCTCGTCGAGCGGCTCTGGGCGCAGGGGAGGGGGGAGGAGTGCGGAAGGGTCCTGGAGAAGCTGGAGAGGGCCGCCGAGGAGGTCTCCGAGGAGGTTACGCGAGAGCTGGAGAGGGCGTATGAGGAGTCCTGGCTGCCGACGCTCAGGGAGGCTCTGCTGTCTCACCCCACGGGAGCCAAGATACCGCTGTCAGAACTCTCCAGCATCCCCGCCGTCGCGCTGAAGTGGATGCTGAGAGGGAGGGCTCAGAGAGACATCCTCGGGCTCCGCACAGACGGAGAGTTCGTGTGGGTGGAGGCCGGGGTAGAGGCCGAGCCCCAGAAGGAGGAGCCGAGGGCTCCAGAGACCCCGGCCTCCATCGCTCAGGCCGAGGACAGGCTGCGCAGAGCCGCGCTCAGCGCGGCCATGGAGAGCCTGGAGGCGGGGAGATCCGGCAGAGCGGCCATCAGCCTAGACGGCCTCCTGGACGACTTCGACCAGGGCGTCAGGAGGGAGGCTCTGCGATCCTTCGAGGACGAGATGCTCGAGAGGTACGACATCAGGTGCTTCATCAGAGGCAGCACGCTGGTGCTGGAGGGGGACCTGAGGGAGCTCTTGGTCGACGAGGTTAAGCGCGAGCTGTCAGGGAGGAACCCTGAGGGGTCGACCTGACTGCCCATGGGGATTCGACCCGCCCCCCGCCGTCCAGAGTGCGCTACCTCCTCCCGAGCTTTGCGCTCATCGATAGCGCCCTAGCAGAGTTGAACTCCTCAATCGCGGCCAGGAAGTGCCTCATTGCGACTTGATCCACGCCTCTGTTCTCTCTGAGGGCTATGAGCCCAGCCTCCACGCATATCGCCCTGAGGTCCGCCCCCGTGCAGCCCTCGGTCCTCCTCGCCAGCTCCCTCAGGTCGACGCCGTCGGCCAGAGGCATGCTCCGGGTGTGTATCTTCAGGATCTCCAGCCTGGCTTCCTCGTCCGGAGGGGGCACGTAGACCAGCCTGTCGAACCTGCCCGGCCTGAGCAGGGCCGGGTCCAGCAGGTCGGGCCTGTTCGTCGCGGCTATCACGACGACGCCCTTCAGCTCCTCTATGCCGTCCAGCTCCGTGAGGAGCTGAGCTACCACCCTCTCCGTCACCCTGGAACTCTCAGAGAGCGACCTCCTCGGGGCCAGCGCGTCTATCTCGTCGAAGAATATCACGCACGGAGCGGCCTGCCTGGCCTTCCTGAACACCTCCCTGACGGCCTTCTCGCTCTCACCGACCCACTTGCTCAGAAGCTCCGGTCCCTTGACCGAGATGAAGTTGGCCTCGCTCTCTCTGGCTGCCGCCTTGGCTAGGAGGGTCTTTCCACATCCGGGTGGACCGTAGAGGAGGATCCCCTTGGGCGGAGATATCCCGAGCCTCTCAAAGGTCTCTGGCTTCCTGAGCGGGAGCTCCACCATCTCCCTTAGCTTCTGTATGACATCCTTGAGCCCTCCCACGTCGCTCCAGCCGACCTTCGGGGTCTCCGCCGTTATCCCCCTGGCCGCGGAGGGCTCCACCCTCTTCAGGGCCCGCTCGAAGTCGCGCATCCTCACCACCACGTTGGGGGGACTGCCGCCCCTCCCGGACTTCTCCTCCCTGAGGGCCCTGCTCACGGCCTCGGCCAGGGCCTCCCGGCACAGGGCAGCCAGGTCGGCGCCCACGAAGCCCTGGGTCAACCGCGCCACCCTCCCCAGGTTCAGCTCCACCGCCAGGTCCGCGGACCCGCACCTGCTGCAGACCTTCGCCCGCCCCCCCAGGGTGGCCCCGCAGGCCCTGCACCTGACGACCCTGAACTCGTCGGAGAGGGGCATCTTCCGGGTCAGCACCCTCAGTATCTCCTCCCTCTCGGCCATCCCCGGCACTCCTATCTCCACCACGAAGTCCAGCCTACCGGCCCTGGTGAGGTATCTCGGCACCTTGGAGACGTCGGTGGCCGTCGCCACCACTAGGACCCTATCGCCGTCGGTCAGACCGTCAAGCAGGCTGGACAGGAGGGAGCACACCTCCTCCCCCAGCCTGTCCACGTCATCCACCAGGATGGCCCTCAGCCCGTCCCCGGCGGCCGCCTCGAACACGGCCCTGAGCTTCTCCTCGACCTCCCGCCCGCCGCTCCTGACTAGGTCGCTCCCCCTCACCTCGAAGAAGGAGTCGGCTCCCGCCTCCCCGATCAGGGCCCTGGCCAGGAGCGTCTTGCCGCAGCCCGGGGGTCCGTGTATCAGCACGCCCCTGGGCGGGGAGACCCCGAACCTCCCGTAGAGGGACCCATCTCTGAGCGGGGCGACGATCCTCTCGAGCAGGTCCCTCTTCTGCTGCCCCAGGCCACCCACGTCCTTGAAGGTCACCTGGGGGCGCCCTCCTCCCCCCTCCGCGGAGAACTCCGTCTTGGCTGTGACGACCACAGGCCCCCTGGGGAACGTCCTGACGACCTCGGCCTCGACCACCCTGCCGCCGACCGAGACTCGCACCCTGTTTCCCTCCACCAGGGCGTGGCCGCGCAGCCTCCTCCCCAGAGCGTGCAGGTCCCTCAGCCTAGAGGCCTCCTTCGACAGGACCACCATCACCGCGTCGGAGGGTCTGACGGCCCTCAGCGCGACCAGCTCCCCGGGCCTGACACCGACGTTGGAGATCGTGATCCTGTCCAGGTCCACGGTCGGGGACCTCGCGGAGCTGTCGAGGAGGACGGCGGCGACCGCCCTGCCCCGCCCCACTATCTCGACGTAGTCCCCCGGCCCAACCCCGAGGCGCCTCGCGGTCCCGCAGTCGACCCTGGCGACCCCCCTGCCGGAGAGGTCGGGTGGGAGCAGCCCCACCCTGGCCGAGACGGGCAAGCGAACCCCCCGCCCGCTACTCGCCCTCGGCCTCGTACTCCTCGACGGTGGCTGGGGCCTTCTGCCTCAGTACCTCGACCTCCCTCTCGATCTGCTTCAGCTCCTCCAGTATCTCCTCCGGGATGTCCAGCTCCTCCAGGACCTCCTCCTCAGAGCCCAGCACCTCTCTCTCAAGCTCTTCGATCTCCCTGTACTCCTCCTCCAGGTACTTCCTGGTCTTCGCTATGAACGCCTCGACGTCCTCTCCCCTCTCGACGAGGGACGGGACGGACTCCGCTATCTTGATCTTGAGCTCCAGGTCCTTTATCAGCCGCTCTATCTTCTCCACCTTTATGTCCTGGGCTAGGAGCTCGACCTTGTAGTTCCTGACCTCCCTCAGGAAGTCCTCGTGGCTCGATATCTCCTGCTCCAGGGTCCTCTTGCTCTTCATCAGCTGTATCTCCCTGTCCCTGACAAGCGCGGCCTCCCTCAGCTTGCCGGCCTCCACGAGGGACTGCCTCTCCGCCTCAAGAGACCTGAGCTGCCTGACTATTCTCCTTATCTCAGCCTCCAGCTCCTTTATCCTGGACTCCGCCCCCCGGGCTATCTTCAGCTTCTCCCTGTAGGCCTCCTCCATGATCTCCCGCTTCTTCCTCTCCCTCTCCAGGAACCTCAGAGCCTTCAGCCTCATCACCCTGAGCTCGTTGAGCTTGTCCTGCCTCGCCAGCTCCTTGAAGACGTAGACGGGCTCGCCATCCTCGACGTACTCCTCGACGACCCCCATGGAGACGAGCTCCCGCAGGGCTTCCTTGACGGCCGTCGGAGGGAGCCCCAGGATTCTGGCCATCTCAACCTCCCTGACTATCCCCACGGGCTTGACCTTCTCGGCCACGTTCATTATCCTCAGGGCGATTGTCCCCTTCGGAGCTTCCTCCTCGTACTTCGAGAAGTGCTCCACCAGGACCTCGGCCTCGGTCACGGTGTAGTTGAAGAGCCTGGCCAGGGCCTCTGGGTCCCTGCTCTCCGGCCTCTTGAGCCACGTGACGACCTCGTCCGGGATGAACTCGGGGAAAACGTAGTAGGTGACGCCCCTCCTCTTGTATATGCGGCAGTTCCAGTGCTCCGAGAAGTAGGAGAGGACCTGCTCTGCCTCCTGCTTCGAGTGGGCCTCCTCCCCAAAGGTCTTCTCGGACTCCTGCAGGAAGGTCGGGACAGAGGCCACCCCCCTCCTCCTCTCCAGGTACACCCGGAAGAAGGGCTCCTCCTCATCCACGTCGATCGAGGGGGCCCCGCCACCAGACAGGAACCTCCAGACCAACCTCCTCCCCTCATGTAAACTATATGGTAGACAGAAATATTCAGACTCTCCACCACTATCTACCGGGATTACTCTTAATTCTACGTAAACTCTAAGGTTGATATATCGGATGGGTGAAGCGATCTCCCACCTCCATGAGCGGCAAGCGATGTCGGCGTGGCTCGCCGCGGTGGAAGTCCCGATAGCTGGGCTGGAGGGCCTATCCTGCGGTAAGAGGTTTTAACGAGGTGTTGCGCTAACCTGCGAGAACGGGAGCGCTAATATCCCTCCCTCCGGCCTCATCTGACGTATGCCAGAGAGATCGTTCGACCTGATGGTCACGACCCCTCGAAACATGGAGCGGGCCGCGGCGCATGAGATAGAGTCCGCGCTTAGAGATCTTGGGGATCCAAGCCCTGAGGCCTGGCCGAGCACCGTGAGAGGAATAATCTTCGTGAGGACCTCACTGAGCAGGTCTGAGGTGATAGAGGGACTCAGGAAGATGGCCAGGGAGAGGCCCTTCAACCTGGTCAACGTGAAGAGGATCATTCCGGTGGATGAGACAACGGAAACTGCCATCGAGAAAATCGTGGACGCCGCCGAGAAGCTTGCAGACAAGGTAGCCGAGGGTGAGACCTACAGGGTCACGGTGGAGAAGAGGCACACCCAGCTTCACTCCATGGACATCATCAGGGCCGTAGCGGCGAAGTTTGACAGGAAGGTTGACCTAGAGAACCCAGACAAGGTGGTCTTGGTGGAAATCGTGGGCCCGGTCACGGCCATCTCCGTGATAAGGCCCGATGAGCTCATCTCCGTCGAGAGGGAGTGGCAGAGCTTCAGGGAGTGAGGGCGACAGCGCCGCAGTCCCACCTCAGGTCGGTTCGGGGCGCCTGGGGGCTGGGCCTCAGGTGCGCCTAGCCCACGTCGTGCGGCAGATTCAATTCTCCTCCTCCAGTTCCACTAAGAAAGGGAGGGGAGGGGGGAAGGGAGCCGCTCCTGAGGGTCACTCTGCTCCTGGGGTCACTCAGTCCGCCCCTCCAGCTCGTTGAGCGCCTTCCTGATCATGAGAAGCTGCCGCTGCAGTATCTCCCTCTGCTTGTCCAAGATCTCGAGCTGCGTCTGGATCACCCAGCGCTGGAACTCCAGCGCCTCCCTCTGCCTCTCTATCAGGTGCTCCGGCGGCCTAGGCGGCCCCACTGGGATGGGGTAGCGCGCGGGGAGCTGGAGGGGGGATCTGAGGCCAGGCAGCGGCCGTTGGAGGCCAGGGCCCAGCTGCGGGCGCGTCGGTGGCCGCCTCGACGGCCTCCCTCACCGTCACCCCGCCCATCCCCGGGAGGACCCACACCCCCGACCTGGCCAGCTCTGCGGCCTCGACTGGGCTCACGAGCCCCGTTATGAGGACATAGGCCCCGGAGTCTCTGAGAACACCTGCCACGTGGCGAGGGTCTTTCTCCCCGGGATCCATGCGGATCACCTCAACCTCCCAGGTGGAGGGATCCACGACCGTGATTGTCGAGGCGTCCCCCAGCGAGTTCGAGACCCTCGCGTCAAGCCCGCCGGGATCGTCCGTGGTGACCGCCACCTTTCCCGCAGGACCCGCCCACAGCATCCGCCTCACCACCACAGAAGGAGCCACGGCAGGGCCCAGTAGGTTCCGAGGAGGAGCCCCCCCAGGATGGGCAGCGCGGCGACCTTCCACCACTCGCCCGAGGTTGACGCGGGCCAGCCCCACCAGTACCAGTACCACGGGTACCACGCGTAGGACCAGTCCCAGAGCCAGTACCAGGGATAGCTCCAGTAGAGGGTCATGAAGGGGTAGTAGGGGAACATCAGGTCCAGGTACTAGTAGGGGTAGACCGTCCCCAACCAGAACCAGGGGTTATACATCTGGCCGCGACTTCGTTGGTCGATTGCGTTAATAAACTTTTACTCTTCGCGGGGACAGTCGAACCGAAGAGGCGGTGCAGCCGATCTTCACGGCGATTGCCAGCCGCAAAAGGGGGTTTGAGGTAGGATAGATGCATTAACATCAGAGGTTTCATCGGATCTCTCGCCGGAGGCCAGTGGCGCCGTACTGACCACATACGGCGGGCCCCCGGAGCGGCCGATCGCCCTCTTTGCCCTCCCTCAACTTCTATCTGCTGGACCTCCTCTATCTGGACCTGCGACGCCTCACCCCCGTCAGGATACTTCAATCCAGTGATCGCGGCCCCGAAGAACAGCGTCGGCGAGTTCCAGAGTGAGAATGAAATGGCCTCGCGCGTGACATCGTTTGGGCACTTCCTTTCCCGGCTTTCGGCTGGGTTTGGCCGCTCCGCGTGAGCTGAGGGGTTCCTGCGCGGGAGGTACTTTACCTCACAAGTTTATACGCCCCGTCTCCAACTGAAAAACCGAGATTGGAGTGAGAGTCCGGAGGCGTTGGAGAAGGCGCAGAGGCTGGGGTTGGAGGGCGAGCCGTCGCTTGGTGGGGAATTCGCGTTGGACAAGGCTCCCTGTAGGCACCGGACACGTGATGCTGGCGTCCATTCCATCTTCAGGGCTCCACACTCATCGCCCAGCCGAGGGGAGTGCGATCCCCTCCGAAATTCGTCCGATGGCCGCTGAGCCAGGAGAGAACAAGGTACGCGAGATTTACGAGCTTCTGCCTAAGCTTAACTGCGGAGCCTGCGGATATTCATCCTGCTGGGAGTGCGCCCGGGCCATCGTATCTGGGCTGGCTCCCCCCGATGCCTGTAGGGTTGCAGGCAGGTCTCTATCCCCCCAGATTCAGCGTGTTCTGAGCTAGCGACGATATGTTGCCTCTAGGGCGGCGGGCTGATCCACAACAGCCCGCTATCAGTCCCAGCGGCCAACTGCTATCCCTCAGCCGAAACCCCCGACTCGCTGAACGTTAGAACAGACCCTACGTGCCCATCTCCGTAGGCGCCTGGCATGGCCTCCTGGAAAAAGGACCGAGCCCTGTCCCCCGAGCAGTGAACCGGCGCGACGAACTCCACGCCCAGAGACCTGAACACCCGGGCTATCCCCTCGAGCCTTCCTCTGCTGGCGGACCCCAGGTGAAATCCGCCGATCACCGCGTACAGCCTGACTCTCAGTATCTCCGAGGCCCTCTGGGCCATGTTCTCCACTTTGGGGTGGGCGCAGCCAGTTATTAGGACCGCTCCGAGGCCGCTGACGTTGATCACCAGTCCCTGTTCGGCCGGTGGGCCCCACATGCTCCCCGTCGTCCAGACTCCCGTGGAGATCTCCGTCGGGTCCTCGAGTTCGACGACCTCAAAGCCCATGGACCTTATCCGATCCTGGATGGACGAATCCATGCCCCCAGGAACGTACACTCGCAGGCCCGGGGGGAGGGCCGACAGGCCGCCGACGTGGTCGCCGTGCTCGTGTGAGACGACCACAAGGTCGATGTCCGAGAGGTTCACCCCGAGCCTCTCCGCATTTTGCTCTAGGACCCCGGGATCTGGACCCGAGTCAAACAGTATCCTGACGCCGTCGGCCTCCACGAGGGCGGAGAATCCCCAGGCCGTCCTCAGGCCCGCCGGGCCCGGGTTGTTGTCCACCAATAGGGTTATCCTCAAGGTCCCGACCGACCCGGACAGAGGGGAGGGCGGGGGAGATGACTGCCCCAGCGGGACAGTCCTCCTCGGACCAGACCTGCTGAAGAAGGCGAGAGCCGAGGCGGCCGCAAGACCCACCAGAGTTGAGGCGAGGAGTCTCCTGGACCAGGGGGCCACGAGGCCCCATGGCAAGAGGTACGTATAACCTCTCCGCAGAGGTTGCCGTGAAAAAGGTGGGTGAAGGCGGGGCAGTCAGCCGTATATCTTCCCTTCAGGCGGTTTTGGGATGACCCCAGACTTCACCAGGGCGTCCATCTGCTCCCTCGCCCTCCTGATCATGAACTCGGCCTTCTCGTAGAGCTCGTCCCTGCTGTAGGTCTCCCTGGCCACGCCCTGCTCTATGGCCTTCATCGCCACGGCGACGGCGACCCTCGGGTAGACCTCCCACTCCTCCATGGTCGGGATTATGTACTCCTCGTGGATCCCCCTCTCCTCGGCGAACCTGGCCAGCTCGAACGCGGCAGCTGCAGCCATCTCGTCCGTGATGGTCCTGGCCTTCACGTCCAGCGCGCCCCTGAAGACGGACGGGAAGACGAGGCTGTTGTTCACCTGGTTCGGGAAGTCGCTCCTCCCGGTGGCCACTACCCTGGCGCCGGCCTCCTTCGCATCCCACGGCCAGATCTCCGGGACCGGGTTCGCCTCAACGAACACTATCGGGTCGGGCGCCATGCCCCTGATCCACTCCTTCTTGATCACGTCTGGCCCCGGCTTCGAGGCCGCGATCACGACGTCCATGTCCTTAAGGGCCTCGGGTATGTTCCCCGTCCTCCCCTCTGCGTTGGTCTTGACCGCCCACTCGTACTTCCACGGGTTCTTCTCCTTCAGCTGCTCCATGTCCGGCCTGTCCCTGTGGAGGATGCCCTTCGAGTCCACCATGACCCACTTCTTCGGGTCCCCGCCGGCGACCTCGATCACCCTCGCGCTGGCTATGTTGGCCGCCCCGCACCCGATGAACGCTATCTTGGCCTTGCTGAGCTTCCTGTCCGTCAGCTTGAGGGCGTTGATCAGCCCGGCGAGGGTGGCGCCAGCGGTGCCCTGCTGGTCGTCGTGCCAGACGCAGATCTCGGTCTCCTTCCTCAGCCTCTCGAGGATGTAGAAGCACTTGGGCGAGGAGATGTCCTCTAGGTTCACGCCGCCTACGGCGGGCTCCATGGCCTTCACTATCTCGATGAACCTGTCGGGATCCTTCTCGGCTATCGGGAGCGGGAACGCGTCCACGCCGCCCAGGTACTTGAAGATGAGGGCCTTCCCCTCCATGACGGGCATGCTGGCCTCCGGCCCTATGTCCCCCAGGCCCAGGACCCTGGTCCCGTCCGTCACGACCAGGATGGTGTTCCACCTGTTGGTGTACTTGAAGCTCAGCTCCCTGTCCCTGGCTATGGCCCGGCAGACCTCGGCCACGCCAGGCGTGTACCAGACCGCGAAGTCCCTGAGCGCGAACACTGGGACCCTGGGGGCTACCTCGATCTTGCCCCCGTAGAACTTGGCGAACTTGATGGCCAACTCATAAGGCTTGTTTACCTCCGACTCCTTCTCTCCCATAGGGACCAGCCGAGAGGCGATGTCGCCATAATGTAAAAATATTTGCCTAACAGGACGGCCCGAGATCGGCATGCCGCGCAACCCGTTTTAGGACCCTCCCGTCGGGGACTTCGATGCCTGAAGAGATCGAGGTGCATGGAGAGGCCGTTAAGGTCAAGCTGGATTGCGAGCAGGTGGCGGCCTCTCTCCTCCCGGCCATAGAACTCCCCGGGGAGGAGATCGGCAGGCTGGAGGACCTGCTCGCCCAGATGGAGATGGGGGAGTACGAGGATCTGAGGAGCTACATGCGGCGGGTGGGGCCGTGAGGGAGAATCAGAACTCCTCGATCAGGTCGAGGACCTCTATCCTCCTCTGCCCCCAGTCGACGTGATACACGAGCCGGATGCCCCCCAGGTCGGCCGCGATGTAGCCGAGGTGGCCCCTGACCCTCCGGAGCCTCCCCTGGCCGAGCGGAGTGGCCGTCTCCTCGAGGTGCCTGAGGAACTCCACTATCCTGCTCCGCGGCACCTCGTCCAGCTCGGATATCTTCTGAGCGGCAGCGCGAGAGAGCCTGACCTCGTAGAGCGGCATCGGGGAGGGGGCCGCCCCGCAGTCAAAACCTTTTCAGGGCATCGCCGCGCTCCCCCGCTAAGGTTTTACGGGTCGGTCGAAGGCGCCGCGCAGAGCCTTGGGGCTACCGCTGGCAAAGCTCGTCAAGCCCAAGAAGACCTCCCTCAGCTCCCTCTCCGGCAGGGTCCTGGCGATAGACGCCTTCAACGCGATCTACCAGTTCCTCGCGCTGATCAGGAGGGGGCCGGGCATCCCCCTGACCGACGGCTGGGGGAGAGTGACCTCCCACCTCAACGGCCTCCTGTTCAGGACCGTGAGGCTCATCGAGATCGGGATAAGGCCGGTCTACGTGTTTGACGGGCCCCCGCCGGACTTCAAGCGGAGGACGCTGGAGGAGAGGAGGGTCGTCAAGGAGAGGGCCGAGAGGGAGTGGGTGGAGGCTCTCGCTAAGGGCGACTTCAGGACCGCGTGGGCCAAGGCCGTCCAGACCAGCAGGCTGACCCCGTCCATGGCGGACGACGCGAAGAGGCTGCTCGACCTGATGGGAGTCCCCTGGGTCCAGGCTCCCAGCGAGGGGGAGGCCCAGGCCGCCCACATGGCGGCCAGGGGGGACGTGTGGGCCGCGGCCAGTCAGGACTACGACTCCCTCCTCTTCGGATCCCCCAGGCTGGTGAGGAACGTGACGATAACAGGGAGGAGGTACTACAGGAAGAGGCCCGGCTACTATAGGCTCGAGCCGGAGCTGATAGTCCTCGAGGAGCTCCTGAACTCGCTGGAGATCACGAGGGAGCAGCTCGTCGACATGGCCATCCTCATGGGGACGGACTACAACGAGGGGGTGAGGGGAGTGGGCCCTGTGAGGGCCCTGAGGCTCATCAGGGAGTACGGCTCCCTCCAGGAGGTTATGGAGAAGACGGGGATGAGGCCAGACCCAGACCTGGACCTCGACGCCGTCAGGAGGTTCTTCCTGAACCCTCCCGTCACGGATGACTACCGCCTCGAGTGGAGGCCCCCCGACGAGGAGGGGCTCCTCCGGTTCCTGTGCGACGAGAGAGACTTCTCGAGGAGGAGGGTTAGGTCAGCCATTGACAGGCTCAGGTCGGCGTTCAGGTCGGGGGAGGGCGGGACTCTGGAGGACTTCTGGTGACCCCCCGCCCACCGGGGGGAAGAGAGCGAACTCGTCGCCGTCCCTAACCCTCTCTCCCGGCTTAGGCCAGCGGCCGCCCCTCATGAGTATGTAGTCCTCATTCTCAAGCCTCTTTCTGAGCTCAGGATACATCTCAGAGATCTTCTCGAGCATGTCAGCCACCGTGGCCCCGTCTGGTAGGTTAAGAGTTATCTCCCCGCCCCTGACCACCTCGCGAAAGTACATGTAGGGCTTGACCTTCACGATGGGCATTCCACCACCTCCGTTATCCATTTGGGAATAACGCTCTCGGCATTTTCGTTAAATTCTTTGAGAGATAAACCTTTTTTGAATTTCCCCCGCTGGATAACCCAGCCAAAGCTGGGAGGTGCTGTTTTGCCGCCTGGTGGCTACATGGGCAGGTTCGTGAGGGTCAACCTCACGGAGGGAAAGGTCCGGGTTGAGAACCTGTTCGACTACCTGCCTGAGAGCGTCCTGAGGAAGTGGATAGGCGGGCGGGGCCTGGGAGTCTACCTCATGCTGAAGGAGGTCGACCCTAAGGTAGACCCCCTGAGCCCGGACAACAAGGCCTTCGTCATGACTGGGCCAGTCACGGGGATCGAGGCGGGCCTCGAGGCCGGGAGGTGGTGCAGCGTCACCAAGTCCCCGGAGACCAACACGGTCCACGACTCCCAGTCCGGCGGGAAGTTCGGCCCCTATCTCAAGTTCGCAGGCTTCGACTTCGTGGTGCTGGAGGGCGCCTCCGACGAGCCCGTCTACCTGTATCTTGAGGGAGGGAGGGCCGAGCTGAGGGACGCGAGGGACCTGTGGGGCAGGGACACCCACGCCACCACCAGGATCCTGATGGAGAGGCACGGCAAGGACATCTCGGTCGCCACCATAGGGCCGGCCGGGGAGAACCTGGCGAAGATAGCGTGCATCATTAACGAGGAGGGCAGGGCTGCCGGAAGGGGAGGGCACGGGGCCGTCTGGGGCAGCAAGAAGTTCAAGGCCATCGTGGCGAAGCCGGGCCTCAAGCCCCAGCCCGCGGACCCGGACAAGCTTAAGGAGGTCATAAGGGAGGCCCTGGAGAAGAAGAAGGCCAGCGGCGTCACCAACGAGGCCCTGCCCGCGTACGGGACCGCGGTGCTCGTGAACATAATCAACGAGGCTGGCATATTCCCGACCAACAACTTCCAGTACGGCCAGTTCGAGAAGGCCAAGGAGATAAGCGGGGAGACGATGGCCGAGAAGATCCTGGTCAGGAAGCAGCCGTGCTGGGGCTGCGTGATCGCCTGCGGCAGGTACACCAGGATCACCTGGCCTCCGTTCCAGGGTGTGGGAGACGGCCCGGAGTACGAGACCGTCTGGGCCCTCGGAGCGAATGTCGGCGTCGGAGACCTGGGCGCAGTGGACAAGGCCAACTTCCTCTGCAACGAGCTCGGCCTGGACACCATCAGCATGGGGGACGCCATCGCCGTGGCCATGGAGCTGTACGAGAAGGACTGGCTGCCGAAGGAGAAGCTCGAGGGGGTTGAGCTCAAGTTCGGCAACGCCGGGGCGCTGGTCGAGGCCGTCTGGCGAACCGCCTACCGCTCAGGCATTGGAGACGACCTAGCCGAGGGAGGCTACAGGCTGGCCAAGAAGTACGGCCACCCGGAGATAGCCCCGCAGGTCAGGGGGCAGTGCCTGCCCGCCTACGACCCGAGGGGAGTCCAGGGACACGCCCTCGCCTACGCCACCAGCAACAGGGGAGGCTGCCACCTGAGGGCATACCTGATCTCTCCGGAGATCCTGGGCGTGCCCGAGAAGCTCGACCCGTACACCACCGAGGGCAAGCCCAAGTGGGTCAAGGAGTTCCAGGATGCCTTCGCCGCGCTGGACAGCATGATCGTGTGCAAGTTCACCACGTTTGCCTACTGGGTCGATGACCTGGCGAAGCAGCTGTCGGTCGTGACCGGGTGGGGCGTCTCGGCGGAGGAGTTCGCCACCATAGGGGAGAGGATCTACAACGCCGAGAGGGTCTTCAACGTGCTCAGCTTCGGCGACGGCGAGGAGTACGACAGGCTGCCCGACAGGTTCACCAAGACCCCGATGCCGGCCGGACCGAGCGCGGGCCACGTCGCCAAGATAGACGAGATGCTGCCGGAGTACTACAACCTCAGGGGCTGGGTCAAGGGCAGGCCCACCAGGGAGACCCTCGAGCACCTCGGCCTCAAGGAGTTCGCCGACAGGCTCGAGTCGGAGGGGCTGCTCCCGGCCTGAATCCTCAACCCCTCCCCTCTTTTTGCCAGCTCGAAGCGAGCCTCGTCGGGGTCTCTACGAGGCCCCAGTGAAGGGGTGAGAGCGATCACGTTGCCCGTTAACGCTCGGATTAAGGCCTGCAAGCCTTCGAGCGACGCCCTCCATCTCAGGCGGAACTTCCTCTAGAGGCTCTCCCTTCAGGCACCGCTCCACGATCTCCTCGTCGTAGCTAAGGGCGGCGAGCACGCGGTCGCCCTCCAAAGAACTCATCAAGAGTTCTTGGGATTCTCCCGATACCTTGTTCAAGACGAAGAACAGGTCCTTCCCAGCTTTGGCGGCCATCTCGCGCACCTTCTCGGTCAGGAGCACGGACTCGAAGGTGGGATCCACCACCATCAGGATGACGTCGCACGCCTCCTCCACACCCCTGCCGAAGTGCTCGACCCCCGCCTCTGTGTCAACCAAAATCACGTCCCCCCTTCGCAGTCTTATTCGCTTCAGAAACTCCTTTGCAAGGGCGTTGAGCGGGCACGCGCAGCCCTCTCCGAACCCGGTGATCTTGCCCACGACCACCAAGTGCAGGCACCCCATTCGCGTCACGCACTCGTCTGGCAGACCATCTATCTCCCCCTCAAGGAAGCTCCAGTCCATCTCGCGGTAGCTCCTGAAGAGGGCCTCCGCGACGGAAGACCTGCCGCCAAGGAACTCCACCAGGGTCTTAGCGGGGGGACTCAGGCCTAGGAACCTTGGGAGAGTGACGTTCGACTCGTCGGAGTCCACGACGAGCACCCTGAACCCGAGCCTAACCATCGCTTTTGCGAGGAACGTCACGATCGTACTCTTGCCCGAACCGCCCTTTCCCATCACTAGGATCTTCGAACCGCCGCTGGCCATTGGCCTGTGAGGGGCTGGAGCCGTCTTCTATAAGTTCTACACTCACCACGAATGGCGCCCTGCCATGTTTCAAGCGGGGTTCCGAACGGAACTCTGGCCGGAAGGGCGGCACAGGCTCGTAGAGCCCCTCGGGCTGAATTCGTCGCCGCGGTACCCTGCTGCGACAAACTTTATCACGACGTTGTAAGGGCTGGCTTTGGAAGGGAGTTGCACTCTGTCAGGCTTCTAGGTGGTGTCTACATACCCGACGAGGAGTTCCCGAGGGAGGTTCACATCGAGCTGACGGCCAGGTGCAACCTGAACTGCGCGTTCTGCTACAGGCAGAGCTGGCCCGGCCCCTTCGAGGACATGGACATGGACCTCTTCCGCAGGCTGGTGGACGAGCTGGAGGAGCTGGGCGTCGAGACCGTCTGGCTCAGCGGGTGGGGCGAGCCCC
>CAZQNA010000008.1:0-64331 GCA_964594835.1 uncultured Nitrososphaerota archaeon
GGAGGTTGGCAGCGTAGGCGAGGAGGGCCCTGACGCTCAGGAGGAGGCCCGGGGCAACGACCTCGATCACGGGGAACACGAGCGACAGCTGGATGAAGTACTCTCTCACCCGAGAGAGGCTCAGGGCAGCCGAGACGAGCCTCGGGACCGGGGAGATCGCACCGACCGAGGAGGCGCGCATTGACCCTCCGCCCCGGCCGGTCCACTGATAACGTTTTCCAAGGGACTGCAGGCCCCCGCCCTCGGGTCACCTCCAGTCCAGTATCCTCCTCTCCCCCTCCAGCCTCCTTATCTCGGTGACGTCCTGGACGACCTCGAGGGTCCCGAGGTAGCGCCCGTCCCTCCCCCTGACCGGGAAGTAGCGTATGTGCACCATACGGTCTCCCATCCCGATCCAGAACTCGGCCACGTCCCTCCTGCCGGCCTTGAACTCCTCCAGTATCCTCTCCGCTATGTGGACGCTCTTGGGCGGGTGGCAGAGGTGCACCGGCCTTCCCAGCACTGCCTTGGCCCTCGGGAAGATCCTGCCCCTTCCGTGGGAGTAGAACCTCACCCTGTCGGAGGCGTCCACGAAAGACACGTCCACGGGCAGGGCCGAGAATATGGCCTCGACCTCCTCGGGTGAGAGGTACCCGGTCTCGAACTCCAGGTCCCCCTCCCTCCGGACGCGGAAGTCGACCGGCCTCGCCCCCTCGGAAGAGATCATCGCCCTAACCTCCTCCGGAAGGCCCTCCACCTGCTCCTCCGTGATGTCCGGGCTGACCTGGTGCGGCAGCAGGGGGTCCGCCCCCGGGACCCAGCCCTCAGCGGGCTCCACCTTGTAGTACCCTATCTCGTCGTCCATCTCCCTTATCGCGGCCCACTCGCCCTCAGACAGGAGGGCCCTGAGGGTCGGGTAGAGTATGTTGTTCTCGCGGAAGGCCATGTCCACCAGGGCCCTCGACAGCTCCTCGACCCTCCTCGAAACCAGCGAGGAGAGCGACCCCCAGTCGGAGGGATCCCGGAGGACGAGGCGGTTGAGCCCCCTCACCATGTTCCTTATCTGGTCGTGCTTCGTCCACAGCACCCTGGGGACGGCCGTGAGGCCCCGCCTCTCGATGTACGGGAAGACCACCGTCTCGTCCTTGGCGTAGTGCCTCGAAACCCCCCTAAGATCCCTGGCCAGGCCTCTCAGCACCTCGAGCGAGCTCTCCCTCGCCTCCGCCTCCACCATGCCCATCGAGCGGGCGTAGAGCCCCAGGACTTCCGCGTCCCGAACGATCTGCTCGTTCTCCATCAGCCTGGTGTGGAGGGGGTGGCCGGGCTCGACCTGATCTGGAGTCAGAGCTCCCGATACGGCCTCCCTGAAGAGCTCGACGTGGACGTCACAGAGTCGGGCTATCTCCTGGACCGGGATACCCTCAGCGACCAGCTCCTGCTCTATTAGCGGTATCTCCACGGGGCTGACCGACCTCAGAACCTCCTTGAACCTCTCCCTCAGCGAGGACATGTCCTCGCCCTCGTGAAGCCTCCTGAGGAGCGCCTTGAGCTCCTCCTTCCTCTCCTCAATCGCCGACGCCAACGCGACACCTCGGGCTGGAGCTGCGCCCATTGTATAAAAATGAGTCAGCCATAACGGCCGTAAAATCATTTTATGATGACTGTTATACCGCTTTTCTGTGTTTACAATTGTCGCGAGCTGGCGCATTGGGGGGACGCGGACGGGCGGGAGCGGGGGCGAGCCCCCTCCCGGCCAGGGGCGGCGGGCCTCAGATGAGTCCGAGCCTATCCAGCACCCCCTGTATCAGCGCGGCGTCTACCGCCGGGACCCCTAGCACGGTGTAGAGCACCCTCCTGCCGACCTCCTCCCCCCTCATGACCTCCGCCAGCTCCAGAACGCGGAACCTCCTGTCCGTGAGCATGGTCCTGGTGTTCAGGGCGAACGTAGCCGGGCTGGGCATCTTCCTCAGGTCCAGGCTGTCGAACATGTATGTGTCGAACTTAGAGGCCAGGCTCAGGTCCAGGGCGTGCTTCCCCACGTCCGCGTACATCACCTCTCCCCTGAGCTCCCTCACGAGCCCTGTCGGTCTCGGGAGGGAGATGCAGTCCACCACAACGTCCGCGTCAAGGGCCTCCTCCAGGGTCTCGCACGGGACCAGCTCCAGGGCCTCCCTGGCCTCGGGGTCGAGCTCGCCGGCCGAGTGGGCAAGCCGCTCCCTAACGGTCTCGAACCTCCCCCGGCTCTTGGCGGCCAGGAGGACCCGGCGCGGCCTCGAGCCGAGGGCTGCGAGCGCCAGGATCACCCGCCTTCCGACGGAACCCGTGGAGCCGAGGACGGAGGCGTCGTACTCCCCGCCAGGGCGCCCCCACGCCCTGACGCACGCCTCGACCCCCACGGCCGCTATGGAGGCGGTCCTGAAGTCCGAGATCAGGTTCCCCTCCACCACGGCCACGAGCTCCGTCGAGTCGCTGTCGAAGACGGCGCACAGGTTCCTAGACAGCCTCCTGCCCCTCGCCCTGTTCCTCTCGTTTGCCGCGAAGGAACGGACGCAGGTGTACCTCCCCCAGGCGCCGGCCATGGTCCTGACCTTGGTGGGGTACTCCGGGTCCGAGGTCGGGACGTAGATGAAGGGCTTGTCGAAGACGAGCTCCCTCACCCTGGAGAGGACCTCCCTGGTGAGGGGGTTGACCCAGCGGAAGGTCTCGACTGTGGGAGACAGGACCTCGGCGACCTGGGAGTCTGGAACGACGGGGACCTCCCCCAGGGAGAGCCTGACCCTCTGGACCTCGAGGCTCAATCCGGGCGCCCGGCCAAGGGACCTCTTAGGCTCGTCGCTCGATCCTCACCGGCTGGCCCCTCGCGGCCCGTCGCGCGGTCACGTCCTCCGAGGGCGATCGGGATCCGACGTGCCACAGCACTCGAGGTCGGTCGCCCGAGGCGCACGCTCAGGGGACTCCGGTGGCGTTATTATGATGCCGGCGGCCGAACCCCCGGTCTTCCGCCGGGAGGGGGTGGAGATCCCTCAGGCGATAAACGTGGAGATGATCGAGGCGAGGATCAGGGAGATCAACGACGCCATTCGGCTGCTCAGGGGGCTGACCTCCAAGTCGTACGGTGAACTCACGAGGCACGAGATCCTGGCGATGAGGTACCTCGTGATACAGCTCGTCGAGGCGGCCTCCAGCGCCTGCCTCCACCTGCTGGCGGCCCGGGGCGAGAGGGCCGAGGGGTACCCGGAGTGCTTCCTTAGGATGGGCCGCATTGGGGTGATGCCGGAAACCCTGGCCTCCAGGCTTGCGTCGGCCGCCAGGCTCCGAAACCTCCTGGTGCACAGGTACTGGACGATAAGAGACGATGTGGTGTTCGAGAGCGTCAGGGAGGGGGTGAAGGACTTCGAGGAGTTCATACTCATCCTCAGGGGCATCCTGGACCGGGGGGCGGGGGGTGGCTAGATGGGGGCGCCCCGGCCGGACGTCAGGTACCTGGAGATGACCGAGGACGAGAGGGAGAAGGTGATCGAGGAGCTCAGGAGGGCCCTGGAGGGGGTTAAGAGCGTAGTCTTCGCCTACCTGCACGGCGGCTTCGTCGAGAGGAGGTTCTTCCGCGACGTGGACGTGGCGGTCTGGCTCGCCGACCCTGGGGACAGCCTCAGGGTGGAGGTTGACCTCTCCTCCGAGCTTGAGACGAGACTGGGGGTTCCCATCGACGTGCACGTTCTCAACGAGGCCCCCCTTCCCTTCAGGCACCACGTCTTCGCGGAGGGGGTGCTCCTCTTCTCCAGGGACGAGACCCTGAGGCTGAGGCTGGTGGACGAGACCCTGAGGCTCTACTTCGACCTGAGGTTGCTGAACGAGCTGGCGTCCGGGCGTAGGAGGGTCTCCCGTTGATTTATTACTTCGCCTTCGCCCCCCAGCGGGGCACCCGAGTTGGGCAGTCAGGAGGTGGCCGAGGCGCTGAAGAAGAGGGGGGAGGACTTCCTGAGGAGCGCAAGGTACAACCTCTCCGTGGGTGCCTACGAGCTGTCCGTCTTCGACGCGCACCAGGCCGCCGAACTGTACCTGAAGGGGGCCCTCCTCACGCTGGTCGGGACGTACCCCAGGACCCACGACCTGACTGAGCTCTTAGAGGACTGGATGGCGGAGGCGTGCGGGGAGCCCGTCGAAGAGTTCCTGTCGGCCTGGGGAGACAGGCTGGACCACCTCACCGACGCCTACTTCAGCTCCAGATACGCGGTGAGGACCTTCAAGAGACGCCACGCGGAGGCGTTCATACGGGTGGCAGAGGAGGTGATCGGGCTTGCGAAGAGGTGTGAGGGCGAGGCTTCAAAGGGCTGAGATCGTGAGGAACTGGAGGGAGTGGATCCCCAGACTGGTGGAGGCCGCGAGGGAAGTCCTCGGGGAGGGCGTCGAGGTTTACGTCTTCGGCGCCGCGGCGGAGGGGAGGCTGACGGCCGCGAGCGACGTGGACATCTTGGTCGTGGTTGGAGAACCCCCAGAGGACTTCTTCGACCTCGAGAGGCTCAAGGAAGTTTTGGAGACTAGGGCGGGCCTACCGAGGAGGCACCCCTTTGAGGTCCACGTGGTCGGGAGGGAGGGGGCCGAGTTCTACCTGAGGAACCTCGGGGTGACCGCCGTGAGGTTGGCCTGATTCTCTGCGCGGGGATTTTACCCTTCCACGGCTCCCCGGTTGGGGAGGGCTGGAACCATGCCGGTGATGAGGATCTGGCACGGAAGGGTGCCCCTGGAGAGGGCGGACGAGTACGAGAGGTTCCTGATCGAGAGGGCCGCCCCCGACTACGCGTCGGTCGAGGGCCTGCTCAGGCTCTACTTCACCAGGAGGGACGAGGGCGACGTGGTCAACTTCCTCCTGGTCACGGTCTGGGACTCGATGGAGTCGATGAGGAGGTTCGCCGGGGACGACCCGGAGCTGGCCAAGTACTACCCGGAGGACGACGAGTTCCTGCTGGAGAAGGAGGAGCGCGTCTCGATATACAGGGTGTTCTACGAGGGGTAGGCGAGTTCGGGGACCCGGGAGGGGGTCGGGCGAGCCCGAGGCCCGGGCCCGCCGTCTCGATGAGCGCCTCCTGTGTAGCTCCGGGCGCTACCTCAACGATATATACTGTAAAGCTAGATGCTAAGGTAGCATGCCCGCGCAGATGAACGTCCGGGTGGACGAGGAGCTCTCCCGCGAGGTGGACGAGCTGGTCAGGAGGGGCGTCTTCAGGACGAAGCGGGAGGCGGTGGAGGAGGCCCTGAGGCTCCTCATCGCCAGGGTAAAGGCGGAGGAGATAAGGAGGTCGATCGACGAGGTGAGGGAGGGGACCGAGAACCTGCCCAGCGCGGCGGAGGCCCTGCTGGAGTCGAGGGCCGAGGAAGATGGGCCCCTCTGATCCCGTCACGCGCAGGGCTGTCCTGGACTCGTCCGTCTTGGTAAAGTGGTTCAAGAGGGGGGAGGAGAGGGAGGAGGAGGCCCTCAGGCTGAGGGACGACGTTCTCGACCAGAGGTTTCGGGCCCTCGTGCCGGAGCTGGGGCCCCTGGAGGTCTGCAGGGGGCTGGTGAAGGCCGGGCTCCCGAGGGAGAAGGTGCTGAGGGCCCACGCGACGCTCGAGGAGATGGAGAGGCTCGGCCTGCTGGAGGTCGTCCCGGCCGGGGAGGCGAGGCGGGAGGTTCCGGCCCTGCTGTGTGAGCTCGGGCTGTTCGTGTCTGACGCGCTGGTCTTGGCCTCCTCCCTGATCCGGAGGGCCGACCTCATCACGGAGGACTCTCACCTGCTGGCGGGGAGGGTGAGGAGGTTCGCGGGGGAGAGGGGGGTGAGGGTGCTCGGCCTGGCGGAGCTGTACGGGGAGAGCTGAGCCCCCGCCCGAGCCGCCGGGCCGCGTTTGTCGCGCGGGGGCCGCCACCCTCCTAGGGCTCTCGGGTGCCCTGCTTTTAGGCTAGCCCGCGCCCCACATCGGGGGGCTTTCCCCTTGACAAAGAGGGTCCTGATCGTCGCGGGTGACGCCGTCGAGGCTCAGGAGCTGTTCTACCCCTACTGGAGGCTCAAGGAGGAGGGATTCGAGGTCCACGTGGCCGCCCCGACCAAGAAGACCCTCATGACGGTCGTCCACGACTTCGAGCCGGGCTGGGAGACCTACACCGAGAAGCCTGGCTACAGGTTCACGTGGGTCGACAGGGAGTTCAAGGAGGTCAACCCGGAGGAGTACGACGGCCTGGTCATACCGGGGGGCAGGGCGCCCGAGTACATAAGGCTGAACCCGGACCTGGAGAGGATCGTCAGGCACTTCATGGAGAAGAGGAAGCCGGTGGCCGCCATATGCCACGGCCCCCTGGTGCTCACGGCCTACAGGCTGATAGAGCCGGGGATGGACGTGACCTCCTACGTGGCCGTGTCGCCGGACCTCAAGGCCGCGGGCGCCAGCTGGCACGACAAGGAGGTCGTGGTCTGCAGGGACCACCTGGTGACCGCCAGGGCCTGGCCCGACCTGCCGGCCTGGATGAGGGAGTTCATAAGGCTGCTCAGGGAGCGGTGAGCCCCTCCCCACCCCACTTTTTTGGCGTCGGGGGCTGGGGTCTCGGAAAAGCCGGATCGGGGCCGATCAAACGCTGGTCGAGGAGTGACCGGCCGAGCGGAGGCCGCGGGCAGGGTTCTAGGGGTATCCCATTGGGCCACCGGACGGAGCAGCGGGCGACCCTTCGCTACCCGACGGGAACGGATGCCAAAGGGCGGATCCACAGAAGTTCGAGTCTGGGTGGCCCGATGAGGGGGAACTCCGTCACGGAGCCTCTCCGACGCCCCGCCTCGCCATATCGATGAGCCTGGCCACCCTCTCCTCCACACTGGGGTGCCAGGAGAATGCCCTCCTCAGGGCCCCCAACCTGCCTCCCCTCCCCGAGGCGGTCAGGAGGAGGCTCTTCACCGTCCACCTGACCGCCCTGGGCGACTCCGGCAGCCCTCCCCTATATGACATGGCCACCTTGACGAGGGCGCTAGCCAGGTCCAGAGGCCTCCCTGAGGCCAGCGCCCCCTCCTCGTCCGCCCTGAACTCCAGCCACCTGCAGGCCGCGGCCCCCAGGAGGGTCCCCCAGGAGGGTCCCGAGGGGTATGTTCAGCACGCCCTCCACGGCCGCGAAGACGACCTCATAGCCGGGCAGGCGGCGGAGGGAAAGGCCGTCCTGGTCTCGTCCCACGTGCTTTCAGAGATGGAGAGGGTCTGCACGAGGGTCTGCCTCATCTCCCGGGGCAGGGTGCTCGCGCGGGGTTCCCTCGACGAGGTGAGGTCCTCGGCCGGGAGGCCGGTGCTCAGGCTCAGGGTGCGGGGGGCTGGCGACCTCGTCCCGCTCCTGGAGGGGGCCCTGAGGGAAGCCGGACTCGAGGTCAGGCTCAGGACCTCTGGGGGGGTCTTTGAGGTGGACCCGATCGGGGGAGACGGAGACGTGCGGTCGGCGGCGGCGGTCGTCCTAAAGCGTCTCCTGGACGTGGGGAGAGTGCCAGACCTCTTTGAGATCCACAGGCCCACCCTGGAGGAGGCGTTCATGGGGCTCGTGGGGGGAGGGGAGCGTGCGGGGGATCTGGGCTCTGCTAGGTGAGGAGCTGAGGCTCTCGGCCCCGAGGGCCGCATGGACCGCTGCGGCCCTCTCCTTCTTCGGGATGGCGGGGGTGGCCGCCCTGAGGATGCTGCCAGAGCTGCTCCCGGAGGGGGCGGTCCTCCCTGTCGAGATGACCGCTACAGAGGCCGTCAGGGGCTACGTGAGGACCCTATACCAGATAGGGTCCCTGGTGTCGGTCATGCTGGGGATGGACGTCGTGTCGGGGGAGGTGGAGAGGGGGACCCTGGAGCCGCTCCTCTCCGCGCCCGTGTCGGTGAGGTCCGTCTTCCTCGTCAAGCTGACGGCCAGGCTGGCCGCCCTGTCCGCCGGGGTTGCAGCCTCCGCCGCGTTGACGTGGTGCTACGCCGTCAGCGTCTTTGGGCCCACGGACCTGGCGAGGACCCTCCTGGCGTCGGCCTACGCCCTCCTTATCATCTCCTCCGGGGCGCTCTGCGCCTCGGGCGCCAGCGCCCTCTGCCGCTCCCAGTCCTCTAGCGCCCTCCTAGGCGCCGCCGCCACCCTGGGGCTCTTTGCCGTCTCGAGGGTCGGACCCTGGTGGCTGACCCCCTTCGGGCGGGCGGAGCTGGCCTATGAGATCCTGGACGGAGGGGCGGCCGGGCTGGCCGAGGCCCTCGGCGGGACCTCGCTCGCCCTGCTGATCCTCCTAGCCGCCGACCTGGCGGCGCTCCGAATGGCCGAGAGGATGGAGAGGTGGTGGGGATGATCGAGGTGAGTGGGCTGGCCAAGAGGTACGGCCCGGTCACGGCCATAGAGGGCGTGACCTTCTCCGTCGGTTCTGGGGAGGTGTTCGGCCTCCTGGGCCCCAACGGGGCGGGCAAGACCACCACCATGAGGATAATCTGCTGCGTGATACCGCCGGACGCGGGATCCGTCCGGGTGGCGGGCGTAGACGCCCTCAGGGAGCCGTCGAGGGCCAAGCAGTCGATTGGGTACCTGCCCGAGGTCCCGTCCGTCTACGGGAGGCTGACCGTTAGGGAGAATCTCGAGTTCTTCGCCAGGGTGTACGGGGTTCCGGGTGAGGAGGTGGGCTCAAGGGTCTCTCAGCTCCTCAGATTCTTCTCGCTGGAGGGAAGGGCGAATCAGCTGGCTTCCAGGCTGTCCAAGGGGCTCAGGCAGAGGCTGGCCCTGGCCAGGGCCCTGGTCCACGACCCCCCCGTCCTGCTCCTGGACGAGCCCACCTCCGGCCTGGACCCGATAAGCGCGAGGGAGGTCAGGGACCTAGTGGTGAGGGTGGCCAGGGAGGAGGGGAAGACCGTCATGCTCTCGACGCACAACCTCTTCGAGGCGGAGCAGGTCTGTGACAGGGTCGCCATAATCAGGAGGACGATACTGGCCGTGGGGAGGCCACGAGAACTCGCCGAGAGGGCCTTGAGCAGGGTCTCGGTGCGGGTGGGCCTGGCTAACCCCTCGAAGGGACTTGTCGGGGTGGCCCTCTCCGTCCAGGGGGTGGCCACTGCCAGGCTGGAATCCGGCGATCTCGTCGTTGAGCTGGAGGGAGATCCAGACTCTGTGGTGCCCGAGCTCAGCGAGGCCCTGGTCGAGGCCGGCGCCAGGATCCTATCGATCCGCCGGACCTCGTCCCTGGAGGAGGCCTTCATCTCGGTCGTCCGGGGTGGGCCGCAGGAACCCCGGTCCGAGGGGGAGGGAGGGTCAGGCTCGGATGCGGGCTTGGAAGTGGACTCGGACGCGAGTGCGAGGGCGAGGGAGGGGGTGGTGTGGGCGTGATCAGGTGGTCGAGGGTTCTGTGCGTCCTGCTGAAGGACTGGAGGGAGTTCTCCAGGAGTGGGTGGCTAGTCGGGACCGCCCTGGCGCTGACCGTCTACTTCGGCGTCGCCCTTCCGGCGATAATCGTGTTCGGAGCCAGGGTCTCGGGCGGCGCCGTCGTCCCAATCTCCATACCAGTCAAGCTCGGGGACGTACCCCTCGCGGCGGCCCCTGAGGGGCTGGACGAGGTGGCCAGATCCGTCTATGCGGCCTTCTCACTCATAGTCCCCCCGCTCTTCCTGGTGATCCCCTTGGCGGTGTCGACCGTGATGGCGGCGGACAGCTTCGCTGGCGAGAGGGAGAGAGGGACCATAGAGGCCCTGCTGGCCGCCCCGCTCACCGAGAGGGAGCTCTTCCTGGCCAAGGCCCTCGCGTCCCTGGCGCCGGGGGTGGCGGCTTCATGGGGCGCCTTCGCGCTCATGGCCCTGGCGACCAACCTGATGTCGGGGGACATGCTCGGCGGGTGGTGGTTCCCGCCCGGCCCGGAGTGGTACGTGGTCGTCGCCCTCGTGTCGCCGCTCTACGCGTTCCTGGCCATATCCCTGATAGTGCTCGCCTCCTCCAGGGCCAGGAGCGCGAGGGAGGCCCAGCAGGCGTCCGCAATACTGGTGGCCCCGATCCTCATGGCGGTGTTCGGACAGGTCTTAGGGGGCTTCGCGCTCGGCCTAGAGCACCTGCTGATCTCGGCCGCGATCCTGGCGGGCCTGGACGCCGGACTCGTCGCCCTCGCGCCGGGGAGGTTCTTCTCGGGGGTGAGGTACATGAGGGTCGACTGACGCTCACTTCGTAGTAGCTACTTGCGCTACGGGAACTTGGGGAGCTAAGCTTAGGGGTAGATAGGGAATGTGATGAAAAAAATATTACGGCAGTTCCCGCATATGGCTGAAATTGATAATAAAAAAGAAGAAGGGGAGGAGCGCCTAGGCCCTCACTCCGGAGGGTCGGGGATGACCGGCGGCCTAGGCGGGAGCGGCGGTGGCATCTTCTTTACTATATCCCCCATATTTCCACCTATATTTATCCAAATGAGCGTCGTTAATTCGTATTTTCTCTACACATTCAGCGATAGTAGACGCGACCTTCACCGCCCCTAGGCGCAGGAGCCGAGAGGAGCGGGTTCTACTTCACTCGCAATTAATTCGGAGTGGTAACTCGCCCACGGGGGCTCGGATGCTGGTGAATAGAGAGGCGCTAGAGCGTGAAGTTCGTGAGGTCCAAAGAAGGCTTCAGATTAGGCCCTTTTGGGAAATACCAGCCGACGTCTCCGCTGAGGACGAACCGATTTCTTTAGGATATAGATCAGGCGTCAGAGAGGTAGGAGGTAGGCTCATCTTCAGCGTGAGGCTTGGGCCCAGGATGAAGCAGGCCCTCAAGAGAGAGGCCTTTAGACTGTTTATCCCCCCCAAGTTTCTCCGTAAAGTTCCAGAAACCATGGACTTGGCCTGGGCCTACTCGTTGGGCAGCCTCGCGTGGTGGAGGGAAAACACTAGAGTGTTGACAGTCCCCGGCCTCCCCCTTTATGATCTGCCCTCTCTGCTTGGAATACTACCCATCCGGCAGCGTCTAATTACCCTCAAGCAGGTCATTAATCTCTTGGCGGCCGCTCAGGAACTCGCCGCCGCGCCGAGCTTTCCCCTTTACTTCAAGGCGCTGCTGGCCAGTTTGTCCGACACGCGGCCGCACCTGAGCCGGAGGGGAATAACGATCCTCAGGATCCTTGCAAGAAACCCGGATCTGTCCGTTTCAGACATAGCTAGGAAGACGAGTATCTCTCAGCCTACTGTTTCTCGCACGATAAAGAAGCTGAGTTCGGGGGGAATGGTCTCCGGACCTTGGCACGTTAACCTGCCAGCCCTCGGATTGGAGACGGTAGTCTGCGAGCTGCCCTCAAGGAGGATGGCCGACGCCTTTGCAAAGTCTAAGTTAACTTATTCGATAATCTGGACTGTCTCAGCTCGAACTCCGACTTACGCAATAGTCTTGGTGCCGAAGAGGCTGATGATCCCGCTGGCTGGTGGTTTGGAGGATCTAGGCATCCGCGTGGGCGTCGTTAAGATGCAGGGTTACTTCTTCCGACTGGATAAGGTTGACATCCCTGACATCGGACGCCGATTGTACGCGGCCCTCTGCTCTCCACCCAGCCTCAGACCCGTCTCTGCGGGAAGAGTCCTAGCTCGGAAGAGATTGAGCAAGGAAGACGTTAGGCTCCTCGCGAGAATTCACAGCACCGGGAGCATCTCCGAGAAGACTCTCGCCGGGAAGGGAATCAGGGGTGTGCGCTATAAGACGAAGAAGCTGAGGGAGATGGGCGTGATATACAGGTCATATAGTCCGACCGGTCGGTTCTTTGGGGAGCCAGCCCTGATTCACGTTGAGATAGACAGGACTGAGTTTGGTCGGGTGTTGAATTCGCTCGCCGCGATTTCCTCACCCGTGTTAGCCTACCTGGAGGGTTCACTGAGGGGCGCCTGGGGGCCCGTGTTCGTCTCACCCGAATCTGGCCTCCGAATGGCCCGGATTCTGTCCACCCTGCTTGAGGAGAGGCTCTTGGTGTTCCAACCCCTGCTGACCGGTCTGGAATCACACTGGGAGATCCCTTGGGAGTTCTGGGATGAAGAGCAACAGGAGTTTAGTTTTGGGGAAGAGCTCTCCAAGCTATTGACTTCACTATCTCTCTTATCAAATCCCTGAGGTCGTGCAGTTGAGGAAGTTCCGTTAGGACGTAAACCTCAGCCTTAGGGTACCCTCTACCACTTCTGTTCACCTCTCTGTTCCTGACGTACCCCTTTGCCACCAGCCTGTTCATGATTCCACCCCCGCTCGAGTAGAGAGAACTCTCGTCGATGTGATTCAGCACTAGGCAAATCTCGGGCACGGATAGACTCCCTTTGAGATCGTCCCTGGACCTGAGCCTTCTGGCCAGTGACTTAACCGACGCTAAAGGAGTCTGAGAGAGGCCCAGCGCCTTTGCAGCCTCACAGATCGCCTTGGCCCTGAGATTGGGATCCTTCAACTCGCCATCGACGATCTCCTTGATGGCCAACAGGAGAACTATATCGAACTCCTCTCTATCAAGAATTGAGAATGCCACGTCGCTTGTGACTGGGAAGTCTACTCCCAAAGAGGCGAGTTTCCTGTAAAGCTGGCCCACGTCAAAGATTCTAGGCGGGAAGACGAGCCTAACGCTCTGAACACCCCTCCAGAAGAGCTCCTTCGAGTTCAGCCTCTCGGAGATCGCCTTGTAGGCGTAGGAGAAGAATCCATCTAGGCATACCCCCTCGCTCTTCGTCGTTATAGTCCCTGGAGCGAGGAAGACGAGCCCATCTGCCACTGCTTTGTTGGTCAAGATCCTTGGGTTCTCTCCCACCAGCCTCTGAGCGAGTGCTAGATCTGCCGAATACTCCAGGCTTCTTCTCATCTTCTTGCGGGCGCGGTGGCCAGACCTGCCGGTTAGACTGGGGAAGTACGCGAAGACGCCAAACTCGCTGATGGCGAAGACATCCCCTAGCTTCCTGAGTGGGAGTTCAGTAAGCCTCCTTCTGGCGTGCTCCCGGGAAATCTCGCCGTCGACCAGGGGTGCCGTCAGTTGAAACACTACAACTTCGTCCCAATTTTCAGGAACGTGTCCTCGAACCACATTAACTATGGAGAAGATCCTGGACTCATTTCTCGCTCCGATCCTCTGCGTCTCACGTCTAATGAGGCGGCGGACGCCGCGACTGGCTGACCTCCAGAGGACGGCTAGATCATCGAGCCCCATCCGCTTGTGGACCTCCGTTCTGACCCAAATTGACGCGAATCCCCAAGAGTAAAAACGAGTTTCAAGGATTGGAGGTTTTGCTAAGCCCAACTCTTTCCAGGGGATTTCCTTGACTTTTCTCGCCGTGGTTTTCACCCATACGTTCCCATCCACGTTCAAAACCTGTACTAGCTTGGAGAGAGGTCGCCTGATGACTCTCGGGGCTGGTTGGGCATCCTCGGGCGCAGTAGACTTGCCGGTGAAGAGGGCTCTACCAAGAGACATCACACATCGTTGGGAGAGGCCCGTACTGGAACCCATCAGCGCACCAACCCGGCTCCTCAAGGCCGCAGCGACGCGGCACTTTTTAGTTTGGAGCCTCGTAGTTCGGTAGGCTGGGGCGCTCGGGAGAGGTAGCTTGGTAGGCTCCCAGGGCCTCGGTGCCGCGTCCCCAGCCTCTCCAACCCCATTTTCAAGATCCACCTCTCAACTTGGTCAAATAGGACGCCGGCGGGAGGATAGTCGCCCCCTTCTCTTCTGCAACCAGCCGTCCGACCGTCACCTGGAGGGTAGATCCATTGGGCCAGTACACGACGTTGGTGTAACCCCTCCCCTTCAGCGAATCGAGGGCCCACCTCAGAGCCTTCTCATGTATCCATCTGTCAGTCCCTGAGGAGAGTATGCAGGAAATCCCGAGAGGCCCGACGCCGAGCCTGAGTCCTTGATCTCGATCGCCCAGTGCCCGATAACTTGCGGCCTGATAGAGATGGGGAAAGCTAGTTAGCAAGGCGAGGGGAGTGAACACCACGATTACCTCTCTTAAGTTCCCTTTCAGGGCTTTGTCTAGGATGTACAGGTCGATTAAGTTCATCTGCTCGGAGAACTCCGCGACGATTCCAACCTCTCCCTCCCCACTCCCCACAAGTTCTTGGATTGCCTCTACTATCCCAGAGACGGACCTCTCAATCCATCCACTTCTTTGGAGAACCTCCGACCGATCGACGCGGAGGATCCTGCCCAACAGCTGGCTCGCCACTCCGTTAGCCGGGGACCCACTCTGCCGCGAGGGCGGCCTACCCAGGACCTCCTCGATCCAGGAGATCTGAGGGTCCTGAGGGTCGTGAGCCCCTCTAATCGCGGAGATTACGGATATTAACCCACTCAACGCGATCTCTCGGTTGAGTGGCTTCATCACGCTCGTGGTAAAGTCGCCGACCGCTGAAGGGGGGCTCCGTCTGAGATTGAGCCTGAGGTAACCCAGCAGCGCTGCGATCAAGTCTCCAACGGCGACCTTCGCGTCAAACTGGGTTAGACCCGATTCATTCCAGAGGAGCCTGGCTAGCGCGGACTGGAAGGATGCCACTGTAAAGCTCACCCCGGATCTCACCGCTGGAACCATCGTGGACAGAAGTCCCGCCGGAGAGACCACGACGCTGTCGCTGGGCAGCGTCGACTCATCCACGAGGAACCCCTGCTTCAGCAGAGAGTGTAGCTCAACCCCAGCCTCAAGGTCTTCGCTCACAGGGAAGAGCATCGAGTCGGGTGAGAACAGTGAGAAGGGAGTGAGATCGAGCCATCTCAGGAATGCGAGCCTCTTCCACTCCACGACTCCCCCCCTCTTCCTCCACGCGATCAGGTTGGTCTTCAGCGAACCGTAGCGGGCCTGCCAAGACGCCTCCACCAGCGCCCCAACGTCGCTCACATCACCTTTTCCGCTGAATGAGGCCGCAGTCATGCCGGAGGCGAACCAAAAGAATAGATCTGCGAGCTTCCAGGGTTTCGGATCAGCTCGATGTGATATCGGATCCCTAAGCCTCATCAGAAGACCAAACTCGCTCAAGGGCAAATCCGTGCTCAAGGATCTTTTCACCCCCCTCCTCCCCACACAAAATTTTGTGGACGCCGCAGAACAGGTTTGCCACCTTCAACTCGCTCTCCGAATCCTCCAGAGAGACCCTCCCCTTGGAAGCGAGATCTTCCACGACCTTCAGTACCAGCGGCTTCCACAGCTCTCCGATGAAAGCAAGATCAACGGCTCCGGTAGAATCTCTCCCGAGATCCCTCGCCGCCCTGGCGAAGGCCTTCAGATATGACTCCAACGGTGTACCTCCAGGTCTCTCGTCGGATCCCGGTCCGTATGCACATACCAGGACTTGACTACCCCCAACGTTCTCAAGTATCTTGTTCTTGAGCTCCATTGCGGTCTTCACGCTCCGCCTCTCCCCAGTATGGATGAGGAAAACGCGCTTGTACTTCCTTCGTGCGATGAACTCGGAGATGGCCGGAGCCCAAAATCTCCCGATCAGTCTCGGGGCCTGTGTGATTCCCACGACGAGAAATAGGTCGGGAGGGGCATTGTTGTAAAGCGCTTTTCCACCCTCACTTGCCTGCGCGATCTCCCGTACCTCCTCTTCCAAATTTCGCAGGATCCCTGGAAGTTCCCCCCTGAATTCTTGAATCGAAGAAGGTCGGGCGAGAGTCAGCAGGAACCTCAACCTCGGCATTTCCCTCATGTCTGCCCAGGCCAGCATTCTCTCTACCACATCCACAGACTCTGCGCAGGCCGAGGTCAACACGAATATCTTCAGGAGGTTTGCCAGCTCGCCGTACCTCTCGTCCAGCAGTTGGACGGGAAGAGGCTGATCAAGCGCCGATCCGATGACGATTGGGGGGAGCTGAGAGCGACGGAGTCCTCCGAGCGAATTCTTGGCTTCCTGGGGAGTTGTTCTTGTAGCCAAGAGGATGAAAGGATGCCCTCCTGGGTACATTCCCAAGCTCCTGTAGGCATCCAAGACGCCTTCAGCCTTTATCCGGGGCTTCTCCTCCACCTGGACCAACATCGGGCGAATGGCCTCCTGGCCACTCGGGCGCAGCAGTCGGGCGGGATCAAGGACTAAGAGGGCGTCTAACTCCAGGGCCGCTCCTTGGGCCGCCGTGATATCCCTGTAGAACACGCGAAACCCCTTCTCCATATAGAGACAGGCGTTAAGTTCTCCACCCGGGACACTCCCATGCCCTCTGGGGATCTCCATCTAAAGAAGGACCGAAATTCGTATCTATTAATTGACCGGCCGGGAATTTCACGTAAAGTATCTCAGTCTGAAAAGAATGAGTCACTCCATTAAAGCTTAGGGGGTAGATCGCACGGAAAGATGGGCGTCCTTCTGACGGAGGTGATCTTGATGCCCATGCGTGGAAAAGCGATGGTTATTGGCACCTTAAGGAACCTTTTCCCACTTAATAAGGCTTCAATCGGGCTCGAAGTGGGCAGTAAGAAATTCAGAGGATTCAATACCTGCCGCAGAGCAAAGTGATTGGGAATCTTGTTCGGGGGATGTCGATTGGTTCTTCCAGTCGAACCTCCTGGGCGAATAAGGCTAGTCGTTCTGGCTGTAGTGCCACCTCTGAGGTATCAGCTCATTTCCTCTCTAATTCAGCTTGATCTATCCTTTGTGGAGAGGATTGAACTCTTTCTGCCGCCTTCCCTCCCACCTTGGGACTCTTTGATAAGAGACTCCGCCGAAAGCCTAGCTAGGGTGATCTCACGGTTTTCTCCCGGGATGATCGTCACCAAGAATAGAATGGAGACCAAGGGATTTGAGGAGGCGGTGGAGTTCTTTTACGAGAGAATCAAATCGATGCAGAATGAAGGACTCAGCGTGGTGGCCCTCCCCTCGCAGTGGAGGTCCTTTGCCAGCTTGGCTTTGGTTTACTCTGTGTGCCTGGCGGGAGGGAAGGTGGTGACGGTGGATCCCTTTACAGGGCAGCCGACGGATATTGATTTAACGCCACTAGAGCTAAATATTGGGGAGGAAAAGCTGGCGATATTGAAGATGCTGGCTCAGGGCCTTGGGCCAAAGGAGATCGCGGCCAGACTTGGGGTGAATGCTTCTACTGTCTACAGACACATATCCGGGCTTAAGGAAAAAGGGATGATTGATGGCTCGAGAAAAATCTCCTTACTTGGGAAAATCGTTATGAACTCACGATGGGAACGGTGATTAGTCGCTTGATGCAGGCAAGGAATTTGGTGCGGCCGATCTCCTAAGCAACTGAAGCCCCTGGAGTAGCCCTTTCATTTCTGAGATGGCTTCTTGAAATGGATAAGCCTAGCATGAGAAAAGTGGCCAGCAAGCTCGGGATATCTCATACTTCTGTCTACTGTGAGATCAGAAGACTGGTATCCTTAGGCCTCTTATCAGAAGATCTTTCCATAACAGACTATAGTCGTGCATATCTAGAAGCCATGCAGCTCTGATGAGGAAACTTTCTTCCATTGGCTTCGACATTCGCCCTGAAGGACTCTAATAGCCTCACTAGTAACTTCGCGCGCTGCCTGGGCCTTCATACCCATTTACCGCGCTCTTTAGCCCTCCTAAATCTCTCGCACTCAACTGATCTTGAGGGACTTCGGGATATCCATCCCGGCTCAGAGGCTGCGGTAAGTAGCCGACCCAACGAATCGAAGAATTTCGACATATCCTTCCCTCACTGAAAAGATCGGCACAGGCTATTTTAGTGAACAGATCTAGAGCTCCCCCGTGGCGGATCTGCGGAAGGAGGTATTTCTCTCCTATCAGAGGGATCCGAGGCTACTGGAGGCTTGGATCGATGAGGTGATCTCGAACCTGGGGATCTCTTTGAAGAAAGCTTCCTCTCTGGTGGAGGTGGAGGAGCGGCCTGACTCTATGACCTTGGGCTTTGGGCCCCAAGTCTTGCTGGCGCTTGCATCCATATCAGAGGGGGTCTTACGCGTGATAACGAGCCCAGAGGTCTACGGGGGGAGTATCCCGCCAGCAAGGAGCAGCCACAGGCTGCTGAGGGCTCTGGAGGCCGAAGGACTTGTCGAGGTCAGGGTTGCTCCGATGGTCCCGGCGCCAGGGCTGCCTCACGCCGAGATAGTGCTGGGGCTCAAGAGAGTCATCAGGGGGCTAAGGGCCAAGACCCTCGACATAAGCGGGGAAACTCAGCTCGTCCCCATAGCCGCCGCGAGGTCGGGGGTGGGCGCGCTCACGTACACCTACCCGCGGGGGGGGCGATGTGGGTTCACGTTCTGAGGATGTAGGGAGAAGCTCCCCGCCCGCGCCGGCCGCGAGGCCCCGGGCGCCCTACTGGGAGAGGTGGTTCAGGGTCTTCTATCCAGACCTCACGGCGGCGCAGGAGTCCATACTGGAGGTAGACGCGCTGATCTTTGAGTCGGAGTCCCCCTGCGGGGAGAGGGTCCGACCCGGCATCCTGGTCGTGGAGGAGGAGGGATCTCTGGGGAGAGATGACCTGTCGGAGGCCTACAAGGCGTGCATGATTTACCCTGGGGCCGGACTAGAGTTCAGGGTCGTCGAGAAGGAGGGAGGGATCAAGGGGTTCACGGAGGGCCGTGAGCATTCTGAGATCAGTCAGCCACAGCAGGAGCAACGCGCGCGGGCGGAGCGGGTGATCAGTAGCTCCATAGGGAGCGGCGAACTAGACGCGCTTCAGCTCCCTGCCATATCCGCGGGGGAAGAGATGGAGAGCTTCTTGGGGAGCGGCTCTGAACTCATAGCCGAGGTAGACGAGTCCCTCGGGGAGGTAGCGAACCTCCTCAAGCTCCTGATAATCTTCCGCGCATGCGCAGCCACGGTTTCCCTCGTGGAGGGGATGCTGGAGGGATCAGGCCTGAGCCGGGAGCCCAGGATTTCGGCCCTCTTAGAGCTGTGCAGGCCACTTCCGAGCCTGGAGAAGGTCGTCAGCGAGATGAGAGCTATCGAGAGAGCTAGACCTAGTGATAATCCAGCGAGGGGAGGCGTCCTCGTGGGGATAGTCGGGATCCACAGGGCGATTAGGCAGATGGTGAGTTGGTGGAAGCGTCACCTCATGGAGATCCGCTCCAAGTACGACAAGGTGTTCCTGATACACACCAGCCACCCCGACAGCGAGAAAACGGCGAAGAAGTTGGCGGAGTCCATGGGAGGGGGAGTGAAGATCATAGAGGCCCCCAGGGGGGGTGAGCTGTTCGGTCAGTACCTGAGGGGCCTCTCTCTGCTCCCCGAGAGCGTCTCAGAGGTTGACCTGTGCTTCATGCTCGAGGTCGACAAGCAGACCGTGACGGGCCTCTGCTCCAGCGTGATCGACGGGAGTGGGGTCCTGAAGCTCGACCAGAGAGAGCTCTCGGTAGGGAGGGTCCTCTGCGGAGTTCCCAAGATCGTCCGGAGGGGGGAGAGCACGTTTGTCGGATTCGCGCTCGAGGAGGTTTGGAGTCGTATTTGAGTCTGAGTCTCCTCCGAGTGGAGAGGACCCCGTGATCTGGATAGGATCCGGCCTGGTCAGCGGTAAAGTCGCGGGGGTAAGGTGCTTAGGGGTCCTAACCGAGCTCATTGAGCTAGATGACTCTTTCCTCCTGCTGACACACTTACTGTCGGCTTCGGATCGGAGGAGGAAGATCCCCAGGCTAAAGAGCGTGCTAGAACTCAAGCGCGTGATGGAGAGCCCTCTCTCCATGTGTCAGCCCGATTACGTCAGAGTGGTGATCCCTAGGGGGGTGAAGGTCCCCGGAGTCGACCTCCACGGCTTCATCAGGGGGGACCTGATCGCGCTCGAGGAGGACCTCGACCGCCTGGAGAGGGTACCAGCCACTCCGGCAGGCTGCGTCTCCTCGATGGCGCCTCCCGTGAGGGCCGGGGTGGCATTATGCATAGCGACCTTTCAATCGGCCCTGGCGAGGGGGTTCTGGAGCGGTCGATGGGATAAGTCCGTGGTGGGAGACCTCACGGCTTCCATCCTGGGGCTCGCCAGAATGGCCTCGAAGCTGGCCCCGGCCGCTGCGGCCGGAGAGCTCACGTCCAGCGTGATAGATGTGAAGAGGCTCGAGAACTTCGTCCAACCAGACGTTGCGAGAGCGGTCATGGAGATCATCGCGCGCCTCAAAGGTGCCGAGTCCGCGGGCGACCTCAGGGGCCTCGTGGATCAGCTCATCTCCTCCCTGAAGAGGGAGGTCTTGGGGACGCTACTTGGGAGGATCGTGAGAGTGGAGTATCTGACGGGGCTGGAGAGCCTTGAGAGCAGCCTGAGGTCGATCTCAGAGGGCATCCGCGAGTTCATCCCGAGCGGGGACATTCACGCCGTGGTAGAGTTTTCCGAGCAGATGAACCTGCTAGATCTGTACATCCTCTGGAGGGCTTGCGGGGATCGGCTGAAGAGGGCGACCATCGTGCTGACCCCCCTCTCGCTCCTGACCTCTCTGCCCCACATCGCCCTGCCCCCTGATCTCTTCTCAGGGGTCGGCGGGAGAGTGATCCCGAGGAGGCCGGAACTCCTCATACGTGGAATGGAGACCAGGATCATCCTCTCATCTGGCAGCGACCTGCAGGTACACAAGGCGGTCCTTCAGAAGACGTTTCAGGAGAGCGGAGGACTCACTCCCGTGTACTGGCCAAACGGGTCGACCGGCCAGGTGGCCGTCGGGACGATCGTCGCCAAGAGTTTAGGGAGTGTGGAAATAATACCTCCTTTGGTGCAGCTGCGCAGAAGATTTGCCTGAGCAGCAGATGGCCTGGCTTCAACTAGTAGGAACTTCCTTTCTTTCTTTTTCATAACTCATCTGATGGAGATACAGCCTTGAAATACGCGATCTTGTTCACCCACTCTGTCTGTCCTCAACTTTCATCTCGGCCTGTTCCTTTTGAAAAAGACGGCTGCTCGATTAATCTACAACCCACCTGTCCTTGAGGTTAGGCAGGAGGGGCAAGCCATGGTTGGCCTATACTCTGGAGCAGCCCTGCTGTCGATATCCCCTGTGACCCCGCTCCACCCGGGGGTGGGAAGAGCTGGAGGGGCCGTGGACCTCCCGGTCCAGAGGGACTCTTTGGGCTACCCCGTGATATTTGCTTCTAGCCTTAAGGGGGCTTTAAAGAGCCACCTGTGGAGGAGGAGACATGAGAGTAAGGCGAGGGAACTCTTCGGGTCTGAGCCCGGTGAGCAGCCGACCAAGCCTGGCTCTCTGAGCTTGACAGACGGATTCCTCCTCTTCATGCCAGCCAGATCAGCCAAGGGTAACCCAGTCATGTTGACCTGCCCTATGCTGGCTGAGAGAGTTCTGGGGCTCATGGAGGCCGTGGAGTCCATAGGCTCTGCGGCCGGGCTGGAGCAGTTGAAGAGGGTGGCCGAGGCCATAGCAGGGCAGGAACCCGCTGAGGGAGAGGTCCTGGTCTGGGGCGATAGGCCCGTGCTTGATGCGGCCGGAGACAAGGTCTTGATAGTCAACGGAGAGGTCCTCAGGGCCAAGAGGGGTCAGGGTGAGAACTTCCCGCTTAATGTACTTCCCAGGCCATTCTCTAAACTGATCCCTGAGAGAGTCGTGGTCTTATCAAACGAGGACTCCCTCAGAGTGATAGATAAGAGCCTCCTGAGAGTCGCCAGAGTCCGGCTGAAGCGAAGGGAGAAGGTTGTCGAGACGGGAGGGCTCTGGAGCGAAGAGTACGTGCCTGAGGGGGCAATCTTTGTGGCTGGACTCATGGCGAGCGGAGACGCGCTCAGCCAGTTTAGGAGCCTCTTCTTCTCGGGAAACAACGTGGGGTACCTAGTCCTAGGCGGAGATGAAAGTGTGGGAAGGGGGATAGTCAAGCTCTCCGTCTTGGGGGGATCGCCTTGACCGCGGTCGCGATCAGCCCCATGAGGGACGCGGTTGACGCAGTCCTCTCCCTCAAGGGGATAGTGGAGGAGGTCGGGGGAGGAGACAGGCTGTTCAGCTCGATAAAGTCCAGGGCTCAGAACACTCCGTCCGCCGTATCTGACATGGGAGTTCCGCCCGTGCTGCTGTTCCTCGCATCAAAAGTTCGGAGAGAGTTCTACGAGTACGCGTGCAGACGGATGTTCGGCTTAGAGGCAGTCCCGCCGAATGAGGTAAAGGCTGAGAGAGATGGTTACTCGGCTTACCTGGCCGTAGTGGCTTGGTACCTCACTAAACTGCTTGGAAAGCAGCCTGAGGAGATCAGCAAGTTGGAGGAGGTAGTGAAGCTGGCTAAGAAGTTGGACGACCCAGCCGAGGTTGGAGAGAGGGCGCTGGTCCACAGCCTGCTCTTAACATACCTCATAGAGCTGAAGAAGGCCGCTGAGGCCATATTGCCGGACTAGGGGGGGTGAACGGGCTGACCAACGTTAAGGAGTCTGTGGAGGCGGGGTGGAGGACCGCCGACGGCCTCTGGAACACTCTCGTCGAGATGAGGGTGGTAAACTGCTCTCCAGCAATCCTGGGGGGGCCAAGAGGGCTGACGATAGACCCGAGGAGCAATCGGTTTGAGGGGCTGAGACCCACATCGCTGAGAGGGGTCTGGAGATGGTGGGTCAGAGCGGTAGCGGCCGGGATCCTCTGGGAGGCTGGATACGCACCGAGCTACTCAGAGATCCGCAAAGTGGAGAAGAAGATGGGGCTGGGTTCGACGGATCAGGCGACCGACTACGTGCTAGAGACAGAGGTTATACGTGAACAACCCAAAGCTCAGGAAGCGGAGAGGAATCTGCCCGGGCTACTTGAGCAAATACCTAGGTACAGACTCATCTCAATGGTGAGATTGCCAGAACCCAGGGCGGACGCTCTTCCTGGGCATAAAAGATACTTGGAGACCCTTAGGAGCCGAGGAAGGAGGGGGGCCATCCTCTTTAGGAGACCCATTAAGGCGGGGGCTTTAGGCCTGAAGATTAAGCTGAGGGCTAGATCGAGGAGAGATCGTGGCTATGAGAGAGTGATGGTTAACGCGCTCGGGATGGCGCTTCTGCTTGGGGGAATTGGACAGGCAACTAGCAGAGGATTTGGAAGATTTAAACCAGAGTTCGATACGATCCGAGGGGAGTTCTCCGAGAACCTAAGCTACCTGGTCCGCAGTCTCCTGCAAGGGAGCACTAGTGAAGTAGAAAGAGCGGTCTTTAGCTTGATAGATGACGAGGGTCTCAAGAATCTCCTGAGAAGGGATGCGGAGGAGCTTAACATCAAGAAGAAGGGGCCGCATGAGGTAGTTCCGAGGATACCCTCCGTACACAGGGCATGCATGCGCATAGAGGTCGTAACTCCGAGAACTCGACACGTGCGTGAAGAAGCTGGGTACATGATCGGAGAGATGGTGAGCGTGGGAGAGGCGTCCCTTAAGTCCCGCTGGAGACGCCTATACGGTCTGCACAGGTCTAGGGGAAAGCTACTCCACACATGGCCTCTCGGATTACCTAGAGGCCAAGCCATAAAGCTCACCATTAGGAATAGAGATAGAAGAGAAAGGGATAGAGATGAAAAAGCCAAAGAATTAAAGATAATGCTCGGATATTACGGAGAAACCTCAGAGCTGAGATCCGAGTTCAAGGGAGAAGAGGGCACGCTCGTATTGTCGCTGAAGGACTACGCTGATAAGCAGGACAACTTGGTCGATAAGACATTGAGGCTGCAAAGTCTGATTAGGATAGCTGTACTCAGTAAGGAGAGATTCATAGTTTACGGCTTTAAAACGGAAGATCTCAAGAGGCTTTGGGAAACTCTCGTTCATGTGGGAACGAAGCCCCGCGTGCCTCCCACTCGCTCAGATGAGATATGGATATCGAGAGTAAGGGAGATAGGCTACATCCAAACCGCTAGCAGGGTAAAGACGCCCCTTGACCAGGATACTGGGTGGCTTCAAGCATTTGATGAGGCTCTCTCAATGATGTTAAAAATCCTTCAAGGTAGTTCCCCAGAGGGGGTGAAACATTGAACTCCCGAATTAGCCTATTCGACTCCGCATGGTCTATCTATGAGAGATTTTGGCTGGATAGCGGGCTAAATCCCTCAGAGATCAAAAGTGGTGAGGAGAGAGAAGAGCTGGTAGACGAAATTTTACGTGTAGACTTTGGAGAGAAGCTGAGGAGATCGAGGGAACTCCTAGAGGAGGTCTGCGAGGCGTTTAAGCTCAGCGGGATGAGCTTAGTCTTGGTAGACGCTCGGCTGGTGTGGAGGGGGCTCCCAGGATCCTCGAGCGGCCTTGGGAGGTGGGTCTTGGAGATCGGTCTCTCGTGGGACCCGATACTAGACCTTCCCATCGTTCCGGGCAGCAGCGTCAAGGGGGCAGCCAGAGCGTTCATGGAGGAGTTCCTAGAGAGAAGAGAAAGTAAATCGGCGAAGGAGATCTGTGAGGCTCTGTTCGGGTCTCCCGGGGAGGGAGGAGCCGTTGGACCTTTGAAATTCATTGACGCTCTGCCTGTGGAGCTTGGGGAATCGGGGAGGCTCCTCGTAGACGACGTCATCAACGCGCACTACAACCCCGAGCTAAGCGGAATAGAGACGGAACTCGACGTCAGACCCAACCCCGTTCTCCACATAGCCCTAAGCCCCGGGGCGACGTTCCGGTTCATAGTGGGCGTCGACAGACAACTAGCCAGCCTGACAGAACTTAGTGAACTCCTCCCCGAGGGTGCAGGGTCTGACCCAGAGGACGTGGCGGCCTTCGCTCTAGGAGGGGCCCTCAGGAGAGGTCTGGGGTCTAGGACTCTGAAGGGGTATGGTATCTTCAAGCCAATTAGAGCGGAGGTGATGAAATGAGTTTGAACGTTCGTGTGGCGGCTAAAACAGCGGCTTTACTGCACGATCCTCCTCACAAAGCGTGGATAGTACTTGGGGAGTACAAGGTCCCTCCGGGGGAGGGGAGAGCCCACGAGAGGGAAGCCTTATCCCTAGCCAGGAGAGTGCTCGAGGGAACTCAGCTCCAAGGAACCTTGGAGGTCTGGGTTTCTCAGCTCGGGTCCATCGTTAGAGAGGCTGATGGGCTGGCGGCCAGCATAGACAGGGCTCTAATGGATGAGGACATCTTGAGAGCCGTTCTGGGTGGGAAGAGGGTCTGGGGAACGGCGGGAGTGGTCAATCCGTTCCTGCCAAAGGTCAAGTATAGGCACAGGCCTCCCAAGAAGGAGGATGTGGAGAGATTCGCCTTGGAGCTAAACGAGATCCTCGGCGTGGCGAGAACCGAGGTAGACGCCTATCACCTGCTGTACGCGATGTTTGAGCCGCTGTGGTGGAGGATCGTTGGCTCGGTGGGGCCTGCTGACACCAGAATTCCACACCACACGATATTCGACCACCTCTACGCCGCGGCCTCTATGACGAACTGGTCCCTCTCCGAACTCGGGAGACCCTCAGGCCACCTAGTCCTGCTAGATCTAGCCGGGGTTCAGGGATTCGTGGCATCAGCCAGGAAAGTAGCCGACTACTGGGCTGGCAGTTGGATCGTGTCAGCTCTGTGCTGGTTCCTCGTGTCGGAACTCGTCGAAAGGCTTGGGCCAGACATTCTGCTGAGCCCAACCGCCAGGCTCAACCCGTTCTACCTCTCCTGGGTGAGGAGCAAAATCTGGAGCGAGATAGACAGGTACTTCAACAATGAGGAGTATCCTGTTTGGCCCGGGGGAGTGAACTGGCCCAGGCAGCCCGTCATGCCAGCCACGGCCTACCTGTGCTTGCCTCCTAATCCGCCGACTGGGGGTCAGGACCTCCGCTCCTACTTCAGGAGGAGATACTTGGACGGGTGGAGAATCGTAGTAGAGAAGTGCGCCTCCGAGATCGAGCAGGGTCTACCAGCGGCGTACCAAGTTAGGCCGGAGATCGCGAGAGAGGCTGGTCGGCTCCTAAGGAGGATCGCCGACAATCCCCCGCTTAGACTGCGAGTGATCTCTCTAGACGTGAGCAAGGCTTACGAGGAACTCCTCGAGACCGTAGAATCCAGTGGAGGAGAAGGGCTGGCCAGATCTCTCCTCTTTCACTACCTCTTCCTGAGGCTTAGGAAGAGTGTAAGTGATTGGAGGGAAATGGTCAGACTTGGGGTCGGAGTCGGAGTTGACTGGTTGGGAGCTGAGGAGGGCGTATGCACTTCCTGCGGGGCCCTTCCAGCCATCGTCTCCACCAGGGTAACTAAGTTCGGCGATCAATCCGACAACACGCATATAGAACTCTCAGTGGGCGGGAGAAAAGATCTCAAAGAGGCTATGACCGAGAGGGAGTACGCCGGGAGGAGGGGTCTCCACTCGATCTTGAGGCCGGGTGAGCACCTCTGCCCGTACTGCCTGGTTAAGAGGGTTCTCCCGAGGAGCGGGGCCCTCAGGGGCGTGATCGACGCGCTCCTATCGGTGGATGTTCGGAGCGATGAGCTGCTGCGCCCACCGCCAAGCGTTGACGAGCTAGCCTGTCTAGAGGCTAAGGTAACACTGCTCACCAAGCTCAGCTGGGAGGTCTCAAACAAGATCCACTCGACTCCTCTTCCAGTAACGTCGTGGTTCACTCTACCAAGTAGGCTGAGAGAGGCGTATGAGAAAGTCAGGCAGAACTCGTCTGTCCCGCTGGGAGTGATAGACAAGCTCACGTACACCCCGTCGCAAGAGCTGTTCTTCAACCTGGAGTACTCTGAGGCCCTAAAGCAGATTTTCGGCGACGCTTGGAGGGAGATAAGCGAGAAGGTGTGCAGGTACTACTCGATACTCAGGGGAGACGGCAACTCCGTGGGGAGGATCTTCTCCGGGAGGCCTCCCTCCCTAGACCATGGAGACCTGGACTCCAACCTCCGGGAGTACTACAGGGCCCTCCTAGATCCCTCTGTGATGCGAGGGATAACCCCAGAGGAGGCTGAGAAGCTCGTCAAAGCGCTCACGGAGCGACTGTCCTCGGCTCTGCGGCTGGTAGAGGGGCCAGATGCCGTCGGCCCGATAGTCCTCTCCCCGAGCTACTGGGCCTCCGTGTCTAGAGCCCTCATGGCCACGGCCCTCAGGGACTCCGCCATAGTAGACAGGCTGAGCGGGGTCGTCGTGTTCGCTGGCGGAGACGACATAGTCGCGCTCCTGCCAGCCAGAGTCTTCGGAGACTTCCCAGGGGTCAGTGCGCTGGTCGAGACCAGGAGGAACTACTGGGCCGCCGACAGGCCGATCCAAGGGTTCCACGACGCCTACGGGATCGCTCCAGCCATGCTGGCGGACGGCAGGAAGTACGGGCTGAGGCTGGCCCACTACCGCGATCCCATGAGGGGAGAGATAGCTGAGGCCGAGGAGTGCGAGAGGGAGTCGAGGAGGTGGGAGATCCTGCTGCGCTCCTCGAAAGTGATTTCGGGAGACTGCTCCACGATAAGCTACGGCAGAGGAGTCCCTGAGAGGAGCATCCTGCCTAACTCTACTGGGCTGGGGCCATCCTCCGTCGACCCGGTGGCGGAGGAGTCTGGGAGAATATGCGTGAAGATCGAGAAGAACAGGCTGAGCTCGAGCCTGGTGAGCGACGCCGAACTCGAGGCTGACAGGATATCCGAGTACCGCTCCGTAGACGAGGGGGCCGCGCTTGGGCTCGCCGTGAGACTGGTAGAGAGGAACGCGGTGGACGAGGGCGCGGCAAGGGATGTCGCTCAGGTCCTCGAGAGGCTCGCTCCGCTGAAGCTCAGGAAGAGCGGAGAAGAGCGCTGGGCGCCCATAGAGACGCTCAGGTCGGCCAGGCTGATCCTAGGCAGCGGGAGGTAATCGCATGTGGGTTGAGGTGAGAGCTAGGCCCATCGAGCCCCTCATGCTGAGGGGCCCGGGAGAGTTTCATGTCGGAGCGGGCTCCTGGCTCAGCCCACTCCCGCTCCCCCTCCCGACCACCGTGTGCGGCGCCGCGGGAGCCATCGGATGGGTGATCTCAGGCAGACAGAGCCTCATCTACCCGAGCAGGTGGGAGAGGCTCCTTGACAACCTTGCTAGGTTCCTCGGGGTCGAGCGCGTGGAGGCTGTCAGGGGGCCCTACCTAGTGACCGAGCAGGGTGTGTGGATCTCCGCGTGGAATGGAGTCGTTAGATTCGATCCAAGGGAGCTGAGGAAGAGGATACTAGACTTCTCGGCAGGAAAGTGGGAGAAGAAGAGAGAGGACGAGCTGTTCGTCCCGGTCCTGAAGTTCAGCTCTCGGAGAATAGGAATATCTCTACAGAGGGGTGGCAAGACCGCTAGGAGGGGCTTCATCTACTCTGCTCCCTACGTCAACTACATGAGCGTCTGGAGAGAGCCAGCGATATGTGTGGATGTGAAGGTGAGCGGGGCGGAAGAGAGATTTGAGCAGAGGAAGTCTGTCTGCAGGCTGGGTGGAGAGGGGAGGAAGGCAATCGTGGAGTCTAGGAACAGGTCTACCCTGAGAGACCTGCTTTGGAAAGCGTGGAGTGGGAGAAAAGGAGGGAGGGCCGCCGCGATCCTCCTCTCGCCCATGATACTCGAGGGACAGCCGAGGAACCCAGAGAGCCTTATAGACGAGGCCATTCGAGTGGTTGAGAGCATAGACTCAATTGATTCCGTAGAGGGGATTCTGCCCGTGCACAGGGGCGGGAGGGTCACCATAAGCGTTCTCCAGCTCGGGTATGATGAGGTCGCTCGCAGAAGAGCTGGGTTTAAGGCGGTGGTTCTCCCAGGGGCGGCGTTCGTGTGCGAGGTGAAGGACTGGGAGTCTGTTTACGGGTTCTCTGGGGCTCCGCAGGAGAGGGTGGGATTCGGCTCTCTGGCCCCAATACCCCTGTAGAGGCCCCCACTTCTTTTTTTCTTACCGCAGAGAACTGTTTCTCGTGGGTAAACCCTCAATTCAACGTTATGTGACGCGTGATGTGGATTGGGGGGCAAGGGAATGTGTCTAGCGAACCCACAGGCGAAATGGCTGGGTGAGACGTTGGGGAATACGAGTGCAGGAGATGCGGAAACCTCGTGGGGTAGCTTGGTCGGACGGTGCAGGTGGGCGCCCAAGCCCAGATCGAGGCGCTTTCAATCTCTGCCCTCAGAGGGCTCTGATTGCTTCGCTCTTGCTTTGACTCCGACTGTCTATGATTTCCTCAATCCTTTCAATCTCTGCCCTCAGAGGGCTCTGATTGCTTCAGCAGGGGCCTCCCTCCCCTCCCGCCACTTTACCACGGCCACAACTTTCAATCTCTGCCCTCAGAGGGCTCTGATTGCTTCTTCGTCGTGCCACAGTCTCTTCACAAGCCCCTCCCAAGAGGGCTTTCAATCTCTGCCCTCAGAGGGCTCTGATTGCTTCCAATGAGTCGGGATCTGGTGGCTGACTTCGAGTCTTGGCTGCTTTCAATCTCTGCCCTCAGAGGGCTCTGATTGCTTCCTTCTCGTCCAACAGCTCCTCCAACCCCGAGAGCCCGGGGTAAACTTTCAATCTCTGCCCTCAGAGGGCTCTGATTGCTTCTGCGATCTCGGTGCCAGGGGCCTCTACTGGCCCGAGGTCGCGCTTTCAATCTCTGCCCTCAGAGGGCTCTGATTGCTTCCCCGTAATCGTCAAGGCCCAGCCGGGCCGGCTCCGTGATCTGGTCGCTTTCAATCTCTGCCCTCAGAGGGCTCTGATTGCTTCTCTAGCGGAGATAGCAGGGTCGGCTTTGGCGGCAGGTACCTTTCAATCTCTGCCCTCAGAGGGCTCTGATTGCTTCGTTCGAGGTCATCCTCCAGCGGCGCCATGAGATCACCCTCTTTCAATCTCTGCCCTCAGAGGGCTCTGATTGCTTCGTTCGAGGTCATCCTCCAGCGGCGCCATGAGATCACCCTCTTTCAATCTCTGCCCTCAGAGGGCTCTGATTGCTTCGTGACTGGCCTCTCCGGCCCTCTGAAGAAGTACCAGGTCAACGGCTTTCAATCTCTGCCCTCAGAGGGCTCTGATTGCTTCGGTCTAGTCAACCTGATCTCTGGAATTCCGAGGCTGGCCTTTGCCTCTTTCAATCTCTGCCCTCAGAGGGCTCTGATTGCTTCAAATGAGGGGATCTAACACAAAGTCAGCCACCTCAGGCACTTTCAATCTCTGCCCTCAGAGGGCTCTGATTGCTTCAAGCTCCACGTAACTGGGTGCGAGACGTACACGTGGGCAGTGAGAAACTTTCAATCTCTGCCCTCAGAGGGCTCTGATTGCTTCGAGTGCGAGGGCGTCGTGCGGGATATAGTAGAGCCCTTTCAATCTCTGCCCTCAGAGGGCTCTGATTGCTTCACGGGCGCCGGGGCGGGCAGCAGGGCGACCACCAGCAGGCCTTTCAATCTCTGCCCTCAGAGGGCTCTGATTGCTTCGGCCGGGGAGTGTGCCTTTTGGCTGGAGGAAATCGCTTTCGTACTTTCAATCTCTGCCCTCAGAGGGCTCTGATTGCTTCCTACGACTTCGAAGGAAGTCATATCCCGACGAACTTCTACAAGAACCCTTTCAATCTCTGCCCTCAGAGGGCTCTGATTGCTTCATGACGGCACTGCAAAGACCATTGGAGCGTTTTTACCCTTTCAATCTCTGCCCTCAGAGGGCTCTGATTGCTTCCTTGTGGTCGCGGTGGACGCTTCGGGCCTCACGGGGACGGCACACGCCTCTTTCAATCTCTGCCCTCAGAGGGCTCTGATTGCTTCCCTAGGCAATCCCACCCAGCCCGATAACTTCGACTACGTGGCGATCTTTCAATCTCTGCCCTCAGAGGGCTCTGATTGCTTCGATGAGTGCAAGCTCCGCCGGATAGCGTCAAGCAAATCTCCCTATCACTTTCAATCTCTGCCCTCAGAGGGCTCTGATTGCTTCCTCGAGCTGCTCGCCGAGGCCGACCTCAAACCAACCCCCCGCCTTTCAATCTCTGCCCTCAGAGGGCTCTGATTGCTTCTATCTTCTCAGGGCGGCGAAGGCACAGATGAGCCGGGGCCCCGACTTTCAATCTCTGCCCTCAGAGGGCTCTGATTGCTTCTCCGCCAGCCCGGCCTTGAACACAATTTTGTGTATCACGTCCTCTTTCAATCTCTGCCCTCAGAGGGCTCTGATTGCTTCTGATCGAGGCGCTTGAGGAGGAGGCCCCGGACGTCGACTTTCAATCTCTGCCCTCAGAGGGCTCTGATTGCTTCTCCGCCAGCCCGGCCTTGAACACAATTTTGTGTATCACGTCCTCTTTCAATCTCTGCCCTCAGAGGGCTCTGATTGCTTCTGATCGAGGCGCTTGAGGAGGAGGCCCCGGACGTCGACTTTCAATCTCTGCCCTCAGAGGGCTCTGATTGCTTCGAGGTCAGGAGGGAGAAGGCCCAGGTCGCCAGGGTCTACCGGGCCGCTTTCAATCTCTGCCCTCAGAGGGCTCTGATTGCTTCGCGGTGAGGGAGTGGGTCGAGGAGGCCATCGACCTCGGTCTCCTGACCCACTTTCAATCTCTGCCCTCAGAGGGCTCTGATTGCTTCAAAGATCAGAGAGGAGGTTAGGGAGCTCCGCCGGGAGATCACTTTCAATCTCTGCCCTCAGAGGGCTCTGATTGCTTCCAATTCGTGGAGATTCATCGAGCTGGCGTCCAGGATGTGCCCTTTCAATCTCTGATTGCTTCATTAGAAATGAGATTTAACGATGCTTATCCATTGGCTGCATGGGTCTTTCAATCTCTGCCCTCAGAGGGCTCTGATTGCTTCTTCATTAAGGCTCCAAAGAATTTATGAAAATGATATTGAATGGATAACTTTCAATCTCTGCCCTCAGAGGGCTCTGATTGCTTCCCGCGTGCTCCTCTGGCGCTACGCAGAGGCTAAAGAATGGACGCTTTCAATCTCTGCCCTCAGAGGGCTCTGATTGCTTCTTATGAGAGATCTGAGGAATCTTCCTACAGTTGAAGGCATCACTCTTTCAATCTCTGCCCTCAGAGGGCTCTGATTGCTTCGTGCTGGCCACCTGCACCAAGAAGACCGCCACCGAGGCCACTTTCAATCTCTGCCCTCAGAGGGCTCTGATTGCTTCCACATGTGAAAAGAAGCAATAAAATGAGGAATGGTCTGGGAACTTTCAATCTCTGCCCTCAGAGGGCTCTGATTGCTTCGATTGATCTATGAGACTCAGCAAGGTCTGGGTTCAGGCACGCGCGAAGCCCTTTCAATCTCTGCCCTCAGAGGGCTCTGATTGCTTCGGACGGCAGAGTTCACACGGTCTGGCAGGAAAAGGCATACGCGGCTTTCAATCTCTGCCCTCAGAGGGCTCTGATTGCTTCCCTCCGGCGCCACGGTGTAGCCCGCTATCTCCACCATGCTTTCAATCTCTGCCCTCAGAGGGCTCTGATTGCTTCCTGGGGTCGCTGTCTCATGGTATAGTTGGAGCCGCCCGCCTTTACTTTCAATCTCTGCCCTCAGAGGGCTCTGATTGCTTCAGGGGTGGCAAGCGCAGAGTTTGGTATTTCCTCGCGGTCGATACTTTCAATCTCTGCCCTCAGAGGGCTCTGATTGCTTCATAAGACGGAGGGCGCGGCTCCGGTCGCAAAGGTCGCTTTCAATCTCTGCCCTCAGAGGGCTCTGATTGCTTCCCTTTAGGGCGGGCGGGCGGCGACCGACGTCAACGAGCGCCTTTACTTTCAATCTCTGCCCTCAGAGGGCTCTGATTGCTTCCTCTACAGGTTCGTGGTTGCCAAGAGAATCAGGGACAAGAGCGCTTTCAATCTCTGCCCTCAGAGGGCTCTGATTGCTTCGAATTCACGGACGGAATCATGATCATGAATTTCTGAAAGCAGTATCTTTCAATCTCTGCCCTCAGAGGGCTCTGATTGCTTCATCTCTCCGATCCAATTCTTTACTCCGCTTTGGGCTTGGGAGTTTGCTTTCAATCTCTGCCCTCAGAGGGCTCTGATTGCTTCGACGGTCGCGAGAAAGGTTATGACGGCTATATCGACCTCCAACTTTCAATCTCTGCCCTCAGAGGGCTCTGATTGCTTCTCATGCTCGACATGAACATCCACGAGATCGGGAGAGACTATCGCTTTCAATCTCTGCCCTCAGAGGGCTCTGATTGCTTCTCGCATTCCGCCGTCATCGTTGAGTTTAGCCATAGGTATGCCCTTTCAATCTCTGCCCTCAGAGGGCTCTGATTGCTTCAACCGGGTAAGTCCTCTCGGCAAGGCTCTCCTCAAGGTATTCGACTTTCAATCTCTGCCCTCAGAGGGCTCTGATTGCTTCATTGGCGTCAATCGTGATCTTTGCCTTGACGATGTCCGGCTCTTTCAATCTCTGCCCTCAGAGGGCTCTGATTGCTTCAGGCGAGAACACCTGGGACTTCTTCGATGACCTCGAGGACCTTTCAATCTCTGCCCTCAGAGGGCTCTGATTGCTTCGGCCACCTACAGCAGCGCCAGTGGCCTGTACGAGGTCCTTTCAATCTCTGCCCTCAGAGGGCTCTGATTGCTTCGCTTCCGGAGACGTTCAGGTAGAGGATCGAAGAAGTCCACCCAGACGCCTTTCAATCTCTGCCCTCAGAGGGCTCTGATTGCTTCCTTCCAGCAGACCAGTAGGTAAGAGAAGGTGTCATCCCAGATCCTCAGCCTTTCAATCTCTGCCCTCAGAGGGCTCTGATTGCTTCGAAATTTGGCTCGCTCGACGCATCGCCGCCCGCCTCTACTTAGCCTTTCAATCTCTGCCCTCAGAGGGCTCTGATTGCTTCCGGGGACGAGTCCGGTCTCTTGGAAGAATTCCTTGGCAAGATCTTTCAATCTCTGCCCTCAGAGGGCTCTGATTGCTTCTTGGATAAGGAGTCCAAGAAGCAGGAATAGTGTGCCACGAGCTTTCAATCTCTGCCCTCAGAGGGCTCTGATTGCTTCGAAGAGAGGGGGAGCTATGTCGTCCCCGGCGTGCCCGCTTTCAATCTCTGCCCTCAGAGGGCTCTGATTGCTTCCAAAGGGTTAAAGTATGTCCGAGCGCTCGTCGAGGCGACCGCTTTCAATCTCTGCCCTCAGAGGGCTCTGATTGCTTCTCACTCCGCCAACCCGTTGATTCCAAGGGTGGGAACCGCTTTCAATCTCTGCCCTCAGAGGGCTCTGATTGCTTCCACAAGAGGCCCGATTTCGCGCCGGAGAGGTTCAGGGTTCTTTCAATCTCTGCCCTCAGAGGGCTCTGATTGCTTCTAATCCTCGCTCACGACCCCACCGCGTTCAGGAACGCCACTTTCAATCTCTGCCCTCAGAGGGCTCTGATTGCTTCCAGATCATAGCCCTGCTGTACTTCACCGCAGAGTTGACGAGCGCTTTCAATCTCTGCCCTCAGAGGGCTCTGATTGCTTCGATGTGCCGGCGGGCACCGATCCGCACGTTGCGTGGGTGATCACTTTCAATCTCTGCCCTCAGAGGGCTCTGATTGCTTCATAGTGGTCATAAGACTCGCCGGTGCCGGCTGGCTCTGCGCGCTTTCAATCTCTGCCCTCAGAGGGCTCTGATTGCTTCGACGGCGAGCGTGGACAGATAATCACGGTGAACGTCGAGACCTTTCAATCTCTGCCCTCAGAGGGCTCTGATTGCTTCGCTGGGGAACTTGCAGAGGTTAAGATCCCAGCCAAGAAGATCACTTTCAATCTCTGCCCTCAGAGGGCTCTGATTGCTTCGAGGAGTGGCGCCCCGCAGTGGTGTGGCGCACTCTCAGGCGTTCACTTTCAATCTCTGCCCTCAGAGGGCTCTGATTGCTTCCCGCCGAGGCCATCATCGCCCTCCTCCAGGATGGGGAGGAGCTTTCAATCTCTGCCCTCAGAGGGCTCTGATTGCTTCAATCTCAACGCAGTAAGGCGCGAACTCAGCAACCTCGTGAAGGCCTTTCAATCTCTGCCCTCAGAGGGCTCTGATTGCTTCGCGGCGGACCATGTTGGCAAGGAATGCTTCGATTCTTTCTTTCAATCTCTGCCCTCAGAGGGCTCTGATTGCTTCGCAGCGCAAGCAAATCGCGATAGTACCCGACCCCGACGGCTTTCAATCTCTGCCCTCAGAGGGCTCTGATTGCTTCGCGATGCAGGCTGGGCCTCACATCGAGGTCGTCCAGCACGGGATCCTCTTTCAATCTCTGCCCTCAGAGGGCTCTGATTGCTTCCGCAAGAGAGGGAAGGAACGTGGATAGTGTGCGACGGGATATCTTTCAATCTCTGCCCTCAGAGGGCTCTGATTGCTTCATGAAGGCCTGCCTGACCTGCCGACCAAGAGGCGTCTCCGCTCTTTCAATCTCTGCCCTCAGAGGGCTCTGATTGCTTCAAAACTTTCAGGAGCAGGGCCGCGTGGTGAAAGTTTCCTTTCAATCTCTGCCCTCAGAGGGCTCTGATTGCTTCGAGAGAGGATAATAGAAGTCTTAGATGAAGAGGGGCCCCTGACTGCAACTTTCAATCTCTGCCCTCAGAGGGCTCTGATTGCTTCCTCCGATTTTCTTTTGAACCTCTGGCGCTCGGAGCTAAAGAGGCTCCCTTTCAATCTCTGCCCTCAGAGGGCTCTGATTGCTTCTCTTAGGGTTTCAGAGCTATATGATCACTTAGTGGAATTTCAAAATCGCCTTTCAATCTCTGCCCTCAGAGGGCTCTGATTGCTTCGGCAGTCTGACAGGATATCTGACACGTAGTCTGACAATCGAGAGCTTTCAATCTCTGCCCTCAGAGGGCTCTGATTGCTTCAAGGGTGGCGGCATCAAAGCAGCGGCGCGCATCCTCATAGTTATCAACTTTCAATCTCTGCCCTCAGAGGGCTCTGATTGCTTCCTTGGACGCGACGAGAGTGCCATTGGGATCAACCGTAACCCCTTTCAATCTCTGCCCTCAGAGGGCTCTGATTGCTTCAGGAAAGTTTGTTCATACGGGTGACTTGTTTGGGAGGGCCTTTCAATCTCTGCCCTCAGAGGGCTCTGATTGCTTCTTGGCGTCATAAGGACGTCTGATTGGATTTCTCCTAAGAGCTTTCAATCTCTGCCCTCAGAGGGCTCTGATTGCTTCGGCCGTCGGGTCGGTGTATGGGATCTTCCGGCCGGTTCTTTCAATCTCTGCCCTCAGAGGGCTCTGATTGCTTCGACTTGCTCTGGCTCTGCGTAGTGAACCGCGATCACGGCGGCGCACTTTCAATCTCTGCCCTCAGAGGGCTCTGATTGCTTCACCAAACGAGATACAGCCAGATCCCTCTGGAACTGAGCTGGCTTTCAATCTCTGCCCTCAGAGGGCTCTGATTGCTTCTGAAGTCTACGTTCAGACTGGCAGGGAGTGTGATGTCAGAATCCTTTCAATCTCTGCCCTCAGAGGGCTCTGATTGCTTCCACCACGCTCTACGAGGCGGTGTTTAACGTCTCAGATGGCACTCTTTCAATCTCTGCCCTCAGAGGGCTCTGATTGCTTCGGCGGGCGGGCCGATCGACGTCGGCGCGCCGCACCCGGCTTTCAATCTCTGCCCTCAGAGGGCTCTGATTGCTTCGCGTGATAGGTCCCGGTCCACTGCCCTGAAATCCTGAATGGATCCCCTTTCAATCTCTGCCCTCAGAGGGCTCTGATTGCTTCTGATACCATATATGAACTCATGCTACGTCACCAATAACTGGCTGACCTTTCAATCTCTGCCCTCAGAGGGCTCTGATTGCTTCCCATAATTCTCAGGTTCACGGAGGACAGCGTCTCTAACAGCTTTCAATCTCTGCCCTCAGAGGGCTCTGATTGCTTCTGACACTGCCAACTATAGCTCGGTGCAGTTCAAGCTGCCGCTTTCAATCTCTGCCCTCAGAGGGCTCTGATTGCTTCTAGGCCTCACCCCACCAAGAACATTAGGAGGAGGGGATCTTTCAATCTCTGCCCTCAGAGGGCTCTGATTGCTTCATAGAGGAGAAGGGGTCCCCCGAGGAGGGTGGCCCAGAGGGTTTTCCTACTCTTTCAATCTCTGCCCTCAGAGGGCTCTGATTGCTTCCGTACGCCTTGTGCCACGACCCGGCGGGGATTGTCATCTTTCAATCTCTGCCCTCAGAGGGCTCTGATTGCTTCGAATTGCTCCCCAGTAATGCGATCCATCCAAGTGGAAGAGACGCCTTTCAATCTCTGCCCTCAGAGGGCTCTGATTGCTTCTGCTGACGCTTTACACCGCCAGCAACGAGATCTCAACGGACGCTTTCAATCTCTGCCCTCAGAGGGCTCTGATTGCTTCGGGGAGGTTTGGATCGATAAAAACCCGGTCGTCCCCGCCGTTTTCGCTTTCAATCTCTGCCCTCAGAGGGCTCTGATTGCTTCCCGGTCGGTCAGGGGCGCGGCGACCACGTCGCCCGACCTGGTTTTCTTTCAATCTCTGCCCTCAGAGGGCTCTGATTGCTTCGGGGGCCCGGCCGTGGGGTGAGCGGTAAGCCCGCCCCCGCTTTCAATCTCTGCCCTCAGAGGGCTCTGATTGCTTCCTGACTGGGAGGCTGATGAGGCTTGACAGAGGAGCTCTACGTGATCGCTTTCAATCTCTGCCCTCAGAGGGCTCTGATTGCTTCCTCCTCATGCTCTCACCTCCTCTTGAAGCCTCCAAGTGCTGCGCTTTCAATCTCTGCCCTCAGAGGGCTCTGATTGCTTCAAGTTTCACAGAGCTCGTTAGGGTTGCCCTGCATGACTATCCTTTCAATCTCTGCCCTCAGAGGGCTCTGATTGCTTCGTCATAGCAGCCTTCAGGACTGATAAGACCAACAGCATTCTATACCTTTCAATCTCTGCCCTCAGAGGGCTCTGATTGCTTCATCGTCAAGCCTCCTGCCATTGTCGTCTGAGGACCCCAGAGCACAGCTTTCAATCTCTGCCCTCAGAGGGCTCTGATTGCTTCGCTTATCGCCCATTATCCGCCCATCGCTTGCCACGTCCACGATCACTTTCAATCTCTGCCCTCAGAGGGCTCTGATTGCTTCAGGGCAACGGCGAACCCAAATAGGGGCCCGCCGCCGCTCCCTTTCAATCTCTGCCCTCAGAGGGCTCTGATTGCTTCTCGGAACCAAGACCGGATACCTCGGCTTTAGGAGCAGCGGACTTTCAATCTCTGCCCTCAGAGGGCTCTGATTGCTTCGAGCGCATTTTAATCAGGCTCCCACTCCATGAATCCAATCATCCTTTCAATCTCTGCCCTCAGAGGGCTCTGATTGCTTCAGGAAAGTCCGCTGGCACGGAGAGTATTACATCATAACGGATGCTTTCAATCTCTGCCCTCAGAGGGCTCTGATTGCTTCGACTTCACAATTCAGGTCAGGAATTGGACGGACGCCGACGATCTTTCAATCTCTGCCCTCAGAGGGCTCTGATTGCTTCAGGGCCACGAAGGGCTTAGCCGTGGCGACCCTTGTGTCTTTCAATCTCTGCCCTCAGAGGGCTCTGATTGCTTCGAGAAGTATGGCCTGGAACGAATCTAATGTATCTCCCGCCTCTGCTTTCAATCTCTGCCCTCAGAGGGCTCTGATTGCTTCCTACTCGAACTCCGCGGGGAGCCTCCAGGTCACCTACCTCTTCACTTTCAATCTCTGCCCTCAGAGGGCTCTGATTGCTTCGTTCATCAAGGCCGGGAGCTACGCTCCCACGATACTCCTCAGCTACCTTTCAATCTCTGCCCTCAGAGGGCTCTGATTGCTTCAATCAGGCTTAAAGTTAGGCTATATTGGCACAGCATAAGGTGCCCCGCACTTTCAATCTCTGCCCTCAGAGGGCTCTGATTGCTTCACAAGGGCAGGGAGTGGAATCAAGGTAGCGGGCCTCGGCCTCTTTCAATCTCTGCCCTCAGAGGGCTCTGATTGCTTCTTGTGCAGAGGCGGTTAATAGCCTCCTCCCTTCTTAACTTTCAATCTCTGCCCTCAGAGGGCTCTGATTGCTTCTATGCTAGAGAAAAACAGAGAGAATTGTTTGAGATGATACTCAACTTTCAATCTCTGCCCTCAGAGGGCTCTGATTGCTTCGCTGGGTGGGTTAGCGTCCCCCCGGAGGGAGACGCCGAAGTCTCTTTCAATCTCTGCCCTCAGAGGGCTCTGATTGCTTCCGCGGCGGGGGGAAGTTGAAAGGAAGAAGAAAGAAAGTATCTTTCAATCTCTGCCCTCAGAGGGCTCTGATTGCTTCTGATGGAGCAGGAGTCAGAGAGGTTCAAGATCCTGCCCTACAAGCACCTTTCAATCTCTGCCCTCAGAGGGCTCTGATTGCTTCACCTGCACGCCATAGCTCACGAATATCAGGTTCAGCGTGCCGTCTTTCAATCTCTGCCCTCAGAGGGCTCTGATTGCTTCGACAGTCGCAACGCGTTCCCAATTTTCTCCATGCTTGTTGGAATCTTTCAATCTCTGCCCTCAGAGGGCTCTGATTGCTTCGATCTTCAGGGAATAAGCCAGAAGGTAAACATAACCGTTGGAGAGGCTTTCAATCTCTGCCCTCAGAGGGCTCTGATTGCTTCGTCCTCGGGGTTCGTTATGGGGTTAACGCCCTGGATCACTTTCAATCTCTGCCCTCAGAGGGCTCTGATTGCTTCATTGCGACATTCTCGAGAACCCATGGATCCACCCTCTCCCACCACTTTCAATCTCTGCCCTCAGAGGGCTCTGATTGCTTCCCAGATGCCCAAGACTGGAGGCCTGAAGGTGGGCGCTTTCAATCTCTGCCCTCAGAGGGCTCTGATTGCTTCGAGACCTTGTGGAAGAAAGATGGGAGATCATCAGAGCGCTGAATGCTTTCAATCTCTGCCCTCAGAGGGCTCTGATTGCTTCGCAGCCACCAGCGTGGATCTCCCGCCCAGGTCGATGCTTTCAATCTCTGCCCTCAGAGGGCTCTGATTGCTTCTTGGTAACGCTCGCCTTGGCTGAAGTTGGAAAACTCGCAGACTCCCCTTTCAATCTCTGCCCTCAGAGGGCTCTGATTGCTTCGGGAGCTCACGGACGGATCAGACGACGGGGAGCTCCCGCCCGCCGCCTCTTTCAATCTCTGCCCTCAGAGGGCTCTGATTGCTTCATTGGGTTAACGCCCTGATCGAGGGCGTTAACCCCATAACTTTCAATCTCTGCCCTCAGAGGGCTCTGATTGCTTCCCGTGAGCTCCCCGGCCTCTAATGGGGCCGGTCTTGTCCCCGATTCTTTCAATCTCTGCCCTCAGAGGGCTCTGATTGCTTCGCTGAAATGAAGAAAAGGGGGGAGGATATCGATATTGAGAGGATCACTTTCAATCTCTGCCCTCAGAGGGCTCTGATTGCTTCACAACACCAATTTAAAGATAAGGTATGAAAAATATTCTTTCAATCTCTGCCCTCAGAGGGCTCTGATTGCTTCTCGTCGCGGACCCAAAACCTAAAGACTGAGAAGGTGGGGGGCCACAATACTTTCAATCTCTGCCCTCAGAGGGCTCTGATTGCTTCAAGGTGTGGGGCGTGACCCTCTTCTGAATGCCCGCCCTTCTGGCTTTCAATCTCTGCCCTCAGAGGGCTCTGATTGCTTCGGGATGGTATAGGGCCGCGTTACCCCAACCTTCCCCAGATCCCACCCATCTTTCAATCTCTGCCCTCAGAGGGCTCTGATTGCTTCCAGCAGCGCGGCGATGGCTTGGAACTCCACCAGCGAGAGGTCTTTCAATCTCTGCCCTCAGAGGGCTCTGATTGCTTCGTCAAAGAGGTCTAGGACTCTGGATGCAAAGAGCAGGGCCACTTTCAATCTCTGCCCTCAGAGGGCTCTGATTGCTTCGTACAAGTTCCTCCCCTTCAAGATGATCTCGGGAATCTTTCAATCTCTGCCCTCAGAGGGCTCTGATTGCTTCCTGGCTCATACTCGCCTACGTGAAATCGGGCGTAACCACGAGCGTAATCTTTCAATCTCTGCCCTCAGAGGGCTCTGATTGCTTCCTCGGGAATAGGCGAGCAGATTCTAGCATTCAAGGCGGAGGCGCACTACACTTTCAATCTCTGCCCTCAGAGGGCTCTGATTGCTTCGTTGTTCAGTATCAGCTGGAAGCTGTCCATGGTTGCGGCGCTTTCAATCTCTGCCCTCAGAGGGCTCTGATTGCTTCCTTTTTGCGTTACTAAGGTGTTAGGAACGCAAAGGGCCCCTGTATCACTTTCAATCTCTGCCCTCAGAGGGCTCTGATTGCTTCTCCTCAAACGACAGCGCCCCCAGAGACCGAGAATAAGAGCCCTTTCAATCTCTGCCCTCAGAGGGCTCTGATTGCTTCGGGGCTAGCCCCCTGGGTCACGGTGAAGGAGGCGATCCTTTCAATCTCTGCCCTCAGAGGGCTCTGATTGCTTCTTCTTCTTAAGGGCCCTCTTTTTATTAGAGGAGGTAGAAGCTTTCAATCTCTGCCCTCAGAGGGCTCTGATTGCTTCCCGGGTGGGGGTGGTGGTGGTGGGCAGCGGGTGGGTCTTTCAATCTCTGCCCTCAGAGGGCTCTGATTGCTTCAACTATAATCTTCTTTCACATGCTTCATTAACTGATCCTTATCCTCTTTCAATCTCTGCCCTCAGAGGGCTCTGATTGCTTCGGATCAAATTATGAATGTGACCAGAATATAAAAAGACTTAAAGAGATCCTAAACTTTCAATCTCTGCCCTCAGAGGGCTCTGATTGCTTCGCTGAGGATTGGGTGAGGAGGTTTGTTAAGATTAGGCGGCGCTTTCAATCTCTGCCCTCAGAGGGCTCTGATTGCTTCGCAGTAGGTGAGTCAGAAGAGAATCCCCAATCTATTCCCGCATAGGTCTTTCAATCTCTGCCCTCAGAGGGCTCTGATTGCTTCTTCTCTTATAGGAGAAGAAAGCGGCTTTCCGGGAAATATTCTTTCAATCTCTGCCCTCAGAGGGCTCTGATTGCTTCGCCTTCGGGGATGATCGCGATCGAGCGCGGCGCGCCCGCCACTTTCAATCTCTGCCCTCAGAGGGCTCTGATTGCTTCGCTCGACAAGCTTGAGGTCGAGAGGCCACCGACGCCCGACAAGATAACTTTCAATCTCTGCCCTCAGAGGGCTCTGATTGCTTCCTGTGCTGAGGTTCGCACCGCCACATGCATGTCCTAGTACGCGCACACTCTTTCAATCTCTGCCCTCAGAGGGCTCTGATTGCTTCATCGTCGCGATGTTCGCCGCCATGCTGATCGTGGCACTGGTGGCCTCTTTCAATCTCTGCCCTCAGAGGGCTCTGATTGCTTCTGGCTGGTGATAGTCGGGCTGAGTAGGGGCAACAAGTGGTACGACTTTCAATCTCTGCCCTCAGAGGGCTCTGATTGCTTCCTGTTCGGGGACCCAAGCAAGTTCCTCAAGCCCAGAAGTGAGACGCCTTTCAATCTCTGCCCTCAGAGGGCTCTGATTGCTTCCATGGCAGCGTCCTTCAGCTGACTAGCGGAGATCCTCAGCGTGAAGCTTTCAATCTCTGCCCTCAGAGGGCTCTGATTGCTTCGGCTGTGAGGATAAGATCACAATTAAGGCTGAGCGTGAGAGTCTTTCAATCTCTGCCCTCAGAGGGCTCTGATTGCTTCTGGCTGGCGTGACCCCGGAGGGGGGGATGAGTCAGAGCGCCTTTCAATCTCTGCCCTCAGAGGGCTCTGATTGCTTCGGATATCCAAGCAATGCAAGAGATCGTCAAAAGGGACATCGCTTTCAATCTCTGCCCTCAGAGGGCTCTGATTGCTTCCTGCGCGAGGCGCGCCTCAACCCAGGCCGGCAGCTGCGGCTCCTTTCAATCTCTGCCCTCAGAGGGCTCTGATTGCTTCGCGCTGTCGGCGGTGATAATAGTTCTCGGTTACCTCACTCACGACTTTCAATCTCTGCCCTCAGAGGGCTCTGATTGCTTCGGCCACCATCACCGAGTCATAGTCGGGCTCTGTTACGCGCGTAACTACCGCTTTCAATCTCTGCCCTCAGAGGGCTCTGATTGCTTCCTTCTCCCCGCTTTTCAGCAGTAGATAGGTGCCATATACCATGCTTTCAATCTCTGCCCTCAGAGGGCTCTGATTGCTTCTAGCACTAGCTGGTGATGTGCTCGAGGCAAACTGGACCGACGCCTTTCAATCTCTGCCCTCAGAGGGCTCTGATTGCTTCGTCTGCAGACACCCAGGGCGGCGCTTCAACTATCTGCAGCGTAACCTTCTCTCTTTCAATCTCTGCCCTCAGAGGGCTCTGATTGCTTCGTGATCCGGGAGATCAGCTTAGTGTCAGTCTCCCCCTTTCAATCTCTGCCCTCAGAGGGCTCTGATTGCTTCCAGGCTTATGTCGCGGCCAGAGTACAGAGTCGTGGCTTTCAATCTCTGCCCTCAGAGGGCTCTGATTGCTTCAAGGAACAGGGTGAACTCGATATTGAACGGATAGCCGAAACGTTCTTTCAATCTCTGCCCTCAGAGGGCTCTGATTGCTTCTGTTCCTTGACTAGGCTAGCGATCTCTGTTAGACGGCCTCCTCTCTTTCAATCTCTGCCCTCAGAGGGCTCTGATTGCTTCTGAACAAAATGTGGTTGTGGAAGATTTTCGAAAAGAAGGTCGCTATCTTTCAATCTCTGCCCTCAGAGGGCTCTGATTGCTTCCATTCAGAGCCTTCACTCCCGTGTCTACAAAGCGGCCCGAGACTTTCAATCTCTGCCCTCAGAGGGCTCTGATTGCTTCGGATGGGGTTCCGACCTATCTAATATCTCTGGGACGGCTCTCTTTCAATCTCTGCCCTCAGAGGGCTCTGATTGCTTCGAAGATGGCGAGGCAATCATATTTTGGAGCAAGTACGCAGATGACTTTCAATCTCTGCCCTCAGAGGGCTCTGATTGCTTCTCTTCATGTTCGACGCCGGCCCCGACGGGCAACGCGTTGAGGATGGCTTTCAATCTCTGCCCTCAGAGGGCTCTGATTGCTTCAATGTGGAGGAGCCGGTATTGCGCGCATTATGAAGAGGTAAACTTTCAATCTCTGCCCTCAGAGGGCTCTGATTGCTTCGAGGAGACCGGCCCGGTCGGGCTGGAGCAATACTTCTGAGGTGGCTTTCAATCTCTGCCCTCAGAGGGCTCTGATTGCTTCCTTCGCGCGGCACTCAGGGCAAAGGAGCTGATCAGGGAGCCGGAGGAGACCTTTCAATCTCTGCCCTCAGAGGGCTCTGATTGCTTCGAAGAGGATCACGCGAAGCTCAGAGTCGGAGTGTTCAGGACGTATCCTTTCAATCTCTGCCCTCAGAGGGCTCTGATTGCTTCTAGTCACAGGTGATTCGGGAATCGTTGCCGTCCAGAGAGGACCTGATCTTTCAATCTCTGCCCTCAGAGGGCTCTGATTGCTTCGGGCCCCACCTCGTTCTGAGGAGGGTCTTGCTGTGGATCTTTCAATCTCTGCCCTCAGAGGGCTCTGATTGCTTCTTATTGCTCATTTTGAATCCCTCCAAAAAGACCGCCGGAGAGTTTACTTTCAATCTCTGCCCTCAGAGGGCTCTGATTGCTTCCTATTTCGACAATGAGGCTGACTGCTCCTCATGGGTTAACTTTCAATCTCTGCCCTCAGAGGGCTCTGATTGCTTCGTGAGGGTGGTCTTATGCCGAAGAAGGCGAAGAAGAAGTCGCCTTTCAATCTCTGCCCTCAGAGGGCTCTGATTGCTTCATGGCGGAAATTCTTGACGGGTTTGTGAGGTGATTTATGACTTTCAATCTCTGCCCTCAGAGGGCTCTGATTGCTTCTCCTCAAGGAGTTCGGCGTCAAGATCCCGAACCTCGGCTACGTCATCCCTTTCAATCTCTGCCCTCAGAGGGCTCTGATTGCTTCATGCGGGGCCTCGCCGAGAGATGGTGCAGGCTGAGGGGCTTTCAATCTCTGCCCTCAGAGGGCTCTGATTGCTTCCCGAGTACTGGCTCGAGTATAGCGGATACGTCTCGTCCGCTTTCAATCTCTGCCCTCAGAGGGCTCTGATTGCTTCGGCTTGTCTTCAGGGTGATATGATGGCCGCGCAGGCTCAGACCGCTTTCAATCTCTGCCCTCAGAGGGCTCTGATTGCTTCATCCGGGCACGAAGGTGACGGACGTGAAGGAAGTCAGGGTCGCTTTCAATCTCTGCCCTCAGAGGGCTCTGATTGCTTCATAGGGTACACCCCGCCATCAATCTCTCCAGATGAGATGTACCTCTTTCAATCTCTGCCCTCAGAGGGCTCTGATTGCTTCTTTTTTGAACCCCTATATCACACACGTTAACTGATTGGCGATACTTTCAATCTCTGCCCTCAGAGGGCTCTGATTGCTTCGTCTCACCTCCTAACTCTTTTTTGTGGCCGGCAAAAAACTTTCAATCTCTGCCCTCAGAGGGCTCTGATTGCTTCCCCCATCCTTACCTTCTTAGGAGGGCCCCCGACCTCCACCAGGCCGCCCCGTTTTCGGGCGCGCCGCGCTGATCGGGGTCTCCACCGTCGCCTTATAAGGATCAGCGCCCCCTCGCCCAGTCTATCACATTGTCAGAGACGCGCCGAATTCCGTCACACCCCTCTGCAGGCGAGAAAATGTTCACACACTGCACACTTGCCCCTGTTGGGTGTTGGGGGAGGCATGTACTCCTCCTCCAAGATCTTCCTTATTTCCTCCAGCGTCCTCAGGACCTCACGCCTCAGCCTCCTCAGAGAGCTGATTCTCACCAGCCCCAACCCTCCAGGATAGTAAAGGAATCCCTCCCGCACCTCGACATCGAAGTTCTCCTCAACCAACATGGCGTATGCGGCCAGTTGAACCCTGTGAGACCTAGCCGGAGAGGCGAACTTCACCTCCAGTGGATATGCTCTCTCTCCGCAGTGGAGGAGCCCGTCAAGCCTGCCCCAGAGCCCGAGCCGCTCCGACTTCAGGATCACGTCCCTCTCCACCCTGCAGCCTCTAAGAGGAACGAGCCGGATGGCCTCTCGCACGGCCCTGTCCTGCCTCTCCTTCCCCCTCCTCATCAGGGGAGTCTCAACTCCCCCCATCCTGAGAACCCGTCTCCAGTAGATTATGCGGGGGCAGTAGAGGTACTGCCTGATGTCGGACACCGCTATCGTGGAGCATCACCCGGAGGTCTGCCCGGTGGGTGAGTGCGCCCAGCTCTGCGTCTGGGGGATTCTCTGCCGGAGGCGGCCCTTACACCACGACGTATCCAGGCCCCCCGTACTCCGGATCGGGGTCGAAGCCCTCCACCCTCCCTATCCTCATGGTCATGCCGTAGAGGCGCCGATCCATGACGTAGATCCTGACCGCCCCCTCTCTGCCCTTCATGATCTCCGACAGCTCGTAGAAGAGCGAGAGCCTCTGACTCTTCGACAGTATCCCGGCGAACGCGCTCCTCTGGATGTGTCTGAGTCCGTAGTCCTTGCACCTCTTCTCCACGGCCCTCCTGACCCCGTCGTCGCTTATGTCGTAGACCACGAGCGTCATCAAGCTGGGTCACCCCCTCCACCTCCAGGGGTCGTAGGACGGTGAGTCCCCCCTCACGTACGTGGCTATGGCCCTCGCCTGACCCAGAATGACGTCCTTGAGCCTCCAGCTCTCGCCCCTGTAATCCACGCGAGACTCCAGCGCCTCCAGGACCCTCTCGACGACGAGCCTCCTCCCCCGACCCCTCAAGTAAACTCCCTCGCCCCTCCTGGTGAAGTCCCCCTCATGGTCCAGCACCCTCTTCGTGAACAGGGGGATCACGGGCCTGTGGGATGCGTAGACGAGGAACTCCTCCGCCAGGTCAAGCGAGATGCTGGTCCTGCCGGACCTGTCGGCGTGGAGGTAGCCGGAGAACGGATCCAGGCCAGCCATGACGGCCGCCCTGAAGGCCTCCGAGTACACGAAGGAGTTGGCGAAGCTGATGGCCGCGTTGAACGGATCTTTGGGCGGCCTCCTTGTCCTGACTCCCCTGTAACCGTACTCGGGCGGGACCACCAGGCTCAGGGCCCTGAAGTACTCCTCTGCGGCCCTCCCCTCCACCCCCATTATCCTCGATCTGACCTCGTCCAGGCGGCCCGATATGCCAGACAGCTCCCTCAGGTGCTCCCTCACCCTGTTCGCGGCGTCCATCAGCCTGAGCTTGACGGCGCCCTCCCGGTTCCTCGCCAGCCTGGACAGCATGACGGCCCTGGAGTCTATGGCGGCCCTCGCGAAGGCCTTGGCGAACTCAACCCCCCTCTCATCGTCGTACGCCCTCAGCTGCTCCCTCCTCGTCCTGGAGGTCCCGCCGTAAGTTGCCGGCAGGACCAGGGCCGTGGGCTCCCCCCGGAGGGACGTGACGGTCACGGCTATCCCCCTTGCCGCCGCGCGGGAGAGCAGGTCCGTGGTTATCGAGGCCCCCTCGCACACCACCAGGCACTCGATCTGATCTAGAGGTATCTCCTCGCGCCTCCCTGAGGAGAAGAAGACCAGCCTCTCCCCCTCAACCCTCAGCCTCACGCCGGGGGTGTCCACGACTACGGCCTTCCTCAAGCGCCACCACCCAGCAGGTACACCCTGTACCCTCCCCTCCTCTTCCTCCTCTGCACGAGCCCCTCGCGCTCCAGGGCCAGAATAGCCCGCTCGTAGAGGGGCGGGGGGAGCTTGACCTTTCTCTTGAGCTCAGACTGCGTGAGACTTCCGAAGCCGGAGAGGGCCTCGAGCACCTTCCTCTTGGCGTGCGCCTCGTCAAGTATCGGCTCTATGGCCCGCCTCCTGCGACGCGCCCTCTTCCTGGCGGCTCTCACCTCGGACTTGGCCTCCTCTTCCCTCTCAGCCTCCTGCCTGGCCACCTCCCTGACGAGGTCTCCGTCCACGTTCCTGAACCCCCTCTCAAGCCCCTCGGCCAGGCTGACGCTGGCCAGCCTCAGGGCCGACCTCGGAATCCCGCGAGAGATCTCCGCAATCGCGGAGAGGGCCTCGTCCGTGAACGGGTAGCTGTCCTCAACCATTCCGGACGCCTCGGAGGTCCTGAACGCCCTGAGGTACCGCCTTATCATCTCCCGGATCTCGCCTTCCCTCAGGGGGCCGAGCACGAGGACGTCCCAGGCTCCCCAGAGGCGGCTCTCGAGGGCCGGGTTCAGGGCGGCTATCCCGAACTCCACGTCGCTCAGGACAGCCTCACTGGCCGAGAAGACCAGGAGGGCGCCCTCCGGCAGCTTGTCGATCAGCTGCCTCATGTCGGAGTAGAAGGAGGCCACCTGATCCCTCGTGGAGGCCGAGAGCGCCTCGTCCAGCTCGTCCACCAGTATCAGGAGCTTCCTCCCGAGCACGCTCCAGATCACGTCCACCAGGGCGGAGAGCGCGTCCACCGCCGAGTGGTCGTCCAGGTTCATCACAATCTTCAGCCTCCTCAGCTCCGCGCGGCCCAGCTGGTCACCCTGAAGCCACGCGAGGGCCGAGGTGTCCCCGGACGCGATGCCCCGCAGAGCCGCCGTCAGGTCGGGCATCCGCGCCAGCCTGCCTGGCGGACTCCTGAGCGCGGCCCTGGCGAGGTCCCTGAGGAAGTCCCTCCCGAGCTGAGAGTCGAGGCACTTCACCACCTCGGAGAGGAGGCTCAGCATGCTCGCCGACCTGAGCCCCTTCACGTAGACGGGTATCACGCCGTCGTACCTCCTCCTCGCGGCGTGCTCGAGGTACTTCAGCGCGTGGGTCTTGCCCATCCCGTACCTGCCCACCAGCAGGAGGACCGCCGAACCCTCACCCTCCCTCAGGCTCACGAGCCTCCTATCCAGCTCCCTCTTGAGGTCGTCCCTTCCGACTAGGATCGAGGAGTACCTGTCCTCATCCGGGTCGCCCACCGGAAAGGACCCGTGGTGCGGGAAGGGATTCTTCCTCAGGCCGTACCTCTCGTAGCCTCCGGACGCACTCATCTTCCACCCCCCCAGATTGAGAGGAAGTACAGGAGGCGCCCCCTCTCGTCCCTGATCGCGTCTCTCACAACGGTCCTGCTCCAGGCGGGCGCGGGGCTCAGCATGGCGCCCGGGATTGCCTCCACCGCCTCGAGTACCAGCGCGTCGAAGGCCTCCCTGCTCAGTCCCCTTCTGCTCATCTCTTCCCTCATCCTGGTGAGCGACACGGGCTCTCCCAGCACGTGTGTGACCCCCCTATACGCCTCCTCCAGGGCCTTCGCCAGCGCGGCAATGGCCCCGGCCTCGGTGACCCTCACGACCCTTGACGACCTGGAGACCAGCCCCAGGTCCTCGGCCAGCCTCACTACGTACGTTGCCCTCTTCTCCCGAGTCGACTTCCTCCCCCTGCGGTAGAGCGCCCTCGCGATCTCCGGAACGGTGGAGGGGGTCGTGAGCGAGATCCACAGGACCCGGAACACCTCCGGGTGAGAGATGGCCGCCTCCCCTATGGACCCGGACCCCGCGTCCACGTAGAGGTACCTGCCCGACCTCCTCACCCGTCTGACCAGTCCAAGGGACCTGAGGCCGGCCAGCGCGGCCTGAACCTTCCTCCTGGGAGCCTTCAGGGTCTCCGAGATCTCCCCGCAGGTCCCACCCCGCCCCCGGGATCCGAGCTCCCGGGCGACCGCCTCGAGTACCCCAAGGCCGGGGTAGCTGTACGAAGGCATGGGCCTCACGCGACGTTCAGCCACCTCCCAACGCCTCCCTCGTCACCGCCGAGATGGCCCGGTGAGCCCTCCCAGCCGCCCCACCCGCGCGAAGCGAGTAACCCAGCTCGCCCAGCTCCACGAGGCCCACCAGCGGCCCAGACAGTTCGTTGAGGATGCGCTCGACTCCCTGAGCGTTGACCTCCGCGCCTCTTTCGAGCAGGATGGACAGGATCTCCTCGGCCCGCAGGGCCCCAGCCTCCCTCAAGATCCGGAGAACGGCGGAGCGGAGCCCCAGCTCGGCCTCCCACCCGGAGATCCGAAGCCTGATGATCTCCCATGGGTCCCCCTCCGCCAGCTCGCCGGGCCTGATCCTGGCCAGGTTCAGGGGGAGGGCCCTGAGGAACGCCGCACTCAGGACATCGCAAACCTGGTCCCAGGTCAGAACGGCAACGCCCTCCCTCCTCCCCCTGGACACCACCTCGGCCGACGCCGAGGTCGCGACGAGCCAGGCCCCCCACTCCACCCCTGCCCCCGACTTGGAGAGCCTCCCCGTCCTCCTGTACTCGTCCAAGTAATCCCTCGCCTGCTCTACTGAGGTCAGGTCCGCCCTCTCGTTCTTCAGCTCGAACAGAGTCCACATCGGGGCCATCGCGACGATGTCCGGCCTGCCCGGCCCCATGGACCTCTCGCGGTCTATCAGACATCCAGCGGCCTCGAGCAGGTCCATGAGGCCGAGGTTGAGCTCTCCCTCCGGTGCGCCCTCCCTGGCCATCCTCCTCAGACTCTCCACGGCATCTGCGAGCCTCTCGGGCCACACAAACGAGGCGGACCTTGCGAGCTCCCGCGCCGCCGACTCGAGGGCCGACTCCAGCGCCATCATCCTGGACTCGGCCTCGAGTGCAGAGTCCGGATTCTCAGCCCAGCTGACGAACTCCCCGAAGCTGAGGCCCGACGCCTTGAGGGACTCCTCCAGTGGGCGTAACGACTCCGCGCTTCCGACCCTCTCCATCCTGGAGAGTATGTAGACCACAAGGCCCCCGCCCTCCCGCGCCTCCTTGACGACCGAGAGAGATGCGTCCCAGCAGATCAGGGCCGCGGATCCCCCTTCCGTCGACCTGAGCCAGGCCAGGAGCGGGCTCGCCGAGGCCTGGTCCACCCTGCCCCCGTCAAGCACAACCCTCAGGGAGGCTCCCGGCAGACGGGCGGTGAGGGAGTCGCCGACCATTGAGGAGCGGTGTCCGTCGGCCCTCAGGGCCCTTCCCAACCTTTGGAGGGCGGCCCTGGCGCGTGATATCCTGTCCTCCCTCAGCCGCTGGATTATCGCCTCTCCCGCAAAGACTCCCAGATATTTGCGGGAGGATGAGGCGGCCCCGGGCACGCCTATATGATCGCCGACAGCCATTAAGGGTTATCCACGATCGCGGCGACCGGCAGGAACTCCAGAGTGAGATTAGGCCCCTCCAGGCAAGAGTGCGAGGGTCCTCGCGGCGTCCGTCGCTGAGGGCATCGCTCGCCACGTCGACGGGCGGGAGCGCTCCCCCTCCGAAGCCACCACCGGGCAGTTTCACGCATTATGCAAAGATTCACCTCGATTTGCATAGGAGACGCGACTTCACGGGCGGAAAGGTTATCTCATAACTCTCTGTCGGGTAGGATCGGCGCAATCAGAGGTGATGAGTCTCCTTGCCCGCTATCGTCACCGCGTACCTGTATCCCTCCACGACCCTGATGTATGAGGTCCCCTCCTCGGGAAGGATTGCACAGTCAGCGCTGTTCTCGGCCCTCAAGGCGTCTGACCCGTCCGTGGCCTCGGGCCTGCATCGCCTATCCGCAAAGCTGAGGCTCGGCACGCCCTACTCGGTCAGCAGGATCACGACGGCCGCGAGGTACGTGAAGGGGGTGACGGCCGTGGTCCCAGCCGGAGATCACGTTCGCCTCACGGTTAAGCTCCTGAGGGATGAGCTCGTGGATCCCTACGTCAGGGGGCTGTTCAACTCCCCACTGAAGATCAACGGGGTGCCCGTGGAGGTGGCGGAGGTCAAGGTGGGCAGGGTGAGCTACGAGGACCTGCTCACGGGGAGCCCCGTCGTCCCAGGGGTCAGGCTCAGGCTGATGACCCAGACGATCCTCGAAGGAGAGGAGTTCCCCCCTCCCCTATGGGAGGTCCTGCAGAGGCCCATCGCGGCCTGGAACGCCAACGCCCCGGATCACCTGAGGTTGGGGGATCCCCAGCTGGAGGGGGTGTGGCTGGCGCAGCCCACCTCACCGTCCTGGCTGGAGAGCGGGGCCGTTAAGGTGTGGTACGGGGCGGAGCCCGTCGTGAGGGTCGGCTACACGGGGGTCCTGAGCTACTCCCTGCGATCCCTGAGCACGTTCCACGGCAGGGTGGTCTCGGCCCTCCTGAGGTTTGCGGAGTTCAGCGGGATTGGCAAGAGGACCACCGTGGGATTTGGGGTAGTGAAGGTCTCGTTTTGGAGGAAGAGGTCCAGGAGAGGGCGTAAGTCTGCATGAGGGGACGCGGGGCTGGTGGAACCTCAACCTTAAGATGCACGCGCTCCGGGCGCTGATCATTATAAGGCGACGGTGGAGACCCCGATCAGCGCGGCGCGCCCGAAAACGGGGCGGCCTGGTGGAGGTCGGGGGCCCTCCTAAGAAGGTAAGGATGGGAGAAGCAATCAGAGATGTCGTACCACTTGTTGCCCCGTACTTGTACATCTGGAGCAAGAGACGCTCGTCATCTTCTTCGAAGCAATCAGAGATGTCGTACCACTTGTTGCCCCGTTCTTCTATGATACCGCCGCCGAATATGCCAGGAAGCAGAGAAGCAATCAGAGATGTCGTACCACTTGTTGCCCAGCCCCAAATGGGGAAACAACTGACGTAAGGTAGGTAGATATCGAGAAGCAATCAGAGATGTCGTACCACTTGTTGCCCCGGAAATGAACGCCTTGTTTCTGCGGGCCTTTGGTATCTGAGAAGCAATCAGAGATGTCGTACCACTTGTTGCCCCTCGTCGGCTTCAACTACTATGTCCACCCTCTTACGAGAGAAGCAATCAGAGATGTCGTACCACTTGTTGCCCCCCGGTTACGGAGATGGCTTACAGGACGTTCAACAGGTGAAGAAGCAATCAGAGATGTCGTACCACTTGTTGCCCCCTCCAGAGCTTCATCTGGGAATGGTCGCATCTTAACTCCATGAGAAGCAATCAGAGATGTCGTACCACTTGTTGCCCCTACTCAGCCCGACTATCACCAGCTCCTAAGAAGGTAAGGATGGGAGAAGCAATCAGAGATGGTCGAGTTCACCATTACCGTGAACAACAAGACCCTCCTAAGAAGGTAAGGATGGGAGAAGCAATCAGAGCCCTCTGAGGGCAGAGATTGAAACTTCCCAGACCATTCCTCATTTTATTGCTTCTTTTCACATGTGAAGCAATCAGAGCCCTCTGAGGGCAGAGATTGAAAGATTGGACACTTGAACACCGTGTAGATCGCCTCACGGTCCCGTATGAAGCAATCAGAGCCCTCTGAGGGCAGAGATTGAAACCTGGGGAGCCAGCTGGGCCTATCGGCGGTGGCGGCCATGAGAAGCAATCAGAGCCCTCTGAGGGCAGAGATTGAAACCACAACCTTGGTGGCCACGAACTTGTAGCCCGCAGCGTTCCTCTTCGAAGCAATCAGAGCCCTCTGAGGGCAGAGATTGAAACAATCCATCGTCTACTATATCATAAGAATCCTTAAGACTCTCAAGGAAGCAATCAGAGCCCTCTGAGGGCAGAGATTGAAACGATGAGGAGGGGTGAGCATGGGTAAGACAAGGGGTAAGTCGTGGAGAGGAGAAGCAATCAGAGCCCTCTGAGGGCAGAGATTGAAACGGTCGGGGTTCTGGTCGGGCCTAAGCAGGGGATAGAGAGCGAAGCAATCAGAGCCCTCTGAGGGCAGAGATTGAAACTCGCCAGTCTCCTCTCCCACCTCTCTCCCAAGTATAGGAGAAGCAATCAGAGCCCTCTGAGGGCAGAGATTGAAACGAAATGCGTCTCGTGGACGGTCATGCTCCCACCCTCGGGGCGAAGCAATCAGAGCCCTCTGAGGGCAGAGATTGAAACTACAACAACAACCCACTTTGCGGCAACAGCCTCCGGTGGGTTGTTCGAAGCAATCAGAGCCCTCTGAGGGCAGAGATTGAAACATTTAAAATTCAACACAGGATACGATTAACGTAAATGTTCTAGAAGCAATCAGAGCCCTCTGAGGGCAGAGATTGAAACCAGGGCAAACATGTTCCACGTCTTCATGTATCTTTCGTTTGATTCGAAGCAATCAGAGCCCTCTGAGGGCAGAGATTGAAACCAGTAGTTTATGCCCTCCTGCAACACCACGTTCTTTGGGCCAAGAAGCAATCAGAGCCCTCTGAGGGCAGAGATTGAAACGACGGAGGATCTCGGGGTTCGGATTTTGGATCTTAACCCGAAGCAATCAGAGCCCTCTGAGGGCAGAGATTGAAACTATCCAGAGGTAAACGCTGTGGCTGTAGGTGGTGTCGGTGTTGAAGCAATCAGAGCCCTCTGAGGGCAGAGATTGAAACTTAAGGCTTCCCAAGTGTTGTAATGAATCCGGATCAGTTTGGTCGAAGCAATCAGAGCCCTCTGAGGGCAGAGATTGAAACCGCTCGGTCACCGAGGTTCCTTAACTACACCACCGTCATAGACCTCGAAGCAATCAGAGCCCTCTGAGGGCAGAGATTGAAACCGTTTCCCCTCAGGGTGTTCTGGCAAAAACGTTACTGAAGCAATCAGAGCCCTCTGAGGGCAGAGATTGAAACCGGCCCGAGATTATCAGCCCCCTCCCGGGGTGGCTCTCGAAGCAATCAGAGCCCTCTGAGGGCAGAGATTGAAACTGATGGCCTGGATCGAGATCGACGAGGATCAGCTGGAACACTGAAGCAATCAGAGCCCTCTGAGGGCAGAGATTGAAACCACTCCAGCTCCACCTCTATCAGCAGCTTGATCCCGGTCGCGAAGCAATCAGAGCCCTCTGAGGGCAGAGATTGAAACAAGTTCAAGAAGCTGACCCTCACTCAAATCCGTGATGCTTACAGAGAAGCAATCAGAGCCCTCTGAGGGCAGAGATTGAAACGTGAGGGGCACCAACTCATATTACTTTGCTTGGCTGCCCAAGAAGCAATCAGAGCCCTCTGAGGGCAGAGATTGAAACAACAGCCTAACTGTGGCCTTCATTCCGGCTTGGGGAGCATGGGAAGCAATCAGAGCCCTCTGAGGGCAGAGATTGAAACTGAGACCGAGATAGGCGCTCTTAGAACCAATTGCAATGAAGCAATCAGAGCCCTCTGAGGGCAGAGATTGAAACGAAACTTTCAGGACTCGTCCCTTTCGGCGGAAACTTTCGGAAGCAATCAGAGCCCTCTGAGGGCAGAGATTGAAACCTTCCGAGCGGTTATAACGCAGGTGAAGAAAGATCCTAATGGAAGCAATCAGAGCCCTCTGAGGGCAGAGATTGAAACTCCTCCTCGGCAAAACGCTTGATTTCCTCGGCTATGTCGAAGCAATCAGAGCCCTCTGAGGGCAGAGATTGAAAGGTCGTGGCCCTCCGGGACGAAAACGGCGATGAAGGGATACGTGAAGCAATCAGAGCCCTCTGAGGGCAGAGATTGAAAGAATCGATCAAGAGCGTAAGGATGGTGGCGCTGATGAGAAGCAATCAGAGCCCTCTGAGGGCAGAGATTGAAAGGAGCGAGTGAACTCTAGCACAGCAATGTAAGCTGGCCTGGAAGCAATCAGAGCCCTCTGAGGGCAGAGATTGAAAGTCGGTGAACCCGCCAGGCACTTCATATCCCACAGTGCTGGGTGAAGCAATCAGAGCCCTCTGAGGGCAGAGATTGAAAGTGGCTTGCGGGCGATTCTCGTCCCAAATTAGGCCGGACGAAGCAATCAGAGCCCTCTGAGGGCAGAGATTGAAAGTCGCGCGCGAGATTGAAAGTTCGTGGTGAATGGCTCCTATTACTGGAACTTGGGGCTGGAAGAAGGAAGCAATCCGAGCCTCGCGCGGCTCGGCGTTTGGAGGCTCGTTACAGGTCGTTTCACCAAGTTCCGTATATTCCCAGGAGGCGGAGGCGCTCCGGGGGTCAAGGGTGTCGAAGAGGCTCCTAGCCGTAGTCATCGTCTGCGTGGTGGCGCTGGCCGGGCTCGCCATTCTCTATTCTCTCAGGCGGGGCGGAGAGAGCCTGAGAGAGGAGCTTAGCGAGCTGGCCATCGAGATGGCCGAGAGGAAGAGGCAGGGATATGATGTGACGCAGGCGAAGTACTATCTCCTCTCTGCGATCTACTACTACAGGGAGGGAAACCTGGAGAAGGCCCTGGAGTTCTTTGACAGGGCTAGGGAGGCCCTCGAGAGTGCGGAACTGCTGGCATCCCTGCCGGAGAGGGAGTGGAGCATCGCCGAGAGCACGGTGGAGATAGACAGGATCCCCACCACATGGGACGTGGTTCCGATAGGCTCGGTCTTCGTGGAGACCGGCGGCGGGTACCTGGACTACCCCAGGAACGACGACCACTGGAAGCTCAGCTGCTTCATATTCTTTGCCGTCGGCCAGACAGAAGACGGTAGCGAGTTCTTCTATCAGGGGAGGCTCCCCCTCAAGCCCGAAGAGGGTCCCTTCAGGCCGAAGATCTACGTGGACGGGAGGTGGATTCAGCTCGACTCGGTCTTCGCGGGACCGCTCTACTTCGACGGGGGAGAGGAGTTCGGCCTCCCGACGCTGTACCAGTACGACCTCAGCGGCAGGTACGTCCAGACCCTGTCCTACGACGAGGAGAGGCGCCTCTGGATGCACAGGATAGAGTCAGTGGGGGGCGGCGAGGCGATCCTGGACGTTAGGGTCCAGGCTGTCGGGGTCCCCATGTGGATCGGGGAGTGGAACGGGAGCCTGATCATACACGGGGTCTACCCGAGGCAGAGGGACCTCGACCTCTGGGGAGCTTTCTGGGACGTCGGCTTCATGGAGGGCTCCATAAACGTCGGCGGCGAGAGACACGAGGTCTCCGGGTTCTTCGTGTTTGACAGGGCCTCTCACAGGACCTACTCCATGCCCCCCACCGGTAACGCTGGGGCGCCCCTAGCCTTCAGCTGCATGGTGATATGCCAAGAGGACCTCTGCGTCCTGGTCTCGCACTCCGAGAACCCGTCTCCCCTCGACATAGGCGTGAGCTTCGAGCACCAGATGAGGATCAATCTCCTCGACCTGAACCTGAGCGTGGCGACGACCGACTTCGAGCTCTGGGACGACGGCTCAATTCAGCCCTCGCAGCTCAGAATCGTCGGAAGGTTCGACGGCGGCTGGTTCAACCTGACGGGCTACGTGGTGGAGTTCTGGCCGGAGAGGTGGGCCGTCGGCAAGGGAACGTGGTGGGACGAGGACGGCCTGTTCTCGTGGGGCAGGTCGTTCAGCAGGTGGGTCGGCGAGATCGTCGTGGGCAACCAGACGATTCACGTGGACGCCTGGGGCGCCGGCGAGTTCACTCGATACGGCCAGGGAGGCGAGCCCAGGCCCTGCGGGGTCGGGGAGGGCTGCTGGGGCAGGTGGGGCTCCTCCGACGTGGGCAACCTGACTGAGGAGGGGCCGCCGTAGACCACGCCTCCTGTCCACCCTCACTTTTTCGCTCAGCGACACCTCTCGCGCCGAGGCCCAGCAGGGCGCTCCTCAATCCCGTCGATACGCTTAAACCGTGACGAGAGGCGGCGCTTTAACTCGAGCCGAGCCATGAAGAGGCGGGTCGACAAGGGCGGGGAGGGGTTCTACATGGAGAAGAAGAGGAGGCTCTGGGTCCCGCCGGAGGAGTAGCCATCGAGGGACGCGATGATTACCGTCACGGGCACGCCAGTCTCAGAGAACACGTTCGAGGAGATCCCTCGCGCCGGGGGTCTGGCTCTCTTCACGTCCTCAACCACGAGTAGGATGTCCACGTCGCTGTCAGGCCGGTACTCAACCCCTTGCTACGGAGCCGAACACGGTCGCCGCCCTGGCCCAGGGATCCGCGACAACTCGTCTCTGAGCCTCTTCAGAACGCCTCTCAACCTGAGCGAGGGCATCCACGCGCCCCCTTCCCACCATCTATCTCCAAATAAGTTGGTGATCCGGAGGGCCCCACCTCCTCTACATACGGCGGTGCTCAGGGCCGCTAGGAGGTCCGTTGCAGGCCGCTGACGGGCCGCGCCCCGTCGGGCGGCCTTCCCTCCGGGAGACTGCCGGCCCGCGGAGGGGTCACGCCACGACCGCCAGGAACAGGTGGATGTTCCCCTCGTCCAGGACCGTGACGCCCCTCGGGTACCTCCTGTGGGGCTTCCCTGCCTTTACCTCCACCCTCAGGTCGCCGGCGACGGCGTCGACCTCGCGCGAGTTCCTCTCGTAGAAGACCTCTCCGAACCTCCTGAGGAGGTGGGCCTGGACCACCCACTCGTACAGGGCCCCCTTCAGGAAGTCTGTGTTGGTCCAGATGGACGCGGCCCGGGCCGTGAAGGGGTCCAGGAGGAAGAACTTCCTCTCCTTCCGCCACATCACCCTGCCCTCCCTCCTCAGCATCGCTGTGTCCAGCACCATGAGGCCCCTCAGCAGCTCCACGTAGTCCCTGACCGTCTTGTGGGAGACCGAGAGGTCTGAGCCTATGGAGGCGTAGGACGCCGGGGAGGGGGCCTTCCTCAGTATCGAGGAGAGCACGCCCCTGGCGAGCCGGGGGTCTCGGCCCGCCCTGAGGATCTCGCCCTCCAGAGACCTCACCGCGTACTCCTCGGCCCTGTGGTCTCGGTTCACCGACAGGGGGAAGCCCCCCACCTCCAGGTACTCGAGGAACAGCTCCCTTATCTCCCTGGACCTCGGGAGGAGCCTAGCCATGTCCCCCCTCAGGTCCCCCGTCGTCCTGACCTCCACCCCCCTGGCCCGGAGGAACTCCCTGAAGGAGAGGGGCCACACATGGACCTCCCTCCCCTCGCCCATCCTGCCGGGGAAGAGCTCGACCTCCCCCCTGAGCCTCAGGGAGGAGGAGCCCGTCACCACGAGCACGTCCCTGGAGAAGAAGCCCGCGTCCACGTACCCCTTTATCACCTTCCACCACCCCTTCAGGCTAGTCACCTCGTCCAGGAAGAGGTAGCTGGTCCTCACGCCAGAGGACTTCCTGAAGGAGTGGTACTCCTCCAGCATGGCCCTGAGCGAGCTCTGGTCCGGGGACAGGTCGAGGTTGAGGTAGAGGATCGCCTCCGGCCTGACGCGCCTCACCCTCATCAGCTCGTCTATGAGCAGGTGGATGCCGGTCGTCTTGCCGACGAGCCTGGGCCCGATCAGGATGTTGAGGGAGAAGGGCTTGAGGCTTATCTGGTCGAGCCAGGCGGGCCTCCACCGGATCTCCCTCTCCCTCCAATCCTGGATCACGGGGCTCTCCCTTCCAGCCCACCAGGGGTTGAGGAGGGGCAGGACGTCGGAGGCCATTTGATACTCTAACTATCAACTGATATATAAATAGTTGGGGATCCGAGTAACATGGCTCACGGCGGGTCCGGGGTTGGCAGGTAGAAGGCCGCCCTGAGCTCCTTGCGCCGCAGAAAGAACGTCAGACCGGCACGGGGCCCTCACTATGGATCCTAGCCGGCTCTCACGTAGATCAGGACAGCCGGGCTTTGGCGCTCGTCGCATACAGACTAGCCAATTGGTTAAATCTCGATGTTGCCAGAGGCGCGTGGATCCAGATTTGACGCCCGCCGGCGCTAGGTCCCAGGGCTGGAAGCTCGCCTACTGGCTCGCCCTCTACGGGTTCGGATTGGCCGTCTCCGTGAGGCTGGACTGGGGAGGGATTCTGGGGGCGCCCACCAGAGTAATAGGGCTCCTCCTCGTGGCGATGGCCTTCGCCCTCAGCGCCTCGGCCGGGAGGCACCTGAGGCTCTACGGCAAGTCCCGCCCCTCCGGGTTCGGCCAGATCGACCGCCTGGTCACGGTGGGCGTATACTCCTGCGTGAGGCACCCGAACCACCTCGGCCTGGCGCTGCTCTCCCTGGGGCTGGCCCTCTCCCTGGACTCGCTCTCCCACCTCCTCGTCGCGACCCCAATCCAGATCCTCGGCGTGGTGGCCTTCGTCCGCCTGGTCGAGGAGCCCGAGGTCAGGAGGAAGTTCGGGAGGGAGTACGAGGAGTACTCGAGGAGGGTCAGGGGGCTGATCCCCGACTTGCCCTGCCTGATCAGGAACCTGGTGCCTCATCGACGGGGATCCGGGGCCGATTGACCGGCCTGTCGGGCGGCCGGCCCGGCTCAGCGCCTACCAGGAGGCCAGGACCTCCACCTCCCCCGGCTCCACCTCCCCGTCACCGTCGTCGACCCACCTGAGCAGGGTGTACTCTCCTGGAACCTCTCCCTCGCTGAGGAGCCAGAGCAGGGCGGCCCTGGTCCCGAACCTCGTTATCCCCGCGACCCTCACGAGTGAGAGGCCGCCGCACCTCCTGACCCAGACGACCGCGTAGTCCTCTGACCCGAAGGACGACTCGAGCGTCCCGTTCGGGTACCTTAAGGCTCTGTAAACACCCCCCTCCCTGACGAACTCCACGTCGGACCCCTCCCACCCCTCCGGATAGACCTGGGGACCCCCGAGGGCTATCACGGTCGAGGGGGGCGGAGCCCCCCTGAGCCCGGCCAGCTCGGGGTTGATGGCCGAGTCAACGGGGGAGGGCGCCCGGGCCACGGCCCCGCCCAGCTCCACCCTCCCCGCGCCCGGAGACGCCTCGAGCACCACCAGGTCGGCCGAGCTGGGGGCCAGCTCCACCCCGTCGGAAGGCCAAGCCGTCCAGGAGTCGAGGCTCAGGATCCAGGAGCCGGGAGGCACCCTCAGGTCCCCCCAGGCTGCCTCGTCCGTCGCCACCACCGACGCGAGCCTGCACCCTGGGATGGAGAACTCCTCGACCACGAAGCCCGGCGGGGCCTCCACCGCGGACGCGTGGGCGGAGAGGATATCCCCCAGATCCCGGAGCCTCACCGCCCTGCCCACACGCAGCGGGGGCGTGGGCTCGCCGAGCCCCCCATGGAGCCCAGCTCACCGACGACCAGGAGGGCTCCCCCGAAGTCCCTCAGGGCCCTCCTGGCCCCCTCGCCGAGGCACCTGACCTCGGGCGCCACCACGACCTCGTAACGGCTCAGCTCATCGGGGCCCAGCTCCTCCACCGGCAGGACGTCGAACTGGACCCTGGCCCTCACCAGCTCCTCCACGGCTCGCCTGAAGGCGGCCATGTGCACGGTCCCCGACACGTCGTAGGGGTCGTTCACGTAGCCGTCCGCGTGGTCCCTCGAGGCCCTCGAGAAGAGGACGGCGACCCTCGCGCCCGACTCCCTCTCCCCAGGTAGCAGCCCCACGAGCCGGAGGGCCCTCCTCCTGAACCTGGGATCCACGGTGCCCGTCATGTAGCCGTCGAAGTTCGTCTCGAAGAACCCCTCGGCCGCGGCGAGCACGAGGGCCAGCTGCCTGGCCGCGTCAGAGGGGTCGACTCCGTATGTGAGGGGGAGCACCGGCCTGCCCGGGGTGCACGAGCCGGCGTGCTTCAGCATGGCCAGGTAGTCGGACCACGCCCTCAACCCTGCCTTTCCGGGCTCTCCCCAGGCCGGCGGGCCAATCTCGGGTACCAGGGCCACGATGGGGCACCACCTCAGCGTGGTGGGGTCGAATCCCAGCTCGTTCCCGGAGGCGTCCACGGAGGAGGTCTCCACCATGAGCGCGCCGCCCGCGTCGAAGACAGCCTCCGCCACCTCAAGGACGAAGTCCAGCGTGACCTCGTGCCTCCAAGCCAGCCACCTCCTGAAGACCCAGCTCCCCCAGTCTGGCTCCGCGGGCGGGTCCTCCCAGTATAGCTCCCTGAACGACTCAGCCCCCCACCTCGACGCGTCCGGCCAGAGGTCGCTGAGGTCCTCCGTCAGGTAGGAGGGCATGTGGGGGACGTCGAGCCAGACGGCGTCGGCCCCGCCCTCCTCGACGAGCCTCCTGGCCCTGTCCGCTATCACCCGGCGGTGGGGGGAGGCGGGCGAGACCCACGCGTCCTCCTCGCTGGGCCCCACCCACACCACGCCCAGCTCCCTGCCCGAGGCCAGTAGAGGGGTGCCGTCCAGCGCCCTCTGGACCCAGCCCCGGTGGTCTGATCCGAAGGTCCCGCCCGAGGCAGGGTCGGACACAACCTCCAGGGCCGGCAGGTAGACGGCCACCCTGAGCCCCCTGCGGTGGGCCTCGCGGGTCACCTCCCCCACCACCCGGAGCGCCTCCCTGAAGCCTTCCTCGTCGTAGAGCAGGCGGTATGAGCTCAGCCCGACGTCTAGCTCGATCAGGCTCACCCCCTGGGCGGCAAGCCCTCCCACGGCAGAGGCGACGTCCGAGCCTGCCTCATCGGGGCCCATCCAGAGGGACGCCGCCCTGACGCCGTAGAGCCAAGAGAGCCTCTCCCTGCCGGACTTCACCTCCCTGAACCCCTCGAAGACCGCACGCACCGCGTCCCAGAGGTCGAGCTCCTCGGCCTCCCCGAACCAGTGGACGTAGACCCCGTCGGCCCCTCCCTCGGCCAGCCACATCCCCCTCCTCCTCGCCTCCCGGACGGGGTCCTCCAGGCCGGAGACGCCCTGGAGGTATGTGGAGGCCACCACCCTGGCGCAGGCCCTCCTGGCCTGGGCCACGGCCCTCAGGTGCCACGGCCTGGACTCCCCGGACGGCACCATGACGTAGAGCGTCCCCGACCCCGTCGCCTCGGCCAGCGCGGCGTAGTCGAGCCCGTAGGCGGCGAGGGGGTCCCAGATGAGGAGGTGGGGCCTCACGGGCAGGTCGGGGTCGACCTCGTGGACGGCGTCGGCGATGATCTCGATCAGCCTGGTGACCTGGGCCGCCCTCCACCTGACCCACGTCTCCCTCGCGTCCTCGTCCGACTCCAGGAACTCGGCCCACTCCCTGGGGCCGGACCCCGGGACCCTGACGCCCGTGTCGTTCTCGAAGGCCCTCACGGTGAACTCGTCGTAGCTCGTCGTCAGGGTGACGTCCTGGGACTCGAGGTATTGGTCGGAGAACTGGAAGTTGTCGTTCACGTCGACGCCGTCGAAGCCCAGGGAGGCGATCTCCCTGAACAGGGCCCTCAGCGTGGACACGCACTCCGGCTCCCTCACGAGCCTGGCCGGGGACACGATCCTGTGGAAGTAGTCGCCCTCGTAGAAGTCGGCAGGCCTCCCGTCCGATAGAACGGCTATCCAGTCACGGTGCTCCCTTAGCCACACCTCGTGGGGTATGTTCACCCACGCGTAGACCCTCAGGCCCAGGCGGTGGGCCTCCCTCACCACGCTCGAGACGTAGCCCGGGTCGGCGTGGTCCGCCATGGGGAGGACCCTAGAGGGGTAGAGTGCGGCCCCGCCGTCGACCACCGTCACCAGGACCGCGTTGCCGCCGGACTCCAGGATCCTCCTGAGGCCCTCCACCACATCGCAGTCCCCAGGAGAGGCGCAGGGCTCGTAGACCCCGAGCTCCGGCCCCTCTGGGGGAGGTGCTGGCTGGCCCGGGCCGGCGGACCGCGCGACGTCGGAGGGGATCCAGAGGACCAGCAGGATCAGGAGGGTCAGAGCCCTGGGCCTCAACGCATCCTCCGCCGTGCCCGGGGGACCCGGCTAAATAACTCGACTCGCCCGCCGCCGTTCGCCCGGGCGGGCCGAGTTTAATTAGCTCCGGGAGGCGGACGCCAGAACCCCGAGAGGGGTCCGAGTTGGGACGTAGGGGCGCGCTGCTGGCCCTGCTCGCCGCGACCCTGGTGGCGGAGACCGCCGAGGGGATCTTCTACGTGGCGGTAGAGTGGGTGGGCTACGAGTCGACGGGGAGCTCCCTGGGCTACGGCCTGACGCTCGCCTTCGAGATCCTCCCCTTCACAGCCACGTCGGTCGTGGCAGGGTGGGCTGTTGACAGGCTCGGGTCGGCCAGGGCGGCGCTCCTGGGCCTCGCGTCCGCCTCGGCCGTCGCGGCGGCCTCGGCCTGGGCGCTGGGCCTCGGCTCCCTTGGAGCCTGGGCCTCGGCCGTCGCCGCCTCGCAGCCCCTGGACCTGTGGAGCTACGGGCTTGAGGCCACCCTCCCGGTCGTGTCCGGGGGAGCTGGCCCGGCCCTCCAGACCCTCGTCTCCAGGATCAGCCTGGCGGGCTCTGTGGGCAACGGCGTCGGCTACGGGCTGGGCGGCAGGGTCGTGGGGAGGGCCGGGGCGACCTGGGCGGCAGGGGCGGCCTCCGTCTCGTTCGCCCTCGCGGCCGGCCTCGCTCTGAGGTCCTGCCTCACCCCCTCCGCCTGGGGTCCCGGGGGGCGAGGGGAGGCGGTCGCGGCGGCCTCCCAGTGGGAGGGGTTCTCGTCGGTCCTTTCCCCCAGGATAGCCCCCCTGGTGGCCTACGGCCTAGTGGGCAACCTGCTCTTCGGACTGGGCAGGGCCCTCTGGGCCCCCATACTCGCCTCGAAGGGGCCCGGGGCGTACGGGGACCTCTTCCTCTCCATGTCCCTTGCGTCCACCGGCACCTACCTCGTCATGGAGAGGGTGGACACGTCCAGGAGGACTGGGGCCTTCATAGCCGGGGCCTTCGGCCTCCAGGGCCTGGTCACCTCTCTCTTCCCGAGGTTCCCGAGCCCCTACCTGGTCGGGGCCCTGTTCGGGTCCCTCGGGGCCGCCCTGTGGGTGGCGTGGAGGAGCTACCTCCTGGCGGTGATCCCAGAGGGCTCCAGGGGCAGGGGGCTCGCCTTGGTCGACTCGATCCTATCGGTGACGCTGTCGGCGGGGGCGGTGGTCGGGGGCTGGCTTGGAGACCACCTGGGCGTGCTGGAGACGGCCACGCTCTCTGGCCTCTCCCTCGCGGCGGTGAGCGCCGCGACCGCCCTCACCTGGGTCGGGAGGCTCGGGTGGGCCCGAGCCTCAGGCCCCGAGTCCTCTAGAGGGCCGGAAGACCTTGGGGGAGGGCGCTCAGGTCGAGAGGAACCCGCCGTCCACCGGGACGACCGCTCCGGTTATCAGGGACCTCCTCCCCCCCCGCAGGGAGATGAGCTCGGGTAGGGGAGGCTTCTCCACCTTGGGAAGACCA
>CAZQNA010000008.1:64431-101848 GCA_964594835.1 uncultured Nitrososphaerota archaeon
CCCCCGCAGGGAGATGAGCTCGGGTAGGGGAGGCTTCTCCACCTTGGGAAGACCAGGGAAGTGCATCTCCGTCTCTGGCCCACATGCCCGGCCGTCGTTATAACCCGGGTTCGGCCGACGGGACCGACGGCATCGAATCGGGCCGGAGTTCGCGCGGCGGGGGCCATGTTATTATCCACCCGGGCGGCCGAGGCTCTATGCGGGGGTTCGACCCCCGGGCGTTCGCCGAGGGGGCTGTCGCCGAGATAAGGCGGGTCGTTCACGGGAGGGCCCTCGCCGCCGTCTCGGGAGGGGTCGACAGCGCGACGGCAGCCGCCCTGGCCAAGGCGGCCCTCGGGGACGAGCTGGACGCCGTGGTGATCGACACAGGCTTCCTAAGGGAGGGGGAGGCGGCCCGGGTAGCCGAGACCCTCCGGGACCTGCTGGCCCCCGAGGTCCTCGACCGCTCGCGCGACTTCCTCGACGCGGTCAGGGGGCTGTCTGATCCTGAGGAGAAGAGGAGGGCGTTCAGGGAGGTGTTCTACTCCACGCTGGCCGAGGCCGCCCGGGAGAGGGGGGCCACCTGGCTGGTGCAGGGGACCATAGCGCCGGACATCATAGAGACCGTGGGCGGGATAAAGACCCAGCACAACGTTCTGGAGCAGGCAGGGATCAGGGCCCTGGAGAGGTACGGTTTCAGAGTGCTGGAGCCCCTGGTCGAACTCTACAAGGACCAGGTGAGGGCCCTGGCCGAGCACCTCGGCATCCCAGAGGAGATAAGGCTCAGGCAGCCGTTCCCCGGGCCCGGGCTCCTGATAAGGTGCCTTGGGGAGTGCACCAGGGAGAAGCTGGAGCTGGTGAGGGCGGCCACGCCCGCGGTGGAGGAGGCGCTGCTGGGCCTCGGGGCCTCCCAGGTCCTCGCCGCAGTGTTCGAGGACTCCTGGAGGGAGAGGCCCGACCTCGCCGGGGCGGCGGGGGTGGGGTGGGTCAGGGAGCTGGGGGCCAGGGCCACGGGGGTCAAGGGGGATCAGAGGAGGTACGGGGCGATGCTGGCCGTCCCCGCGGAGGCCTACCGGGACTCGGGGAGAGTCAGGCGGTCGCTCATCCGGTCCGAGCCGGGGGCCGTCAGGGTCCTGGTCGAGGTTGCCAGGGGCCGCGAGGGCGGCCTGGCCGTTGCGGTCAGGGCAGTGAGGACCGAGGACTTCATGACGGCCTCTCCCGTCCTGCCTCCAGCGGGGCTGCTCGAGGGGCTCGCGGAGACCCTCTTGGATTCGCTGGCGCCGAGGGGCTGCTCGGCCGTCTACTACGACATCACCCCGAAGCCCCCCGCCACGATAGAGTTCGAGTAGGGGCAGGGTAGGTGGGGGGGCGGGGTCGGTGAGGGTCGCGGTCGTGTTCTTCGGCGGTCAGTACAACCACCTGATCCTCAGGAGGCTCCTCGAGCTGGGGGCCGACGCGTTCTCGACGGGCCCCGACGTCCCGGTCGACGAGCTGGACGCCGACGCCCTGGTCCTCGGAGGGGGGCCCCAGAGCATCCCGTCCGACCTCCCAAAGATGGGGAGGGCCCCGGAGTACGTGACGGCCGGGATCCCCGTCCTGGGGATTTGCCTGTCCCACCAGCTGATAGCCCACGTCCTCGGCGGGCGGGTCGGCCCCTCCCGGTCCCCGGAGTTCGGGGAGGTCCTAGTGGAGGTCAGGTCGGACTCGACCCTCTTCGACGGGGTTCCGAGGAGGTTCTGGGCCTGGGAGTCCCACAACGACGAGGTGATCGAGCCGCCCGACGGCGCGGAGGTGACGGCCTCCAGCGAGTCCTGCAGGGTCCAGGCGCTGGAGGTCCCGGGGCGCCTGGTGTTCGGGGTCCAGTTCCACCCCGAGGTGACCCACACCGAGCACGGGGCCCGGATCCTGGGGAACTTCCTCAGGGCCGCCAGGAGGTGACCTCAAAAAAGCGGGGGGCGGGGGTCAGGTCCAGCCCCTCTCCAGGGCCCACTCTATCGGCCTGACGTCGTGGGGCGCTATCTCCCTCAGCCCGCTCTGGGTCACGGCGGCGAACCTGGCCACCCTCCACAGCTCCGGTATGCTCGTGGCGCCAGCGTAGCCCATCGCCGCCCGCAGACCGGCGGCCAGCTTCCTCACGACCGTCTCCAGGTCCCCCCTGTAGGGGACCAGGCCCTCTATACCCTCGGCTATCTCCTTGGAGGGCCTGGAGTACCTGTCGAGGGCGTACCTCCGCCTCCTGGCGGAGGGGCTCCCCATCCCCCGGTAGACCTTGTACATCCTCCCCCCCAGGATCACGGGCTGTCCCGGCGCCTCCCTGGTCCCCGCCAGGGCGTAGCCCAGCATCACGGCCGACGCCCCGGCGGCCAGGGCCTTGGCGGCCTCCCCCGGTCCCCTTATGCCGCCGTCCGCTATCACCGCTACCCCGCCGCCGTGCTCCGCCACGGCGTCGGCGGCCTGGGCCACGGCGAAGAGCGTGGGCGCGGCCACGCCCGTGACCTCCCCCGTCGTGCAGATGCTCCCGGAGCCCACGCCCACCCTCAGCGCCCTGACCCCCTCCACCCTGGTGATCGCCTCCACGGCCGCCTCCCTCGTCCCGACGTTCCCGACGACCAGCTCGGCGGAGACCTCCCTCGCCATCCTGGCCGTCGCCGACATGACGTTCTCGTTGTGGAAGTGGGCCACGTCGATGACCAGGAGGTCCACCCACGGGTCCAGCGCCCTGGCCCTCTCCAGGTCGAAGGGGGACACCGCGGCCGCCACCCTCAGCCTGCCCTCCCGGTCCCTCGTCGAGTTCGGCCTGCTCTCCATGGCCGCAACGTCCCTCGCCGTTATCAGCCCGAGGAGCCTGCCCTCGGAGTCCACCACCGGGAGCTTCTCCACCCTGTGCTCCCACATTACCTCCCTGGCCCTCTCCAGGGTCACGTCGGGGCCCACGGTCACCGGGTCCCTGGTCATCACCTCGCGCACCCTGGCCCCGTCGTCGGGCGCGAAGGAAACGTCCCTCCTCGTCACTATCCCCAGGAGCCTCCCCGACTCGACGACCGGGAGGCCCGAGATCCCCCTGGACTCCATGACCTCCCTCGCCTCGGCCACGGTCGCGTCGGGGCCCACGGTCACCACGCTCGTGATGATGAAGCTCTCCGCCCTCTTGACGGCCCGTGCCATGGAGACCTGCTCCTCCAGGCTGCAGTTCCTGTGGAGGACCCCCAGCCCCCCGAGCCGGGCCATCCCGACGGCCATGTCAACCTCTGTCACGGTGTCCATTGGGGAGGAGAGCATCGGAAGGCTGAGCCGGACCTCGGGGGTGAGCCTCGTGGAGATGTCCACCTCGGAGGGCTCTACCCTCGCCTTCCCCGGGAGGAGGATGAAGTCCCCGAAGGTCGCGGCCAGGGGCGCCGAGGACAGCCTCTCGAAGAATCCGAAGGGGCCCATTACAGCAGCGCCTCTGATCAGCTCATAAAGGCTCCCGCCCCCGCTTCTCCTCCGTCGGGGTCAGAATCAGGGGGGTGGCGCCCGGGCCGGGATTTGAACCCGGGTCTGGAGCTCGACAGGCTCCTATGCTGGCCTGGCTACACCACCCGGGCACCGCGAGGACCGCCGGGCTGGCCGGAATATAAATTTAGCCCGCCCGGCCGAGGGCGGGGATGCCGGCGAAGCCCAAGAGGTACTTCATATCCTCCAGGGAGAGCAGGGAGTTGGTGGGCTCCCTCCTGGAGCGCCACCCCGAGCTGTCCCCCCTGTTCCCCAGGCTCAAGGTCTCCCTGGAGGCAGTCGAGTACGAGACCGGGAAGGGGACGGAGAGGGTCCTCCTCTACGAGGGCAGGCCCGTGCTGGTCCAGAAGGCCACCGGGGAGGTAGTCCCCTTCGTGGGGGCGGTCAGGTCCCCGGGGCTCAGGATCAAGCGGGTCGTGGTCGACCAGGGGGCGGTGAGGTTCATCCTGAACGGGGCGGACGTGATGGGCCCCGGGATCGTGGACGTTGACGGGGACGTGGGGGAGGGGGACCTGGTGGTCGTGGTGGACGAGAGGTACGGGGCCCCCCTCGCCGTTGGATACGCCCTGAGGTCTGCTTCCGATATGAGGGAGAGGGGGAAAAGCGTCAAAAACGTCCATCACGCTAAGGACAGGGCCACCGAGGTGATCCGGGAACTCCTGGGAGGATGAGCTCCGGCATGGAAAAGATTTTACCCATGTGGCGCGCACGCCCGTGAGGAGGTCGCGGGCGTTGGAATCGGTAAGGGCCCTGGACGCGCTGTTCAGGCCTTCATCGGTCGCGGTGATCGGGGCCTCCCGGACCCCGGGCAAGATCGGCCACGAGATCCTCAAGAACCTGATTGAGTACGGCTACCGGGGGAGGATCTATCCCGTCAACCCGAAGGCCGACGAGATAATGGGGCTGAAGTGCTACCACTCCGTCTCGGAGATCCCCGGGGAAGTGGACCTCGGGGTGGTCTCCATACCCGCCAGGTACGTGCTCAACGCCATAGACGAGCTGGGTGAGAAGGGGGCGAGGGCCGCTGCCGTCATCTCGAGCGGCTTCTCGGAGGTGGGCGAGAGGGAGCTGGAGGAGGAGCTGGTGAGGAGGGCCAGGGAGAGGGGCATGAGGGTCCTGGGCCCCAACATATTCGGGGTCGTCTACACCCCGGCGAGGCTCAACGCCACCTTCGGGCCGACCCAGGTCCTCCCGGGCTCCATAGCCTTCATCACCCAGTCCGGGGCCCTCGGCATCGCCCTGATGGGGTGGACGATCACCGAGAGGATAGGCCTCTCCGCCGTCGTCAGCGTGGGGAACAAGTCGGACGTTGAGGACTCGGACCTCCTCCTCTGGCTGGCAGAGGACGAGGACACGGACGTGATCCTGATCTACATGGAGGGGGTCAAGGAGGGCCGGAGGTTCATGGAGGTGGCCAGGGAGGTCACCCCGAGGAAGCCCGTGATCATCCTGAAGGCTGGGAGGAGCAGGAGGGGCAGCATGGCGGCCTCCTCCCACACGGGCTCCCTCGCCGGCATGGACGCCGTTTACGAGTCGGTCTTCAGGCAGACAGGGGTGCTCAGGGCCTACAGCGTCGAGCAGGCCTTCGACTGGGCCAGGGCCTTTGCCTCCAAGAGGGCGCCAAGGGGCACCAGGACGGTCATAGTCACAAACGGCGGCGGGGCCGGCGTCCTGGCCACCGACGCCGCCGAGCTGGCCGGGCTGGATCTGATAGATCCCCCCGAGGACCTCAAGGAGACCTTCAGGTCCTACATGCCCCCGTTCGGGAGCCCCAAGAATCCGGTGGATCTCACCGGCCAGGCCGCCGAGCCGGAGTTCGAGGGGGCCGTGAGGGCGGCCCTGGAGCACGACTCCGTGGACAACGTGATCGTGCTCTACTGCGAGACGGCCGTCACCGACCCGGAGGGGATCGCGAGGTCGGTCCTGAGGGCCGCAGAGGGGACGGACAAGCCGATCTCCGTCATGCTCATGGGAGGGGAGAGGTCCGAGAGGGCGGCCGACCTCCTGAACTCCCGGGGGATACCCGCCTTCCCGACCCCGGAGAGGGCGGTCGGGGCCGCGGCCGCCATGGTCGAGTGGTGGAGGAGGACGCGCTCTCTCCGAGAATGAGCCCGGAAGGTGGGTGGTACGGGCCGAGTGGCCCCGTCGCCGCCCGCCCGGCCCCGCGGCCCGCCGCCGGCAATCGCTCAAAGTTTAAACAAAATAGCCCCCAGCCCCTCAGGGGAGCTGATAGCATGCCAAGGGCGGTTCTCTCCCCCCCTGGTTCGATCGTGCCGCTTCTCGGGAACGAGGCAATTGCCAGGGGGGCGATAGAGGCAGGTCTGGACGTGGCTGCCGCCTATCCCGGGACCCCCAGCACCGAGATCGGTGAGACCCTGGCGGAGGCCGCCAGGGAGGTGGGGTTCCACTTCGAGTGGGCGACCAACGAGAAGGTCGCCTCAGAGGTTGCGATAGGCGCCGCGTGGTCCGGGCTCAGGGCCATGTGCTTCATGAAGCACGTTGGCGTGAACGTGGCCGCCGACGCGCTCTTCACGCTGACCTACGCCGGCACGATAGGGGGGCTCGTGGTCGTGAGCGCGGACGACCCCCACGCCCACAGCAGCCAGAACGAGCAGGACAACAGGCACTACGCCGTGGCCATGGGCCTTCCGATGCTCGAGCCCTCCACGCCCCAGGAGGCCAAGGACCTGGTCTACAGGGCCTTCGACCTCTCGGAGAGGTACGCCATGCCCTTCCTGGTGCGGTCCACCACCAGGATAAGCCACACCAGGGCGCCCGTGAGGCTGGGGGAGATCAGGGAGAGGAGGGGGAAGGGCAAGTTCAGGCCTCCCGAGCCCGACAGGTACGTGCAGGTGGGCGCGATAGCGAGGAAGCACCACAGGGAGTTCCTGGAGAAGCTGAGCAGGATTGAGAGGGAGCTGGCCCCGGAGCTGGCGGAGGTCAGGGGCGGGGGCGGGGACCTGGGGATAATCACATCAGGGGTGGCCTACACCTACGTCCTCGAGGCGGCCAGGGCCATGGGGCTGGACGTCCCCATCCTCAAGCTGACCATGACCAACCCCCTGCCGGCGGAGAGGATCGGGGAGTTCCTCAGGGGAGTCAGGAGGGCCCTGGTGGTGGAGGAGCTCGACCCCTACCTGGAGGAGAGGGTCAAGGCGATAGCCAAGGACCGCGCGCCCGACGTTGAGATCCTCGGCAAGGCCCAGGGGCTCCTGCCGAGGGTCGGGGAGCTGAACATCAGGCTGGTCGTGGGGGCCCTCTCGAAGGTTACGGGCAAGCCGTCGCCGATCGACTTCTCGACCCTGGAGGAGAGGGCCAAGCCGGCGCTGGAGCTGGCCGTGAACAGGTCCCCCGTGATGTGCCCGGCCTGCCCGCACAGGGCCTCCGGCTACGTGATAAGGCGCGCCGCCGGAACTGCGGTCTACCTGAACGACATAGGCTGCTACGCCCTGCTGTTCCAGAGGCCGTTCAACCTGGGGGACGTGACCCACGCCATGGGCTCCGGGGTTGGCTTCGCAAACGGCATCAGCCTAGCCACGGACCAGAAGACCGTCGCCCTGATAGGGGACTCCACGTTCTTCCACGCCGGTATCCCGGCGCTGATCAACGCGGTGCACCACAAGAGGAAGTTCCTCCTGGTGGTGCTCGACAACAGGATAACGGCCATGACCGGCCACCAGCCGCACCCAGGGGTGCCCGTCTCGGCCACGGGCGAGGAGGTCCCGGCCCTCGACATAGAGAAGGTGGTCAGGGGCCTGGGCGTGGAGCACGTTCAGATCGTCGACCCCTTCGACTTCAAGGCCGCCGAGAAGGCGGTAAGGGAGGCCATGAAGCACGACGGCGTCTCGGTCGTGATAATGCGCAGGGAGTGCGCCCTGCTCACGGTGAGGAGGCTGAGGAGGGAGGGCGTCAAGATCGTCCCCTACCGCGTCGACCCCGAGAAGTGCACCTACTGCAGGGTCTGCATCAACACCTTCGCGTGCCCGGCCTTCGTGGACACGGGCAAGATCGTCGAGATAGACCCGACCGTCTGCTTCGGCTGCGGCTCCTGCGTCGACGTGTGCCCGTACGGGGCGATAGAGCCCATGGAGGGCTCCCTGGATTGGAGGGGTGAGAAGATTGGCGTCTGACGTGTCCGAGTTCAACGTCATAATAGCCGGCGTCGGGGGGCAGGGCATCCTGTTCTCCAGCCGGGTGATCACCCGCGCCGCCTTGGACTCCGGCCTGAACTTCGTGCAGAGCGAGGTCCACGGCCTGGCCCAGAGGTACGGCTCCATCAAGACCGAGATAAGGATCGGGAGGGACGTGGTGAGCCCCCTGATAATGGAGGGGACCCTCGACCTCCTGGTGGCCATGGAGCCGATAGAGGCGCTGAGGTACGCGGGCTACATAACCGACAGGACCTCAATAGTCATGAACACACACCTTGTGGCTCCCATAGGCGCCTACCTCGAGAGGAAGAGGATCCCAACCGTGGACGAGATCCTGGAGGCCCTCAGGTCCCTCGGGCCCAGGAGGCTGGAGGCCCTCAACGCCGTGGAGGTGGCCGAGAGGGCCGGGGACATAGTAGTGACGAACTCGGTCCTCCTCGGGGCGGTCGACGCCCTCAGCGTGCTCCCGTTCCCGGAGGGGGCGCTCAGGAGGGCCCTGGAGAGGGAGGCGCCCGAGAGGTACCGGGACCTGAACCTGAGGGCCTTCGACATGGGGAGGGAAGAGGTTCTAAAGGGGTGAGCCGCCCCCGGAGCGGTGCCGGCGGTGGACGCCAGGAGGATAGCTGTAGTCGACAGGGACCGCTGCAACCCGAGGAAGTGCGGCCAGGAGTGCATCAAGTTCTGCCCCAGGGTCAGGGCGGGCGAGGAGGACACCATCAGACTGGAGGACGGCTTCCTGGTCATAGATGAGGATCTCTGCGTGGGCTGCGGGATATGCGTCAAGAAGTGCCCGTTCTCGGCCCTGTCGATAGTCAACCTGCCGGCGCCGCTCGAGGGGGAGGAGATCCACAGGTACGGGGTCAACGGGTTCGTGCTCTTCAGGCTCCCCGTTGTGAGGATGGGGAGCGTGGTCGGGCTGGTCGGCCCCAACGGCACCGGGAAGACCACCATAATGAGGATACTCTCGGGAGAGCTCCTGCCAAACCTCGGGGACCCCAAGGCCGAGCTGGACTGGGGAGAGGTAATCAGAAGGTTCCGCGGGACCGAGATCCAGAACTACCTGGAGAGACTGGCCGGCGGGCGGATAAGGGTGGTCCACAAGCCGGAGAGGATCGACCTCCTGCCGAGGGCATTCCCCGGAACCCTGAGGGAGGCCCTGGAAAAGGCCGACGAGAGGGGCGTGGCCAGGGAGCTGGCCGAGGAGCTGGGCCTGTCGGACCTCATGGATCGCAGGCTCTCCGATCTCAGCGGGGGGGAGCTCCAGAGGGTGGCCGTGATAGCCGCCTCGTCCAAGGAGGCCGACGTCTACATGTTCGACGAGCCCTGCAACTACCTGGACGTCTTCCAGCGCATGAGGGTCGCCTCGGTGATCAGGGACCTGGCCCAGGCTGGCAGGGGGGTGCTGGTCGTGGAGCACGACCTGGCCGTCCTCGACTACCTGAGCGACTACGTCCACATCCTCTACGGCGTCAGGGGAGTCTTCGGCGTGGTGAGCCACCCCCACGGCACCAGGGAGGGGATCAACATATTCCTGGACGGCTACCTGCCGGACGACAACGTGAGGTTCAGGGAGTACTCCATATCCTTCGGCAGGAGGTCGGCGGTCGAGAGGGTCGAGACCCTCCCCCTGGTGAGCTACAGCGGGCTGGTGAAGGAGTACGACTCCTCCTTCAGGCTGTCGGTGGAGCCGGGCGAGCTCAGGGCCGGAGAGGTCGTCGTGGCCGTTGGGCCGAACGGCATAGGCAAGACCACGTTCGTGTCCATGCTGGCCGGCGTGATAGAGCCCACCAGCGGCGAGGTCCTGGCGGAGGACGTCAGGGTTGCCTACAAGCCCCAGTACGTCAGGCCGGAGCAGGACGGCACCGTCTACTCCCTGCTCAAGTCGACGGCGGGATCCCAGCTGAGCTCGAGCTTCTTCAGGGCGGAGGTCCTCCACAGGCTCGGGGTGGACGGGCTCATGGATCGCAGGCTCTCCGAGCTCAGCGGGGGGGAGCTCCAGAGGGTGGCCGTCGCGGCCACGCTGGGGATGGACGCCGACATATACCTGCTCGACGAGCCCAGCGCCTTCCTCGACGTGGAGATGAGGCTGGCCCTGGCCAAGGCCATCAAGAGGAGGGTGGAGGGCGAGGACAGGGCCGCAATAGTGGTCGAGCACGACCTCGTGACCGTCGAGGCCCTCGCCGACCGCATAATCCTCTTCACGGGGGAGCCCGGGGTCGAGGGGCACGCCTCAAGCCCCATGCCCGTGGAGGCGGGCATGAACGAGTTCCTCAGGGAGGTCGGCATAACCTTCAGGAGGGACCCGAAGACCGGCAGGCCCAGGGTCAACAAGCCCGGATCGAGGCTCGACGTGGAGGCCAGGGCCTCCGGCCGATACTACGTGTGATCGAGGTCAGGTCAGGTCAGTAGTGCCTGATCACCCCTGTCCTCAGGGCCAGCTTCCTGGCGGCGTTCTCCGTGAGGCCGCCCTCCCCCAGTATGGTGTACCTCCTCCTAATGGTGTGGGCGATCGTCAGGGCCTTCACGACGACCTCCGGATCGAGCCCCGCCTCCTCGGCCGTGACCGGGGCTCCGACGGCCCTCAGGCTGTCCCTGATCCTCTCCCAGTCCTGCCCCTGGAGGTAGGCCATCATTATGGCGCCCAGGCCGCACTGTATCCCGTGCGGGGCGTTCCTGTAACCCTCCTCCCTGGCCAGCTTGTCGAGGGCGTGGCTGAAGAGGTGCTCGCTCCCGCTCGCCGGCCTGCTGCTCCCGGCTATGCTTATGGCGACGCCGCTCCCTATGAGGGCCTTCACCAGCAGCCTGGTGGACTCCTCGGTCCCCGGCCTTATGTCCTCCGCGTGCTGCATGGCCAGCTGGGCGCTGAGCAGGGACATGCTGGCGGCGTACTCGCTGTAGGGCTCGTCCTTCAGCTTGTGGGCCAGCTCCCAGTCTCTGACGGCGGTTATCTTGGCCACCAGGTCCCCGAAGCCCGACTTCCTCGTGACGTCCGGCGCCTCGGTGATCACCCTGGTGTCGGCTATCACCGCGGTGGGGGACTCGGGCTTGGCCCACCTCTCTCCCCTCACCTCCTTGACGGTCTCCGCCAGGAGGAAGCTTATGGACGGGGACGCTATGCCGTCGTGGCTGGCGCTGGTCGGCACGCTCACGTACCTCACGCCAGCCCAGTGGGCCGTCAGCTTCGCCACGTCCAGGACCCTGCCTCCCCCGACCCCCAGCACGAAGGCGGCCTCCACGTCCCTTAGCTTCCTGAAGGCGGCCTCCACGTCCCTGACGTCCGGGTGCCGGGAGGTGACCTGGTGGACCTCGAACCGGTACCCGTCCCCCTCTATGAACTCCCCGAGCCTCCAAGCTATCCTGGAGGTCCGCTCCCCCCCGGTGACTATCAGGGCCCTCCCCTTCAGCTCGAGGGACCTGAGGGTCTCGCTGGTCTTCCTCAGGGCGTCGGGGCCGAAGAAGATGTAGCGGGGGCTCTCTATCAGCTCCAGATCGCCCACGTACTTCTCTCCCAGTCCCCTCAACGTCAGTCGGGTGGCCGCGGCGGGCGCCGGTAAAAACGGTTCCCACAGGTCAACCTTAATTTTGGGAGTCGGCCGGGCCGACCCGTGAGTTCAGTGAGCCTAGCCGGGAACAGGAAGCTCCAGCTCGCTATCGCCCTCAACTTGGCGCTCGCCCTCATCCTCGTAGTCCCCCCGCTCGTCATGAGGGGGCCGGGGGCCGAGGTGGTCGTCGACCCCGAGGACATCCCCCTGAACGGGAACGCCACGGTGAAGGTCAGGTTCGACGACGTGCCCTCCAGCGCCAGGCTGGAGATCCTCCAGGGGCCCGACCTGAGGCCCGTCCAGGTGTTCCAGCTGGGCCAGTCCAGGGAGGCGTCGGTCACGGTCTTCGCGGAGGAGGGGGTCTACTCGGTCGGCCTGCACGTTGCCAGGGTCGTGGCGACCGTGGGCGGGAGGGAGGTCACCGCCGAGGTCCCCTTCTCCGTGTACCACGGGGGGGAGCTGAGGGTCGAGGCCTCGGTCAGCCCGGAGGAGGTGGTGGCCAGGTCTCTCCCGGACGCCAGCGCGAACGTCTCGGCGACCATCACCGTGACAGTGAGGAACGAGCTTGGAAGGCCCGTGGAGGGGGCCCTCATCTTCTCGAAGTCGAGGGGCAGCCAGACGGGGCACGTGGACCTCTCCCCAAACCCCGCCAAGACCGACCCGGACGGGGTGGCCACGGTGACCTGGACCCTGACGGTGCCGGCCAACCTCACCGAGGGAAACCTCACGGACGTCGTGAGTATGGTCATAGGGGCCCCGGGGCACCCAGTGGCGAGGGCGAGCGTGGAGGTCAGGGCTCGGGTTGAGCCCGCGAGGCCCTGATCTCCTCCAGCCTCCTCACCAGCTCCTCGCTCTTCACCTTCCTGAACAGGGGCCTGGGCTCGCCTATCTCGTGCCCCTCGGGTAGGGGATCGAAGGCCCGATCCCACGAGGCCTCGTGAGGGCTGCCGTCGAGCCTCAGCATCTCCCAGAGCCTCTCGGAGGTGTCCGGGAGGAAGGGCTCGAGGTAGTGCGCCAGGCCCTTCACCAGGGCGAGGGCGGCCGAGGTCGTGGTCCCGGCCCTCTCGACCCTCCCCTCCTTGAGGTCGGCCCAAGGGGCCCTCGCGTTCAGGAAGGCGTTTCCCTCCCTGGCCACGTCCATCACCCTGACCAGGGCCTCCCTCATCCTGAACCTCCAGAGGCTGTCCTCCGCCCTCCTGGCCAGCTCCTCGGCCCTGGAGATCACGGAGCTGGCCCCCTCGTCCGACGGGTCCAGGGCTGGGACCTTACCTCCAAACCTGCTGGCGGTGAACGTGAGGGTCCGGTGGACGAAGTTCCCCAGCACGTCGTTCAGCTCGTTGTTGATCTTGGCCTCGAAGTCGGCCCAGGTGAAGCTGGAGTCCTTGGTCTCGGGCCTGGTGGCTATCAGGTAGTACCTCCAGTAGTCGGCCTCGAGGAGCTCGAGGGCCTCGTCCATCCATATCCCAATGCCCTTGGACTTGGAGAACTTCTGCCCCTCGTACATCAGGAACTCGGTGGAGCTGACGTTGAAGGGGAGCACGTAGCCCTGGCCGCTGGCCATCAGCAGGGCGGGGAATATGATGGTGTGGAACGGGATGTTGTCCTTCCCTATGAAGTAGACGCTCCTGGTCTCGGGGTCCCTCCAGAAGGAGTCGAAAAGCTCGGGCCTTCCCTGCCCCTCGGCCCACTCCTTCACGGCCGACACGTAGCCCAGGACCGCCTCCATCCAGACGTAGATCGTCTTCCCCTCGGCGCCCGGGAAGGGGGCCGGGATGCCCCACTCGTTGTCCCTCGTGACCGACCTGGGCTTGAGCCCCTCCCTTATCATGGCGAGGGACATGTTCCTTGCGTTCTCCGGGAAGTTCTCGTTCCCCTCTATGTACTCCCTCAGGGCGTCGGAGAACTTGGGGAGGTCGAAGAACCAGTGCCTGGTCCTCTTGACCACCGGGGTTGAGCCGCAGAAAGCGCACCTCGGACCTATGAGGTCGAGGGGCGTCAGCAGCCTGCCGCAGACCTCGCACTGGTCGCCGTAGGCCTTGGGGTTTCCGCAGTAGGGGCAGGTCCCCACGACGAACCTGTCCGGTAGGAATATCCCGCAGTTCTCGCAGTAGAGCTGCTCTATCTCCTCGTCGAAGACGTGCCCGTTCTCGTAGACCCTGGAGTAGAACTCCTGAACGAATCTCACGTGCACCCGGCTCTCCGTCCTGGTGTAGTTGTCGTAGCTGATCCTGAAGGCCTCGAACAGCGAGGATATCCTGGCGTGCATCTCGTCGGTCAGCTGCCTCGGGCTCACCCCGCGCCTCCTGGCCTCGGCCTCTATGGGGGTCCCGTGCTCGTCGCTCCCGGAGACGAACACCACATCCTCTCCCTTCCTCCTGAGGAATCTCGCGTAGACGTCCGCCGAGAGGGGTGCGCCGATCAGGTTCCCCAGGTGCGGAAGGGAGTAGACGTAGGGCCAAGCGCTAGCCACTATCCACCTGCCCAGCCCTCGCACCTCCCGCCAGCGCCTTGGGGCAGGTCACCCGCTCCGCATTATAACGTTGATTCTGGGGCCTTTCGGAGAGCAGGGGACGGCGGCCGGGGACAAGTCGAGCGTGGGGCTCCTCAGAGGTCTGCCAGCACCCACCCCGGCCGCCGCGCGGCCCCACCGGGGGGCGATAATAGTCTTTCCGCCTCACTGGGACCCGCCCCGGCAGAACACCTCGACGATCCGGCGCACCACGTCGGTCGTCGAGTCGTGGGGGGAGCCGAACTTCGGCAGCCTGACGACCTCACACCTCAGGTTCCTCCTCTCCAGCTCCCCCCTGATCCAGTCCTCGTCGGGCCACTGATCGTATCCTAGGGCGACTATGTCGGGCCTCTCCCTCTCCACCGTGGCCAGCGGGTCCTCGGGGTCCCCTAGGATTGCCCTGTCCACGGGCTTGAGGCAGGAGACCAGGAAGGCCCTCTCCTCCTCGGGGAGGATGGGGTCCCTGCCCTTGAACCTCCTGACGTTCGAGTCCCTCGCGACCACCACGACCAGCTCTCCATCTGGCCCGGCCAGTCTCTTGGCGTGCTGGAGCATCCTGGCGTGCCCGGGGTGGAGAATGTCAAAGGTCCCCGCGACCAGAACCTTCCTCCCCATCGGCCTCCCGAGCCCCCACTCGCGAACTATATTTACCCGAGGCCGCACCGCCGTCGCGGAGGAGTGGACTTGCCGCCGCGCGGGGCCGAGATACTGGACTGGCTGACGGCCGTGGCCGACCCGCCGTACTCGGTGCTCTCCCACGGAGAGGACCTCGACGGCCTCGCCTCGGCGGCCCTGATCTACGCGGCTCTGGGCGGGGAGGTGGAGCTGAGGTTCGAGAGCCCCGACAGGGCGGCGAGGTCCGGGAGGGGCGCCCACGTGGTTGCGGACCTGCCCCCGCCGGCCGGGGGAGCCCTCCTCCTCTTCGACCACCACCGCTCAAACGTGGAACTCGCGAGGGAGAGGGTGAGGCTTGCTGTCTTGGATCCCTCGGCCCCGTCGACGGCCCTGGTGATATGGAGGGAGCTGTCCGAGAGGATAGACGTCCCCGACCTCCTCGGGCTGGTGGAGCTCACCTCGAGGGTGGACTCCGGCGACATGGGGTTCCACGCGGCGGCCTTCACGGCGGCCGTGAAGAGGATCTTCTGGACGGACAGGAGGGACCGGGCCCTCCGCTCCATAGCCACCTCGCTCCTCGAGCTCAGGCCGAGCAGGGAGGAGGAACTCCTGAGCATCCCACAGGTCGCGAGGGTCTGGGAGGAGCTGGAGAGGCGGAACTCCGACGAGATCGAGTGGATACTCTCCCTCCCCGATCTGCTTGGGGCCGGGGGCCCCGAAGGGCTGGTCGCAGTTGTGGACGCCCGCCGCATCCCGGGCTACCTCTCCCCCCTCATACACCACGCCCTGAGGGGGAGGGTAGACCTCCTCGTGACCCTGGGGAGGTGGAGGGGGAAGGACTCCAGGGTCTCGCTCAGGTCGAGGCCGGGCGGGGCGGTGAGCGCCCTGGAGATCGCCAGGTCCTTCGGCGGAGGTGGCCACGCCAACGCCGCCGGGTTCACCCTCCTGGCCAGGGACCTCCCGAGGCTCCTGGAGATGGTGCGGGCGAGGGGAGGGAGGGTGGTCCTCCTCCGGCCGCCCGAGAGGGCCTGACGGCCGAGATCCTCAAGCGATGGGCTGAACATCATTCGATAAGACTTAATTATTTGACGGGACGCTTCCATTCAAAAAGTGTAGAGGGATTGGCGGGAAAAGGAGAGGAAAACGCAATGGCGGGGGATGGCCTGAGGCGGCTTGGGGAGGACTGGCTGATTCCGGTTGGGACCGCCTTGTGCTGGATCGTGCTCGGAATAGCGTTCACCATATACGACTCTGGAAACTGGATTCCCAAGTCCTTTGAACCATCGATCCTGCTCCTCAGGGTCGGCGCGGTTATGGCGACTGTGGTCCTCCTGTTCGCCTTCTTCATGGCGTGGAGGGAGAGGCTGGAGTCCTTCCTCCTCCCGGACTGGGAGAGGTCCCTGTCTTCGGCCCTCCTGGTGGCGTTCGGGGGATACGTCGCCCTGATGAGCTCGGTGTTCGAGGTCACCCCGGCCACCAGGGCCCTGGGGCTCCTGAGCCTCACCGTGGGGGCGATCGGCTTCTCTTGGTTCATGTCGGCGGCCGTGACCAAGGTGGCCGCCTTCCTGAGGTACCTCAGGCCGCCGCCCCGCGTCGACCTGCTGGGCGCGGCCGGCCTCTGGGCCCTCGGCGCCCCCGTCGTCGCCCTGGCCGAGTGGGCGCTGGGGTGGAAGTACGCCCTCAGGCCGGCTCCTCAGATGCCCGACTCCATCGCCCACCTCGTCCTGGTACTGATGCTGTCAGTGCCCACAATGAAGCTGGCCTCCCTGTTCCCGAGGATGAGGGGGCCGAGCCGCTGGTTCGTCTCCAGCATGCTCGGCGGCTATCTGGCCGGCCTCACGGCCGCCTTCGTCGCCCTCGCCGACGACCTCGTGTACCTGCCCACCCTCCTGACGGACCTGTGGGTCCACGGCTCCGTGGTGGCGGCCGGGACGTTCGCCCTGCCGCCCCTCCTCTACTTCTCAGGCTCCACCTCGCTGATATCCGCCGGGTCCCCCGCCCCAGAGCGGCTGGAGGGGTCGGGGATCTACCTGGGACTGGCGTCCCCCGGGTCCAGGTACGTGGAGAGGCTCTACCTCCGCCTCAAGGTGGGGCTCGACGACGGTCGCCCCGTGATCGTGATGACGAGGCGCGGGTCCCCCCTGGACCTGTTCGAGCCGCTCCTGAACGAGGCGGAGCTGGTCATACACCTCTCGACGGTCGAGGAGACCCGCGACTACTGGGATCCGGGGAAGCCGCCCATGAAGGTGTCCGCGGACATAAGGCACGTGGGGCGCGCGATACGGGGGCTGGCCGAGGTCAGGGGGGCCGTGATAGTTCTGGACAGCCTGACCGACCTAGTGGCCATAAACGGGCATGAGGCAGTCGTAGACATGCTTTCCTCCGTCAGGTCCAGGCTGGCGTCGTCGGGCGTCATCCTGCTCGCCACCATATTTCCAGAGGCGCACGAGGAGTCTGAACTCTTCGAGCTTGAGGCCCTGTCCACGGAGCTGCTGGACCTCAGGGTCCCCGCCGCGCCGAGTAAACCGAGGAGAGAGATTGCGCCGGCCCAGGAAACATGAGGAACCCAAAGGGCCGATCCGCGGCGCAGCAGCCGCCGCCCTCGTTAGAAAACTGAATAAAGTAGATCGAGTTGGAACACTGGGGCCGATGAGGTCGGAGGTGATCACAGAGGCATGATGAGGCTCGAAAGGTCCGAGGCCCCCGCAAATCGGTGGTGATAGCGTTGTCTGGGGAGGAAAGGGCCGAGATAGAGAGGGTCGACACCGGGGTCCCGGGTTTCGACGAGATAGTCGGGGGCGGCCTGCCGAGGCCCGGCGCGATACTGGTGGCAGGGAACCCGGGTACCGGGAAGACTACCCTGGCCGGTCAGATCGCCTACCACAGGGCCACTCGGTACGGGGAGAGGTTCTACTACATGACCCTCTCTGAGCCTGCCGACCAGATCAAGCTCCACTTCAGGCTGCTCGGCATGGACCTAGAGGAACTCGAGAGGAGGGAGCAGGCCAAGTTCCAGGAGCTGATGCCCTTCACGGCCTCCACCGAGTACGTCCGCTCTGCCCTGGAGAACATGATAGCGGCCGTGGAGAACGCCAAGCCCGACCTCTTGGTGGTCGACAGCGTCTCGGCCATGCTCCAGTTCCTCCCGCCCGAGCAGGTCAGGCCGCTCCTGAGCATGATAGTCAGGATCACCCACGAGGTTGGGATGCTCACCCTGCTCATAGCGGAGCTGCCCATGCTCGGCCCAGTCAGACTATCGGGCGTGGAGGAGTTCATAGCCGACGGCCTGATCATCCTCAGGCACGAGGAGACGCGGGAGGGGCTGACGACCCGGATAAACGTGGTTAAGCTGAGGCTCTCCAGGCACAGCAGGGAGCACTACGGGGCGGCCATCACGGACACCGGCTTCATAGTCCTTGGCCCGATGAGGCTCGAGTGATGGGGGGCTCGCCGGATGCCGGACGTTCCTTTTCCCGCCCTGGCCCGACCCCGCGAGGGGGAGGTCGTCGTCCTCGGCCTGGCGCTCGAGCCCGGCAGGCCCCCGCTCTCCGAGATCCTCGGGCTGATCGAGGCCGAGGGCGGGAGAGTCCTGGGCGGGATTCAGGGGGGAGTCGGGGGGGAGTACGCCGCGGTCTTCGTGGTGGAGCTTCCGAGGGGCTCGGGGAGAGAGGAGCTCAGGTCTAAAATCTCCGGAATCCCGGGAGTGAGGGAGGTCCGCATCCACGGGTCGAGGGTGGGGGACCTCTGGGTCAACGACGCAATGTGCGGGCTCGTCCTCATGGGGGCGAGGGCCGGTGTGATCCCGATCGACTCGACCAGGGCCCTGTTCGAGGCCGTGAGGAGGTACTGGGGACCAGCTGGGGAGGCCTTCCTCTACCACATGGGGGTGGCCGCGGGGAAGGACTCCTACGGCAAGCTGGCAGCCATGGCCAGCCTGGACGGCAGGGACATGCTGGAACTTTTCCTCGGCATGCTGAGGACCTCCGGCTGGATATCCTGGTACGAGATCGTCGAGTTCGACGAGGGGGAGAGGGTGGTGATACGGCTCAGGGGGTCGTTCGAGTGCGCTGGGCAGAGGAGCGCGACCAAGAGGAGCAACATACTCAGGGGGGTCCTCACCGGCTTCGTGTCGGCCATCTGGGGGACCCCGACCGTCGGGGAGGAGGTGAAGTGCGAGGCCGTGGGCGACCCCTACGACGAGATCTCGATCAGGGCCATGAAGATCTAAGGGCGGGGCGGGGGGAGTTCGGCCGGTGGGGGGTGCGGAGAGGTCCGAGCTTGAGGTCATACTATGGAGCCTCCTGGGGGACCGCGCGCCGGACCCAGGGGCGGTCTCGGAGAGGGCCTGGCGCCTGATGTCCAGGCTGGGGGAGGAGGGCCTAGAGCTCCTCGCCGACAGGGAGCTCCGCCCGGCCTGGGAGCGACTCATCGAGGCGGGTATCCTGTCTGGCGACGAGGACCTCTACCGCCTCGCCGACAGGTGGGAGATACTCAGGAGGCTCGCAAGGCGAGTCCTCTACCTTATGTCGCCCCGAGACGTTGAGGCGGGCGCGAGGGCCGTTCTGGCCGGAGACCTCGAGTCCACCTCCCTCGGCAGGGAGGTCCTGAGGAGGTCGGCCGCCCCTGGAGGGCGACGGCGCTGAGGAGTGGGGGGTGGTCCCCCGGCCGGGATTTGAACCCGGGACCTGCCGGTTACTGCGCGAGCGGCCGCCGACGGAGGTCGGCGAGTTCGCCAGACCCTACAGCCGGCCGCTCTGCCACTGAGCTACCGGGGGATTGATCCAACCCACCTCAACCCCGAAATAAAAGGTTTCTGAGGTCAGGAGATCAGGAGGTCAGGGACGCCCTCCGATACGCCGTACCTCCGGCCGCACCTCTCGCACACGAGCGAGCCGGCCACCACGTCCCTCTTCATGCACTCGGCGCAGGTTGAGGGATCCTCCGGGAGCGGTCCGCCGTTCAGGACGCAGTAGACCTCGCACAGGGGCCTCGATGGCGTGGGCCCGCTCCACTCCACCTCCTCCTCCGAGTGGACCTCCAACTTCAGGGGGTGGTGCCCGCAGGCCGGGCAGGCTAGGACATCCAAGAGCCTCCTCCTCAACTCAACTCAACCACCCGAGTTCCCTCAGGACCCTTAAAAGGTCTCTGAGGTCCTCGACGACTGCGTTGGCCTCCTTGGGCGGAGGTACCCCCTCCCTCGCGACCCAGACGGCCCTCATGCCGGCCGCCCTCGCCCCCTCGACGTCGGCGATAGGGTCGTCCCCCACCATGACTGCGTCGGCCGGCTGGACGCCCATCTCTCTGAGGATCGCCTTGAAGGCCGCCGGGTGGGGCTTTCGGTAGCCGACGTCCCCGGAGCACACGATGGCCTCGAGCGAGTCCGACAGGCCAGCCTCGCTGAGCCTCCTCCTCACCATATCCCCGTGGGGGGAGTTGGCCAGCACCCCCAGCGTGAGGCCCGCCGAGCGGAGGGTCCTCACCACCTCCGCGGCCCCATCCCTCATGGCAGTCAGCCTCAGGAAGGGCTCAGCGTACGCCTCGAGCTGATCTGGGCCCACCTCGCACCTGACCCCGAGCCTCCCGAGGAAGGCCGAGATCTCCTCTGCCGCGCTCACCTCCCTGAGGGTCTCCCTTCTAACGCCCTCCACCTCCTCCTTGACCTCCATGTAGACCCTCAGGGCGTCTGAGGCGAGGTCTCCTGAATCGAGCCCGCAGCTGTCGAGCAGCCTCCGGACCCTCAGGCCGTAGTACTCCTCGTCCCCCGCGATTGGATCCAGGAGAGTATGCCAGACGTCGAATACGACTGCCAGCATCCTTCGGTGAAGACGGGCGGAGTGAATCCCTAAAAATTGGTTCTCCGCCGACCGGCCGGAAAGGGAGATGTCGTCGGATCACAGGTACGAGGTCGAGGTCATGAAGCTCGAGAGGGCGCTGAGGGTGAGGAGGGAGCTGAAGAAGAGGATAGAGGACATGCTGGGCAAGAGCACCGTCAGGAAGTTCGCCAAGGACGCGGTGGACTGCCCGGTCCTAGGGAAGAGGGTCTCGTTCATCTTCTGCTACGCCTGCCCCAACTTCGTCAGGAGGTACCGGGGAGTCGTCCACTGTCGGGGTGACCCTCTGCCTCCGGACCTCCGGCCGTGACCTGGCCGCAGCCCAGAACACGACGGCCCCGGCCGCCGCCGAGGAGATGACCGCCACCGCGACGACCACGAACTCCACCCCCCTCCTTGCCCGCTCGGTCTGGTCACCGAGGGCGCCGTACTCGGCCTCACCCCCCGGAGGACCCCTGGGCTGGGGGGCGGTCGTCGGAGGGGCCGTCTGGGGCGGGGGGGTCGCGGCGGCCCCCTTGACTCCAGCCATGGCCGCGGGGGGCGAGGTGGCCGTCGGCAGGAGCTGGTTCGCGAGGAGCCCGGACCCCAGCCCTACCGCCAGGGCGGCCAGGAGGCCGGCAAGAACGGGCCTCCTCAGGGAGATCACGGCGCTGGCCCTCTCCAGGACCCACCCCCTTATGGCCCTTATCGCCGCGCCCTCGCTGCTGGAGGGTATTATCACGAGCGCGGGGGACCTGAGCGCGTAGATCCGCTTTCTACCCTTCCTGCCGGGGGAAGTCTCCACCAGACGGGCTATTCCAGCCGAGACCAGCCTGTCCACGTGGTGCTTCACGGTTGTGAGAGGGAGCCCGAGCTCCCTGGCTATGTCGCTTGGGCTCTTGGGACCGCTGGCCAGGGAGGCGAGGACCCTCCTCCCCGTCTCGTTGGCCAGGACGGAGCCCAGGATCTCCACAGCGGGGTCATTGAGGTCCAGTACAGCGGGCCTATCCATCCGGTCATGGGGGCTGGCGAGCCATATTACCTTGCCGGATCAGGTGCGAGGGTCGTCGCACCAGTCCAGGACCGCGCGGGTCACGTCGACTAGGCTGCCGGATCGAACCACCACGTCGGCCTCACGCTCCAGCGCCTCTGAGGTCGGGTTGAAGGCCACCCTGAGCCCCACGGGCAGCCTGAACATGCCCAGGTCGTTCTCCGCGTCTCCAACCACGGCGACCTTGGAGGGCGGCAGGCCGAGCCGCCTGACCGCCCGAAGGAGGATGTCCCCCTTCGAGTGGAATGGGACGTTGACCCTCCAGCCCACGAGCCTTCCACCCTCGAGGACAAGCTCGTTGGTGAAAGCGAAGTCGAATCGAAAGCCCAGGACCTCCTCTATCCTCCTGAGCACGAGGTCTAAGCCAGAACTCACAACCCCGACGACGAGGCCAGCGGACCTGAGGAGGCCGAGCGCCTCACCCGCCCCCTCGACGGGTTTTACCCCCTCTATGGCCCTCAGGGCCGGGGAGAAGTCTCGCCCGATCCAGAGCGACACGTCGAGGTTGGCCCACTCGTCGTACGATATCTCCCCGCGCATGTACCTCTCCATGTTCGCCCTCGCGGCCTCCTCCGTCCCCATGGCCCGGTGGATGAGCGTCCAGGAGCTGTCCACCCTCACGAGCGTCCCGTCCATGTCAAAGGCGACTAGGCCCTCGCACCCTCCCAACCCACGACCCTCCTCACGAAGTCCAGGGGCACGACGAGGGACGGCTCTCCGTCGTCGACCAGCCGGAGGGGCGGCTCCGCGCAATCTTCGAGGGCGTCAAGGAGCCTCCTGTATCTACCCGACGGTGAGAAGTAGCGAAACAGGGCCCTCAGCGCGATTTTCACCTCGGTCTGCCCCGAGGGGGCCGATATCTCCAGTATCCGCCTCCCGTGAACCCTCAGGTAGGCGAGGAGGGCGGCCTCGACGAGCGCGCACGGGTCGACGCCCCCGGCCTTTTCCCCCCCGCCCCCCGGGTCGTCCAACCTCCTACCCCGCCCCTCAGTCGCCCTCCTCCCCAACCCTCTGGGCCGCGACGATCTCCTCCGCGAGCTGAGATATGTCCTGAATGGCCAGCACCCCCTCCAGGAGGGCGCAGGTCCCCTCCATTCCGTCAGCCCTCTGGTAGAACACGCACCTCTCCCCGAGGCACCTGACGGGAGATCCGCTGCCGAGGCTGAAGAATGGACAGTACTTCTCCTCGATCATCCCGATCAGAGCCTCCCCCATCCCTCTGATCTTTAAATGTGCGTTGGCCGGCCCCAGTCTCGAAAAGTTTGGGGAGGGTATGAGTTGCTCCCCAGTTTGTTGTTGGAAAAGGGACTGCTCGAATCGCTCACCGGCGCCCAGGCCGGCGATCTGGGGGACAGCTGGCTGAACTGGATCCTATTCATGATAATGATAGCCGTCCTCAACATCTACGGCAGCAAGCTGCAGGTCCAGATGTGGATGAACCAGATCGCCAGGGCGCTCGGCCAGCTGCAGCAGCTCACGAGGGAGGCGTCCAACGCCTTCCTCCAGGAGGCCTCCAAGTTCGGCGGAGACGGCGAGGGCGTGAAGAAGATCCTCCAGGAGGCAAAGGGGTTCTTCACGATATCCCCGGTCACGCTCGACCCGACCGGCGCCATAAGGAGGCTCGAGAACATACTGGACGACGCAGAGGACTCGCTGGACAGGTTCGTCGAGAGAGCCGCGCCCAAGGCCGACAGGGTGAAGCGCGCCAACCTGAGGGACCAGCTTGAGGGCGTCATAGTCTTGGACCTCATCTTCAGGATAGTGAGGCACTTCTACCTCTTGGGGAGGAAGACCCAGAACTGGATCTACATAGCTCAGGTCCAGATGCAGCTCCCGGAGATCATGAGGATAGCCAGGGCCTACTGGAGGTCGTCCACGGCCTTCCAGAAGGGCGTGCCGGTCGGGGACAGCATAGGACCCCTGATAGCACTGAGGCTGATCGGGGACTCTCCGGTGGAGGAGGTGGCCAAGAACGTCGTGGCGGCCGAGGTCGAGATCGAGGACAGGAGGGTCATCGTCGTCAAGGCGAAGGGTCCGGGAGGCGAGGTCGGGAAGCCGGGAGAGGCCATCAGGAGGATAGTGGAGTCCAGGGGAGGGAAGGTGGCCAAGATCATCATGATAGACGCCGCCACGAAGCTCGAGGGAGAGCCTACGGGCGAGGTGGCGGAGGGCTCTGGCGCGGCCATAGGGGACCCGGGGCCCGAGAAGTGGAAGATAGAGGAGGTCGCGTCGCAGTACTCCATCCCGCTGCACTCCATAGTGATAAAGCTGGACCTGCTGGAGGCGATAACCCCGATGGCCCAGGACATAGCGGAGTCGGTGGACAGGGTTATCGAGAGGGTCAGGAGGTCTATAAGGGAGGGGACCAAGCCCGGTGACCTCGTGATAGTCGCCGGGATCGGCAACACCGTCGGCGTCGGAAACACGCTCAGGGAGTCCCACCGCGGGCCAGAGGCCGGCGGGACCGAAGAGGTGGTGAGCGTTGCCTGAAGCCGGGGGCGGCGAGGAGGAGAGGGAGGGCCCGACACTGGCCGCGACGGCCCTCATGATACTCATGTCCCTGGGCCTGGCGGCCTTCTCCCTGATCATCATCTACTACGGAGTCAGGACGGGCTCCAGGGCTGAGACCCCGGGGATGGACGCCTGGTTCCAGGTGCTCTTCGGGGTGACGGGACTCATGCTCTCGCTGAAGATGGTCTACGACGTTCTGAGGATGAAGATCTCCCCCGAGGAGGAGGAGCCCACCATGATCTCCAGGCTGCAGTGCGTCGAGTGCGGGCACTGGACGGAGAGGGAGTTCAAGCAGGGTGAGTACGTCGGCCTCCTGACGGGGGAGAGGTGTCCCAAGTGCGGGGGAGAGATGTTCGTGGCAGCGATATACGCGAAGAGGCCGAGGAAGCAGGCGAAGAGGCCACTCCTCTGAGGGAGTCGAGGCGGGGGTATTGAGGAAGAGGAAGATCCACGTGGTCCCCTGCGTCGTGGTCTTCAACGGGCAGGGGGAGGTCCTGCTGCTGAAGAGGTCCAGGAAGAAGAGGTACGGGGGCAAGTGGGAGATACCTGGAGGCAGCCTCAAGTTCGGGGAGACCCCGCGGGAGGCGGCGTCGAGGGAGCTGGAGGAGGAGACGGGCTTCAGGATACGCCCGGTGGACCTGATCCCAGTGGACACATTCTCGTTCGTCTACGGGTACGGGTCGGTCCAGTTCATCATCCCGCTCTACGCCGCCTTCCACGGAGGTGAGCCGGTGCTCAGGCCCGAGGAGCACGACGACTGGGGCTGGTTCACCGTGGAGAACATAAGGCAGATGGAGACGAGGGGGGAGACCCTCCGGGGGGTCTACCTGATGACCTCCGTGGCAAGGAGGGTGGCCCAGGGTAGGGCCGGTGAGCGGGGTTGAGCGAGGAGCTGGCTACTCTACTGGCTGGCCTGATACAGGGGCTGCTCGAGTGGCTCCCCGTGAGCAGCGAGGGCCAGGTCTCGATCTTCCTGTCCCTTGTGTGCGGCCGGGCCCCGGCGTCCGCGGTCTCCACTGCCCTCTGGCTGCACCTCGGCACGGCCCTGTCCGCGGTCGCCTACCTGCGCGGCGACGTCTCCTCGGCCCTCGAGGCGGCGTTCCGGAGGGAGAAGGGGGATTGGTGGACCCTCAGGTACCTCATCGTCGGGACCCTCGCCACGGCCCTCACCGGGGTGCCCGCGTACTACCTGACCGTGGGCCTTCCGTCCACGACCGCGCTGGTCCTCCTTGTCCCCGCGCTACTGACCCTGCTGGGCCTCTTCCTCCTCGCGGCGGAGAGGAGGTCTCGGGGCCCTGGGTCGAGGCGGTCGGGGGACCCGGTCAGGCTTGGGGGCCTGGTCGGGCTGCTCCAGGGGGTTGCGGCCATTCCCGGAGTGAGCAGGTCCGGGATAACGGTTCTGGCGCTTATTCTGCTCGGGCTCGACGTGGGCGAGGCTCTCCGCCTCTCCTTCCTGCTGGCGATACCCGCCTCGGTGGGGGCCGCCGCTCTGACAGCCGCCTCCGGGTCCACGGGGTTCGGGACGGCCCAGCTCCTCTCCGCCGCGGCGGCTGCGGCCTCAGGCTACGCCTCGATGCACGCGCTGATGGGGCTGTCGAGGAGGGTGAGCCCCGGGGCCTTCGCGCTGGCATTTGGGCTGATGGGCCTGGCCCTGGGCCTGGCCATCGTCCTCTGAGTCCCTCTCCCGGGGGGTCAGTCGAACACGACCGACTCCCTCCCGAAGAACTTCGCGCTCGCCACGAGGAAGGCGATCAGGTAGGCTAGCGAGGCCGCCCCGGAGATAGCGAGGGCCGCCATGTCCCCGGGGTTCACAATCAGGTCCCTCGCGAGCATGGCCACGGATGTTATCGGCAGCACCCTCATCGGACCGAGCAGCCTCGCCGGGGCGTAGGGGACCGCTATCATCGGGAGGACCATGATGCCCGTGATGGCCCCGACGTACTGCTGGGCCTCCTTGAAGCTCCTCGCGAAGCTGGCCCCCATGACCACGATCGCGTTGCCCGTGAGCGCCGCCAGGAGCATCGCGGCCCCTATCCCCAGTAGGATCGCGGTCGGGCTCGCCCCCTGTGGGAATATCTTAGAGAGGGATGCCAGGCCGAAGCCCGCCCTCTCGGCCGCCTCCGCGGCCTGGGGAGGCACGAACTCCTCCATGGGGACGGCGACGGCCATGAACCCGACGCTGAGCACAACCGACACTATGGTGGATGCCCCCATCACGGCCGCCAGGGCCGTCAGGGCGACGTACTTCCCAGTCAGGATTGAGAGCCTGCTTACTGGGGCCGTCAGGAGGGCCTCGATCGTCCTCCTCTCCCTCTCCCCGGCCACCATGTCCAGGGCGAACGAGCTGGCCCCGGTTATCGCCAGCACCCCGACCATCATCGGCAGGAGCATGACCCCGAACATGGACTCGGTCGTTGCTGCCGCACCGGTCGCCGTCACCTGGTAGCTGATCGCCCTTATGGGCTCCACGAACTCCTCTGAGAGGTTGAGGGACCTGAGCCTCTCGCTGACTATCTCCCTGCTGTACTCCTCCACCACGCCCTGGACCAGCGCCATGGCCGTTGAGGACTTGAGCTGGTAGGGGTCATAGAGGTAGATCACCCTGGCCGAGCCTCCCCTGGATATGTTGTCGGAGAAGCCCCCGGGTATGACCACGACGAGGTCGACGAGGCCCCTGAGGATGGCGTCCGTGGCGTTGAACCCGGGGGTCCTCACGGTGAAGTTCCCCGGCACCTCGCTCGTTATCCTCTCCACGAGGGGGAGGGCCCCAGGGTCGGCCGGCACTATGGCTATCCTGGGCGGGGACGTCTTCGGGCTGATGAACAGCATCGGTAGGCCGACGGCGATCGGCATGAGGATCATCGGGAGGAGGATGGCGTTGAATATCGTCCTCCTATCTCTTATGGCCTCCGTCAGCTCCTTCCAGGCGACGACCAGCCAGGGCCTGTTTGGGAGCGAGTAGCCGAAGTCGGCAAGCCCCCTCGTGAATCTGACCACGCCCCCGGATCCGGAACCCCTCCTGAGCCTCACTCCGCCGCCTCACCCCTTATCAGCCTGACGAAGACCTCCTCGAACTCCTCCTCCCCGGTCAGCCTCTCGAGTTCCTCAACCGACCCGACGTAGATCAGCCTGCCCCGGTTTATGATCCCAACCCGCGTGCACAGCTGCTGGACCTCCCACATGTTGTGGGTGCTTATCACCACGGTCCTGCCCTCGGAGGCGTACTCCGAGATCATGGACCTGATCTCCCTGGCGCTCATCACGTCGACCCCGGATGTGGGCTCGTCCAGCAGGAGTATGTCGGGCTCCTGGAGGACGGCCCGCGCGAAGGCCAGCTTCCTCTTCATTCCCTTTGAGAGCTTGTCCGCGAGCACGTACCTCTTCTCGGCCAGCCCGAGCCTCTCAAGGAGGGCGAGGACCCTCCGCCTCAGCTCGCCCTCGGGCATCCCCCTAAGCTTTCCGAAGTAGACCAGGTTCTCCTCCGCAGTGAGCCTGGAGTATATCCCGGTGTCCTCCGGCATCACGCCGAGGTGCGCCCTCGCGCCCACCGGATCCTCGCGGACGCTCCTGCCCATCACCACCACGTCGCCCGCCGTCGGCCTAAGCACCCCGTAGATCATCCTGAGGGTGGTGGTCTTCCCCGCCCCGTTCGGGCCGAGGAAGCCGAAGATCTCGCCCTCCTCAACCTGGAACGTGACCCCGTCGACGGCGGTGAGGTCTCCGAACCTCTTCGTGAGGCGCAGAACTTCCAGCGCGGGCATCCCCACTTGGCTCGCGTCGCGAGCTGCTTAAAACTGTAGTCGGTGGAGGGGACCAGATGAGGGTCAGGGGGGCCCTGCTGATCGCCGTGACCGTCGCCGCGCTCCTCACCTCGGCCGCGGGGCCTGCCGCGGCTCAGGAGGTCAGGCCGTACCTACCGGTGCTCTGGGCCTACCCCGAGGCCGTAAGGCAGGGCGGGGAGTTCGTCGTCGAGTACAACCTGTCGAAGAGCGTCCTGATTGGAGGAGGGACCCTGAGGTCGACCAACACCATGAAGAGCGCGGAGGTGAGCCTGATGATCCCGCTGAACATGCCCTATAACATAACGCGGGTGGCCGTCCTAGACCCAGACTTCAACCCCATAACCAATGCCACGGTCGAGGGCTCCACGATCAGGGTCTCGGCCCAGAAGATTGGCGTGATCTCCGTGAGGGCCAGGGTGATAGTCCCGCTCTCCGTCGCCCCCGGGGACTACACCATCTACGTCAGGGCCAGGGCGGAGGAGGAGACCCCCAACGGGACGATCATCGACGTGGACCACTCGAGGAGCGTGAAGGTCTCCGTGGTACCCTGGGCCCCCGGGGTGACGCTGGAGGTCCAGCCGAGGGAGATCGAGCCCCCGGGCACCCTGACCGTCAGGCTGACCATAGCTAACGTCGAGGACGCGTGGGTCCTCGACCCTGAGACGGGGCTCCTGTCGAGGAGGGGACTGAGGGTGACCGGGTGCAACCTGACGATCCGATCCACGCTCCTGGAGGAGCCCATCGTGGAGAGCGTGGGGTCCGTGGGGCCGTCCGAGGTGAAGTTGGTCAGCAGGTCCTTCATGATCGGCTCGGACGTTCAGGCTGGCAGGCACACCCTGATACTCATCCTGAGGTACTCGTACGACGGCTCCAGCTCGGCCGCGGCGCTCACCAGGGAGGTGAGGGTGGTGAAGAACGCCCAGCTCTCGATTCAGCCCGTCGGCGACGGGCTGGAGGCCGTCTCCGGGGGCCAGCTTAACCTGACCCTTAGGGTCTCAAACGACTCCCCCTGGAACGTGTCCTCCGTCTCGCTCTCGGTCGCCCTGGGGGATCAGAGGAGGGAGGTTGAGATCGGCCCACTCAGGTCCTACGAGGCCAAGGTGGTCTCGGTCATCATGCAGGCACCAGAGCCTGGGAACTACACGGCGAGGGCGACGGCGACCTGGGTGAACCCCTACCCGGCGGTCGAGATGAACTCCACCGTGGAGATACCGGTGAGGGTGAACCCCTCTGCCGGCGTGTCCGCCAGGCTCGTCGTGGCGGCCGCCCTGGCCGTTGGAGTCGCCGCGGCGGCGGTGAGGCTGATTGGCTCGAAGAAGGCAGGTGAGCACTAGGCTGCTGGACGAGGAGGTGAGGAGGCTCTCGTCGATCCTCGAGGCGGAGCGGGCGGAGTTCCTCGAGCCGGGGAGGTACGAGCTGCTCAGGGCAAGGGTCGACGGAGAGCTGATCGTCGTCTACAGGACGGGCAAGGCCGTGTACCACGAGGGCCTCGTCAGCCTGGTGGAGAGGGCCATGATCAGGCCCCAGGGGATCGAGGTGGGGTCTGACGAGGCCGGGAAGGGGGAGTCTGAGGGGCCGATCGTGGTGGCCGCCGTGGCCCTCGACCCGGAGGCGGCCGTGTGGCTCAGGGCCAGGGGGATGACCGAGACCAAGTCCATCCCGCGGGGCGAGATCTCCGCCGTGGCTGCCATGATAGAGGAGAGGTGCCTGAGCAGCGCCTTGAGGCTGGTGAGCCCAGAGGAGTTCTCCGAGGTCTGGGTGAGGGGGAACCTGAACAGGCTTCTGGCGGAGTGGCACCTGGAGGTCCTCGAGAGGGTGCTTGGCGAGGTGGAGAGGGTGGACGTCGTCGCCGTCGACGCCTTCGACGCGGGCGGCCTGGAGTCCCGGCTCAGGGAGGTCGTCCCGGCCGGCGCCGCGCTCGTGGTCGAGCCCAGGGCGGACGAGAGGTTCCCGTCGGTGGCCGCCGCCAGCGTCCTGGCTCGGGCCAGGAGGGAGGAGGCCATGAGGTCGGGGCTCACGGGCCGGAAGTGGCGATCCTGACGGCCTCGGCGTGGGCGGTAAGCCCCTCCAGCCTGGCGAGCCCGGCCACCAGCTCGGCGAGTTCCCTGGCGCCGGAGGGGCTGACCCTCCCGTGGGCCACCGGCCTGAGGAAGCTGTGAACGGTCAGGGCCCCGTACCTCCGGGCGTGCCCCCCGCTGGGAAGCAGCTGGTTTATCCCGAGGGCGTAGTCGCCGAAGGCGCTCACGGTGTACGGCCCCACGAAGACGGCCCCGGCCTTCCTTATCTCCGGGGCCAGCGAGGAGTCCCTGGCGGAGAGGACCGTCACCCTCTCGGGGGCTATGACGTTAACGGCCTCGACAGCCTCCTCAAGGCTCTCGAAGAGCAGTATGGCCCCCCTGCCGTTCAGGGCCTCTCTGGCGACGCCCCCCCTGTCGAGGGAGGACGCCATCTCCTCCATTATCTCGACGACCTCCTCGACCAGCCGCTCGTCGTCGGTCAACAGGAGGACCATGGAGTCCACGTCATGCTCGGCCTGCGCTATCATCTCCGCCGCGACGACCCTAGGGTTGGCGGTCGAGTCGGCCAGGACGGCCGTCTCTGAGGGGCCAGACGGCATGTCCACGGGAACGTCCGAGGCTACCAGCTGCTTGGCGGCCATGAAGTAGCTGTCCCCGGACCCGAAGATCTTCTCGACGGCGGGTATCTTGGAGGTGCCGTAGGCCATGGCGGCCACGGCCACCGGCCCGCCCACCCTGTAGATCTCGCCTATCTCGAGTATCCCGCAGGCGGCCAGGAGGGTGGGGTGGACCCTCCCCCCGGGGAGAGGGGGGGTGAAGACGGCCACCTCCCTCACACCGGCCACCGCGGCCGGTATGGCGGCGAAGAGGAGGGTGGAGACGTAGGCCACCTCGTCGTGCTCGGGGACGTGCACCCCAACCCTCTCAAGGGGCTCCCAGGAGATCCACGCCTCTCCCCACGGGTACTCCTTCGAGTACCTCCCCGGGACCTGCCCCCTGTGGAAGTCCTCGATTATCTCGGCGGCCTCCTCTATGAGCCTCCTGTCATCCGGGGAGAGCTTGGAGAGGGCGTCCTCAATCTCCCACCTGGAGACCCTGAAGTCCTCAGGCGAGAGCTCCACCCCGTAGAACTTGACGAGGTGCTCGGCCACGGCGGAGTCTCCCCTTATCCTCACATCCCTCATCACGGGCTCGACGGCCTCCCTGAAGAGCCAGCTCTCAATATCCCTCGTCTCCAGAGATGCGACGTACTTCCAGGCCTCGTCTCCCCTGACTACCCTCATGAGAGCCACCGGCCCACGGAACACTCCCGGCTTACCTTTTATACCGAGCTATCGGCCCGTCGAAGGGGGATGAAGAGGCCATCCCAGAGTGAACGGTGATCGCACCTGGGGTAACGGACCCCCGGAATCCACATTCGCCGCTTGGCGGTTCATGCTTATAGCGTGGGACGGCGGACTGAGCTCGTCCATGAGGGCGCGACTGGCCGCCTGCATAGCGCTGCCGATCCTCCTACTGGCAGCAGTACCGTCGGTCGCTCAGCCCCTGGAGCTGAGGGGGATCTGCCCCCTCTCGGCCCTCCTCACGGTGTCCGGCTACCCCAGGGCGACCATCGTGGTCGGGGACTCCGCCGCCGAGGAGGACTGGGCGGCGGCCGCGGAGCTCGCCGACTACGTGAGGTACAGGCTCGGCGGAGAGGCCGTGGTCCTCTCAGCCTCGAACGTCACGCCCTCGGACCTCCGGGAGAGGCCCGTGATCCTGGTGGGGGGACCTGTGGCCAACAGGTACGCCGAGCTTCCGAATGAGGAGGCCCCCCTCAGGTTCGTCATGGTGGGCAGGCTGTGGACCGTTCGGACCCCCGACAACAGGCACTTCGGCGGGATGTACCACTTTGGCTTCGCCCAGGCCACGGTGAACCCCTGGAACCCGGAACTCCCCCTAGTCTGGGTGGCCGGGGTCGACAGGTACGGAACACTCGGGGCCGTTCGGGGCCTCCTGGCCTACGAGTGCAGGAACTCGCGGGTCGGCGCGGTCCTGTTCGTCACCTATGACGACGGCAGGGTCAGGGTGAGGGACGAGTTCCTGGCCCCCAGGAGGCCTGCCATCTGGAGTTCACCCCCGATGTCCGCGGCCTTCCTGAACGCCCACACGAACTGCTCCTCCGTCCTTTTGACGGACGCGGAGGAGAGGGTCTGGATGATCAACGCCTCCTACAGGGGGTGGCTCGTGCCCTGCATGGTGGATCAGGACACCTTCCCCATAGACTCCAGGTTCAACGCCGTTCACATCTCCAACTCGAGCGGCAGCACCGTTAAGATCTACCTCGGCGTCTACGCCGACGCCGACGGCCGGTCCGCCAGGATCAGGCTCACCCCAGAGGATCTCCTGAGGTGGAGGTCCTCCTGGCTCACGGCCGTGCCCGGCAGGGGGTGGGTCACCCTATACGCCGACAGCGAGAGGATGTTCGAGGACGACGTCGCCACCCTGCCCTGGACCGGAGGCCGGGTGGCCGTCAAGCTGAACACCCTGAGGACCGATGGCCTGACGGAGTTCGTGTTCTACGTCATGCCCGACGAGCTGGCGTTCAACTGGACCACCGTGAACATAAGCGAGGTTCAGTTCTTCGACGTGAAGCTCGACGTCGGCCCGGACGGGGAGCCGACCACCATGAGGATAGAGCTCCTGGATCGAGACCCTAGCAGGGGGTGGATAACCATGAGGGTCTCCTTCACGCTCGACCTCGGAGACGGGCACCTCAACCTCTCGGACCCCGGGTCGGTGGGCGACGAGCTCCGGCTCGTCGACTCGGTCGGTGCCTTCCTGGAGATCGTGAGGAACCGCCTCTTCCTGGCCAGAGAGGGCCCGATCACGGTCCCCGTCTGCGTGGGCCTGGTGAGCCCCGGCGGGTCGGTGGACGTGAGCAGGCTCAACGTCTGCAGCGTCGCCAGGGTCGGCCTTTATGATTCAGTGGTGGCATACTCACCCTGAGCCGAGATGAAAGAGGAGATCCGCAGGCTAGCCCTCGTGCACGCGGTGAGGAACGCCCTCAAGTACGGCAGGGCGAGGCCAGGCCCAGTCATCGGGAAGGTCTTGGCCGACAGGCCGGACCTCAAGCAGAGAATAGCCGAGATCAGGGAGATAGTTCAGCAGGTCGTCGAGGAGGTCAACTCCAAGCCCGAGGGGGAGATCCGGAGGATCGCCGAGGAGCTGGGCGTCCTGAGGGAGGAGAGGAGGGAGAAGGAAGAGAGGAAGTGGCCTCCACTGCCGAACGCCGAGAAGTACGAGAGGATCGTCACTCGGGTGGCCCCTGAGCCCAACGGGTATCCAACGCTGGGGCACGTGAAGGGGCTCATGGTCCCCTTCGTCTACGCCAGGCAGTACGGCGGAGAGTTCCACCTCAGGTTCGAGGACACAAACCCCAGGGTCGAGAGGCTCGAGTTCTACGACGCCATAAGGGAGGAGTTCCTCTCGATCACCGAGGCGGCAGAGAGGGTCCTCGGACTCGCACCCGGTAGGTGGGACCGCGAGATAGTCGAGTCCGACCACCTCCCCGAGCTGTACGGCCACGCGGAGCGGCTCATCAGGCAGGGCGACGCGTACGTCTGCACCTGCCCAGCCAGCGAGGTGAGGCTCAACAGGGCCCGGGGGAGGGGGTGCCCCCACAGGAGCCAGTCGGTCGAGGAGAACCTGGAGCTCTGGCAGGGGATGCTGGAGGGTAGGTTTGGTGAGGGGGAGGCCCACCTCAGGCTGAAGACAGACATGAGGCACCCGAACCTGACCATGAGGGACCCCGGCATCTTCAGGATCATCGAGCACCCCCACCCCATCCACGGCGACAGGTACCGCGTCTACCCGAACTACGACTTCGCCGTCAGCGTGATGGACTCCCTGACCGGAGTGACCCACGCCTTCAGGAGCAAGGAGTTCGAGCCCCACGTGGACGTGCAGAGGACCATCCTGGAGAGGCTGGGGCTCAGGCAATACGAGATGATCCAGTTCGGCAGGATAACCGTGGAGGGACTTCCGCTGTCCAAGAGGCACATACGCCCCCTCATATCAGCGGGGATGCTGTGGGGGTGGGACGACCCGAGGATCCCCACGCTGAAGGGGCTGAAGAGGAGGGGCATAACGCCGGAGGCCCTCGTCCTGCTCATGTACGACATGGGGCCGAGCAAGGTCGACGCGACCGTGACCATAGACGCCATCGCGGCCTACAACAGGAAGTGGCTCGACCCGAGGGTGCCAAGGTACATGTTCGTGGCCGACCCCATCAAGGCCGAGATCGAGGGCGTGCCGGGGGACCTCGTGGCCGAGGTCAGGGTCCACCCGGACAGGCCGGAGATGGGCACACGCAGGATCGAGGTCCCGGGGAGAGACGGGGTCGCGAGGGTCTACGTCTCCTGGTCCGACCACAGGTCTCTGGAGCCGGGCCAGGAGATCAGGCTGAGGGGTCTGGCGAACGTCAGGGTGAGGAGCGTCATGCCCGACGGCCTCGCGCTCACGTACCTGCCCGAGGTCAGGACCGACGTGAAGATCATCCACTGGGCCCCGATCGAGGGGGCCGTCCCTGCCGTGGCCATATCTCCCACGTCCGCCTACAGCTTCGAGTCCATCGGGGGGTTCGGCGAGCCAGCCATGTCCGAGCTCCGTGAGGGAGATCTCGTCCAGCTGATCAGGTTCGGGTTCGCTCGGGTGGACGGGAGGGACGGGGAGACCGTCAGGTTGATACGCTCTCACGGCTGAGTTCGACGGTCAGCCATGCCCACCCCCGTCGTCGTGGTTCACGGCGGAGTTCGCGTGTCCGCCCCCAGGACTGAGGATCCGGAGGCCGACGAGGAGGCGGTCAATAGGCTCAGGTGGATAGCCCAGTCGGCCTACAGGGCCATGGAGGCCGGTGGGAGCGCCTTGGATGCGGTCGAGCTTGCGGTCAGGCTCATGGAGGACGACCCCAGATTCAACGCGGGCTACGGGTCGGCCCTGAACCTCCTCGGGGAGGTCGAGGTGGACGCCTCCATAATGGACGGCCACCGGATGAGGGCCGGCGCCGTTGGCGGGGTAAAGGGCGTCCGTCACGCCGTGTCACTCGCGAGGGCGGTCATGGAGCGCACCCCCCACGTCCTCCTGGTCGGGGAGGGAGCCAGGGACTTCGCCGGAAAGCTTGGACTGGGGGGAGACGACGACCTGATCCACGAGAGGAGGGTTGAGTACAGGAGGAGAATGCTGGAGGCCCTGAGGTCTGGGAGGGGGCCGGAGAGGCTCAGGAGCCTGCTCGACCTGATGCCCATGTACGGCGTCGCCGACACGGTCGGGGCGGTGGCGGTGGACTCCGAGGGCAGGCTCGCAGCCGCGACTTCGACCGGGGGGCTCACGCTCAAGCTCCCGGGGAGGGTGGGGGACTCAGCCATAATCGGCGCAGGCACCTACGCCAGCAGGGCCGCCGCCTGCTCCGGGACGGGCATAGGGGAAGCCGCGATGCTGGTGCTTGGCGCCTACAGGGTGGTCAAGGGGGTCGAGGACGGGAAGAGCCCCCAGGAGGCCGCGGAGGAGGTTCTCGTGGAGATACACAGGACGACGGGCTACGCTTTCGGCTTCATCTCCGTTGGCGCGGACGGAGAGATAGGGGTGGCACAGACCGGATACGGCCTGTTCTGGGCCGCCAGCGGCGACGGCTGGGTCGACGGAGGCGTGAAGAAAGAGAGGCCGAAGGGACTCCTCACTTGAGCCCCTCGAAGATCACGACGGCCTGGGTCGGGCAGACGACCTCGCAGGCCTTGCAGCAGAAGCAGCGCTCGTTAGCGCCCTCCGTGGCGAAGGCCTTCTTGGCCCCGTCCACCTCCCTGATCTCGAAGTTGTCCACCGGGCAGACCTGGGTGCAGAGGCCGCAGCCTATGCACCTGTCCAGGTCGATCTGAACCCTGACCTCGTGGACCATCTCCCTGATCGCGGGCACGTCAACCACCTCCCACTCCCTCGGGGATCACCTGGTCGATCTTGCGCTTGATGACGATAGCCTTCTCCATCTCCACGGCCTTGGGCCCTATGTCCCTGCTGGACACCGAGCTGAAGCCTATCACCCGCCTGGTGTCCTTGTCGTAGACGATGTACGCGTGGTCCCCGAACTCGGTCCCGCTGACGTCCACCCTCTCCACGTTGAAGCCAGCCTTCTCGGCCTCGGTGCTCACCAACCCCGCCCTGAACACGAAGTTACCGCCCATGAAGGCGTCCTTGATGTACGCGGGGGTCTTGACGGCGGCCTTGCTACCCTGCATCGCCTTTACCGCGTTGAATGCCATCAGGGTGGCGGCGGTCCCTATGCCGAGGTACTCGGGCTTGTTCGTGACAGGGCAGTAGCAGTTGGCCACGTCGCCGATGGCGAATATGCTGGGATCGGAGGTCCTGCCCTGCTCGTCCACCTTGACCGCCCAGTCCCAGATGAGCTCGAGCCCCGCCTCCCTCGCCAGCCTGACGTCCGGGTTGACGCCCGCCGCGGCGACTATGAGGTCGGCCTCCACCTCTTGGCCGTCCGCCTCGACGGCGCCGTCCTTGACCCTCTTGGGAGTGGCGTGGACGAACTTCACCCCTACCTGCTTCAGCCTCTCCTCGAGGATCTGAGACAGCTCGGGCTCCAGCGACTTCCTGACGAGCCTCGACCTCACGATGATGATGGGCTCAGCCCCGACGGCCAGAGCGGAGTCTGCCACGTGGAGGGCGACGAAGCTGGCCCCGATTATCGCGACGGTGCTGGGCTTCTCCTCCCGGAGCCTCCTGGCGTCCTCGAGCCTCCTGAACCCCATGGCCTTCTCTATCCCCTCTATCTTCCTCGGCCTGCTGGGCTGGGACCCCGTGGCGAGGATGAGGTAGTCGTACTTCAGCGTCTGGCCGCTCTTCAGCACGACCTCCCTCTGCTCTCGCCTTATCCGCTCGACCTCGTCCCAGACGAACTCGACGCCCAGGTTCTCGACGTGCTTCGTCGGCACCAGGATGTCCTTGCCTGCCACCGCGACCCTGAGCTTGTGCCTCACGTAGGGGGGCTCGTCTCCGATCACCTTGATCTTGTAGTCGGGCAGGAACCTGGCCGCGTCCCAGGCGGCGGCCAGCCCGCCGAGCCCGGCTCCCACTATGACCAGGTCAGCCAAATGGGACCCCGAGACGGGCCTCTGACCGTAGAATTAAAGGTTTAAATGATTTAAAATGTTTACTTTAATGGCAGATCTCAGATCGATAGAAGTGAAAAGAAGGACGTGATGTCAGCATCACGGACCAATTAATAAGGTTTCGTAAAATCCGATCGAGTTAGCCCTCAGCTAACCCCGGTCCCTCAGGGCCAGCACCTTGGACTTCAGCGAGGCCCAGGCCTCGTTTATCTCCTCCCAACTCAGACCTCGGTGCTTCTTCGGGTCGTATTTCGCCTTTCCCACCTTCTCCACGACCTTGACGTAGAAGGCCTCGACCTCCTCGGGGGTCAGCTCGACGATGGGTCCCGAAGGCTTGCTGGCAGCCCTGGCCTCCTCGACCTCCTCCCGTGACACCAACCCCCTGCCCAGCAGGTACTCGATCACCTCGTCGGGAGCCTTCCCCAAGCTCCCAAGGCTGTGCTGGACGTACTTCGGCCCGCCTTCATCTTTCTTCAGGTAGTGCGAGATGTAAACGTACTTCCGGCCCTTTATCTCCCTGACAAAGACGCTCGTGGCTGGCCTCCCGCACCTCGGACAGGTGAGCCTCAACGCAAACCCTGATCATGTGTAACCCGGTTACAATATAAGTGTAACTTGCTGGTAAACGATACACTTAAGTGTAACTCGTTGCACGTAGCATCGGGGCACGGGCACATGGGGTGGAGGTACCGTTGGAACCTGAACGTCGACCCAACCCGATTTAGGAGGATCAGCTTCCGGGCGATAAACAAAGAGAAAGAGACTCATAGGGAGTTAAGACAGACTGCGGCCCACGCGCTCAT
>CAZQNA010000009.1:0-50592 GCA_964594835.1 uncultured Nitrososphaerota archaeon
CGCCACCGGGGACCTGGGGGCGACCGTCAACCCCCTGACCTTCCTGGCCGGCGGGGCCGTAGGGGCGGTCGCCGAGGTGCTCACCCCACTCTCCATGACCGGACTCGCGATAGGCATGCTCCTCCCCCCGGCCTACGCTCTGCCGATAGCGGCCGGCGGGGTCGCGAGGTGGATAACCGACCGGAGGTACGGAGGGGAGTTCTTTAAGGAGCGGGGAATTCTGATCGCCACGGGCGTCCTGGCCAGCTCGATACTCGTGCAGGTCGCCGCGGCGGTGCTGAGGTCACTCATCTAGCCGCCGAGTACGTGAGAACCTGCTGAAAACCTCTGAGATCGGTGGGCTATGGGTTCCTTCGTCCCTCGAGGTTGCTTAGGCTCCTCAGGACGAAGCTCTCACCCCTGTACTCGACCAGCCTAACCTCTCCCCCGGCCAGCAGCCGACTGAGGGTCTCGTCTGGGTCGAGTCCGCCCCTCTCCAGCAGGTCCCTGGCGTACTCGACCCTCATGGGGTGGACCGATGTTATCGCGAGCAGCGACTCTACGGGGTCTCCCAGGGAGGCAAAGTCGGGCCCCTCGTACCCCGTGAGGAGCTCGACTCTGTCGGGCCCCAACACGCTCGCGAAGATCTCGTGGGCCGCCGTCAGGGTCTCCTCGCTCGGCGGCCTGACGAAGCTCTCGGCGGGGGGCCTCGTGGGCACTGATACGTACGCCCTCTCCGGATCTAGTGAGGATAAGAACTCTGCGATGGCCCTCAGCTCCTCCAGCGAGTCGTTCACGCCCCTCACCAGCATGGTCTCCGTTATCAGGAGGCCTGAGTACTCCCCCGCAAACGACTTCAGCCCCTCAAGCCGCCCTAGGTGTGGGACGTCGGGGTGCGGTCGATTGATCAGCCTCCAGACCCTCTCTGAGACGGCATCAACCTTGGCAGACACCAGATCGGCCTCGGAGAGGTCCGACCTGACGTCTGGCATGTGCATGAGGGAGGCGTTGGTTATCACCGCGACCCTCGCGTTCACACGGGCCTTGATCAGCCTGATGGCCCTCCCCAGGTTCAGATCCAAGGTGGGCTCACCGTCGGGAACGAATGTCACGTAGTCCACGCTCCCCTCCAGCGAGCTGAGCGCCCTCTCGACAGAATCCGCGATGAGCGTCGGATCGTAGAACTCCCTCCTCCTCGCCTCGAGGTGAGGCGTCTTGCCAAGCTGACAGTACACGCAGGAGTAGGTGCAGTACTTTGGCGGGATGTTGTTTACCCCCAGGGACCTGCCCAGCCTCCTGGAGGGGACTGGACCGAACGTCAGACTCGACACGCCCGAGCCCCTAGGCGGTGGGATAAATCCATTTCCGGGCCACCTCTTGGCTGGAGAAATCTTCTCTCGAGGTGGGGCGGATCTGGAGAGGCTTACGGGCTCGCCTCGCGCCGCGCCCCCCGGTCTAGGGTGTGCGGGGCCCGCGCCGACGCCGGCCCTCCCGCAGCGCATCCATTTAGAGAATCCTGGGGCCGCCGACAGGATGCGCCCAGTGGCAACCTACTCCGTGGTGGCTCGCGATCCCGAGACCGGCCAGCTGGGGGTTGCCGTCCAGTCCCACTGGTTCTCGGTGGGGAGCGTGGTCCCCTGGGCAGAGGCTGGCGTGGGCGCAGTGGCGACCCAGTCGTTCGCGGAGCCGTCGTACGGCCCTCTCGGGCTCGCCCTCATGAGGGCCGGGAAGAGCGCGGACGAGGCGCTCAGGGCCCTTCTTGAGGTGGATCCCAGGAGGGAGTACCGGCAGGTGGCGTTCGTGGACTCGTCGGGCCGGGTTGCTGTTCACACGGGGAAGCTCTGCATTCCGGAGGCTGGGCACGTCGTCAGAGAGGGCTTCAGCGCCCAGGCCAACCTCATGAGCACGGCCGACGTCTGGCCGGCCATGGCGGAGGCGTGCGAGGCCTCAGATGGAGACCTGGCCCACAGGCTCCTGGCGGCGCTGGAGGCGGCCGAGAGGGCTGGAGGGGACATCAGGGGAATGCAGTCGGCGGCCATCCTGGTCGTGTCGGGCAGGCTGAGCGGGAGGCCGTGGGGGGAGGTGATCGTCGACCTGCGGGTCGAGGACCACCCGAGGCCCCTTGAGGAGCTCAGGAGGCTCCTCAGGCTTCACGGGGCCTACACCCACTCCAACAGGGGAGACGAGCTGATGGCCGAGGGGAGGGTGGAGGAGGCGCTGGGCGAGTACGAGAGGGCGGCCGATCTGGCCCCAGAGATCGTGGAGCTCCCGTTCTGGCAGGCGGTGACCCTGGCCGGATCTGGGAGAATCGAGGAGTCTCTGCCGATATTCGAGAGGGTGTTCAGGGCAGAGGCCAGGTGGGTGGAGGTCCTGAGGAGGCTCCCGAGGGCGGGGATGCTCCAGGAGAATGTGGTGAGGGAGATACTGGAGTCCCTGAGCCGCTAGCCGGGAGCCGATTACGACCCAGTCTCTCAGCCTTGAGGCCCCCTCAGCCTCCTGGCCTTCTCCAGATACCTCCTCTCCTCCTCGGCGATCCAGGACGCTGGGTCGACCCTCCTGATCCCGCCTTCAGATGTCCTTATGACCACCGACGAGATGCCCGCGTTGATTATGGCCCTCCTGCACCTCTCGCACGGCATAGCCTCTGTGAGCTCTCCCGTCCTGGCGTCCCTCCCGGCGATGTACAGGGTCCCCCCGACGAGGCTCACCCCGCTCCTGGCGGCGTTGATTATGGCGTTCTCCTCGGCGTGAACGGCTGGACAGAAGTCGTACCCCGTCCCCTTGGGCATCTTGGCCAGCTCCTTCAGGCAGAACCCGAACTCGTCGCAGTGCCTCATTCCCCTCGCCGGGCCGTTGTAGCCGGTTGAGACGATGGTGTCCCCGACGACTATCACGGCCCCGTACTTGCGAAGGAGACACGTGGACCTCTCAAGAACCACCTCCGCGATCCGGAGGAAGTACTCGTCCTTGGAAGGCCTGTCGGGCACCGGCCACCCGGTGGGCCCTCGAATTTAACGCTCTCGGATGGGTTGCAGGCCAGCGACGCGGGCGGACCGGGTCGGACCTCGAGGCCCACCCGACCCGGGAGACGAGACTGCTGCGCTTCAGGCCCTCAGGAACTCCCTAAGCTCGGTCAAGAACTTCCGCTCGATCCTCTTCTTGATCAGATACGGGAACCTTCCTATGAGGGCTATCCTCTTGCCGTAGGCCAGGACGGCCCTGCCAGACCCCAGGGAGACGAGACACCTCGGGGACTGGACCGAGAACCTTATCCTGTGGGGCCTCGGGGGGAGACCCCTCAGGTCCCTCCAAACGTTCTCGGCCACGGTCTCGCCCTGGAACAGGGCCTCCTCGGCCATCTTGGCGGCCCACCTCCCCTCGACCTCCAGGTGGACGCAGTCCCCGGCCGCGTAGGCGCCCTCTGCCCCCACGACCCTCATGTGCTCGTCCACCGCGAGGAACCTGCCCCTCTTGTACCGCCTCGGTAGCCTTTCCACCGGCTCCGGCGGAATCACCCCCGCCGTCCAGGCGGCGGCCTGGAACTCCAACCTAGATCCACCCTCAAGGATCGCCGCGCCTTCCTCCATGGCCTCAACGCCCCTCCCCAGGATGAACCTCACCCCCCGCGACTCTAGGAAGGACTTCGCGAGCTCCCCGGCCCTGGCGTTTCCCATGCACGGCGCGGCCCTCTCCAGCTTCTCGACGACCGTGACCTGAAAGTCGACCCCCAGCCTCTCCGCCAGGTCGACCACCTCCCCGGCCACCTCCACCCCCGTGAGGCCAGCCCCCACTATGAGGACGCTTCCCCCCGAGGTTCCAACAAGGAGGCGGCGGAACTTCAGCGTGTCGTCCACCCTGTAGGTCGTGGTTGCCGAGGGCGGAAGCCCTCGAGGGGGCATCCAGGGCCTGGCCCCCATCCCGATCGCCAAGTAGTCGTACTCTAGGGTCTCCCCGCCCTCCAGCGCGACCCTCTTCTCCTCAAGCAGCAGTTCCGTGACTCGGTCCCTCACGAGCTCAGCCCCGCGAGACCTGATGGCAGGGGAGAGGTCGAACCTTATCTCGTCGGGGGTGACCTTGTCCGAGACTAGCTCCGGGGCGGAGGGCAGGTACTCGAAGGAGCCCGATGCCGAGATGAATATGGTCTCCAAGCGGTCCAGGAGCCCCCTGTTGGCCAGACCCCTGAGGACCCCTAGGCCGGCGAATCCGGTCCCTATCACTATCAGCCTCCTGTTTTCGCCCGACATCCCGCGACGGGGGACGGCCCCACAAAAATCCTTTGAGAGGGCTCATGGCCGCTTTCGGGAAATGACCCTCGGATTCGAGCGGAGTACGGCCTTTATTGGCAACCTGAGCCGGGGTGTCACCCGGTAGGAGTTGGAGATCCTGACGCTGGCCCTAGTCGGTCTGCTGGCTCTGGTGGCCCCCCTCATTTCGAGGGCCACGGGGATCCCATGCGTCGTCGTGGAGATAGCCTTTGGGATAGCCTTCGGCCAATCCGCGCTGGGCATAATAGAGGTGGAGGGGCCCTGGACCACGTTCCTCTTCGACTTCGGGCTGATATACCTCCTCTTCATGGCGGGGCTGGAGGTAGAGGCCAGGTTCCTCAGGGAGAACGCCGTCGACTCGCTGCTGATCGGGGTCCTGTCCACCGTGACCCCGTTCGCGGTGGGCTACCTGCTCGGGTGGGTCGTCGGGTTCCCGCCCGAGCTGACCGGGCTGATATTCTCGACCACCTCCGTGGGCGTGGTCCTTCCGGCTGCTAGGGAGCTGGAGCACCTCTTCCAGGGGATGGACGGAGGGTCAGGCGCGTCTTTCCACCGCCTCCTGATAGGGGCGACGGCCGTGTCGGACATGCTGAGCATGTTCATGCTCGCCTTCATGGTGGAGAGGAGGGCCGCCAACCTACAGACCCTCGCCCTCATCGTGATAGCCGCTGTCATGCTCTTCCCGTTCTACAGGGCCCTCAAGGCCTACGGCAGGCTCGCCAGCAGGATGGTCGAGCTTGAGACCAGGTACCACTTCACCACCCGGCTGAGCATGGTCCTCATGATTGTTCTGGCGGCGGCCGCCGAGCTGATAGGAGTCCACGCGGTCGTGGGGTCATTCTTCGCCGGGGTGCTCGTCTCGGTCTTGACGGAGGGCCACGAGGGCCTCGGAGAGAGCCTGATATCCTTCGGCTACTCGCTGTTTCTCCCGGCCTTCTTCCTCCTGGCGGGTGCGAAGGTGAACCTGCCCGAGGTAGCTGCCGCCGGGGAGCTGTGGCTCCTGCCGGTCTTCCTCGCCCTAAGCTACCTGGGAAAGCTCGTTGGAGTCTACGCCCCGGCCAGGCTTAGGGGCCACGGGAGGGAGTTCTCGCTCACGATGGGGACGCTGATGTGGGCGAAGCTGAGCCTGGTGATAGCGGCGTCGGAGGCGGCGCTGAGGCTCGGGCTGGCCACCGTGGGGGTGTACTCGACCGCCGTCCTGTTCGCCCTCTTCACCGTGCTGCTGGCCCCGCTGGCCGCCAAGGTCATCGCCTCCAAGTCGGCGGCGGACGTCGCCAGGGCCCAGAGGATAGGCGTGGGCGAGGTCATCTGAGCCCGATCGGGTCGGTCACCACCTCAGCGCCCTCTTCAGGGCCACGTAGATCACCAGGGCCAGGATGCCCATCAGGACGAGCCTCACCAGGATCCAGACTATCCTCCACACGAGGAACGCGAGGGCAACCGCCACCAGCAGCAACAGCGCGTCCCTGAGGCGCATGCCAGGGATCCTGAGCCAGCCGGCCTATTAACCTTGACCGGATTCGGCCTGGAGGAACCTCCTTATCCTGGGTGGGAGAATCTCCTCTCCGATCCCCTCGAGGTGATGGCTCAGGTCCACCGAGTTGAAGGTGTCCCAGAAGAGCACGGGCCCCTCGGCGCCGGATCTGACCCTGGCCAGGAGGGCGGCGAAGGCCTTGGCGGTGTACGTAAGATCCAGTCTCACGCCGTCCGTCCTGGCGAGGAGATCCCTGGCCTCCACCGCCTCCCTCGTGGGCGCGCCGTATCCCGGTCCGTAGAAATCGTGGACGACGCACACGTCGCTGGGGTGAAACTTGAGGCCCGGAATGGAGTCGGACGAAGACCTCAGGAGGTTGACTATTCTGTTGGCCAGGTCTGCAACCCTCCTCGCGCTCCCAATCCTCTCGGGGGTGACTCTGACTCCCACCAGCCTGGACCCCAGCCCGGCCAGCCTCAGACCGACGAGGAGCCCCGCCATCGTTCCCCCGGTCCCGAGGGGGAGATATACCTCCACAGGCTCCGGCAGATCGCCGGACCTGACCTGTCGGGCGAGCTCCATCCCGGCGTCCACGAAGCCCAGGGCGCCCAGCGGGGTGGAGCCCCCGAGGGGGAGGGTGTACACCCTCCTCCTGGTTAGCCTGATCCAGGCCGCAATCAGCGTCCTCTCGATCGCGCTCCTGGCCAGGTGCAGCTCGGCGCCGAACTTCGCGTCCAGCAGGAGGTTCGTCACAACGTGCTCGGTGATCGGCTGGGGGTGGAGGACGAGTATGGATCTGAGACCCAGCCTCCTCGAGTGGATCGTCGTGGCCAGACAGTGGTTGGACCCCAGCCCCCCGAACGTGAGCACCCACCTCATGCCGCGGCTTCTGGCGTCGGCAAGCGTGAACTCGAGCTTTCTGACCTTGTTTCCGCCGTAGTAGCTTGAAGACCTGTCGTCCCTCTTGATCCAGATCTCACAGAGCCCCTCAGACTCGCACAGGCCCTCCAGCCTGTGAGCGGGCGTGGGGAAGTCCCCCAGGCTCGTCCAGGGGATCCTCCCCTCCAGGTCGGGGTACTCCTCGAACAGCCAGGGGCGCGCCCTCATCGCCGCGTCGGCCCCGGCCAACGATATAACTCCCCGGGCGTCGGCCCCGCCTTATATCCCGACCGACTCCCACTGGCGATGCGCGGCCTGCTGGACGCCCTGGCCTCTCCCCTGAGGCGCGGGCCGAGCCTGGCAGCCAGCAGGGAGAGGGTCAGGAGACACCTCCGGGAGGTCATCGCAGAGATCAGGATCGTGAACCCGGCTGCCAGCGAGGCAGCCGAAGCCCTGGCTGGTCTGCTGGTCGGTCTGCTGACTGCGAGTGAGAGGGAGGCCGGGGACCTCGCGAGGCTGCTGGGGGTGACGGGCGGGTGAACGAGACCGTGGCCTACGCGATGATCGGGCTCGTGTCGGTTGCGGCCATGTTGATCTTCGCCTCCGGACCGCTGGCCGAGGCCGCCGAGAGGATCGACGACCGGCTGACCGCCGCCGGGGAGTGGTCCCTCGCCGGGGCGCTGAGCAACTGCGCGTCGGCGGTCATCGGGGGAGGCGCCTGCGAGGCGAGGGTCTTCACCCCCGTCGAGCTGGTGGTCGAGGCCAGGGGGAACCGGATCCTAGTCTGGGACAACGAGAGCCTCACGCACTTCGCGGTCGAACTCCCGGTCGAGGTCAGGCTCCTGAACGGGGAGGTGCACCCCTGGCACCCCGGGAGTCCGGTCTCGGTGGTCAGGGGGCTGGTCTGGATAGAGGCGAGCTGGGACGACGGAGCCGTAGCCCTGAGGGTGAGCGGATAGTGAGGAGGGTCCTGAGGGAGGGTCTCGGCGCGGCTATGGGCGCATCGGTGCTCATCAGCGCCCTGATCCTGGGGTCCCTCATCCGCGGCGTGGGGGAGGTCGCCTGGGAGAGGAGGCTTCAGAACGACCTATCCAAGCTCGAGGAGAGGTCCGATCGCCTCGGGGTGGTCACGGTCGTGAGGTACCCCTGGGGCGCCGAGGTCCGGCTGGGGCCAGCTGACGAGCCGTTCTGGGGAGGGGATCGAGGTGTCGGAGGAGGCGGCTGACGCAATCGGAGACGTCCTCTGGCCTGTTCTCGTTGCGCTCGCCCTGCTAGCCGCCGCCCTGATCGTCCTCCCAGGTCCCAGCCCGATCCCAACGGAGGTGATACCCTGAACCTCAGGGTGCTCTGGCTCGCCGCCGGCGTGGCGGTCCTGGCATCGGTGGCCCTCTACGCCCTCTCGGGTTGTCTGAGCCCGGGCTGGGTGGTGGCGTGCCGGGACTCGGAGGCCGGTGGGCTCGTGGACGCCCTGATCGAGGAGGGGGTCGACCTCGTGTGGGAGGACGTGACGGAGGTGCACGGAAGGCTGAACCTCTCCTGTCCCCTCTCCGCCAGGGTGATAATCCCGCTCCCAGAGGGCCTGAACCACACCGTGGGGGTGGGGAGGGGGTGAGGGACCTCCTCGGACTCGCGGCCGTGCTCCTGATAGTCCTCTCATCCCTCGGGGCTCACAGGGCCGGAGAAGTGGATCCTCCCGCGATCGACGCCGGGCTCGCCCAGTCGGCGGCGTGGATGGAGGCGGAGACGTCCCTGCCCCGCCTCCTGATCTACGTCAGGTGCGCCATCGACAGGTGGATGGTCGAGACGGACGGGAGGAGGATCTCCGAGGTGGAGCCACCCAGGATGGATCTGGAGGACTGGGAGAGTGAGATCTCCGCCGCGGCCCGTCTTGAGACGGCTGCGAGGCTCTCGGCGTCCGCAGAGGTCAGGCTCTCCAGGAACCCCGGCCCGGGCGGGTTGGATCTCCGCCTGAACCGCGCCTTCCGGGGCGGGATGGAGGAGGGGATGATAAGGGTTCGGGGGAGCCTGAACATCTCCGTGTACGTCGAGAGGGGGATGGGCGAGGCGTCGGCCGTCAGAAACTACACATTCACGGTGGTTCACCCCCTCAAGTACTACTTGATAGTAGAGGCCCACTCAGAGGCCTCTGAGGCTATCGATGAGGTGAGAGAACGTGCGGTGTTCACCGCTGGGACCGTGGACTCCCCAGATGAGCTCTTCGAGGCCTCCGGCCGCGCCGTTGATCGGGTCATGGGAGAGCTCAGGGGGGTGGAGAGGAGGCTGAGACGAGAGTACTCCAGGCGGGGGATCGCCATAGAGCTGACCACGGTTCCCAACGGGTCTAGTCTCGAAATCGTCGGGAGGGGGGACCTGACCGAGGTCATACTCCGCGTCACGCTCCTGGTCCGCGTCTGGGTCGAGGATCCCCAGGTGCGGTACTGGTGGGGGGAGGAGAGGGTCGGGTGGGGCTGCTACTCGGAGAGGTCTGTCTCCGTGGTGACCGTGGGCTGGGTGGAGGGGGGACCCACATGAATCCATTCGAGAGGGAGCTGGAGAGGATGATTCTGGGGATCTGGGGGGCCGTCAAGGGGCTCCTCCTGCAAGGATCCCGCCTGGGCCGCGAGGCCGCGCCCACCATAGCGCTGCTCCTCCTCATAGCCTGGCTCCTGGAGGACCACTTCGAGCCGGCGAAAGGGGTGAAGAGGACTCTGCTTTACCTGCTCGTCGTGGCCGTCGCCGCGGCGCTGATCCCAAGGGTCTTGGGCTGGCCACGGTAGGCTGCGATAGTTTCGCGGAGAGCGCAGGAGAAACGTAGGTCTCGCCCTCTAGTCCGGATGCTCGGCGCGGAGAACGCCCCCCGATGTCCAGTCGACGGCTCTCATCTCATACTAGAGGACGGCTGCCTCGTCTGCCCGACTTGCGGGAGGGTCTGGGGAAGGTCCTCCCTCCCGACGCGGCACAGCGGCGGGGGCAGGATGAGGCTTCCGAGGCTCGATGCCCTCCGGACGCTGGAGGACGCCCTTGAGGTGCCAGAGTCCGTTAGATCGGCCGCAGAGGGGCTCATGGGGATCTACCTCTCAAGGACTGGGGACAGGGCGTCGGGCGCCCTGGCTGCGGCGTGCCTGCTGGCGGCCGGCAGGAGGGTGGGGTACCCCCTGACGCTCGGCGAGGTCCTCGAGGCCCTCTCAGCGGTGAGGGTGAGGCCCGTCAAGCCGGGATGGGTCCTAAAGAGCCTCGAACTGCTGAAGTCGACCCTCGGGTTCGTCGAGAGGGCCCCTCCAGAGTACTACGTGGGCGCCGTCATAAGGGGGCTCGTGAGGTCGGGGGTGGACCTGAGGGGCATGGAGGAGATCATACGGATCAGGGCCCTGGACATCCTGAGGGGGGTCGGAGCCCCCGGTGGGCCGCTGACGGGAAAGAACCCGAGACACGTCGCCGCAGTAGCGGTTCTCCTCGCCATGGAGAGGGTCGGATTTCCGACCAGGCTGAGGAGCGGGGCTCAGATGCCGTTCAAGGAGCTGCTCAGGAGACTCGGGCTGGGGAAGAGCAGGTGGAGGGAAACCGCCAAGCTGCTAGAGGAGGGCCGGAATCGTGAGCACGGTCGCGAAGATGGCGATGTCAGCCGCAGAGAGGCGGCCGCCTCTCAGGTACCCCGCGGCGCACGCTAAGGCGAGGGAGAGCCAGGGGATGGGGCCGCCCAGCGGCGCCGTGGACAGGACAAGCTTGAGGTCTCCACCGCCCAGCCCGAGCCTGTGAAGGATGAGGGAAACGGGGATCGAAAGCAGGGCCCAGACCATTGCCGGTCCCGCAGATCCGTAGGTCCAGGCAATCGCCAGGTTCACCGCTAGAAAGGAGGCGGTGAACTCGTTGGGCACCCTCCCCGCACGTGCGTCTATCGCTGCCGCGACCCAGACCTCTAGGACTAGCGCGAACGCAGAGGGTTGTGGTGCGGTCAAACTCCAATCGCCTCCAACAGGAGCAGCACAGAGATCGCCGAGCCGAGGGGGAGGAGCATCCAAGCTGGGTCGTCCCCCGCCTCGGACAGGAACAGCGCCGAGAACCCCAGCCCCACGGCCACCAGGGAGAGGGGAGCCCAGCCGCCTTGCGAAGTGTAGGAGAGCATCGTGGAGAGGAGACCAACTACCTTCCCCAGGACCGCCGTCGACGCGGCCACGGAAGATGCCAGTATTCTGGAGACCCTCCGGTGCCACCTCATCGCCGAGTCCCTCTCCTCCATAAGCTGTCGGATCACCCTGGACGCTGAGGCGGCGTGTCTGAGGACCAGGGCCGCCATGTCTGGCCTGAGGCCAGGGACAAGCGTCATCACAAGCGGAGCATCCTCGCCAAAGGCGTCGGCGGCCATCCTAAGCGAACTCGAGATCTCGCCCTCCACCCTCGCCCTGGCGGCGGCCTCTCGTAGCTCGTCCCTGGCCAGGGCTAGGGACCCGATCGCGGCCAGGGGGGGCAGGCCGGCCTCCAGGAGGGAGGCCAGCTGATCAATCAGGCCCGGCTCCTCCAAGCACGAATCCACCTCCGGATGGACACCCCGAGCAGGATCGCAGACACCAGGGAGGCGATGGGGGGAAGCGCCCGAGGCGGGAGGGACCCAGAAGCCATCGAGGCCGCCAGGACCGTGACGGCGGAGAAGGCGGCCGTGGTACGCACCCCGACCCTGAGAGACAGGTCTCTGGACTCGGCCCTGATCTCCGTCTCAACGTACCGCCTGAGTGTCTCCAGAGAGGAGTCGAGGTCGCCCCCCTGGACCAGCGACAGGACCGCCTCTCTCATCGGATCCCAGCCCAGGGATGACAGGGTCCTCTCGAGCGCCCGGCGGATAGGAGAACCCTCCACGGTGGCCTCCGCGATTGCCTCGCGGAAGGCCCCTGCGATCTCCTCGGGGGCGCACTCGGCCGCCAACCTGACGGCCGCGGGTACCCCCGCGGGGAGCGCCGCGCAGAGCGAGTAGACCGCCCTGAGCCTGTCTCGTGGGCTGCCGAGAGACCTTGGGCCGATCAAGCCGTCAGCACCTCCCTCACGGCGGCCGCGACCTCGAAGTTCGTCCTCATGCCCCTCATGGAGCGGATCAGGTCCACCCATCCGGGCCCGGGGCTGATGCTGGCCTCCTCCCAGACGCCGCCGACGAGCGTTCCCATCTCCTCGACCCTCCTGGCCCTCATGAACACGACGAGCGCCCCCTCGAGCGCGTGTATGAGGCCCCAAGACGACCACTTCCTCGCCAGTCCGCGACGATCGGAGGCGTGCGTCGTGGCCAGGACCCTGAAGCCCGAGTCAGAGGCGAATTCGAAGGCTGCAGCGTGTTCCTGGCTTAGTATCTCCCCCAAGAACACTACGTCCGGGTTCCTGTGGAGGAGGGCCATGACCGCCGAGGTGCGGGCGCCCGGGATCGCGTACGCGTGGTGCAGGATCCCGTATTCCCTCAGGTCCTCCACCTCCCTGACCTCCTCTACCGTCAGAATCCTCACACCCCTGCCGAGGGCCACCAAGAGGGCGTTGCAGAGGGTGGTCTTGCCCGACCCCGTCGGTCCGGCCACGAGGACGGGGGTTCCCCCGGCCAGGGCCTCCAGTACCGTGGCAGCCTGCGCCTCCGAGATGGTCCCCAGCGCTATGAGCCGGGGGAGGGGGAGGCGGGACATTGCCGAGAGGTTCCTGGCGTCGAACCCCGGGCTGGAGGCTGGCGGGATGTCCACGGTCAGCCTGACCCTCCCCTGGGGCAGCTCCAGGTCGACCTTGGCCATGGGGCTGTGAGGACCAATCGAGCCGTAGGGGTGGAGTTCCACGAAGCTCCTCAGCCTCTCAAAGTCCGCCTCGTCCAAGATCATGTTCTCCACGACGAGCCTCCCCGCCTGGATGTGGTCGAGGTACACCCTCGACCCGAGGGACCCGTACACCTCCGTCACGTCCGAGCCCGTCAACAGCAGGACTATGGGCCAGAGCTTGGTCGACCTCACGGCCGCCTCCAGGGCCAGGTCCGGATCGAGCCCCATGCCGGCGGCTAGGGAGTGCCTGAACGACACCACCCTCCACAGCCCGGCCTCCAGGACGTCGGGCGGGTACCTTCCCCGAAGGAGTTCGGCCGCGGCGGCGGCCGAGGCGGCCGCGTACTCTCCGCCGGACCAGCTCTTCGGCACGAACTCCGCTGAGTGGGGGCCGACTTGGATGAGGAGCGCGGGCCCCAGGTCCTCCAGCACCCTGCCCACCGGCGCGGGAGGATTCCTGGGGGGAGGCGGGATCTCCGCTATCACCTCCCTGGCGCCGCGATCCCCCCGGGCCGACCGAGCCCTCAACTCGTTGTAGGTCCTCAGGGGATTGACGGCAAGCAGCCTCGATACCTCTCCGTCCAGCCGGGACACCGAGGACGCGAACTTCAGTATTCTGGACTCTCCCAGGAGCAACCTCCTCCCCCTTCAGGGGGCGGTCGAGTTGACGGTCGCGTTGACGGACTCCTCTCCCCAGTGGAAGATCCCGCTGAGCCTGCTCCTCAGCTCGCCTACGAAGTCGAGGAACTTCCTGTCGGCGAGGTCGGGGAGGTTCCAGACGATGTCCACCACGCCCGCGATCGGGTTGACCACGAGGACGAAGAAGGCCGCGATCGTGGCCGCGATGAGGAGGGCCTGCTCGACGGTCTGGGTCACCCCCCTCTCGTCGGCGATGAACTCCCGCACGCACCTCAGGATGCTGCGGAGGGCCGCCCTCAAGGGATCACCGACCGAACCCAGGACGGCCTATAAAAGGCGGGGCCAGACGCCCCTACAGAAGGGCATCGGCGGCCCTGATGAGATCTTCGACCGAGCCACGGGACAGCAGATCCCTCCATGCCCTAGGAAGCGCGGGCGAGAGTTCCTCCAGGTCAGAACTCACCGGCTGCCTGAGCCTGACCGCGATCTCGTATCTGATGACCGACAGGGCCAGCTCCCTCGCTTGCTCTACGCGGCCGGCGTCGTTGAGATCTCTGACGCGGCTGAGGACCCTGAGCAGGAGGTTCCTCCTGTTCCTCTCCCGCATCCACCTGAGGACGGCGGATGCCCCCGCCACGAGGCTCAGGGCCGCGGCGGGTACCGCCGCCATCGGCGACACCGCGGCGGCCGCCAGGAGGAGGAGGGAGGACAGGAGAATGGGTAGGAGCACGGCTATCCCTCCGCCAGCCTCTCCATCATCAGACGCCTCACCTCGGCGAAGTCCTCCTCCAGGGATCCTGCGGAGACCCTCGCCGGAGGGGGCGGCACCTCTGCGGGACCGCGAGAGAAGAAGTTGCGCGGAACGAGCCAAGGAACGAGCGCCGAGGTCACGCCGAGCAGCCCACCGAGGGCGCCCGTCGAGGCTGATATCAGTAGGGCGACCGCGGAGGCCGAGAGGATCACGCCCGCCGGTTCCAGGGATTTCTCTCCAGACCTGACGTAGGACCAGGCCGGCACCGCGAGGACCGCCAGGCCGGCCGCCACGGGGTCGAGCCTCAGGGCCCACCATGATCCGATGACTGGCTTGGGGGGCATCGCGAGTGAGGAGGCCGCCCCCATCGCCGCAGCGTATCCCGAAAACCTGAGTATGGATCGGGGGGACTTGGAGTACCCTCGCCTCCACGCCAGACAGACGCTGACGAAGTCCGAGAAGCCAAACACCGCGGGGACGAGGAGTGAGGTCCTGACTAGGAGGTCTACAATCAGGTCGCCGTAGGATAGGCCAGACAGGGTGCGGGCGTACATCATCCCAAGGGCGCCCGCGCTGGAGAAGGACAGGAGGTAGCTCACGACTCCGCCGACCGCGCCTGCCAGGATCGACTCTAGGGGGGAGCCAAGTGGCTCGTAGGGGACTGGGGGTACTGACTCGAGTCGAGGCCCCGATGACAGGATCCCGAGCGCCGCCGCGAGGTAGGCCCCGGTGATTAGCTCTAGATCCCTCCTGCGCCAGCCCACGGGGAGATCACCACCCGTCCAGGGGTTCTAAGCCGGAGGCAAGAAGGGCAAACCTCCAGACCTCAAGCTCCCGGTCCCCCAGGTCGGCCAGGTTCACAGACCCGGCCTCCATGTAGGACTCGAGCCTCTCTCCGGAGACCCCGGCCATCTGCAGGGCGGATCTTATGACGGAGCCCCTCACCCTCCTGACCCGCCCGTCAGGATACCTGACCTCGAAGGTCCCCCCCAGAAGCCTGGTGAGTCTCTCTCGGAGCCTCGATCCAAGGCCTGATCCGCCCGGACCCCCATCCGAGGGTTCAGGCCCGGGAGGCCGACGCTCCACCCTCTGGAGGGAGGCCCCACGGGGAGGGGGGTGGCCGGTCCCCCTCGGCGCCGTCTCGGACGCCAGAGTGTCGCTTGGCGGCTGACCGGAGAAGATCCACCTGAGCTCAGAGTCGACGGTCTCGACCCCCTCGCCCCCCTCACCCGTGGCGGGCTGGCGATCCCTCCCGGGGTCGACGGCTTGGACCTCCTTGAGGAACTCTTGAAGGGCCTCCGCGACAGCCCTGACCGGTCCGAGCCTGGGGAGGAGCCTCAGCGGGATCGAGTCGTGGGTCATCAGTCTGGCCAGCTCCGGGTCCTCCGGGAGCACCACCGGGCTCCTCCCAAAGAAGGTCTCCGCTAGGCTCTCCCACCTGGTCCCCGTCTCATCGAAGGGCTCCGACTCTTTGAACCTGTTCAGGAAGACCGCGACGGTAGGCTTCCCCCCGTCCTCCAGCCTCCTGCTGGCGGCAGCAGTTGCCACGAGCCTCCGCCTGGACGGGGGGACCACGGCCACGGCGGCGTCGATCCACTCCGCGAGGACTTCTGAGAACTCTGCCAAGTGGGGATCCCCTGGAGGAAAGTCTACCAGAACCAGATCCGCCCCCTGTCCCTCGAGCTTTGCCCTGATCGCCCTGAGAGACTCACGGAGCTTGGATGGCGGGACTCGCCTGATCTCATTCACCTTGGAGTGGGCCCCGGGCACCACCTTGAGGCGCTCCAGACCCGGCGGCGTGGCCCTCTCGGCGCCTCCGCGCGAGAGCGCGGGGCGGGGGGTCGCAAGCGCCGCGTCGAGGTCAACCCTCCCAGCCAGGAGGTCCACAATGTCCGGGCCAGACCAGGGGCCCAGGAGCATCTTCGTCAACATCGCCTCAGTCACGTCTGCGTCGACGGCTACGACGGATCCGGCCCCTTCCCTGGGGCCGTAACAGGCGGCCAGCGCCAGGAGAAAGCAGACAGTGGTCTTACCCGCGCCGCCAGTCCCGATGACGCCTACCACCCTCGCGCCGGCCATCGACGGGGGCGCTGGGGCGGTATATAACGCGGGGCCGAACTGGGTGGGTAGACGGCCCGCGATCCCTCCGAGGAGGTCAGACCACGCGAATCCTCCGGTACGAGATCTTGTTCTGCCAGGAGTACCTCCTCATCCTCTTGCTCCTTCCAAATCCGCAGGCGGCGCAGTACTTCTTCCTAACGTTGTAGGCGTGCCGGCCGCACCTCCTGCACCGGATGTGGGTCTTTCCCCTCGACCTCCTACCCATGGAAGGCGTTCCCTTCACCACGACGCCACACCTCCCTCAGTCATCCCGCAGATAGGAGCCTACTCCTCCCCGGAACCCCCGGCGGTGGATATGGCCACCACGGTGTCTCCGCGGATCAGTATCCGCTTTCCGAGCCTGGTGGTCCTGAGCTGAACTCCCTCTGGGGTCTGGACGTGGTACATCTCCTCGGCGTTGTCGACTATCAGATTGAGGTGGTTGTCGAAGGCCCTTAGGATCCCCCTTACCCAGGAGCCGTTCTTGAGAGACACCAGCACGTTTCCGTTCATGTTCTTGGTGAGGTACTGCATGGCGTTGCTCATGCGCCCGCGCCCCGACTGGGAAGGCGCTCCGGGAATTAAACTTTGGCGCGGCGGCGTAAGCCCTCCGCTCAACATCCTTTAAATAGCGTGGGCCCGGCAGAGTGACGTCTCGGGAAGGTGTGGAGCTTTGGGTTTCTTCAGGAGGATCTTCGGGAGGCGGGGCGAGGAGGAGGGAGAGTACTACGACGAGTATTTCGAGGAGGAGGGAGAGTACGAGGAGGTTGAGGGGCTAGAGGACATACCCCCCGTCCACCCCGCCATGGAGGAGAAGCCCCTCGCCATAAAGCCCGTCGACCTGAGGAGCATGACCGACATTGACCTGATCCTGGGTGAGGTCAGCGACAACAACATAGTCATAGTCAGGTACGACGAGCTGGCGAACAAGAGCAGCCAGGAACTCAGGATAGCCCTTCAGCAGCTGAAGGAGAAGGTCCAGCGGATGGGAGGCGAGGTCGTGCTGATAAAGACTGAGGACTACCCCCCGCTCCTTGTGGTACCAAGCTTCGTGGCCGTCTGGAGCAGTCCAAAGGAGGAGTAACTCCAATCAAGCCAGAGAGAGCCTCTCAGATACCCTAGGAGCCAGGACCGCTGCCTGGCCCCGGAACGTCCTCTCGGCTATGGGGCGGAAGGAGGCTATCTTCCTCTCCTCCCCGTGGACCAGTATGAACCTCCTGGGCCTCGGTGAGACCCTGCCCATCCAGCTGAGCAGCTGAACTCTGTCGGCGTGGGCGGAGAAGCCCTCGACCGAGCAGACGCAGGCCCTGACCTGAACCCTGGTCGGGGCGCCGTTCCTCGTGACCGTGATCTCCTTGGCGCCCTCCTTGAGAGCCCTTCCGAGGGTTCCCGGGGGCTGATAGCTGACCAGAACGACCGCGTTCCTCTCGTCCCCCGCCAGCATTGAGAGGTACTCGACGCTTGGCCCTCCTGCCAGCATACCGGACGGGGCGAGTATTATGGCTGGACCGCCCTCCACTATGGCCTCCCTGTCCTCCCTGCTGCTCACCGGCGTGATGTGGGGCTCCGTGAAGGGATCCACGTCCTCCCTGAACACCTTGGACTTCATGTAGTCGGACATGTAGTCCGGGTAGGCGGTGTGTATGGCAGTGGCGTCGTATATCATTCCGTCGATGTACACGGGGATGTCGGGGAGCTCCCCCTTGGAGAAGGCGTCGACCAGGCTCAGCATGACCTCCTGCGCCCTGCCGACCGAGAGGGCTGGGATCAGCACCTTCCCCCCCTTCGCGACGGTCTCCTCGATTATGGAGATGAGCTGACGCTCGGCCTCCTGAAGGGGGGGCATGACGTCCCCCTCTCCGGAGTACGTGGTCTCCATTATGACGGTCTCGACCCGCGGGAACTTCGTGTGGGCCCTGCTCAGGAGCTTGGTGTCCCTGTACCTGAAGTCCCCCGTGTAGAGGATGTTGTGCCTGGCGCTCAGCACGTTTAGATGGGCCAGGGCCGAGCCGAGTATGTGACCGGCGTTGTAGAAGGTCAGCTTTATGTCGGGTGAGATGTCGACGGTCTCTCCGTAGTCGAGGGCTATCATGTGGTTTATCAGGAGCCTTATCTCCCTCTCGCCGAAGTAGGGGAGCTTTCCGGTTCGCATGGACACGTTGATGTAGTCGTACAGGAGGAGAGTTATCAGGTCCCTCGTCGGCCTGGTGACGTAGACCGGCCCCCTGTAGCCGTACTTGAAGAGGAGCGGCAGAGCCCCCGAGTGGTCCAGGTGGGCGTGGGTCACTATCACCGCGTCCAGCTCGTCGAGATCGAGGTCCGGAAGATCGTACCTGGGGAAGAACTCCCCGCCCCCAACCCCTATCCCGGCGTCGAGGAGCACGGCGCTCTCTCCTGTCCTGACGAGGAGGCTGGACCTCCCCACCTCCCTGGCGCCCCCAAGGAACGTCACCGTCAGCCCCCTGCCCAGAGGGACGGGGTTCCTGAAGATCCTCTTGGCCATCCTCCTGAGGTTCTTCTTCCTCTCGTGGGCCCCCTCGATCAGGAGATTGTACAGGATGTTGAGGAAGGTGGACTGCATCGTGGGAGCTCTCATAACGACCGGGCGCCATCCCGTGGCCTTTAGAACCTCGTTGATGCTGGATCCGGCCTTTCCCACCACGTAGCCCGTCCTCTTGGCGAGGATGTACACCTCCCCCGTCTCCTCGACGAACTCGGTGTCGACGATCTCGGCGCGGTCGGGGATGATCTCCTTGATCTTCCTCTTCGCCTCCTGGGGTGAGAGGATGGGCTTCGCCGCTCGGATTATGATCTTCTTCTTCAGGGTCTTGGCAATCTCGCCCAGGACTCCCCCGCTGTCGAGGAAGTCGGGGAGGCTTGAGACGTAGGCCACGACGAACGGCCCCTCGAGCTCGACCTTCTCAACCTTTCCAAGCTTAGAGAGCTCCGCGCGGACCTTTCTCTTGAGCTGATCCGCAGGGAGATACTTCAGCTCGTGCCGGGACGTCATGCTGGCCGCCACCCTACCTCACGGCCTTGAGGAGTTCGTCGATCTCCCTCGGGGTCAGGAACTTGACCCCCTCCCCGGTGACCACGGCGACGTCCATCCCGTCCCCGGTGGCGGAGTCCCTTGATATCGCCGCGGCCATCGCCGACAGGACCAGACCCTTGGCCTCCTCGACGGTCATGCCATCGCGGTACCCCTCCTCGATGACCGATATCGCCACGGGAGACCCAGAACCGGTCGCCAGGTACTCCTCCTCTGTCATGGTCCCGAAGAAGTCCACGTTGAACAGGCGCGGCCCCGTGTGGTCCACCCCCCCGATTATCATGTGGGCGATCAGCAGGACCGGCCTGAAGGACTTCAGAAGGAGTGCGAGGTAGCGTGCCTTTGCGGAGACCGGCATGTCCCTCCCGTGCTCTAGTCTGTAGAGCGAGGAGAAGGTCTTCAGGTTGTTCACGAGGAACTGACCGTCGGCCACCAGGCCGGATATGGTGACGACGCTCCTGTCGTCGATCTGTATCATCTTCTTGGCCCGCTTGCTGGCCACGAAGGTCTCCGCAGAGGCCCTCCTGTCGGAGGCTATGACCAGACCACCGTCCGCCTTGACGCCGACGGTCGTGGTGCCCTTGAGGAGCCTCTCTCTGATCCTCTCAAGCTCGGGCCCCTTTAGGGGAGGCCTACCCAGGACCTCGTTTGGGAGCATCTCTGACATCTCCTTCCACGGCGTGTGGAAAAGCGGGGCGCGTGTCTCAGCGCTCCTCACTCCCCTTGTGGGTCGCGTATTAATAAGGATTGGTGAGGCCCGGCCCTGAAAGGGTCGGAGGGTTGGGGAGAACGGTAGTCACGCTGGTCCCCGAGGGCCAGGCAAGGGCTGGGTACCGCTTCCTGTTCACGGGACCCTCGGAGTCGTGCTCCAAGTGCCGACTGAGGTCGGTTTGCGCCGACAACCTGATGGAGGGTCGGGTATACGAGGTGGTCTCGGCCATCCCCAAGAAGAGGTTTCCGTGCGCCCTGCACGGATCTGACGTGGTCCCCGTGGAGGTCCACATACCCACGCTGGAGCTGGCCATCCCGAAGCGCAAGGCCGTGGTCGGGGCCCTCTTGAGGTTCAAGACGCCCAGCTGCTACGAAGATTGTGAGAGGGGGGATCTCTGTAGCCCTCCCGGGCTCAGAAACGGAGACAGAATAAGGGTGGTTGAGGTCCTCCCCAAGAGCGTGGAGTGTCCCCGCGGGGAGGACCTGGCGGCCTGCCTGGTCGAGATCCAGGGGGTCTAGCCTCACCCCGAAACTTGATCGGCTGGCTCCTCCTCCCTGATCTCAGCGCCCTCCCCTCCCTCGACCACCGATTCCTCGACCTCCCCTCCTCCCTCGGCGCCCTCCTGCGGGACCTCGTACTCCTCCACAAACCTGACCTTGTTCAGTCCCTTCAGCCACCTCATGACGGCGGACATGGTCCTGATCTTCCTCACGAAGGCGTCCCTCCTGGTGTAGGCCGCTGGTGGAAGCTCCACCTTGGCGACGTCCCCGTCGACCCTGGCGCCCACCCTGTCGATCGGGACGTCGAAGTACCTGGCCACGAGGGCCCTGAGCCTCTCCGAGGCGTCGGTCAGAATTGCCCTGGGCTTCAGCCACACCCTTATTCTCCTGCCCGCGAGGGGGTGGTTGAAGTCTATCCTCACCCTCCCGCCGGTTATAGACCGGACGACCCCCCTCTCGTCGCCGTACCTCACGACGTCGCCGACCGCCACGTCTTTGATGCCGGCCTTTCTGAGTCTGGAGATGGGGAATATCCTCTCCTTGTCGGGGTCGTACTCCCCGAACGCGTCCCTCGGCTCCAGCTCAACCTCGACCTCCTCCTCGGCGCGGCGTCCGATCAGCGACTCCTCCGCCCTCTTGAAGATCCTGCCCTCACCAACCACGATGAGCATGGGCTCGTACAGGTCGTCTGGAGAGTAGATCCCGGCCTGCCGGGCCTCCTCCTCGATGGTGGTCATGTAGACCTTCCCGGTCTCGGCGTCCTCGACCCTGATGTCCACTAGGACGAAGTCCCCCTCCTCGATCTCCTCCCGTGCCCCGGGCATTGAGCTCCACCTCACCCCTTGACCACGCCTATCGGCCTGAGCCTGGCGACCATCCTGGCTATCCCCGCCTTGTGGGTGGCCAGAACCACCTCATCCACGTCCTTGTACGCGCCGGGGGCCTCCTCTGCGGCCACGGCCAGGGAGGCCGGCTTCACTATGATCCCCTTCCTGGCGAGCATCTCCACGATCTGGCTCCCCCTGTAGGTCCGCTTGGCGCGGGCCCTGCTCATCACCCTGCCGGCGCCGTGGGCGGAGGTGCCGAAGGTTTCCCGCATGGCCTGCTCGGTGCCGACCATGACGTAGCTGGCGGTCCCCTGAGACCCAGGAATCAGGACGGGCTGGCCGATGTCCCTGTAGTCCGGCGGGATCTCCGGCCTGCCGGGCGGAAAGGCCCTGGTGGCCCCTTTCCTGTGCACGAAGACCTTGACGGTCTTTCCGTCCACCACGTGCTCCTCCAGCTTGGCTATGTTGTGGGCGACGTCGTAGACCATCCTCATCCCCATGTCCTCGGCCGACCTCCCAAAGACCGCCTCGAAGGACTCCCTGACCCAGTGGACGATCATCTGCCTGTTAGCCCAGGCGTAGTTCGCGGCCCCCTTCATCGCGGAGAAGTATCTCTGGGCCAGCTTGGAGCCAGCGTAGGCGCAGACGAGCTGCCTGTCGGGCAGCCTGAAGTCCAGATTTCGGGCCTCCCTGAGCATCAGGCCCAGGTAGTCGTCGGCGACCTGGTGGCCGAAGCCCCTGCTCCCCGTGTGGATCATCACGGTGATCTGGCCCGGCCCCTCGATGCCCATCACCCTCGCGGCCTCGGGGTCGTAGATCTTGTCCACGACCTGGACCTCGAGGAAGTGGTTCCCGCTGCCGAGGGAACCGAGCTGGGGGGCGCCCCGCTCCTTGGCCCTGCGTCCGATGGCGCTGGGGTCGGCCCCCTCCATCATCCCGCCCTCCTCGGTGTGGGCCAGGTCCTCCTCCCAGCCGTACCCGTTCTCGACGGCCCACCTGGCGCCCATCGATATGACCTCGTCCAGCTGGGCGGGGGAGAGCCTGACCTTGCCCCTGCTGCCCAGCCCTGATGGCACGTTGGAGAACAGCTTCTCGACGAGCTGCTTGAGCTTTGGACGCACGTCGGACTCCCTCAGATCCGTCCTGAGTAGCCTCACCCCGCAGTTGATGTCGAACCCCACCCCTCCGGGGCTTATCACCCCCTCGTGGGCGTCGAAGGCGGCGACGCCACCTATGGGAAATCCATAGCCCGAGTGCATGTCCGGCATGGCCAGGGAGTACTTGTAGATCCCTGGCAGCGTGGCCACGTTCGCCAGCTGATCCACCGACATCTTCTCGACGCCGCGGATGAGTTTCTCGGTGGAGATTATGAGCCCAGGGACCCTCATTCTGGCCTTGTACCCCTTGGGGAGGAGCCACCTGACCTCGTCAATCCTCTGGAGGACGGAGAGCATGAATCACACCTCGGCGCGCCCCGCCCCCGAGGGGGAATAAAAATTCGGGGAGGGGGCGCGTCGAGCGGTGCGCGTATTCGCCGGCGTCGACCGGGAGATGCTCGAGAGGTACAGGCTCCTAATGGCCGAGTACGGCATAAGCCTCAGGAGGGAGGTTGGGCAGCACCTACTGCTCAACCCGGACGCCCTGGACCTAATGGTGGAATCCGCGGGGGTGGGCGGGTCCGACCTGGTGCTGGAGGTTGGCCCGGGCCCGGGAAATCTCACAGAGAGGGTCGTCGAGAGGAGGCCCAGGTCCCTCACCCTGGTTGAGAAGGATCCGAGGTTCGTCAGGCTCCTCACGGAGAGGTTCGGGGACCTCGGGTGGGTGAGGGTCATCAGGGGAAGCGCCCTCAGGGTCCTGCCGGACGGCCTCCACTCCGTCATGGTGTCTAATCCGCCCTACGGGATATCCTCCAGGCTGGTCGTGGGGCTCTCACTCAGCGGCTTTGACAGGGCTGTGCTCACGTTCCAGAGGGAGTTCGGGGCGAGGCTCACCGCCGACCCGGGCGACCACTCCTACGGCAGCCTGTCGGTGCTCGCCCAGGTGAGGTACACCGTCGTCCCCCTCGCGCTCCTGAGGTCCTCCTGCTTCTACCCGAGGCCAAGGGTTGACACCGTCATGCTGCTCCTGAGGTCGCGGAGGCCCCCAGATCCGGACCTGATTACCCTGAAGGGGATCCTCCCCCACCTCTTCTCGAGGAAGAAGAGGACCCTCCGAGCGGCCCTGAGGGGGTGGCTCAGGGGCGTGCTCGGGCTTAACGAGCCAGACCTATCGCGCGTCCTAGACGCGTGCCCGATCCCCACGGAAGAGAGGGTGTATCGAATCTCCCCGGACGACTACCTGAGGCTGGCCTCCTTCCTGAGGGGTGTCTCAGATGAGGCTGGCGGAGGTTGAGGTGGAGGGGCTGAGGCTCAGCGTGCCAGAGTCGGTGTACCCGCCCGAGGTTGACACCGCGCTCATGTTGAGGTGCCTGCGAGGGATCGGCCTAGCTGGCAGGAGGGTGCTGGACCTCTGCACCGGCTCAGGGGCGCTGGCCGTGGCTGCAGCCCTGCTGGGAGCCCGGGAGGTGATTGCCACGGACATCAATCCCGCGTGCGAGCTGGCCGTGCGCCTGAACTCCGAGAGATACGGGGTGCGGATAGAGTTCAGGCTCGGGGACCTCTTTCGGCCCGTCGAGGGAGAGATGTTCGACCTAATCACCATCAATCCCCCGTATCTGGCCGAGGAGCCTCGAGATCTAGCCTCGGCCGCCTGGGCGGGCGGTCCGAGGGGGAGGAGGATCATAGACCGCTTCGTCCTCGGAGTCGGCGGGCACCTGAGACCCGGCGGGGAGGCGCTCCTCCTGCAGGCCGAGTCCAACGGCCTGGGCGAGACGCTGGAACTCGCCCGAGAGGTGGGCCTGCGCGCCGAACCCGTCATGTCGGAGAAGGTGGCGTTCGACAGGCTGTGGGTTGTGAGGATCACCCACCCCTGAGGGCCTCCAGCGCCTCCTTGGCCATCTTGTAGTGCTTCTTGCACAGCGGAATCTGCCTCAGCCCCCTACCCTTCAGGCGCAGCTTGAGCGCCTGGAGGGCGGGCACGAAGGATCTCCCCACGACCTTGGCCGCCGGCTCGTCGCACCCGACGACTGCGCAGGTCTTCCTCTCGACGTCAGCTCCCTCCCCAGCCAAACCGATCACCTCGCTGTTGGGTGGCGGGCCCGGCGGGACTTGAACCCGCGACCACCGGCTCCGGAGGCCGGCGCTCTGATCCGTGCTGAGCTACGGGCCCCAGCCAAGAGCGGCTCACGGAAAAATTAACGTTGCGTCCAGCTACTACCCGGTCTTGAACTCGGTGTACCCGCACTTGCCGCAGGTCCACCTGTTCTCGTGTTCGGCCATGAAGGACCCGCACCTGGGGCACTGCCTCTTCTTTCTGACTAGCTTGCCATCCTTAATCTCGTAGTAGGTGTGGACCCGGACGTTCGCGTGCTTGACCAACGACCGCACCTCCCTCAGCTCGCCTGCTCCTCGCCCCCGGCCTCCCCGCCCTCGTTTCTCCTCACGACGTGCTCTGGCTCTATCTGCAGCGCGTAGTCCCTGTCGTCATACGCCATCGCCAGGACGCGCGCCCGGTGGGACCCGTACTCCGTGAGGACCCTCCGCACGAACACGACCCCCACGTCCCTGCCGAGAGCCTTGGCCAGGGCCTCCCGGACCTCCCTCCTGGTGGGGGTTCCGCCCTCGAAGGACACGGTCGCCCTGATCTCCTCCCTGCGCAGGAGCGGGTTTCGACGCCTCTCCTCTATCTTGATTTCCATGGGGAGACCCTCGGCACGCGACCCCCGGCCGGCCTATTAAAGGGTGGCGTTCCGCCCCCCTCACTACTCGAGCACCCTGAGGGCGTACATCCCCGACCTGGATATGGCGAGCCTCTTGGCGAGGACGGAGCGGACCGGGTCGATCACGGCGACGACGCCCTCCCAGTTTGGCGTCAGATCCGTTGAACCGCACACGGGACAAGAGTCCCCGTCTGTGAGGGCCTTGTCCCTCCTGCAGGCCCTAAGACGCGCCACCCTCGCTCACCCCCTGGGCCTCGACCTTCCCCATCCCGGGCTGCCTGCAGGTCAGCGAGACCCTCACTATGGGCTCCCCCCTGGCCGCCGCGGCCGGGCTGGGCCTGCTCACCCCGGTGACCCTCGCCCTCACCACGTCACCCCGTCGGTAGGTTGTCTTGGTCTTCCTCCCCTGGAGCACCCCGGCCCTGTGGACAAACACATCGTCCCCGAGCTGGGATATGTGGACGAAGCCGTCGATGGGCCCCATGGTGATTACGATCCCGTGCTCCAGGACCGCCTTGACCTCGCCCTCCACGATCTCGTGGACCTTCGGGAGGAACGTGAGAACCTCGAACTCGGCGCGGAAGTAAACGGACGGGCTGGATATGAGCGCCTTGCCCAGGCTCACGTCCGACACCCTCAGGACCTCGAGCACCAGCCCGACGTCCTCCAGGTACCTCCCGACGTACCTGGCCCGGAGTAGCTCTTCGGCCACCTCCCTCGGATCATCTCCCAGCTTCTTCGGGGGAACCCACACCATGTCGCTCATCCTGACCACGTAGTACAACCGATCACCCCCACAGCTCACGCCCTGAACTTGGCGGGGTCCTCGAGCACGAGCCTCTTGCCCGCCCTGAGGTACACGACCGGCACACCCCGCTCGAGGCACCTGTTCTTTAACGCATTGTCCAATGTTACCACCACCCTCCGGCCGGGCCCGGCGGAGGCGTACTCCACTATCGCCTCGTCCGCCGGTCTCTCGGCCTCCCTGACACCGACGCCAATCTCGGCCAGGGAGTTCAGGGCCGCCCTGGCGGCTGGGCTCCCCGAGCCCGCCTTCTCCCTCAGCTCCTCAAGGCATGGGCTGAGAGTGACGAGAGCCGCCCCAGGGACCAGGTCCATCAGGTGACTGAGGCTGATGGGGACCTTCTTTTCGAATATCCCCAGCAGAAAAGAGGTATCCAGCACGAGCTCCCTCTCGGTCAATGGCGGCCACCCAGTTGGGGGTGGTGGGCCCGGCGGGACTTGAACCCGCGACCTCCCGCTTTTCCTCTGGCTTGTGGCGGGAGCCGCCATATAAGGCGGGCGCTCTATCCAGGCTGAGCCACGGGCCCCCGCCCCCGGCCCCAGCAGCCTGGCTGGCTTATATAAAGATAGAGAGGTGATGGGGGAAGGGGGTTGGGGCGGGACTGCCGGCTAGGATGCCTGCGGCCAAGGTCTGGATAAGGGAGATCCTTGAGGGTCAGTTCGAGGACGTGAGCGTAGGGGCCGTCAGGTACTTCAGGCTTCCCAGCGGCGGGAGCGTCGTCTCCGTGAGGATCATGGGGGTCGTCGTCGACTCCTACATGAGCTCCGACGCCGGGCACGTCAGGGTCGTTCTGCAGGACGGGACCGGCTCCATCTCGGTCAGGGCGTGGGACCAAGACGTTGAACTCCTCGCCGACCCGGAGACCGGGTCGCCCTTCCCCCGCGGAACCATACTAGACGTGATCGGAAGGGTGAGGGAGTGGAGGGGGGAGAGGTACGTCGTCCCCCAGCTGACCGTCAGGGTCCAGGATCCCAACTGGGTCCTGGTGAGGACCTTGGAGATCCTGAGGGAGAGGCTCAGGGCTGCCGCGGCGGCCGCGGCCGGGGCCGGCGAGGAGGGAGTTACAGATCAGAGCGAACTCTTCGAGGAGATTCTGGGGCTTCTCAGGAGGGGGGGCCCGCTGACCGCTGAACAGATCGCCAGCGAGTTCCCGGAGGGCAGGCGGGAGGCCGTGTCTCGGGCCTTGGATCGCATGCTGGAGGAAGGGTTAATATACCTCGACGAGGAGGGGAGATACGTCATAGCGTGACGCTCAGAGGAGGTAGAATCTTGTCGACGAGAGAGGAGTACTTGGAGATGCTCAGGGTGGCCCGCGAGAGGCTCCCCAAGGGCGTCGTCGTCAGCGGTGAGAGGTTCACGCCCCCCACCCCCGTGGTGGTCATAGAGGGGAGGCAGACCCACCTGATCAACTTCAAGGAGATCTGCGACGCCCTCAACAGGGACCCGAAGCTCGTGGCCCGGTACCTGTCGAGGGAGCTGGGAAGCCCGTACATGATGACCGGGGGAGGGAAGCTGATACTCTCTAGGAGGATAGACCCGCAGCTTGTCGACGCCAGGGTGAAGAGGTTCATAGAGAGGTACGTGATCTGCCCCATATGCGGGAGGCCGGACACCAAGCTCGTCAAGGTGAAGAGGACCCTGGTACTGAAGTGCCTGGCCTGCGGGGCCGAGACACCGGTCCCCAAGGTCTGAGGGAATATTTTAGAAGGCGGCGTTTATCTTGCCATCGCGGAGGAGGGGTAAGAGGAAGAGAACCTTCCGGCGGAGGAGGAGACCCATGTCAAAGAGGTCCTCAAAGCCCGAGAGTTCTCTGGATGCCGAGATGGAGGAGCTCCTGCCAGCCGACGAGGAGCTTGAGGTGTTCGGCCGAGTGCTGGACCCGGTGGGCAAGGGGCACTTTAGGGTGGAGTGCGCCGACGGCGTCGTGAGGATCGCCAGGGTCAGGGGGAAGCTCAGGGGGAAGAGGCACTGGATAAGGAGGGGGGACATAGTGCTGGTCTCCGTCTGGCCGTTCAAGAAGGACAGGGGGGACATAGTGGTCAGGTACAACCGGCAGCAGGTTGAGTGGCTCATTGAGAAGGGATACCTCGAAAGGTCCTGGGCGATGATGGAGGATGTCCTCTGAGCCCGATGAGGGCTACGAGGAGATAGAGAGAAGACTGGAGAGGATGATGGAGGAAGAGCGGGCCAAGCGGGGGAAGCGCCTCAAGGACGAGGAGTACTACAAGGTCCGCCAGTTAGTTTTCGATACCAGGACCGTCAGAGCCCTCATAAAACTGTTTAATAAGGGCGTGATTAGGGACATAACCTGGATCGTGAGTGCGGGAAAGGAGGCCGTCGTGATGGCCGGGGCCGGGCCCGAGGGCGACGTGGCCGTGAAGGTGTACAGGATCGCGACCGCGAACTTCAGGAGGTACCTAGACTACATAGTCGGGGACTACCGCTTCGTCCCAGTGAGGGACAGAGGCCGCCTGATAAGGCTGTGGGCGAAGAAGGAGTACAGGAACCTCCTCCGCCTTCACGAGGCTGGGGTCTCCGTCCCCCGGCCGCTGGCCGTTGCGGGGAACGTGCTGGTGATGGAGTTCATAGGGGACGGGGGGTTCCCGGCCCCCCTCCTCAAGGAGGTGAGGGCGCTCCCCGACCCAAGTTCGACCCTCGAGGCCGTACTGTCCGACGTGAGGCGGGCCTTCCTCGACGCAGAGCTGGTCCACGGCGATCTCAGCGAGTACAACATCATGTACTGGAGGGAGAGACACTGGATAATCGACGTCTCCCAGGCGGTCGTCACCCTGCACCCCATGGCCGAGGCCCTCCTCAGGAGGGACGTCGAGAGGGTGATTCGCTTCTTCTCGTCGAGGTTCGGGGTGAGGGGGCCCGATCCCTGGGAATTCGTTGACGGGCTGATCAGGGAAGGCGGGGCGGGGTGACTCCCTTGAGCGTCGAGATGAGGGTGAAGATCCCAAAGAGCAGGGTCGGGGTCCTGATAGGTAGGAGGGGCGCGACCAGGAGGTACCTCGAGAGGGCGACGGGGGCCAGGATATCCGTCGACAGCGGAACTGGGGAGGTCACGATAACCTTCGAGAAGCCCCCGGAGGACCCCCTCATGCCTCACAAGCTTCAGTCCATCATTCAGGCCATCGGGAGGGGCTTCTCCCCCGAGAAGGCCCTGAAGCTGCTGAGCGACGACTACGTCCTGGAGATCGTGGACCTCCGAGACTACGTGGGACCGAGCAAGAACGCCCTGCAGAGGATCAGGGGGAGGCTCATAGGGGAGGGGGGGAAGGCGCGGCTCTACATCGAGAGCCGCACGGGTACCGACATATCAATATACGGCCACACGGCGGCCATCATCGGAAGGTACTACGACGTCATCCCCGCCAAGGAGGCGATCGTCTCCCTCGCCTCTGGCTCCAGGCACTCCACGGCCTACCGCAGGATGGAGAAGAAGATGGCCGAGATGAGGGAGAGGGAAGCCCTGGAGCAGATGATGATCCTGAGGGAGGCGCGGGCCGGGCGGAGGATGGAGGAGAGTGAGGAGGGTGAAGAATGGGAGGAGAGCTAAAGGAACTCGAGCAGATTAGTGCTGCCGATTTCTTCTATCGCAACAGGTCCCTAGCGGGCTTCGACAACCCCGTGAGGGCGACCTACACCACGGTGAGGGAGCTCGTTGAGAACGCGCTCGACGCCAGCGAGCTGGCCGGCAGGCCCCCGAAGGTCATGCTCACGATGGAGGAGGTCGTGGACGGGCGGCTCGAGGGGACTTCCGTCTACCTGCTCAGGGTCAGGGACAACGGGATCGGGCTCGACCCCGAGGACGTCCCCGCCGCCTTCGGAAAGGTCTTCGTCAGCTCCAAGTACAAGCTGATGCAGAGCAGGGGTACGTTCGGCCTCGGAGGGACAATGGCGCTCCTGTACGGTCAGATAACCACTAACAGGCCATTCAAGGTGATAACAGGCAGGGAGGGGTCTCCGCTCTACGAGTTCACCCTCAAGATCGACATCCAGAAGAACGAACCCGTCGTCCTAGACAGGAGGATACTGGCAGGCGTCACCAAGAGGTCAATGACCACGGTCGAACTCTACTTCGAGGGGAACTACAGGAGGGCGCGGTCGAAGATAGTCGACTACCTCCACCAGACGGCCATAGTGACCCCCTACGCCGACATCATGTTCATCGACCCCGACGGCCTCTTCTTCCTCTTCGCCAGGACCACGGACCAGATTCCCCCTCCCCCCAAGGAGACGAAGTTTCACCCGAGGGGGATAGACTTCGAGCTGCTGAAGAGGCTCGCGGAGACCACCAGGACTAGAAAGCTCGCCGGCTTCCTGACCACCCACTTCCAGAGGGTCGGGTCGAAGACCGCGGCCGAGATCCTGGAGAGGGCGGGGCTGTCGCCTGAGCTCAACCCGCGAAGGCTCAGCGACGACGAGCTCGAGAGGCTGTTCAGGGCCTTGGTAACCTACGACAGCTACCTGCCCCCGGACCCGAGCGTCCTCTCGCCGCTTGGGCCGAGGCTCTGGGAGGAGGGTATCAGGAAGGAATTAAGGCCGGAGTTCGTAAAGGCGGTTCAGAGGCCCCCAGCAGTCGTGGAGGGGCATCCGGTCATAGTCGAGGTGGCGATCGCCTACGGGGGGGATCTGAAGCCCGCCGGAGAGGTCCAGCTCTACAGGTTCGCCAACCGCATTCCCCTCCTGTACGACGTGAGCAGCGACGTCTCCTACCTGGTCGCCCGGCGAATAAACTGGAGCGTCTACGGGCTGAAGTCTCTCGAGGATGAGCCTATAGCACTCTTCTTCCACGTGGTGTCGACGAAGGTGCCGTTCAAGACCGTCGGAAAGGAGTTCATCGCGAACAAGCCGGAGCTCGCGAGGGAGGTCGAGCTGGGGTGGAGGGCCTGCGCCAGGGACCTCAGGATATACCTCGGCAGGAAGAGACGGGCCGCCTCCGCCGCCAGGAGGGTCGAGCTGCTCTCGAAGTACTACGCGCTGATAGCCGAGGTCCTCGAGGAGCTTACCGGCGAGAAGCCGCCCGTCGAGCAGGTCCTCGCGAGGGTGGCCAAGAAGGCGAGGGTCGAGGTCCCTCTGGAGGTGAGGAGTCGTGGCGACGGAAGCTGAGTCCATAGAGGAGATAAAGAGGCGGATACTGGAGATAGCCGAGAGCGTTGCCGAGGCCATAGGGCAGGGGGAGTTCCCCAGGCTGAGGTACCCCCCGAACTCGAAGGGGAACATCGAGTTCAGGGAGGACATAGGGTACATCTTCAGGCCCAAGACCTTCAGCGAGATAGAGGGGGACAGGGTGAAGAGCGTCAGGACCCTAGCGGGGGTCCTCTACGGCCTCGCCAAGGCCCTCGACCACCTTGAGAACGGACTGACAATGACCAAGAGGGACTTCTACTACCTCCACAAGGTTGAGAGGCTGAAGGGGACCCTCTTCCCGGAGGACCAGAGGGAGACCGACGCCAGGATCGTACTGATGGAGCTGATACTGGGGGCGCCGAGGGAGGCCTTCTCCATAACGAGCGATCCCAGAGGGTGGATCTACGGCGACATCGAACTAGTCGACATGACCGGGAGGACGATAAGGGCGGACAGAGTGGGTGAGATGGGGTACTCGGTCCCGCCGCGCCCCGAGAACATCAGATTCAAGAGGATCGGGGTCAAGGCCGTCGTGGCCGTCGAGAAGGTTGGTCCGGCCAAGAACATGATCGAGCTGGGCATCCCCGAGGAGTACAACCTAGCAATAGCGATACTCAAGGGGCAGGCCTCGAGGAGCATGCGCAGGTTCCTCAGGATGCTGTCGGACGAGGGGGTTCCGATAGCCATCCTGACGGACTTCTCCCCCTGGTCGCTCAGGATCGCGGCCACCGTGGTGTACAACAGCATAAGCTCGGCCCACATCCCGTACCTCGCTGCGCCCGAGGCGAGGTTCATAGGGATAATGGCGGAGGACGTGGAGACGGGGTTCTTCAGGGACTACCAGTTCGCCCTCGAGCCGCTCACGCAGGCCGACCTGAAGGCGGCCATGGACAACGTCCACCTGCCGAACCTGCAGCATCCGTTCTGGCAGAGGGAGAACGAGTGGTTCCTGAAGAACAAGAAGAAGGCAGAGCTGGAGATCTTCAAGGCCATGAGCCCGTCTGCCAAGGAACTCAGGGAGCTGTTCGTCAGCTACCTCAGGGAGAAGCTGAGTGACAGGCTCGGCGTGTCCATCTGACCCTGGCCAACCTTTATTTCCCCTTCAGGCCGAGAGACCACGGTGCTCCGGTGGTGTAGCCAGGCCAAGCATAGGGGCCTTTCGAGCCCCAGACCCGGGTTCAAATCCCGGCCGGAGCACCACCCGATCACCTCCCAACGTTTTAATACCCCTGGGGACAGAGGAGTAGGTTCGGGCGGGGGTAGCCAAGCCTGGTCCAAGGCGCCCGGTTCAGGACCGGGTGGGCGTAGGCCCGCGTGGGTTCAAATCCCACCCCCCGCACCACGATTCAATTCCAGGTCATTTTCGGGGTGAGCCCAGTCCCTCCTCCGATTGTTCTATGGATCTCGAAGACTCAAAATCAATGCCTCACACCATGAGCCTCGTCCCTTAGAAGACGGTGACCTTCGGACTTGTTCCGCTTTATTCCCCTTTCTAGGCAAACTAGTCTAAATATAAGCCAATTGGTTAATGGATGGGCATTCACTTCACTGCCACAACGAAAACGAAGTTTTCGTTCTTTTTAATGGCTTCAACCTCCCTGAAACCAACCCCTTTTAGTACATTTTCATAATCTTTGAATGTCCACTTGATTCTGGGGTTCATTATAGAAGCTATTTCGGCCCACCTAGCTCCCTCCCTCTCTATTATGAAAAGGTGCTGTTCAAGTATTCCATCGACTGTTTTATCAAGCACCTCAATATGTATTACCCGTAATCCCCTCTTTTCATATGGTGGATTGATGTTAAGCCTTCTTCGCCCCTGCCATTCTCTCTCAATGAGATCCCTGAGATCTGCCCTCTCAAGCTCGGGAGAAGGGCCAGAAAATATGAACTTCCCACCTCTATTAAGTACGGAATACACTCCCTCGGCCGATGCCTTCAAATCACCATAGGTCCCCAGCTCATCAAAATAATCACTATATACACAGTCATATTCACGCGTACATTCTCTACCTAACTCGTCGAACCTAGATCGAAAAAATCTTATCTTAAAACCCTGTTCTTCTGCAAGCATTGTTGCGTATTCAATGGCTACCGCACTTTGATCGGAGCCCTCAACCTCGTAACCTCCTCTTGCAAGCGCTACAGTCTTAAAGCCAAGCCCGCAAGAGGCATCCAATATAGCACTAACGTTCAGACTGCGGAGTAAAGGAAATAACGGCCGCAGGGCTTTCTCTGTATCCTCCCAATACCGAGCCATCCATATTTCTCTCGTAAACCATAATCTCCTCCAAATTGTATCCCAGGACTCCTCCTCATTCCTACAAATATATATCCTATTAATCCCATAAGATGAAATAATACTCCTCGCCGCTTCGGATAGGGGGCCATCTATCGTGCGGTTACCCATCTTCCTATGCCGACACTGGTTCTCACCGATCGTAGAAAAGCGATCGTCCCCCTCGGAAAACTGAGAATCCAAGGTGAAGCGGTCCACTCTCTTTCGCCGGTAGTCTTCTGCGGTTCGGTCAGGAGAAGTGGGGGGCAAAGGAGCCGCGGGCCACCTAAACCTCCCAAGACGGTGATCGCCAAGCAGATTGTGACGGTGTCGTGTGGTGCCGGGGGTGGGACTTGAACCCACGACCGCCCGGTCTTCAGCCGGGCGCTCTCCCAGTCTGAGCTACCCCGGCACCGGCGGGATCTTGGTGGGGGGCGAATATATGCTTGGCGCCTCAGTCCTTGATCCTCTCTAGGAGGCCCACCACCAAGAGGATCTGGGACCTGGTCTGCGGGGGCATGTTGATGTCGCTGATTATCTCGTTGAGCAGGGATATGGCCTTGCTGGCCCTCACGCCGTACGAGAGAGACTCGTCCCTGAGGGCATCGATGACGTCGGTGGTGGCCTTCCTGATGTTGCGCGGAACTCCCCGGTCCTGCGATATGCGGTCCAGCATCTGGATGGCATCGGAGATGAACTTCTCATACTCGGCCTTCTTGGCCGAAGACTTCCTGGGCATCGCGAACCACCTCCCAAAACCGACTAGGGCTCAATTCAAATTGTTTGACTAATCCCTATTTAAAGTCCCCTCAGGAGCCTGAGTTGGAGATGGGGAGGGGCGAGACGGAGGACAAGTCCGCCAAGCTGGCAGAGGCGCTCAAGCGAGGATGGAAAATGCTTTCCGAGACCTGCCCGAAATGCGGGTCTCCCCTCTTCCAGGCGGGGGGAGAGGTCGTCTGCGCCGTGTGTGGGACCAAGTACGTGCTGGTCTCCTCCGACGAGGAGGCCGCCGAGGCGAGGGCGATGTACTCACTGATGGCGCTGCGCGACGCTCTCGTGGGCCTAATTGACCGAAGTCTCGGGCCGCTCGAGGCCGGTGAGGTGGACTCATTGGAGATCTCAAGAATCAGGGAGGTCGTGGAGACGATCGAGGTCATCGAGAGGATCCTGCGCGACTACCGCCGGGGGGAACGACGGAGACGTTGATCGGGATCGGGGTCCCGGACGCCGACCTCGCCTCCTCGGCTATCATCCCGACCAGAGAGGAGGGGTCCGTCCTCGACAGGCCTCCCAGCGAGGAGAATTCAATCAGAACCCCAGCCTCCGCGGCGGAGACGGATAGGTCGTACCGGTCGTACCTGAGGGTCACGACCCTGCCCCTCTCGGTCCTGTAGTAGTACTTGACCGTCACCCTGAAGCGGAACTCCGGCAGGGGGCCCTCAGACTGAAGCGTCGCGTGGATCGCGGCCAGGGCGGCGGAGGAGTCGAACAGAAACTCCCTTCCCCCAGAGATCCTCGAGACGACGAACTCGCGCGTGGCCCTCACGGGGGGGCCGTGCCCCGGCCTGACCACGACCCTGTCGGTGAGCCCGTTCAGCCTTGAGAGGGCTACGAGAATGTATGATAGCAGTCTTGCCGGGCTCGTCCGCTCTCGCGTGAGCTTGAACGCGCACCTCAAGCCGATTCACCCTCTTCGGGGCTGTAGGCCCTCCTGACGAAGTCGTGGAGGAACTCGGCGAGCTTGGGCCCTACACCCCTCACCTCCATGAGCTGCTCCCTCTCGGCATTAAACACATTCCTCAGCGTTCCGAACTTCGCAAGCAGCTTCTTTGCGGTCTCAGGACCGATGCCCGGGATGGAGGCAAGGACCCGCTCCATGTCCTCCTCGAGGGTCCTCGCGGGGGACCTCCTGAGGGCTACCCTCCTCTTCCTCTCAATCTGCTCCCTTCTGGCCATCAGCCTCAGGATCTCGGCTGAGTCCCGGGCGTTCCGAGCCCAGATGACGGAGATCCCAGAGAGCAGTAGGGAGGACACGAGTCCCATGAGGGACCTCGGGCTCACCCCGCGGCCCGGGGGGCGGTAGGGGTCCCTCCCCTCGATCAGGAGTATCGGGAACTCGTACGCCTCCCTGAGGCGGTGAATCTGGTCGAACACCCTCCCGTCGACCAGGGAGGCGGCGAGGTCGTCCACGGTCTTCCTCTCGACCGCGACCCTGTCGCTGAGGACGAAGTCCCCGACCTCAAGGCGGGAGACCGAGATCTTGACATCCTGCATCATGGTGAGTTGAGAGACCACCTCGCTCTGGAGTTCCCTTGAGTCGACGATTATCGTCACGGTCTCCCCGCTCCTCTCGGCCGACGACGAGCCAGGCGGGCTTGTGAAGGCCGTTATGTCCAGGGGCGTGCAGCCGGACCCGGCCGACCTTTCCCCGCGTAGGGCCTTCCTGAGCGCGCCCTCCTCGGCCTCTCGGGTCAGGAGGACGACTACCTCACCGGGCCTCCCCCTGCCCACCCTCCCCTTCCTCTGTACGTGCCTTATCGCCGAGGGCACGGGGTCGTAGAAGACCACGAGGTCGACGTCCGGTATGTCCAGCCCCTCCTCCGCAACGCTGGTCGCGACGAGCACGTTGTAGACCCCCCTGGAGAAGTCCTCGAGTACTCTCCGCTGCTCGGTCTGGGTCATCCCCCTCTCCCCGGACCGCGAGGCCTGCCCGTAGAACTTGGCGGGGCTGATGCCCTCCAGCTCGCTGAGTTCTCTGCGTATCAGATTCGCCGTGTCCCTGAGTGACACGAAGACTATGGCCCTGAACTCCGGTTTTAGAGAGGTCCAATCGCTCAGGATCCTCTTGAGGATCGAGAGCTTGGGGTGCGGGGTGGGCTCCGAGAGGAGGGACTGGAGCTTCCTTACGGAGGGGAGGTCCAGGAGCATCCTGTCGGACCTCCCCCTCCTTGGGGCGGTGGCCACCCTCTCCAGATAGGCCAGGGCCTGATCGGGCCCCTGACCCGCGAGGATGTCCATCAGGTGCCTCAGCTTGATCGCCAGGGCCACCCTCGCCAGGGCCGACCTCAAGTCTGGCCCTCCCTCAGTGGACAGGCGCGACCTGAGCGTGAGGAGCTCCCTCAGGGGGATCCTGTAGTCAGGGCTCCCTGAGAGATATCCCTCGGCGGCCAGATCTCGAACGATCAGCGTCAAATCGGCCCTCAGGAGCTCTAGAGCGGCCTGAACTCTGTCTGGGAGGTCCACTCTAATCACCCTGGTCCTGATCGAGGTAAGGTAGGGCCTGACGTCTGGGCTATCCCGCGTCCTGACCAGCACCTCCCTGATGCCGAGCGTGCGGATCACCTCCCTGAGTCGACCGGTCCCGGCGCCCGGGGTGGCGGTCAGGGCCAGTATCAGGCCTTCGCTGGCGGATGAGAGGTACGCTCGAGCGATCTTGACGTAGGGATACGCGCCGACCGCCCTGTGGGCCTCGTCGAAGACCACCAGGACGAACCGAGCGAGGTCGAGGGCCCCCGAGACCAGATCGTTCCACGCCGTGTGTGGGGTCGCGAAGAAGAGCCTGGCCCCCGACTGCCAGGCCGACCTCCGACGGGCCGGGGGGACGTCCCCGGTGATGAGGCGGAACTCCCCCTCGCCGAGCGCCATGAGCCTGCGGAACGTGTCCAGGTGCTGGGCCGCCAGGGGTCTGGTGGGCGCGAGGACGAGGACCTTGCCGTCGGGCCTCTGCTTAAGCCTCTCGGCGGCCACGAGCACCGCTATGACCGTCTTTCCGAGGCCGGTGGGAAGGGAGATGAGCGTGTTTCCCCTGAGGGCCCTCTTAGCTAGCTCAACCTGGTACTCCCGGTACTCCAGCGCTTCGGGGTTGACGAGGGGCGCTCCGAGGGGTGTGGGCACCGTCCCCCAGACCTACCCCTCCTCAGATAAGAGCTTCTCGTACCCCTCGGGGGTGAGGAGCTGATCCCACTCCTCCTCGAGGTTCGTGGGCTCCAGGATCGCGATCCACCCCTCGCCATACGGGTCCTCGACTATCACCTCGAGTTCTCCGGTGATCTCGGTCCCGCCCTCCTCTATGACGCCGGCGTCCGAGTTCAGCTCAACGACCCTCCCGCTGACGGGCGCGTAGATGTCCTCCACGGCCTTGTTGCTCTCCACTAGGCCCAGCTTATCTCCCCTCCTCACCTCAGATCCTATCGGCCTCACCTCAACGTAGGTGATGTCTCCCAGGGAGTCTATGGCGTGCTTGGTGAGTCCCACCCTGACCCGTCCGTCCTCCAGCTTGGCCCACTCGTGGGTATTGGTATACTTGCGGTCCCTCGGAACCTGCTCCAAGCCTCCACACCCGATGAACCGGCCCGCCGCCCCAACTTTAGAACGTTAACGCTCACAGCAGCACCTCGACGTCCGCCAGCCCAGCCTCTGTTATGGCAAATAGGGCCTCCCCGGGGGGGAGGTGGGACGAGTCGACTACCTTGAGTATTCTCCGGTTTCCCACGGAGCGCCTGATCAGGAGGACGGGGTCCGGGGCGTGGCCCAGGACGTATCCACCGGCCGGGCCGTAGGACTCAGTTCTCCCGGCCTTACCGACGACGTGGTTCGTGATCACGCAGAGGGCGCCCAGATCCGCCATCCTCGCCAGCTCTCCGATCGCCGCCGAGAGCCTCTGTTGCCTCTCGGCGAGTGAGGCGAGGCCGGAGTACTCGTGCCTGAAGGGGGAGAGGAGGGAGTCAACCACCACCAGCGAGGCGCCGCCTCTGACCTGCTCCCTCGCCCTGTTCAGGGAGACGAGCAGCGCCTCCACCGTGCGAACCTGCGCCACCGACACCCGGCGCAGGACGGACTCCGGGTCCAGCCCCCTGGCCTTGGCCATGGCGGAGACCCTCTCCGGGGAGAAGCCCCCCTCAGTATCGACGTAGACCACGGAACCACCCAACCCGCCTTCCCTGGGGGGGAGGAGCGCGTTGATGGAGAGGTGGAGGGCCATCTGGGTCTTGCCGACCCCAGGCTCGCCGTACACCTCCACCAGCGAACCGACGGGGAGCCCCCCCTCCAGGAGCTCATCCAGCGACCTTACCAGGAACCTGAGGAGCCTCCTGGGGGTTCGGGCCACCTCCATGGCCGACCTCAGCCTCACCGTGGCCTCGGCTGCCAGGCGGACTATCTCCCTCGCCAGCCTCGCGTCCAACCCGCAGGTCTCCGCCAGGACCTTGGGGGGGACCAGGGAGAGCTCCTCTACTGTTGAGAACTCGGCGGACACACTATCCGCCACCCACTCCGGGTACCCTCTGGCCCTCAAGAACTCGCGAACGTCTCTCACGTCACAACCACCTCTTGAGGCCCAGGAGCACCGCGGCGGCGTTGGCCACCACGTGGGCGAAGGGGGTGACCAGCACCGCCGTCAGCAGGATGTCGGCCGTGGGCCTCTCCAGGGGGTAGACCATGACGAGGGCCACGAGGATGAACCCAAGCTGATCCAGCCCGGGGGCCTGGTCACCAGGCCTCAAGTCGAGACGCCTCTTTATGAAAGAGCCCGCGGCGTCCCCCAGCATGCTGCCCAGGCCCATCAGAAAGCCCGCCAGGGTCCTCTTCTGAGCCGCGCCCACCACGGTCCCGAGGAGGACACCGGAAATAAATCCTCTGACGGTCTTGTGCTTCCCAAAGATCGGTCTGCCATCCTTCCAGGTCCTGCCCCCGTCCAGCGGAGGGCCGCCGCCGAAGATGACGGGGGCGGCGTTGGCGAAGTACGCCGGGAGGACTAACCACAGTGCGTCCCTGACGAGGGCCACGATCTGGTCCATTTGGGTCGTGTTGGGTGGGCTGTGAATCTCGATTTAAAGGAGCACGGGGCCGCTGTCGCCGAGCCTCAGCCTGACCTCAACGCCCTCGGCGGGCCCCTTCTCGACAACCAACCTTCTCAGGCCAGACTCGTCCCTTTCGACGAGTATGGAGGCGGAGATCAGCTTCTTGAGGGCCCGGCCTCCCACGGGGTAGCCCTCGACCGTGTCGTCGACCACGACGATGCACGCGACGCCGGCCCTCTCGGCGTAGGCTCGGATCATGGCGGCGGATGCCAGCATCTCCCTGTAGGCCCTAGATCTGACCTTCACTTCGTCGGGCCTGGATCTCGACGCCACGGAAATGAAGATTGAGGAGAGCTCGTCGACTATGAGGCTCGGCGGGGAGTGCCCGGCGCGGCCGACGACTATCGGGACGAGGAGACCCCTCAGCCTGGAGGGAGGTGAGAGGACCACCCTCACCCTCTCTGCCTCCCGACCGCCGGTTAGCGAGTAGAGCCTCGCCGTCCCCTCGCCTGAGGGGGAGGTGTCAAAGTAGATGACGTCAGATCCGGCGCCCGCCATCTCGATGGCCAATAGCGCCGCCGACGTGGTCTTCCCTGATCCCGGAAGGCCGTGCAGCAGTGTGAGCCCCGCGGGAATCCCGAGGAGGTCTCTGAGCACCGAGGCCAGGCTTGTCCTGTCAACTTTTAACGCGAACCCCAGGGGGTCCAGTCCCGTGAGGGGGCCGGTCGGGCTGATAGTGAATCCCATAGCCGGGCTCGGGGGTCCAGCGGGCTTCAAGGGGACCGACGCCCCCTGGGTCGTTGAGAGGGCTCTGAGCCTCGGATACAGGCCCACGTCACCCGAGAAGGCGGCTAGGGCAGTCAGGACCCTAGTGGAGAGGCTACCCCAGGTGGAGTTCCTGTGCCCCAGGGGCGTGATGGGGGAGGACGTCCTGAGGGGAGTCGGCGCCCGCGTCGAGAGGGTCCTGGACGTGCCCACCTCCGACCGGACGACCCCAGAGGACACGAGGACGTCGGCGCGGGAGATGGCCGAGGAGGGGGTGGCGCTGATACTGTTCTGCGGCGGAGACGGGACGGCCTCCGACATAGTGGAGGTCGTCGACAGGAGGACGCCCCTGCTGGGCATACCCGCCGGGGTGAAGATGTTCTCGGGAGTATTCGCCTACTCCCCAGAGGACGCCGGTCTCCTCGCCGCCGACTACCTGGCGGGAAGGGTCGGCCTCAGGGTGGGGGAGGTGGTCGACGCATCGGAGGACCTCTACAGGGGCGGCCAGCTGAGGCTGGAGCTTAGGGGGTATGCGCTCACCCCGGACGATCCGTCGCGGGTTCAGGGCACCAAGGAGCCGACTCACGCGACCGACGAGGCGGTGTACGATGGGATCGCGGCCTACCTGAGGGAGGTGATGGACCCGGGGACCATGTACATCCTCGGCCCCGGTTCGACGGTCCTGAAGGTGGCCGAGCGGCTGGGAATCGAGAAGACCCCCCTCGGAGTCGACGTCGTCCTGGGAGGGAGACTAGTAGCAAGGGACGTCGGGGCCCGTGAGCTGGAGGCCATCGCGCTCAGGCACCGGGGTCCCGTGAAGCTGATCCTGACTCCGGTGGGGGGATCGGGCGTGCTGCTCGGGAGGGGGAACCAGCAGATCTCCAAGAGGGTCCTGGAGAGACTGAGAAAGAGCGACCTGATAGTGATCTCCCACCCGGTGAAGCTGGCGGGCTTGAGGGAACTCAGGCTCGACGTGGATCGCGAACTCAGGGAAAGGTTCACGGGGTACGTGAGGGTCGTAACGGGGTACAGGGAGGAGACCATGATCAGGGTCCGGTGAGCTCGCGGGGGTTCGTCGCCCCCAAATAATGGGGAGGGAGGGTCAGTCGAACCTCATCACGGTCGTTACAGACTGGACTATGTCCAAGATCACCTCCTTTGGCACCGGCTCCTCTCGTATGCCCATCAATTTTCTCGTCACGGGATCCACGATGGCGGGGACCTTGTGCCTCTGCGTGATTATGATGTTGGGGGTCCTGATTCCCGAGAACAGGAGGATCACCCTGACCCTGTCGCCCAGGGAGGGGTCTATGTCGGCGCCCCACTTGAACACGGCGTTGGGGGCGAGCTTCGACGACACTATCTCGGCCGCCTTGTGGACCTCCTCCAAGGTCATGCTCTTCCCGCCGAGCACGACCAGTATAGCTCCCCTCGCCCCGTCGGGCCTGAAGTCGACCAGCGGGTTCTCCATGGCCATCCTTATGGCGGCCTCTATCCTCTCACCCTTCCTGCCCCCGGCCTCGCCTATGCCCACCGCGGCCAGGCCCCCGGCGCTCATCAACGCCCTGATGTCCGCGTAGTCCACGTTCACCAAGGCCCTCTTGGTTATGATCTCCGTGATCCCCTTGACCATGATGGCGAGGAAGTAGTCCGCGACGGCGAACGCCTCGTCCAGGGGGAGGTTCTTGAACCTCAGGAGCTTGTCGTTGTATATCGTGACTATGGTGTCGGAGTACTCCGCGAGCCTCTTGACCCCCTCGGCTGCCTTGGCCATCCTGGGCTTGCCCTCGCTCTTGAAGGGCAGGGTCACGACGGAGATCACTATGGCCCCCTTGTCCTTCGCGATCTTGGCCACGACGGGGGCCGCGCCTGTTCCGGTCCCGCCCCCCATGCCGGCGGCGATGAAGACCAGGTCCGGTCTCTTTCCGAGAGCGTCGGCTATGAGGTGCGCGTCCTTCTCGGCGCAGGCCCTCCCGATCTCCGGGTACCCGCCGGCGCCCAGCCCGCCGGTTATGGACTCCCCGATGAGGACCTTGACGTGCGCGTTGATCTCGTCGAGATGCTTCTTGTCCGTGTTTATCGCGACGGCCTTCGCGCCGGTTATGCCCACCTTCATGATGGTGTTCACGGTGTTGCACCCGGCGCCGCCGACGCCTATGATGACTATGTTGGCCTCTCCGACCTCGGGCGAGGAGGCGCCGAGAATGTCCGCGTAGAAGTCTGGGCCTTCGTCTCCACGGGACTCCGACTTCATGATCCTCCTTATCATGCTCAGGGGATCGTCGTCTCCCGGGGGCTCGGGGCCGCTCAACTCGGACCTGAGTCGGAGCGCGTCCTCAATCATCTTGGCCATCACGAACCACCTCCCTCAGGGGGGTAAGAGCCGATGAGCTGGTGTCTGCTGAGGATGAACTCCCTGAGGGCGTCTCGTATGAGTTCACTCCTGGTGGAGTATCCGAGCGCATCTCTCAGCGCCTCAAGCTGGTTGAGGAGGGTGAGGGGGAGCTTCACAGAAACTACAGCGGGGGAGAAGACGGCATCCGACCCAGACCTCCTGGGCCGATACTCCTCGGACATACTCATACACTCCCGCGGGTTTAATACCCCGCGGGTCGGCTCTAACTGCCCCTCCGAAATTAAAGGGTTGTCGGAATGCCTGGCGAATGGCTCAGAACAGGCGGCAAGGGAGTTGATCGCGGAGGGAAGAAGTTCGCTCATCACGACACATAAGCATAGTTTCATTTGGATTAGAAGAGAAGGAAGATGCATGGAAATAGACAACCATAGATGTTCTTTCACGCATCAAGCGAAAGAATCAAGTGAGAGTGAGGAAGGAAGACCGATCATCTGACCAAGTATCTATATTAAAGTTAATTTCAGGTCCTTCAGGCCGACCGTCGAGAGAGGGCGGATGTTGGTGAAAGTTTCACGCGAAAGTTTCATGATGCACCCCTTGAAGCCCCTTACTGTGCCGGGGGGTCGACGGCGCAGGGCGTTAAGTTATAGCTGAGGCGGTCGGAAGACCTACGGTTGACCTTGAGGGGGAAGGAGATCGAAGGTTCGGATCGGATACGTCCTATATCTGGGCTGATACCGAATTGGAGCGAAGAAATCGTTGAAGAGATGCTGAGGGAGATGGGGGCGAAGTCCATAGACGAGCTGTTCCGGGACGTCCCGGAGAAGGTCCTCCTCACGGAGCCCCCCGACGTTGGAGCCGGGGGAGATGAAGTCACCGTGGAGAGCGAGGCCCTCAGGGTGCTGGGGGAGAATGTTGGAGCGTGGACCACCAGGTGCTTCATGGGGGGCGGTGCCTGGGACCACTACGTCCCGGCGCTCGTGGACGAGGTCTCGGGGAAGCAGGAGTTCTACACCGCCTACACGCCCTATCAGCCCGAGATCTCCCAGGGCTCCCTTCAGGCCCTATTTGAGTATCAGTCACTCATTTGCGAGCTCACGGGGATGGAGGCGGCCAACTCATCACTCTACGACTGGTCCACGGCCCTCGGGGAGGCCGCCAGGATGGCGCTCAGGGTGACGAGGCGGCGCGTGATCGTCGCCCCCAGGAGCGCGCACCCCGAGAGGCTCGAGGTCCTCAGGACTTACGTCTGCCCCCACGCCGAGATCAGGCTGATCGACTTCGACGGCGAGAGGGGGCTCATCCCGCTCGACCGGATCGAGGCGGCTGTGGACGAGGACACCGCCATGGTGTACCTGGAGTATCCGAACTTCTTCGGTGTGGCGGAGGAGCCGATCGAGGGGGCGGCAGACGTGGTTCACCGCGCTGGGGGCCTCATGGTGGTAGGAGTAGATCCGTCCGCCCTCGGAGTGCTCAAGGCGCCGGGGGAGATGAGGGCGGACGTGGTCGTCGGGGAGGGCCAGCCCCTGGGACTCTACATGAGCTACGGGGGACCGTACCTGGGGATCTTTGCCATAAGAGACGATCCAAGGCTCATTCGGCAGCTCCCAGGGAGGGTCATAGGGATGACTCGGTCCTTCGACGGGAGGAGGGGGTACGTCATGACCCTCCAGACCAGGGAGCAGCACATTCGACAGGAGAGGGCCACCTCAAATATCACGACCAACGAGGCCCTCATGGCCATCAGGGCTGCTGTCTACCTGGCGCTCCTGGGGCCGAGCGGCATCCGCACGCTGGGGGAGAAGATAGTGACCAACTCCCGCTACCTCCAGCGGAGGATCAACGAGTTACCAGGTCTATCGGCGCCCAGATTCAGCTCCTTCCACTTCAAGGAGTTCCTGGTCTCGGGAGAGTCCGTGAGGTGGGAGGACGTAACGAGGAGGCTGATCAGGAGGGGGTTCATGATTGGCCCCTGGGCCGGGAGGTGGTTCCCGGAGCTCAGGGACAGCGTCCTCATAGCGACCACCGAGAGGCACTCCAAGGCCGACCTGGACGCGCTGGTCGAGGCGCTGGGGGAGGTGATCTGAGTGGCGGAGGGAGAGAGGGGAATGGCGGCGGAGGAGCAGGGAGGATTCAGACAGGCCAGGTGGGCGGAGAGCTCCGAGGTTCTGGAGCCGACGCTGTTTGAACTCTCTCACGGAGGCGGATACTACCGCTTCGACGTAGAGCAAGACCTTCTCAGGGAGCTGGGGGTATCATCCCCGGAGGAGCTGATCCCCCCCGACCTCAGGCGGGATAGGCTCGACCTACCATCCCTGTCGGCTCCGGAGGTCGCGAGACACTTCTCTAGACTGGCGCAGATGAACTACGGGGTTGACAGCGGCTCCTACTGGCTCGGCTCGTGCACGATGAAGTACAACCCCAAGCTCCACGAGAGGCTGGCTTCCCTGCCCCAGGTGACCAGGCTCCACCCCTACCAGCCGGAGGAGACCGTCCAGGGCGCCCTGAGGATAATGTACGAGTTGGGCGAGATGCTGGCCAGACTGACCGGGCTGCCCCACTATACGCTCCAGCCCGCGGCAGGGGCCCACGGGGAGTTCACGGGGGCCCTGATCATAAGGGCCTACCACCGGGACCTTGGAGAGGATCGGAGAGACGAGATGCTGATTCCCGTATCCGCCCACGGGTCGAACTTCGCGAGCGCGGCCATGGCCGGCTTCAAGGTCGTCAAGATCCCCAGCGACGAGAGGGGGAGGGTGGACATGGCCGCCCTCAGGGAGGCCGTCGGGGAGCGCACAGCCGGCATGATGCTCACGAACCCCAACACGCTCGGCCTGTTCGAGACCGACATGCTGGAGATGGCCGACCTAGTCCACGGGGCGGGGGGCCTCATATACTACGACGGCGCCAACCTCAACGCCATCCTGGGGAGGGTCCTGCTCTCCGACCTGGGGGTCGACGTCGCGCACCTCAACCTCCACAAGACGTTCTCCGCCCCTCACGGTTCCGGCGGGCCTGGGGCCGGGGCGGTGGGGGTGACCGAATCGTTGAGGGACTTCCTTCCGGTCCCCGTCGTCAGGAGGGGGGAGGAGGGATACTACCTGGACTTCTCCCTGCCGAAGACCATAGGTAGGGTGAGGGCCTTCTACGGGAACTTCGGCGTCGTCGTCAAGGCCTGGGCCTACCTGAAGCGGCTGGGCTCAGAGGGCCTCAGAGCCGTCTCCGGCGCCGCGGTGCTCAACGCGAACTACGTGCTCAGCAGGCTGAGGTCCCTCAGGGGGGTGTCCATACAGTACGGGGAGGGAGATCCCTGCAAGCACGAATTCGTCGTGAGCCTTAGGACCCTGAGGAGAGAGACGGGCGTCAGGGCCCTGGACGTGGCCAAGAGGCTTCTGGACCTCGGAGTGCACCCGCCAACCATGTACTTCCCGCTCATAGTCGAGGAGGCGCTGATGATAGAGCCGACCGAGTCGGACAGCAAGAGGGAGCTCGACAGGTACGTGGCGGCGCTTGAGAGGGCGCTCAGAGAGGCCTACGAGAACCCGAGGGTCCTGAAGGAGGCGCCCCATAACACCGCCATAGGGAGGCTCGACGAAGTGTCGGCGGCCCGGAGGCCTATCCTAAGCTGGCGGATGTATGAGAGGCGGCGCAAAGAGGCTGAGAACGAGTAGGAATACTCCAATCGACAGGATGGCGCCCACCAGCTGGGGCTCGGTCATCCTCCGCATCCTGAGGATGAGGCCGATGAGGGAGAGGTGCGGGGGCGGGGTCAGCCTGCCGTCGGGCAGGACCCCCGACCTCCCCCTGACGGAGGTCGCCCCCCACCTCGACACCTTCAGGAGGAAGTCGAGGGCGTGGGGAATCAGCATCAGGATGAGGATCCAGTCCATGCCCGAGACCAGCGCAAGCGAGGCCAGGTAGCCGCCCATGTAGAAGGTGCCCACGTTTCCGGGGAAGGCCCTCGCCGGGTAGAGGTTGTGCCTGAGGAAGGGGAGCAGGGAGACCAGCAGGACGGCGGCGGCCGCGAGCGAGGCGGCGTCCCCTCTCTCCCAGGCGTGGATCGCGAGGGCCGCCGCGACTAGAGAGGAGTAGCCGGCCTCGACCCCGTTGAATCCCGCCAGGATGTTCACCGCGTTGACCGAGAACGTTCCCAGAACGGCGGCCCAGATCGGAAAAGCCCACGGGGGCAGCGTCACCCAGAGGATCTGCCTGGGCTGCGGGGGGATCAGGAGGAAGGGTACGGCAGCGAGGATCACCTTCTCGAGGTTGGACAGGCCCGCGTGATCGTCGTATAGCCCGATAGCGGCGTGGAAGAGCGGGGCGGACAGGACGAAGCCCACGCCCACATCCCTCGCCAGCGCGGCGAGGGTCGCGACCCCTCCGGCCGCCCCGACCGCTGAGGGAATCGCTCCAACGCTGACGCAGCGGCGGTCCCCCGGCTTGTGGACGTCGGGCGCGAGCCACCCCCTGGACTCACAGAGCGCGAGCCACCTCTCCTGGCCCGCGGTCGCCACCACCAGAGAGACCAGGGGGGGCAGGATCCACTCGATCATCCTCCGGTCCCGTGAATCCCCATTTAATAAACGGCGGGGTGGGGGTCGAGCGAATGCTCGACGAACTCACGGCCGCCCTGATCCCGGCCGGCGCGGCGGCCGTCGCGACGCACGTGCTCACGGGGCGCCTGGAGAAGAGGCTGAAGAAGAGGGGGCTCGTCGGCGTGGACGCGCACAAGCCCGACCGGCGCGAGGTCCCTGAGGGGGCGGGCTTCGCCGTCTTCGTCGGCTCGGCCCTCGGGGCCAGCGTCCTGGGGGCTCTGACCCGGTCGATCGCCCCCGCGGGATTCGTCGCCGCAGCTGCCGTCGGGGCCGTGATCGGGACGCTCGACGACCGGGTGGACCTCGGCGGGACCCTCAAGCCGGCGCTCACCCTGGGGGTCGCCGCCCCCCTCATAGCCCTCGGTGCGCTGAGCCCGAGGCCCCTCCTCCCCCTGGTCGGGAGGGCGAGGCTCTTCATCGCCATAAACCTGGTCGTCCCGGCGTACGCCGCGGTCGTGACGAACGCCGTCAACATGTTCGACGCGCTGAACGGCATGATGCCGCTGAGCGTCGCGATAGCCTGCGGCGCGATGGTCGCCGTCGGGGTCCTCACTGGGGGTGCGGCCACGGCCCAGCTCGCCCTCATCCTGGGGGCCTCTCTGCTGGCCTACTACCGATACAACAGGTTCCCCGCGCGGGTCTTCTCCGGGAACGTCGGGTCGCTCTCGATAGGGGCCGCCCTCAGCGCCGTCCCCGCGTACGATGGACTCGAGGCCTTCCTGCTCATGGCCATGCTGCCCTTCATGGTCTCGGGCTTCTTCCTGCTCAGCAGCATCGGAGGACTGAGGGAGAAGAAGGAGATACCCCAGAGACCCGTCTCGGTCACCGAGGAGGGGCTCATAGCGGCGAATCCGGATCCCAAAGCTCCAATAACCTTGATCTCCATACTCACGCTGGACAGGCCTAAGGGGGAGGCGGAAGTCGTCAGGGAGGCGCACCTGCTGACGGCCCTGTCCGCCGCGCTCTCCGTGGTGACCCTCCTCGCACTGACGCCCGGGTGGTGACCGTGAGGGCTGACAGGGGTCTTCTGGTCGGAGTGGCGCTCGTGCTCGAGGGCTGGGCCCTCATGCTGGCCGGCTTCCTGGTGGTCAAGCTGGTGGTGGCCGGCTGGTCGGGCGGGAACCCCCTCACCGAGGGGGTGAAGGTCGCCCTGGGGCTGCTTATCCTCTTGGGGGCCCTAGCCGGGTGGTACCTCTCGGGGAGGGAGATCGTCGTCAGGATGAAGCGCTCCGGGCGGAGGAGACGCGCGTGACCTCCTCCCAGAGAACCTCGGCTGGGTCCTCGGCATCCGCGAGGTAGGCCTCGGCCCGGGCCCTCCACGCCTCCCGGTCCTCCGCCTTGGACAGGAAATCTAGAACCTGGGTGGGGTCTCGAAGGCGGTAGATCATGCCGAGGCCCTCCAGCTCGGCGCTGACGCACGGCTCCCTGCCGGGATAGGCCGAGGCCGAGGGAACCCCAAGGAGCGCGGCCTCGCGGGTCATGGTCCCCCCGGCGCCGACCACCGCGGCCGCCTTCGAGGCGAGGTCCAGGAAGTCCAGAGGCCCGGGCGGGACCTTGAGGCCCTCCCTCCTCCAGAGGGCCTCGTCCTCCGGTCCGCGGGGTATCACCACCACGTCGTACCTCCTCGCGATCTCCCTGACCAGGCCGACCGCCCGCGACTCGGCCGTCAAGTAGGAGGCCCCGAAGGGCTCTGGCCTGAAGATGACGTACTCCCCGGGCTCGACTCCCAGAGCCCCCAGGTCGACCCGCTCGTAGGGTCCCCTCTCAGCGTGCTGAAGGATGTGGGCCACCTCAAACGTTCCCCTGAACTTCCTGGTGCGCCTGAGCGACCCTCCCCCGTCGATGACCGCCCGGTCGGGAAAGGAGAGGGGAACAACTATCGAGTCCGCGAGGGGGAAGGTCAGCCTGGATACGAACACGCTCTGATCGTTGTCGTTCGCGATCACCGACGGTATCCCGAGCCCGAGGGAGATCCTCGCCAGTTCGGGGGACGCCTTCGACACAGCGACGTCCGGGCTAAACTTGGAGACCTCTTCGGCGAGCGCCGAGATCCGAGACAGGTGAGACCTCAGCTTCCGAGCCCGGTCGACCTCCCTGGACCCCACGACCGCGAGCCTGGCCCTCCCGCCCGCGGCCGGCACGAGGAGCCTCTCCACGAGGTCGACGAGGGGGCCGTACTCCCTGGTCGTGATGAGGAGCGACTCGGCCTCCGGGGCGGAGTACTTGAGGAACCTCTCGAAGAGCCTAACGTGGGGGGAGTTCACCACGTCGATCCAGATCCTCAACCAGGGACACCCCGGAGAGAGGGGTGGTGGGCCCGGCGGGACTTGAACCCGCGACCTCCCGGTTTCCACCACCACGCCGGTTATCAGCCGGGCGCTCTGCCAGGCTGAGCCACGGGCCCCGACGGCTGGGCGTCGGCCCACCCAATATTAAGGTTCCCCAAGCGAGGGGTGGTGGACCCGGCGGGACTTGAACCCGCGACCTCCGGCTATCTCGGAAGGCTTGCAAGGCCGGCGCTCTACCAGGCTGAGCTACGGGCCCACCGACTCGGCGCAAGGCCGCGCTCGACGTATCGCTTACCACCATATTTAATATGAGCGGCGGGATCGCGCGGTTTCGAGTCGGTTAGTGAGGTGATTGTGGTGAAGTCGTTAGCTAAAAGGGCCCTGTCACAGCCCGCTGGAGCGCCGGGGGAGAGAAAGGAGGCCCTGGAGGACCAGTACCTCAAGGAGTTCCTCGAGAGGGTGAGGGCCAAGATAGTCGTCGTGGGGGTGGGCGGGGCCGGCAGCAACACCGTCACCAGGCTCAACGCGCTCGGACTCGAGGGCGTCGTGACCGTGGCGGCGAACACGGACGCTCAGCACCTCTTGGAGAGCGTCGCGGACAGGAAGCTCGTGCTCGGGAGGGAGCTCTGCGGGGGGAGCGGAGCCGGAGGTGACCCGAAGATCGGGGAGGAGGCCGCCAAGGAGAGCGAGCCCGAGATAAGGGACCTGCTCGACGGGGCCGACCTCGTCTTCCTGATGGCCGGGCTCGGAGGCGGGACCGGTACCGGTGGGCTACCCGTGATAGCCAGCATCGCAAAGGAGCTCGGAGCCGTCGTGGTCTCCATGGTCACCCTGCCCTTCGAGGCAGAGGGGCGGAGGAGAAACGAGATCGCCCGAGAGGGACTCGCAAACGTCCTGAAGAGCTCTGACACGATAGTGATCGTGAACAACGACAGGATACTGGAGCTGGTCGGAGACCGCCCCCTCCACGAGGCCTTCCTCATAGCGGACGAGATAATGGCAAGGTCGGTGAAGGGGGTCGTGGAGCTCGTGACCAAGCCGGGCCTCATAAACGTCGACTTCGCAGACCTCAGGGCGGTTCTAGAGAGGGGAGGTCCCGCGATACTCGCCTTCGGCGAGAGCGAGGGGGAGGACAGGTCCGTGGAGGCCATCGAGGACGCCCTGGCCAACCCGCTCCTCGAGGCCGACATATCCGGCGCAAGGTCCGCCGTGGTCAACATAACCTGCGGCCCGGACCTCTCCCTGCAGGAGATGAAGCGGGTCGTGGAGACCGTGGTCAACACGCTCGACCCCGAGGCCAACGTGATATGGGGGGCCAGGATAGAGGACGATCTGGAGGGGGTAGTCCAGGTCCTCCTGATAGTCACCGGGGTGACGTCGCCGTACATCGAGGAGCTCGAGGGGGTCATCAGAGAGGAGAAGAGGGAGAAGGCGGCGGCCGTGAGTCCGCTGGAGCCCGTCAGGACGACTGTGGGGATAAGGAGGGCGCCCGCCAGGAGCAAGAAGGATATATTGAGCGACCTCGGGATTGAGGGAGTCTGAGGTGGATCGGATTGGTGGGCGAGGACCTCGTGGAGGCCATCAGAAGGACGCTAAAGGTGGCGAGGAAGCCCACCTGGGATGACCTCTGGACGGTCTTCAAGATAACCTTCCTGGGGTTCCTGCTCGTTGGGGTGATCGGATTCCTCCTGCAGCTGGCGGTGGCCCTCATGACCGGGGGCCAGGTGTAGCGGTGGACAGGGTGCTTGGGGATGAGCGAGGGCGAGGAGAGCGGGACCGAGGGGCGAGGCAGGGAGAGAGAG
>CAZQNA010000010.1:0-48545 GCA_964594835.1 uncultured Nitrososphaerota archaeon
GAGCACCCGGAACTCGCGGAGACCTACAGGGTCGCGAGGAGGGAGGCGCCGGACATCCCTCTCATAGCCAACATCGGGGCAACGCACGTGGCAGGGGACTCGGGCCTTAGAAACGTGCAAGAGGTCGCATCCATGATCGAGGCCGACGCGGTGGCGGTCCACCTGAACGCCCTTCAGGAGGTCGTCCAGCCCGAGGGGGACCCCGAGTACGCTGCCGTCCTGCCCGCCCTCAGGGACCTGGTCGGTGAGGCTGGAGTCCCGATCATCGTGAAGGAGACTGGGACCGGGATATCGGGCCAGATGGCGAGGGCCCTGGAGAGGGCGGGCGTCTACGCGATCGACGTGGGAGGCGCGGGCGGGACCCACTGGGCTATCGTAGAGGGGATGAGATATCCCGAGGGCCACAAGCTGGCCCCCTCGCCCTTCGTCTTCGCCTCCTGGGGGATACCCACCCCGGCGACCGTGGCCGAGGTCTCGGCCCTGACTTCCAGAGTGAGGGTTATAGGCTCGGGAGGGATTCGCAGCGGGGTCGACGCGGCCAAGGTAATTGCCCTTGGAGCTCACATGGCGGGCGCCGCCCTCCCGTTCCTCAGGGCCTTCTACAGGGGAGGGAGGGCGTCAATCCGAGAAGCCGTGGAGAGGCTCATCACGGAACTCAGGTGGGCGCTCTTCCTCACCGGCTGCAGGACTCCGGCGGAGCTGAGGCTGAGGGCGGGCCCCGTTGTCACGGGAAACCTCCTCCAGTGGCTTCAGCAGAGGCTGGGCCACGGGTGGCAAGTTTATAAACCGAGGACAAAGTCGCCTCGATGGCTCGTAGGGTGGGGATGAAGGATGACCGCTGGAGACAAACCCTTCTACGTGAAGTTTGAGACCCCTGAGGACCTGGTTCCCAAGATATACGAACTCATAGAGCTCGCCAGGACGACCGGAGGAAAGATCAGGAAGGGAGTGAATGAGACCACTAAGTCCATCGAGAGGGGGGAGGCCGTGTTCGTGGTAGTGGCGGAGGATGTGGACCCGCCGGAGATAGTGGCCCACATACCCCTCCTGTGCGACGAGAAGAACGTCCCATACGCGTACGTTCCCAGCAAGGCGGAACTCGGCAAGGCGGCGGGGATCGAGGTCGCCTCCTCCTCCGTCGCGGTGGTCGATCCGGGCCAGGCCAAGAGCCTCATGGAGGCCCTCGTCGGGAAGATAGAGGAGGTCAAGAAGGCTTCCTCGTAGGCCTTCTCCTCTCGCGGAGGGATTAATATACCCCTGCTCGCCTGAGACGGACGGGAGGTTGGTGAATTGTCCTCCGAGCAGGACAGGGCTTACCCGGCTGAGGTCGTGGAGATAATCGGGAGGACCGGGGTCGCCGGCGACGTGATCCAGGTCAGGGCCAAGGTCCTCGCCGGGAAGGACAGGGGGAGGGTGTTGACCAGAAACGTCAAGGGCCCGGTGAGGCTTGGCGACATCCTCCTGCTGCGGGAGACCGAGATGGAGGCCCGCAAGCTCAAGCCCAGGTGATATGAGGCGAGGGGATGCGGTTGAGCAGGGCAGCTTACAGGGCGCTGAAGACCTGCAAGTTCTGCGGGGCCGAGATAGGGCCCGGGAAGGGCTGGATGTACGTGCTGGCCGACGGGACGATCTGGTACTTCTGCTCCTCCAAGTGCGCGAAGAACATGCTCCGCCTGGGCAGGAAGCCTGAGAGGGTAAGGTGGACTGCCAAGGCAATGGAGCTCAAGCAGAAGAGGAGACTCGGCCAGAATGTCTGAGGAGCGGCACCCGAGGTATCGCCAGCCGCTGGTGGCCGTCCTGGGCCACGTCGACTCGGGAAAGACTACCCTGTTGGACTACATCAGGAAGACGCGCGTGGCCGCCAAGGAGCCGGGCTCGATAACGCAGCACGTCGGTGCTTCCGAGGTCCCCGCAGACGTCGTTGAGAGGGTCTGCGAGCCCGTCTTCAAGGCGCTCGGCGTTCGATTTGAGCTCATGACCAAGGGCCTCCTCTTCATAGACCTCCCCGGACACGAGGTGTTCTCCAACCTCAGGAGGAGGGGGGGATCCGTAGCCGACGTCGCCATACTCGTCGTGGACATAATGGGAGGGGTCCAGCCGCAGACCGTCGAGTCGATAAACATACTCAGGGAGAGGAAGACCCCCTTCGTCATCGCCCTCAACAAGATCGATCTCATAGCCGGGTGGAAGAGCAGGCCCGGCTCGCCCTTCATAGAGTCCATTAGGGAGCAGCCCCCCAGGGCGGTCTCCGAGTTTGAGCGGAGGTTCTACACTATACTGGGTCAGCTCTCAGAGCACGGAATCAACGCCGACCGCTACGACAGGATCACCGACTTCACGCGGACCTTCGCCGTCGTACCCACCAGCGCCACCACGGGGGAGGGGGTCCCCGACCTCCTGGCCATCCTGCTGGGCCTAGTTCAGAGGTACATGCTCGACAGGCTGGAGGTGACCTCGGAGGAGGGCAGGGGCGTGGTGCTGGAGGTCAAGACGGTTCACGGCCTCGGAACGGTAATCACGGCGATCATATACGATGGAGAGCTGAGAGAGGGAGACACAATCGTGCTTGCGGGCCTCGGTGGCCCCATCGTCACTAGGGTCCGCGCGCTCTTCCGCCCGCGGCCCCTGGACGAGATGAGGGCGCCCGGGGCGAAGTTCCAGAGGGTGCCCGCGGCCAGCGCTGCGGCGGGCGTGATGGTCTCCGCGGTCGACCTGGAGGGGGCAATAGCAGGCTCTCCGCTGATCGTGGTTAGAGAGCGGGAGAGGCTCGACGAGGCCGTCAAGGCCGTGGAGGAGGAAGTGGAGGCCATCCTGATCAAGACCGACAAGGTTGGCGTTATAGCCAAGGCCGACACCCTGGGGACCCTCGAGGCCCTGGTCTCCCACCTCCGGACGAAGGGCATCCCCGTCAGGAGGGCCGACATAGGGCCCGTGACGAAGACGGACGTCTTCGAGGCCCACGCAATGAAGTCCGACGATCCGAAGTACGCCGTCGTGATAGCGTTCAACGTGAAGGTCACGGAGGAGGCGGAGCAGGAGGCCAAGAGCAGGGGAGTCAGGATATTCCACGACGTGATCATCTACCAGCTCATAGAGAAGTTCGAGTCCTACCTGGAGGAGCTCAAGAGGAAGGAGATAGAGGAACTCCTGTCGAGCGTGGTATATCCGGCGGAGATCCAGGTCCTACCAGACTACATCTTCCGGAGGAGCGATCCCGCCATAGTCGGGGTGGAGGTCCTCAGGGGGAAGATCCGGCCCGGCTACCCGCTCGTCAACGAGTCGGGGAGGAGGGTTGGGATCATTCAGGACATTCAGGACAGGGGAACGAGGCTGCCGGAGGCTAAGGCGGGGGACAGGGTGGCGGTCTCGATAAAGGGAGGGGTGGTGGGCAGGAACGTGAAGCCGGGCAGGACGCTATACACCGAGGTGTTCGACGTCTACGACCCCAAGAAGAGATCCATGTTCTTCGCGATGCTCTCCGAGGAGGAGAAGGAGCTCTACAGGAGGATACTCGCCTTGAGGAGGAGGCGGTGAGGGTGAGCTTTATTTTGCTGGCCCGCGATCTCGCGTGACGAGGAGGTGTAGCGTTTGTACGTGAGAAAGAGGAAGGAGGAGAACGTAATAGTCTTCGACATAGCTGATCCCGAGACCGGGAGGACGTATCACTTCCAGGTCCCGGAGGAGAGGCTGGTCCCCCTGATGGGGAAGAGGATAGGCGAGACCGTCCACGGGGACGCCATCGGGTTCCCCGGGTACACCTTCAAGATCACGGGAGGGACCGACAGGGACGGCTTCCCGATGCACCCCGGTCTGCAGGGTCCCGCCAAGAGGAGGGCCCTTCTCTCCGGCCCACCGGGCTTTCACCCATCCAGGGAGGGTGAGAGGAGGGCCAAGACCGTCCGGGGGAACGTTATCTCCGAGTTCACCAAGCAGATTAACCTCAAGGTGGTGGAGAGGGGCGCCACCCCGCTGGAGGAGTACCTCCCGAAGGAGGAGGCCGCGGCCGAGTGACGTCTTGAGAGGGGATCCTCTTGGCCGAGAGGGGGCCGGACGGGGAGCCGCTTCAGCCTGAGATGAACGTCGGGACCGCTGGCCACGTGGACCACGGGAAGTCCACCCTGGTCCAGGCCCTGACCGGGATATGGCCGGAGCGGCACAGCGAGGAGCTCAAGAGGGGCATCACGATAAAGCTTGGATATGCCAACGCGGACCTCCGAAAGTGCCCGAGCTGCGACGATGACCCGTCGTGCTACACCACCTCCAGGGAGTGCCCCCTCCATCCCGGCGAGAGAACGGTCCTCATGAGGAAGATCTCGCTGGTGGACTGTCCGGGGCACGACACCCTCATGGCCACCATGCTCGCCGGCTCCACACTCATGGACGCGGCCCTCCTCGTGATCGCGGCCAACGAGGACGTGCCTCAGCCTCAGACCAGGGAGCACCTGGCGGCCCTCAAGATCATGGGGGTCACGCAGATAATCGCGGTTCAGACGAAGATAGAGCTCGTGGATGACGATAAGGCGGTGGAGAACTACGAGAAGATAGTGGAGTACCTCCGGGAGAGCCTGGGGGAGGCCCCTCCCGTCATACCGGTGTCCGCCATCAACGGGGTGAACGTGGACTACCTCATCCGAGAGATGGTGAGGAGGTTCACCCCGCCAGAGAGGGACCTGGCGAAGCCCCCCCGCATGTACGTCGCCAGGTCCTTCGACGTCAACAAGCCGGGCACGAGGCCGGAGAGACTGATCGGGGGGGTACTTGGCGGGACCATAGTCCAGGGCAAGTTCTCGGTGGGGGATGAGATAGAGCTCAGGCCGGGGATCTACGCCGGCGGCAAGTTCATCCCCATAACCACGGAGATAGTGAGCCTGAGGAGCGAGGAGACCGAGCTCCACTACGCGATAGCCGGAGGGCTGATCGGCGTGGGGACGAAGCTCGATCCAGCCCTGACGAAGGCGGACAACATGGTCGGAAACGTGGTGGGCCTGCCGGGCGAGCTACCACCGACGTGGCAGGAGCTGGACATCAGGGCCAAGTTTCTCGAGAGGATAGTGGGCCTCCGGGAGGAGATCAAGGCCCGAAGGCCCAAGCAGAAGGAGCTCATCACGCTCAACGTGGGGACCGCCACTGTGCCGGCGATCGTCAGGGCGATAGATCCCGAGGACAACCTCAGGGTCCTGTTGAGGATCCCCGTGTGCGCCGAGCCGGGGCAGAGGCTGGCGATCTCGATGAGGATAGGGGGCAGGTGGAGGCTCGTCGGGTACGGGTTCATCGAGGGAGGCTCCGAGTACAGGGGCGGCTGAGCCAGGCAAAGAGATATAATGGGGGGAGCCCCCGGACCGTGGAGCGGCCGTGGTCTAGCCTGGACCAGGATGGGGGCCCTCCACGCCCCTTGGCGGGGACAGCCCCAGACCCGGGTTCAAATCCCGGCGGCCGCACCATATCACATGGACCGCAACTCCTTAATGGAGGACCACGCCGATCCTCCCGCCATGTCCGATGTCGAGGGGGTTCCACTTGAGGCTAGGGAGCGCCTCCGCGAGGCCGCAAAGGAGGTGGCCAGGGCCAACGGTCTGACGCAGGAGAAGGCGTTGGAGCTCGTGGCTGATCTGGCGGTGGCCTTTGTGGACGGCATAACCCAGTCCTCCAGATTCGCCGACCTCGAGGAGGAGTGGATGAGGGTCGCCGCGGCCGCCAAGCGGCCTCCAAATTGCAGATCCCCCTGCGCCTTCTCAGACGGCTTGGAACACGTGCTCAAGGTCAGGTACCGGTTCATGGACATGCACTACCTCCTGGCACTCAGGGGGGGCTCTAAGAGAGCCTGAGGCCGCCCCGTGAAGCTTTAAATATCCCGAGGCTCGCCTCACAACCGGCGCCCCGGTAGCTCAGCCCGGCGGAGCACCGCCTTGGTAAGGCGGGGGTCGCGGGTTCGAATCCCGCCCGGGGCTCCACCCTGCCAACCCGGATCGACCTGTTCACCGTTTTAATACTCGGTAGTCCCGTTCCCCGGAGGCGATAGGAGACGGTGTTGGCCACCGCACTGGGACTGAAGTTCAAGGGGGGCGTTGTGCTAGCGGCGGATAGGAGGGTTTCCTACGGGACCTTCGTCCTGAGCAGGGCCGCCAGAAAAGTGTTCCCGGTAAACGACAGGGTCGGAGTCGCGTTCGCGGGGGTCCCTGCGGACATGCAAGAGCTCTACGACTCCCTGGTCTACAACGTCAGGATATTCGAGATGGACGAGGGGAGGAGGGCCACCCCGGTCAACGTAGCCCGCCTCCTCTCCATACTACTCTACAGCGGCAGGTTCACGCGGTTTTTCCTGGCTGAGGTCGTGGTCGGGGGCCTCTCCCCCGAAGGCCCCAAGATAGTCTCGGTCGACGCAGCCGGGGGGATGCTGGAGGACGACTTCGCGGCGGAGGGCACGGGAGCCCAGCTCGCCACCGGGATCTTGGAGAGAGAGTTCAAGAAGGATATGAGCGAGTCGGAGGCGGTGGAACTCGCCAAGAGGGCCATGATGGCGGCCATTGAGCGAGATGCCATGTCTGGCGACGGGATCGACGTTCTGGTGATCTCCGAGGGGGGCGTCAGGGAGGAGTTCGTTCCCGTGAGGGCCGCCTGGAAGGCTCGGCCCTGATCTCTCTCAAGACTATTTATCCAATCCTCAGACAAGGTGTAGGGGATGACCCCCAGCCCGCGCGTGGACCCCGAGTCCCTCAAGAGGACTCTGCTGGACCTCGTGTCCATAAAGAGCTACAGTGGGGACGAGGGGCAGATAGCCGACTACCTCATCGACAGGCTGTCCTCGGTGGCGGACAGGGTGGAGCACCAGCCCGTCTCAGACTGCGGGGGGAACGTCATAGCGCACTTTGGGGACACGACCGGCGAGAAGGTGATCCTCCTGGCCCACATGGACACCACGGAGGTATTCGCTGGCTGGACGCGGAGCCCGTGGGGCGAGGTGGAGGACGATCGGGTGTACGGGTTGGGATCCCTCGACGCCAAGTCCGCCCTCGCCGCCATGATCGAGGCCGTCCTGGCGATCGCCGAGAGTCGCGAGGGCACCGGGCTGGAGAGGGGAGTCCTGCTGGTCGCCGTGTCCGACGAGGAGGGGTACAGCAGGGGCACCTACGAGTTCGTCAGGAGTGGGAAGGCGAACGGGGCTCTGGGGGCCGTTGTAGGATCGCCTACCGCTCTTAAGATAGGGAGGGGCTCCTACGGCCGCCTGGTATTCGACGTCGAGGTTAGGGGGAAGGCCTCAACCGACATCGAGGAGGAGGGGATCAACGCGATCGTGGAGGCGGCCAAGCTCATCCTCTGGGCCGTAGGCTTCCCCGAGCAGAGGTCCTCGGGGGGCGGGTCCGTGGCTCCCCTGAGCATAAAGTCCAGGGAGACGATCATGGTGCACCCAGACCTGTGCATACTCAGGCTCGACCGCCACTACCCGCCGGGCGAGGAGGAGCAGTCGGCGAAGAGGAAGTTCCTGTCCTACCTGAAGCGCGTGAAGGGTCTCAGGGCGGATGTGAAGATCACCCCAATCAAGAGGCCGACCCCATTCCTCACGCCCTACGAGCTCCCGAACGACCACCCGTTTCTCAGAGCCTTCTCGGACGCCTACGGGGCGGCCCTGTCGGGGAGGTCCCCCGAGACCGTGGTGGTTCGGACCGTGAGCGACGCCAGTTACCTCTACAACCTGGCCGGAGTCCCGGCGATAATATTCGGCCCCTCTGGAGGCAACAGGCACTCCCCAGACGAGTACGTCCTCCTCGACTCCGTCGTCGACATGGCGAACGTCTTGGTTCAGCTGATCGCGTCCCTCCAGCGGGGGGTCAGCCCAGGCGGCGAGTAGCCGCCTCCGGTGGAGGAACGGGCGGTGAGTCGAATGAGCTTTCTAGCGATTCTGCTGATCTACGCTGCCGCCACCTCCGCAGCCGCCGTCGCGGTCAGGTCGGCAGGGGTAGAGTGGCTCGAGGCGGGCCCGCTGTACCTACAGCTGAACTCCTCCGGGAGACTGATGAGCCTGCTCCTCAGACCAGCCAGACACCTCAGCAGGGCCCTCTCCCTGCTTGGGGACGTATCTGCCGTGGTGTCGGTTCCCCTCGGCATAGCAGCCACGGCCTGGCTGGCGAGGACCACCTTAGAGCTCGCGTCATCCGGCTGGAGGGCGCCCCCCTCCGTCCTCCCGCCCATTCCGGGCTTCACGCTCTCCCTGAGCTGGGGGGTCATACTCGCCCTGTTCACTACCCTCCTCTTCCACGAGCTGGGTCACGCATACTCGGCGGTGAGCGAGGGGCTGGGGGTCAAGAGGATAGGCTTCTTCGTCCTCCTCCTCATCCCCGGCGCGTTCGTCGAGCTGGATGAGAGGGAGCTCTTCTCCCTCCCTCCCAGGAAGTCTGCCCGCGTTCTCTCAAGCGGGATCGGCGCAAACCTCATGCTGGCGGCTCTCCTACTCCTGCTGGGAGTCGCTGCGCTCCAGGGCTTCCCGAGGTCTCCCTCGGGAGTGTACGTGGAACGCGTCCTCCCCGAGAGTCCGTCTCAAGGCATCCTTCGACCGGGCACTGTGATCTTCGCGGCTAACCACACCCCCACCCCCACGCTGGACTCGCTCTTCTCCGTCCTCTCTAGTGCCAGGCCAGGTGACGCGCTGATCCTCGACACGAGCGAGGGCCGCGTGCGTCTCCGGCTCGGATGCAGGCCCGACAATCAGTCAGCTCCCTGGATGGGGATCCTCCTGTCCCCGATGGGGTACTACTCCCCCAGGGCGTCGGGGCTCCCCGCCTCGTGGGCCCATGAGTTCGCGAAGGACATTCTCCTGGCAGTCCTCTTCAACCTGAGCGCCGCAGCCATCAATGCCCTGCCAGCCCTCCCCCTCGATGCGGGGAAGGTCCTGGCCATTTTCCTGGGGGTCGACCTGGGGGGGCGGGGCGGCGCCTCGTCTACGACCAGGGGGAGAGCCTTGCTCGCCGTGTCGGTCCTCGTGTGGCTCCTCCTCGCCCTGAACCTGGGGTACTCGGTGATCAGGTTTGTCGCGTCCTGAGACGGAGGCAGGGAATCCCTTCCGGGAGGTGGCCCCACCCCCAGAACCCGCCAGGCTCATAGATCGGGCGTTCACGGCCGCCTTCTCCCCGATCTCCCTGCCCAAGATACCCGACCCCATCGCGAGGGCGAGGGCGAGGGAGCGAGCCAGGGTTTCGGCGTTCAGAGACGTGATCTGGAACACGCTGAGGTCGTCGGTGAGGTCCTTTCCTCCCATAGACTCGATCCACCCCTTCTACAGGGACCTGGCGGACGTGGTCTTCGGCGTCGATAGACTCCGCCACTGTCTTGGGGCCTTGGAGTGGGCGGCGAAGGTGGTGAGGAGGATAGCCGCCTCAGAGATGCGCAATCTCAGGCGGGAGGAGAGCTTTCAAGGTCTCGAAGCCATAAGGAAGAGGGCAATGGCCAGAATGGCCTCCGTGGTCAGGAGGGTCTCCGAGGAGGTGACCTGCGTCAGGCAGGCCGCCGCCAGCCTCAGGAAGCTCCCCTCCGTGGATCCAGCCCTTCCGACGGTCGTCATGGCGGGCCCCCCGAACACCGGGAAGAGCACCCTGGTGAGGAGGATCTCAACTGGCAGGCCAGAGGTGGCCGAATATCCGTTCACCACCAGGGGGGTCCTGCTCGGCCACACGTCCCTGAGGGGCGTGGGCAGGGTTCAGGTGATGGACACGCCCGGGCTCTTGGACAGGCCGCTACACGAGAGGAATGAGATAGAGATGCAGGCGATCGTGGCGCTCAAGTGGCTCGCAGACACGATACTGTTCGTGTCGGACCCCTCAGAGACCTGCGGCTACGAGATCGATCATCAGGTCTCCCTCCTGAGAGAGATCTCCCGGCAGTTCTCTCCCGCGCCCACGATAGTCGTCCTAAACAAGGCCGACCTCGGAGATCTGTTCCGAAGGGGGGCCGGAGTTGTGACGCGGGCCGCGGAGGAACTGGGTCTCCCCCACGTTCGGATATCTGCCGAGCGGGGCGAGGGGATACGGGACCTGCTCGAGATCGTCAGGAGGGACCTCCAGATTGCGAGAGAGAGGGGTCATGGTTCTGCTCAGCGGTGAGAATCCACGCCTCGCATTCTTGGAGCTCACCGGGATCATCGAGGCGGAGGCCCTCGGCGGCCGGCCCAGACTCCTCGCTCCCCAGGTGGCCCTGTTCTCCGCCCGCGACCCGGACGAGGCGGCGAGGGTGATCTCGGGGAGGGCGGCCCTCGCCAGGCTGACCTGCCTCTACCTAGGGTCCTCACGCGGAACCCTCGAATCGCTCAGAAGCCTCCTCTCCGAGGTGGAGTGGCCCCCTCTCACTGGATCCTTTGCGGTCCGCTCCATCAGGATCAGAGGCTCGCTCAGGGGGTTGACGAGGGGGGTGGTCTCGGCGACCATGGCCGAGCACCTCCTGGCGTCGAATCCCCGGCTCAGCGTGGACCTGGAGAGGCCCGACGCGATCGTAGTCGCCGTCATGAGCGGAGGGGAGATTCACCTGGGTCTCCTTCTGTGCGAGGTCGATCGGCCCAGCTTTCGCGCCAGGGCCCCCCACGCGAGGCCCTTCAGGCACCCGGCCTCCATGGACCCCAGGCTTGCGAGGGCCATGGTCAACCTGGCCCGGGTCAGGAGGGGGGACCTGGTCCTAGACCCCTTCCTGGGCGCCGGGGGAATAGCAATCGAGGCCGCTCTCGTCGGTGCGCGCCTGCTGGGGTGTGATGTGGACCCGGCGATGGTGAGGGGGGCCGAGGCCAACCTGCGCCACTACGGACTCTCCGGGAGGTACACCCTCTGGGTCTGCGACGCCGCCGACCTGCGGCTGGACGTGGAGGTGGACGCCGTGGTCACCGACCCCCCCTACGGCCGCTCGGCAGCAGCGAGGGGCGGGTCAAGAGAGCTGCTCCTCAGGTTCGCCTCGAGGGCACCCGATCTGCTCAAGCCCGGAGGCCGGCTGGTTCTGGCGTATCCAGCGGAGGCCAGACCAGAGAGCGTCCTCTCCAGGCACTTGGAGGTGTTGGAGGTCGTCGACCACAGGGAGCACAAAAGCCTAACTAGGAGGATCGTCGTCGCGAGGAGGAGGGGTGATCCCCACTGAGAGTGACTTTTCTCGGCACCAGCAGCGCCGTGCCGACTAGGGACAGATCTCTGACCTCAATCGCCGTGTCGTTGGACGGCGAGTACCTCCTCATAGACGCGGGAGAGGGCACCCAGAGGAGGATCATAGAGGCAGGCCTCGGCTTCGGTCGCCTGAGGAGGGTGTTCATCACACACCTCCACGGAGATCACTTTCTCGGGCTCTTCCCAATGCTCCAGACCCTAGGGATCCTCAGGAGGACCAAGCCCCTGGAGGTGTACTCTCCCCCGGGCCTGTCCGCCATCTTGGACGCTCTGTCGAGGCACGCCTCCTTCAGGATAGAGTTCCCATTCAGGCTGGTGGAGTTTGAGGGGGAGTCCAGATTCGAGTTCAAGAAGTACACGGTGAAGGTGTTCCCTGTGGACCACGGGGACGCCCCCACGTTCGGCGTCAAGATAGTGGAGAGGCCGAAGCCGGGCAGGCTGAACGTCGAAGTCGCCGAGAGTCTCGGGATACCTCCGGAGATGAGGGGCCTCCTGAAGAGGGGGATTCCGGTGAAGCTACCCGACGGCAGGGTGGTTCAACCGGAGGAGGTGGTGGGTCCGCCGACCCCCGGCAGGGTGATCGTCTACTCCTCCGACACGCGCCCCTCAGACTCGGTCGTCAGGGAGGCGTCGGGCGCCGACCTCCTCATACACGACGCGACCTTCACCTCAGACCACGCAGATAGGGCGATGTCCACGGGACACAGCACCGTAGAGGAGGCCTGCCAGGTCGCCGTCAAGGCGGGAGTCTCGCGGCTCGCCCTGACCCACTTCAGCGCCCGCTACAAGGAGGAGGACCTGGCGGACATAGAGGCCAGGGCGAGGCGCATATTCCCCAACGCCTTCGTGGCGAGGGATCTCATGACCGTGGAGGTGTGAACTCCCCTCGGAGCGCGGCCCTGACCTCGGCCTGGGTAGCCTCCCTCACGATCCTCCCCTCTGAAGTCTTGGGGGCCAGCCAATCCAAGAACACCCTTACGTTCTCCTCCATGTGAGGTGGGAGGGATATCTCCAGGCGTATCGCCCCCATGGGGCTCTCCTCCTCCCCCTCACACACGACCACCGAGCCGCTGTAGGCGGCCTGCTTGTGAAGGAGCAGGACCATAGTCGTGCCTCGAAGGGAGGACCTCAGGAGCATTCGGGCCGTGTCGAGTATTCTGTTTGATCTGAAGGAGTTTCTCAGCTTGTACAACTTCTCTAGACCCTGGGTCTCGAAGACCAGGGGTCTGGGCCAGCCCTCTCCCGAAGACCCGGGCACCTCATCCTCCTCCGCCACCGGAACCACGTTTCGGATGGCCACGGCCACCCTGGACGCGCTCTCGGTCCTGTTGACCCAGGCCGTGATCCGGATCCTGACGTCACCCCCTCCGCTCCCGCCCACGGTCCGACACCCCCCTGGAGGAGCACTCCTCCACCCTGGTGGGGAGCCTCAGCCTGAGGTACTCCGCCACGGGCCATCTCACAATGGTCGCACCCAGCATAGACAGCTCCGACTCCAGCCTCGCGCGGATCTCCATCCCCTCGGAGTCGAAGTCTGTGAGGATTACGTAGCTGTTTCCGCAGACGGCAGGCGAGCCGTCCCTCCTGATCCTCTGCTCTATCTCCCTCACCGTCATGAACCTACCGCGAACTCCGAGGCTCTCCAGGGCCTCTGCGTCCCTCCTCCCCTCGACTATGATCCTGACACCCCCGCGGAGGGACTCCTCCGTCAGTACCCTCGCCCAGCGCCTCAGCGCCTCGGGATCCGGGGTCTGCCTGGCCATCGACCTAAGTCACCTTTCCCCTCCGTTTCTCAAGCTCACTTCGCTCCCTTTCGACAGTTTGGGACACACAGCTCCGTCAATAAACGATTATGAACGATTAATTAAGTTCTCGGTCGGGGCGCCCGATGCACTGGTCTAGGGGCGCTGTGCGCGCTGCCTCGGCGGCGGCCCTCGCGACTCTCGTGGCGCTTTCGGCCGCAGTCTCCACCTCTGTCTGCGGCCCCGCAGGCGGCGGTCGCCCCTACCTGAGAGAATTTGGGGCCCACGTAGATATAACTGACAACGACACGTCCAGGATCACGATATTCGGGATTTTTCTCAACCCATCAGACTCGGGGATCGATGTGAGGGCCGTCTCCATCCCGCTCGGGTCTCCTGAGACCATCAAGCTGGACGCGCTGAGTGTCTCGGTGCCCGAGGGCGGCAGGGCGGAGGTTACGGAGGGACCCGAAAGCCTCCTCATCACGCTGATCCTCCCAGAGCCTGTCCCGCCGGGGGGCCGAGGCGAGTTTCAGCTCTCCTACGTCGCCCTGCCCGGTAGCTACGTCAAGCCCTGGATGCCCATAGGCAGCAACACCACCACCGGCGAGTACAGGATGTTCAACTTCAACCTGTACAACCCCAACCTGAGCCTCGTCCAGGGGGTCACCGACATCCAGGTTACAGTCCTCCTCCCAAGGGACGCCCTCCTGACGCAGCTGAGTCCCCTAATGAACCTATTCTACCCCAACAAGCCAGTGATAGAGGCCAATCTGGTAACCAGAAGGACCCAGGTCAGCTGGACGAACCTCACCGTGGTGCCGGGGGAGGGGAGGCTCTTCATAGTCACCTACTCGCTGCTGGGCACCCCGATCCCACCCACGTCACCCAGGCAGTCGTCTCCAGGCAACTCGTCGTCGAATTCGGTGCCCGCCTCGGGCACTGCCCTGGTCCTCGGGTCAAACGGCCTCGCCGCGATGATCTCCGCCGTGATAACGTACCTGATACTCAGACGCAGGCTGACCCCCTCTCAGCTCCCTGCCGGGCACCGGGCAGAGGCTCCAAAGACGATACTCTCCCAGCTCTCGCCGGAGGAGATGAGGATCCTGGAGACGGTCAAGTCTGCCGGCGGATCGGTGGCCCAGAGAGACATCCCCTCCATGGTCGGATTCTCCAAGAGCAAGGTCTCAAGGATGCTCAAGAGGATGGAAGAGCTGGGCCTGATTAGGAGGACCACCCTGGGCAGGACCAAGCTGATCGAGCTCTCCCCCACGGCCTCGGAGCTGATGACCCCCTCCCGGGAATCCGAGGAGTGAGGTCTGGTGCGGGGGGTGGGATTTGAACCCACGCGGGCCTACGCCCAGCGGATCTTGAGTCCGCCGCCTTTGACCAGGCTCGGCCACCCCCGCCCAGTGGTGTGTGTGGGGCCCCCTATTTGACGTTTTTGCGGGCCGACCACCTGCCCGCCCTCTCGACGATCCTCCCGTAGAACCTCTCCGGCTCGGGGTATACCCTCGCGAACTTCGGCCCCTCGCTGATCAGCCGCACCCGCGCCTCTCTCTGCAGGGGGATCTCCACCTGGCCGTCCACTATGGCAACTAAGTCCCTGTTGGACTCCACCCTGACCTCCACTCCCAGGGGGGCCACGAACGACGTCACGGGCACGATCATGCTGGGAGGCCAGGCGGCCAGCGGGGCAGCGACGAGCGCGTGGACGCGGGGGTCGAGCAGGGGACCGCCGGCCGATAGAGAGTAGGCCATGGACCCGAGGGGCGTCGCGAATATCAGCCCGTCGGCTATGAAGGAGTTGACGAACGCCCCTCCCACGTGCACGGAGAGCCTGCTCGCCTTCCCCCGGATTCCGCAGGCCAGTAGGACCTCGTTAAGGGCCGGTGACACCGGCACCCCCTCGAGCCTCACGGCGGGGTGGGTGACCACCTCGTACTCCCCGCTCACGAGCCTCCTCAGGCCCTTATCCATGCTCTCCTCGTCCAGCTCCATCAACAGGCCGTAGGTGCCGTCCTTAACTCCGATTATGGGGAGGACTCCTCTGGAGTCGTGATAGGCCTTGAGCAGGGTTCCATCTCCCCCCACGGCCATGACGACGGCCCCCTCTCCGGGCTCGACGGGTGAGGGCTCCCTGAGGATCTCGACCCCCCACTCCGATAGGTGCCTGACCACCCTATCGGCCAACGCGGCCGCCTCCGGACTGTCCTCCCTGACGTACAGGTGGACCCTCTCTATGGGACGCCCCTTCATGAGGTCTCGCCGCGTCCGGACGGGCCAAGTTATTAGGCTGAGGATGTCAGGGAGGCAGGTGGGGCTGCTACCCACCCTGTCCGCAGAGACCCTGAGGCTGCTCCTGGACGTTTCCCAGGTACGAGTGAAGGTGACGCGCACGGTCGAGGGACTCCCGAACGAGTTTCCCTGGCCCATCAAGAGGGGCATGGAGATAGACGTCCCTGCGTGGCTCGCGAGGTCTCTCGTCTCCCTGGGGGTCGCGGAGTTCTCGAGCCCCCTGGACCTGAAGTCCTTCGAGTCCCTCCTCAGCAAGGAGCTCGTGACTTCGAGGCTGACCAAGATCCCCTCCGAGACCTTTGAATGGTTTGTCCGTGAGAGAGAGCTCACGGGGGCCCGCTCCGACGATCCGCTCGCCGCTAGGAGGCTCCACCTGACGGGGAGGGATCTGATAAAGAAGAGGCTCTCAAAGGCCCTGAGATACGCAGTCCTTGCCACCGAGTCCGAGGTGGTTGAAAAGAGGCTAGTTGAGAGGCTCACCCCACCTGAAAGAGTTGTCTACGCCCAGATCAGGCTTATAATCGACAGGTGGGTCAGCCTACTCTTGGGCGAGAAGGGGGAGGATGGGGAGCACGGGGGAGTTTGACGGGGACCTCGTCTCCGTCTACGAGGACTTCATAGTGACGTTCGTCGATGAGGGCGGGGAGAGGAAGTACCTTGACCGGATACCCGAGATGGTGGAGTCCAGGAGGAGATCCCTGAGGGTGGACTACCAGGACCTCTTCTCCCACCTCCCCTCCAGAGAGATAGCCCAGGACCTCCTGGTGAATCCCCAGAGGCACCTTGAGGCGGCTTCCCAGGCGCTCTCCAGGGTGATCAGGAGGTATGGAGACATCTCTGGTGAGGAGCTGGAGCTGTACGCCTCCGGCAAGTTCCACGTCAGGTTCTACAACCTCCCCACCACGGCCTCCATAAGGGACCTCCCCTCCTACTCCCTCGGGAGGTTCGTTCAGCTCTCGGGAATAGTCATACGGATATCCGACGTCTTCGACAAGCCGGTCAAGATCGCATACGTCTGCAGGAACCCAGACTGCCCGGACTTCGGGGTCCCCATACTCGTGGATCCGCTGGAGCCGAAGCCCAAGGTCTGCCCCACCTGCGGAAAGGCCACGCTCAAGAGGGATCTGGACAGGACGGAGCTGGTGAGCTGGCAGGTTATCAGGGTCCAGGAGAGGCCGGAGGACCTCCCCCCGGGGGCGATGCCCAAGCACGTGGACGCCATACTCATGGACGACCTCGTCGACGAGGTGAAGCCCGGCGACAGGGTGACCCTGACGGCCATAATCAACCTCCGCCCGGCCCGCAGGCAGGAGGACTCGGGGTACGGGATACTCTTCAAGAGATACCTCGTGGTGAACGACGTCGACGTCCCCACGAAGACCTACGAGAAGATTGAGATCACTCCGGAGGACGAGAGGGCCATCCTAGAGCTCGCGAGGGATCCGAGGCTCGAGGAGAAGATCATAGACTCGATAGCCCCCTCAATCTACGGTCACAGGGTCAAGAAGAAGGCCATAGCCCTCGCCCTCTTCGGGGGGAACCCGGTGGTCCTCCCGGACGGGACGAGGATAAGGGGGGAGATAAATCTCCTCTTCGTGGGGGACCCAGGGACGGCGAAGTGCGTCAGCCGCGACACGCTGATCTTCACGAAGGACGGCCCCGTCCGCGTGGACTCCATGGTCGACGAGGCCACCGCGGTCGACACCCCCGACGGGAAGGTGAGCGAAGTTTCCACCAGGGTCCTCTCAATGTCCCCGACCCTCTCTCTGGACTGGGTGGATCCGACGGCCGCTGCCAAGCGATCTCAGAACAGCGATCTGCTCGAGGTGAGGACCAAGACGGGACTCCGAATCAAGGTCACAAAGAATCACCCGTTTCTCGTCTTAGACTCCGACGGGTACGTGAAGTACCTGCCGGCCAGCGAGCTGAGGGCCGGTTCGTTCGTCGCCATCGTCGGCAGCTTCCAGCCCCCGAGGGTTCAGCCCCCGGTCACCCACCTGATACAGGTGACCCCCGAGCTGATGGAGCTCCTGGGTCTCCTCCTCTCCAGAGCCCGGGCCCATGACTCGGGCAGGGGGAGGGAGTATCACCTCCTGCTCGCGTCCAGGGCGGCTGAGAGGTTTGAGGAGCTCGCCAGGGAGCTCGGCAGCGTGAGGCTCGAGGCGCACGGGAGGACGTTTCACGCGAGGCTGCGGGTCAAGAGGAGGATCGCCGCGGAGCTCTCCAGGCTGGTCCCGTCCCTGGAAGCCCATCCCAGCACGCGGGAGATCCCGTTCTGGATAGTGTCGGCGGACCACCCCCACCTCTCCGCCTTCCTGAGGGGGTACCTGATCGTCGAGTCGTCGTACCTGAAGAAGACCCGGCGCCTCGCCATAGTGGCCCGAAACCCCAAGATCCTCCACCAGCTTCGCCTGATCCTCGTGAGGCTGGGAGTGACCCACCCCAAGATCCTCCCATCAAAGCCCGGACACCGCCTGATCCTTTCCCCCCAGCAGATATCGATCCTCGGCGAGAGGGTCGACCTCAGGGGGGTGGTCCCCTCGGACCTCCTCTCCGAGAACCACGAGGGCGGCGCGGACGTGGGGGACAGGATACCCCACGTCGGCAGGATACTCCACCGCCTGAGGACCGCCCTTGGGGTCTCCAGGAAGAGGCTCCAGCTGCCGGTCCCCACACTCATACGGTACGAGAAGGGGCTCGCCCACATACCCAGGTCGAGGCTCAGAAAGGCGCTCACGGAGCTGGAGAAGGCGGCAGGGGATCTCCTGAGGTCGTACCTGGGAAGTAGAGAGGTAAGGCGGGACCTAGCCTACCTCCACATGCTCGTCGAGTCCGACGTCGCCTGGGACGAGGTGGAGTCCGTCAGGACCGTGCACGGCGACGGCTGGGTCTACGACGTCGAGGTCCCGCACAACAGGAACTTCGTGGCCAACGGGTTCATAGTCCACAACAGCCAGCTCCTGAAGTACACGTCTCAGATAGCCCCCAGGGGGCTCTACACCACCGGTAAGGGGGCGACGGCCGCAGGTCTGACCGCGGCGGTCGTCAGAGACGCGGCGACCGGCGGGTGGACCCTGGAGGCGGGGGCCCTCGTGCTGGCCGACAGGGGAGTGGCCTGCATCGACGAGTTTGACAAGATGAACGAGAACGACAGGAGGGCGATACACGAGGCCATGGAGCAGCAGACGATATCCATAGCCAAGGCGGGCATAGTCGCCACGCTAAACGCGAGGACGACGATAATAGCGGCGGCAAACCCCAAGTACGGGAGGTACGACCCCCTGAGGAGCCCGGCGGAGAACATAAACCTCCCGCCGACGATCCTGTCCAGGTTCGACCTGATCTACCTGATCAAGGACATCCCAGAGGAGGACTACGACGCGGGCGTCGCCGACCACATCCTGAGGGCTAGGATGGGTGTCAACCCCAACGTGGAGCCCGCCATACCCCCGGACCTGCTGAAGAAGTACATAGCCTACGCGCGGCAGAGGATACGCCCCCAGATGACGGAGGAGGCCTCCAGGGTGATCAGGGATTTCTACCTCAGCATGAGGCGGGAGGTTGGGAAGCTCGCCGGGGAGATGGAGGGGCCCCTCCCGATCCCCCTCACCGCCAGGCAGCTGGAGGCCCTGATAAGGCTGGCCGAGGCCAGGGCGCGGATGTTCCTGAGGTCCTACGTGACTGAGGAGGATGCCCTCACGGCCGTCGAGCTGATGAGAGAGATGCTGTACGACGTGGGCCTCGACAGGACCACGGGCATGCCCGACATGACCGGGGTGATCGGGCCTTACATGTCGGCCACCAGGAGGAGGGAGGAGCTCATAAGGCTCCTCAACGAGATGGCGGTTAAGGCGGAGTCCAGGATGGTCTCGGAGGAGGACTTCGTGAGGGCGGCGGCGGAGGCGCTCCAGATCGAGGAGAGGGTGGTGCGAACTGAGCTCAGGGTTCTCAGGGAGAGCGGCCTCATATACTCGCCCAAGCCGGGGTTCCTGAAGCCGGCCTCAAGGCCCTCTGAGCTGTGAGAGGAGGAGTGATGTCCCTCGCGGATCTAGTCCCCCAAGAGGTCGCCGAGGTCCTGGAGAGGTGGGGGATCTCCGAGTTCTTCCCTCCCCAGAGGGCGGTAGCCGAGAGGGGGCTGATCCCAAGAGGGAACTTCGTCCTGGCGTCTCCAACAGCCAGCGGAAAGACTCTGGCGGCGGAGATGGCCGCCCTCCACGACCTGCTCCACGGCGGCAAGTGCGTCTACGTGGTTCCCCTAAGGGCGATCGCCACGGAGAAGTACGAGTCGTTCAGGGCGAGGTACGAGCCCCTGGGGTTCTCCGTCAGGATGTCCGTGGGGGACTACGACTCCTCAGAGGAGCCCCTCGGCAGACACGACCTGATCATCACGACCTACGAGAAGCTTGACTCCATAATCCGCCACGACCCTGCCTGGCTGGGGGAGCTGACGACTGCGGTCTTCGATGAGATCCACTTCACCCACGACCCCGAGAGAGGACCCACGATCGAGATGACGGTCGCCAAGCTCATCGACTCGAATCCGGACGTGAGGAGGATCGCGCTCTCGGCCACAGTGGCCAACCTGGACGAGATATCGGCCTGGCTGGAGGCTGAGCCGATCTCGGTGGAGTGGAGACCGGTCCCCCTGAGGATCGGAGCCTACTCAAGGTCCGGCTCCGCCGTCCTGTGGGAGGACGGGAGCGAGGAGGAGGTCCCAAGGAGGACCGGGGTGCCGGAGGTTGACCTGGCCCTGAGGTCGGTCAGGGACGGGGGTCAGGTCCTGGTGTTCTACCCCACCAGGAGGTCCGCCGTCGCCGGGGCCTTCAAGCTGTCGAGGGCCTTCTCGGCGCACATGGTGGGGCTCGACAGGGAGGCCGCCCGGGAGCTGGCCTCCTCCATCCTTGAGATGGAGCCCAGAACTCGTCTCCTCGAGAAGCTAGCTGAGGCTGTCGGCGGAGGGGCAGCGTTTCACCACGCGGGCCTCCCCCACAGGGCTCGGAGGGTCGTGGAGGAGGCCTTCAGGAGGGGCCTACTCCTGGCCGCGGCCGCCACCCCCACCCTGGCCGCGGGCGTGAACCTCCCGGCCCGGGTCGTTGTGATAAGGAGTCACAAGAGGTACGACAGATCCCGGGGGAGGTCGGCCCCAATCTCGGTGATGGAGTTCCACCAGATGGCTGGCCGGGCCGGTAGGCCGGGGTTCGACGAGATCGGCGAGGCCATCGTCGTGGCGTCCACCCGGAAGGAGGCCGAGGGCCTCCTCAGAGACTACTCCGCGGGCCGGATCGAGCCAATAGTGTCCAAGCTCGACGACCCCCACAAGTTCAGAACGCACCTCCTGTCCCTGATAGTCCTCAAGTCGCCCGCATCCCCGGAGGACATCTCAAAAGTCCTAGAGCGCACGCTGCTACGCGTGCAGGCCGACGAGGGGGCGATATCGGGACTAGTCCCCCCCGCCCTCAACTTCCTCCTCAGGGAGGGGTTCATCAGGGAGGCCCACGGCGGCCGGCTGTCGGCGACCGCGTTCGGGGTCAGGACGTCTCAGCTCTACATAGACCCGGTGTCAGCCCTGATGATGGCCAGGGCCTCTGAGAGGCTGATGTCGGTGGGGGAGGAGGCCAGGGACGCCTCGACGCTGCACCTCATAGGACTCCTGCCAGACATGTACAGGGCCCCGGTGAGGTCAAGGGAGCCCCCTGAGGTTGAGGACCTCTTGGAGGAGTTGGAGCCACTCATCCCCCCGGAGGACCTTCCCCTGGAGGTGACGTTCGCGTGGTTCTCGGCGGTGAAGATGGCCGCGGTCCTCAGGGCCTGGATTGAGGAGGCCCCAGAGGCCATCATCGAGGAGACGTACGGGGTGGAGCCGGGCGACCTGAGGAGCTACGTAGAGGTGGCAACTTGGCTCGCTTACGCATTCTCGGAGATAGCGCGGCTCTTTGGCAGGCCCAGGGAGGCGACATACCTGAGGACGCTATCGGCCCGGCTCGAGGTGGGCGTGAGGCGGGAGGTGCTGGAGCTGACGAGGATATCCGGCGTGGGGAGGAGGAGGGCCAGGCTCCTCTACTCGGCAGGGTTCAAGACGATCGAGGACCTGGCCAGGGCCAGGCCGGGGGACCTTCAGGCCATCCCCGGGATTGGCCCGAGGCTCGCCGAGAATATCATAAGGGAGGCCGCCGCGCGCCTGGCGAGGTGACCACTTGCCCGTCCACCCCATCGAATACCGATATGGCTCCAGCCGGATGCGAGAGATCTTTGACGTCGAGAGCAGATACAGGCTGATGCTCGAGGTCGAGGCCGCGCTCGCTGAGGCCGAGGCTGAGGAGGGGCTCATACCCAGAGAGGCCGCTGAGGCCATCGGGAGGGCGGTGCGGGAGGGCAGGGTGTCGCCGGAGAGGATAGCGGAGCTGGAGAGGGAGGTCAGGCACGAGACCATGGCCGTGGTGCTCGCCCTCGCGGAGGCCGTCGGCCCCATGGGAGAGTACGTCCACTTCGGGGTCACCTCCAACGACATACTCGACACCGTCCTCGCCCTCCAGATCAAGAGGGCGTGCGGAGTAATTCGGGAGAAGCTGGCCAGGCTCACCCTCGAGGTGGTTCGGAGGGGCAGGGAGACGCTGCAGGTGGTGGCCCTCGGCAGGACCCACGGGATGGCGGCCCTGCCCATCCCCTTCGGATTCAAGTTCGCCGTCTGGAGTTCGATCCTGGTCAGGGACCTGGAGAGGCTGGCGGAGGCCGGGGCCCGGGCCGCCAGGGGCAAGGTGGCTGGGGCCGTCGGCACGATGGCGGGCCTCCAGGGGGCGGGCAGGAGGATTCAGCGTCGGGTCATGGAGATCCTGGGGCTCGAACCGGCGGAGATATCAACTCAGGTGGTCCCACGGGACTCGCTGGCGGAGCTCATAACGACCCTCGCGCTGATCTCCACGACCCTCGACCTCATGGCGAACGAGGTCAGGAACCTCCAGAGGACCGAGATAGGGGAGGTTGAGGAACCTTTCGAGGAGCGAAGGCAGGTGGGGTCCAGCACCATGCCCCACAAGAGGAATCCGATAATGTCGGAGAAGGTCTGCGGGCTCGCCAGGGTGTTGAGGGGCCTCGCCGTGGCCGCCCTGGAGAACGTGGTCCTCGAGCACGAGAGGGACCTGACCAACAGCTCCACGGAGAGGATAGTGGTCCCGGAGGCGTTCATGCTCCTAGACGAGCAGCTGGACACGATGCTAGAGGTGATCTCCGGCCTGAAGGTCCGGAGGGGGGCGATAGAGGCCAACCTGAGGAGGGCCGCGGGTCTCATAATGTCTGAGAGGGTGATGCTGGAGCTGGCGAGGAGGGGGATGGGCAGGCAGAGGGCCCACGAGCTCGTCAGGAGGCTGGCCATGAGGGCGATCTCGGAAGGTCGCAGGCTGGAGGACCTCTTGAAGTCCTCTCCGGAGGTCACGGCCCTCCTCTCACCGGGAGAGATAGAGGCCCTGATGGATCCCTCCACCTACCTCGGCGAGGGCCCTGAGATCGCCAGGGCGGCCCTTGACCGGGCTGAGGAGCTCGCGAAGAGGGCCCTATCAGGCTGACTGGGGGCCTCTGGGTTGGATGAAGCCTTCCTGAGGTTCCTCGGCGGCGCCAGGGAGGTCGGCAGGTCTAGCCTCGAGCTCGCGATCGGGGGGAGGTCCCTGATCCTCGACTCGGGCGTCCACGTGGGCGCCAAGTCGCCCGAGGAGAGGTACCCCCTCCCGCCGAGCGGGGAGGTGGAGGCCCTGATAGTGACCCACGCCCACCTGGACCACAGCGGCTTCTCCCCCTCCCTGGTGAGGGATGCCGGATGTCCGTTGTACAGCACCCCGCCCACCAGAGACGTGTCAGAACTCCTCCTGGTGGACTTCCTGTCGCTGCAGGCCCAGGCCGGTGGAGAGAAGCCCTACGAGAATGACGACGTCATGAAGCTGAGGAGTGTTGAGCGTCCGGTGTCCCTGAGATCTCCCTTTCAGCTGGGCGACGCCGTCGTCACCCTCTACGACGCCGGCCACGTCCTGGGGAGCGCCATGATCAGGGTCGAGGTACCTGGCCTGTTCAGCCTCCTGTACACCGGTGACCTGAATCTCGGCGGTACCCGAACCCTCTCGGGGGCAGACACGGACATCCCTCCCACCGACTACGTGGTAATTGAGTCCACCTACGGGGGCGACGGTGACTCCCACCCCGCCAGGAGGAGGGTGGAGAGAAAGTTCGTCTCCGACGTCAGGGAGACCGTATCCCGAGGGGGAAAGGTCGTCGTCCCGTGCTTCGCCCTGGGACGCGCCCAGGAGGTCCTGTTGACCCTCCTGGCCCACATCGACAGCGGATCCCTTCTCCAGGTCCCCATATTCGTTGACGGGATGATAGTGACGATTAACAGGATCTACTCCCTCTACTGGAGCTGGCTGAGGCCGGAGCTTCAGAGGAAGGTGCGCCTGTCGAAGAGGAGTCCGTTTGATCACGAGCTGGTGGAGGAGGTCCGAGACCGCGAGGAGGTCCTGGAGATAACCGAGCCGTACGTCGTGGTCACGACCTCCGGGATGCTCCAGGGGGGACCCGTGATCGAGTACCTCAGGGGCCTCGCCGGGGACCCCAGGAACCTGATCTACCTGACCGGCTATCAGGTGAGGGGCACGAGGGGCAGGGCCCTGCTGGATGGGGAGAGGAGGATCACCCTCGACGACGGCGAGGAGCTACAGGTCCGCGCCAGGGTTGAGTTCGCAGAGTTCTCCGCTCACTCTGATCAGAGCGGGCTCATCGCTTTCCTCTCGCGCGTTCCAGGCGTGAGGGAGGTCTTCATAGTCCACGGTGAGCCGGAGAAGTCCCGCCAGCTGGGCGCAAAGCTCGAGTCCAGGGGCCTCTTCTCCTACGTTCCCAGGGTGGGTGAGAGGGTCAGGCTGAGGGGCCGGGCCTGATCAGACGTCCGTAGTACGTGCGGGCAGCCACCTAATTATTCCGCGGGGGCGGACCTAGATGGCGGGCCCTGGCCCGCCTCAGGGGGATCCGGCGTTGTTTGGAGAGGCCGTGAGGAGACTGCTGAACTTTCTGCTCGGATCTCAGGAGAGGCAGAGGATCGTCCTCGGGATCTACGGACCCGTCAACTCCGGCAAGACCACCCTCGCCAACCGAATGACCAGGGACTTCACGGGGAGAGACCTGGGCTCGGTTAGCAAGGTCCCCCACGAGACGAGGACCATTCAGATAGCCAGGGGGGTCAGGGCCAGGCTGCAGGGGGACGGGGGCAAGGCCATAGTCATGGACATAATCGACACCCCGGGTATCGCCACCCACATCAGCTACAGGACGTTCCTCAGGTTCGGCTTCACGAAGGACGAGGCGGTGAGGCGGGCGGAGGAGGCGGCCAGGGGGGTCGTTGAGGCGATAAAGTCACTCGACAACGTCGACGTGGCCCTCATAGTCCTCGACTCTGCGAAGGACCCCCTGAGCCAGGTCAACCTGCTCCTGCTGAGCCACGTGGAGGCCAAGGGGATTCCCCACATTCTGGTGGCCAACAAGATCGACCTCCCCTACGCCAGACCGTGGAAGGTGGCCGAGTCCTACCCGGACAAGATCTCCGTCCCGATCTCAGCCCTCAGGGGAACCCACGTGGACATGCTCTACGGCAAGATCTACGAGCTCGTCAGCAGAGGTGGTGGATCTTGAGTCGTGACGGGAGGAGGGAGGTGCTGATACTGGAGGAGATGCCGCCCCCTGGAGAGTCTGGGGAGCTACTCGAGGCCGTCCTCAGGGACGGGAGGACGCTCGTGATCCTGAGGCCGAGGATGTCCGAGGTCCTCCCGATGATCCGAGAGGCCCTCCTCCACGGCGACGGTAGCCGAGGCCTGGGGGTGAAGGTGGAATCCATGGGGAGGCAGGGTCCCCTGGTAATCGCCCCCGCGGAGGCCGTCGTCCGGAGGAGGAGGGGGAGGGTCACCGTGGTCCTGTGAGGTGCCCGGCCATGGGGTACGCCCTGGTGCTCGTCTGTCCGTGGTGCGGCTACTCGGAGGCCTTTGACCCGGAGGACCACCCTCCGGAGAGGTGCCCTGTCTGTGGCTCCAGCGAGGTCCTCGTGATGGCTTACAGGAGCCTGGTCCATGGACCCCGGGCGGAGCGGGGGGAGACACGCCGCAGGCGGGCGTTCTCCTCCCCGAGGTCGGTCAAGCTGAGACCAGTCGCCCCCATATTTCAACTGGAGCCGGGCGTATTCAAAGTGGACCTCAACAGGCTGTTCGAGGCCCCCGTTGAGCTTGCCGAGGAGGGCCTCGGGAGGTTCAGGCTCCTGGTGGGAGGAGCCGAGGAGGAGTGACTCAGTCCGCAAGCTTCCTGGCCGTTATCACGAAGCCGGTGTGGGCCACCATCCGGGCCGAGGGCCGGGTCCTCTGCTCGTTCACCTCGTAGCCCCTGACCAGAACCTCTGCCACCTCAACGTGGCCGAACCCGCCCTCAGTGGCTGCCAGAACGAACCTCTTTATCTGCTCGCAGGAGGGCACGAACACGGCCAGGGGGGAGCCGGGCTTCAGGACCTCCCTGGCGGCGGGGACTACCTCCCAGGGGGCCGCCATGTCCAGGAACATCGCATCTGCATTCCTCTCCGTTATGTCGGTCCTGAGATCACCCAGCTTGAGCTCGACGTTCTGGACCCCCAGCCTCATCAGGTTCTCCTTCGCCAGCTCGTGGAACCTGGGGTTGATCTCGTAGCTCACCACCCTCCCCGTCGGCCCGACCGCCAGCGACAGGGCGTAGGCCAGGGAGCCCGACCCCGTTCCCCCCTCGACCACCAGGTCTCCCGGCCTCACCCCGGCCTTCACGATCATGTAGGCGGCGTCCTTCGGATAGATGATCTGGGTCCTCCGGCTGAACTTCTCCATGATGTCGGCGGTGGACGGGCGGAAGACCCTCGCCACACCCTTCTTCACCTCCACCGAGCACCCCCACGGTCGGCCTATGATCTCGCCCAGATCCAAGGGGCCCAGGTGGGTGTGAAACACCTTGTCCTCAATCCTCACGAGGTACTTCTTCGCGCCCTTCCGCCTCCTCTCAAAGACCAGTAGAGCGAGGTCCCCCTCTCTGATCCCTCCCGTCATCGGTGTCACGACCGCCGAGGAGTCAAAAAGTGTGACCGGTTCCCCCATCGTCACGAGACGAACTCCCCTAAGCCGCAGGGCCAAGCGCGGCCGCGCCCTGAACGCCAGACCAGCGATCCGCCTGAGAGATTCTGTGAGATCTCCCACCGATCTCGGTCGAGCAGAACCCAGAGCGTGAATCTTTTTATTTGGGGCCTTACAGTAAGGTCGTCCCGCTCCCGCGGGCGGCGTCTCCCGGGCTTGAGGTCCAAAAACTGTGCCCGGTGGGGGAAATTGAGGATAATACTGAACGCGCATCTGAAGATTCTCCGGCGGCTGGCCTACGCCGGTGACGAAGGTGTCGTCGCCTCTGAACTAATACCCAGCAGGGTCGACAGAGAGCAGGTCCTTGGCTTTTTGTCGGAGATGGGATGGATCGCGCGGCAGAGGAGGTTCAGAGGTGAGCGGGTCTTCATAACAAAGAAGGGGCTTCTCTTCCTGGAAAACCACGGCGACGGCTACGACGCGTGACCCCCCGCCCCCCTCCATTTATTTTCTCGGAGTACCCCGTCGGGAATCCGAATGCTCGGAGATTTCAGGGTGAGGGCGTCCGACGCGTCGGCCAGGCTATCAGACCTGGAGACCAAGAGCGGAATCCTTCGGCTCCCCGCGTTCCTTCCAGTCTACAACCCCAACAAGCCCTACGTCTCCCCATCCGAGATGAGGGGGATGGGGGCCCAGGCGGTCTTCACGAACTCCTACATAATCTGGCGGACCCCTCACCTGAGGGACCTGGCCCTCGAGCGCGGGGTTCACACCCTCCTGAGGTTCGACGGCGTCGTCTTCACTGACTCGGGGGCCTACCAGATATACCGGTTCGGCGGGATCGAGGCGTCAAACCTGGACATGCTGCGGTTTCAGCACGCGATCGGGGCCGACGTCGCCTCCATAGTGGACGTCCCCATGGCCTCCGGCCTCCCGAGGAGAGAGGCCCTCGAGGGAGTCAGGAGGACCGTGGAGGCCGCGAGGGAGTGGAGAGAACACAGGGATGAGCTGGCCGGCACCCTGTGGATAGGGACGCCCCAGGGGTCGACGCACTGGGATCTGATCGAGTACACCGCCAGGGAGGTGGCCTCCCTCGGCTTCGACTACTACGGGGCTGGATCGCTCAAGGTGGCCCTCGAGACCTACGACTTCAGGGTCCAGGTAGACCTCCTCCTCAGGATAAGGAGGTGGCTGCCCGCGGGGAGGCCGATCCACTTCTGGGGGGTCGGCCTCCCGTCTGCCATGGCGCTCTTCACGGCTCTCGGGGCGGACAGCTTCGACTCCGCCTCCTACGCCCTCTTCGCGGAGAGCGGGCGCTACATGACTCCGCACGGGACCCTGCTGCTGGAGGAGCTGGAGGAGTTCCCGTGCGACTGCCCCGTCTGCTCCAGGTGGACCCCACGCGAGGTGAGAGCCCTTCCAAAGCCTGAGAGGACCAGGATCCTGGCCAGACACAATCTCCACGTCCTGATGAGCGAGATGAGGCTGATCAGAGAGGCCATAAGGGGGCAGTGGCTCTGGGAGCTCGTTCAGGAGAGGGTCAGATCCCATCCTCGGCTCCTGGAGGCCCTCCAGTGGGCCCTGTCCAAGTACAGCGATCTCCTCGAGGAGAGAGAGCCCTTCACCAAGTTCCACGGCCTGTTCTACTCCGGCCCGGAGTCTGAGTTCAGGCCCGAGGTCCGCAGGGCAAGGAGCCGCCTGTCCCAGATGTCTCTTGGGTTCGACGGTCGCGCGTTCGACCACCCGCTCTTCGGCAGGGTCCCGGTCGGGCTCAGGTACACCTACCCCTTCGGCCAGTCGGTCGTGCCGGGTTGGGAGGAGCCGCCCGAGAGGCCGACTGACGAGGAGATCCTGTCGGCCATCCTCCGCTACCAGTTCGGCGTCAGTGCCCACGAGGCCTTCGACTCCCCCAGGCTCACCAGGTCTCGCTCGACGGGTATGCCCCGGGACGTCTACGACGGAGAGGTGAGGGTCGGCAGCATAAGGCCGGCCGACGGGCTGTTCGTCCCCTCGCTCGAGGGGGCATCTCGGCTTGTCAGGGTCCTCCCCCGGCCGAGGGCTAGGGTGGTCGTGCGGGACGAATACGCCGAGAAGGTCGCCCGGGGGACGACGGTCTTCGTGAAGTTCGTGAGGGAGGTGGACCCCGACGTGAGGCCCGGCAGCGAGGTGATCGTCGTGGACGGCTCGGACAGGGTCCTCGCAGTCGGGAAGGCCGTCCTCTCCGCCGCAGAGTACTCGACGTTCAGGAGACATCAGTTCGTGCGCATCAGGCATCACTCCCTCCCGAGAGAGGCTCGGGAGGGGGGTTGAGGAGGGAGTTGTAGAGGTAGCACTCATCCGGGCTGACCCTCAAGTCACCCCGGTCGTAGGGGCCTATCTCCGCCCCCTCCCACCTTATGATGGCGAACGGGGTCCTCTCAGCCGACTCCCCCATGACCAGGGCGGCGGATGCGGCCAGGCTGTCGGCGACGTTGACCACGGTGAACTTGAGCGGCCTCCCGTATATGTCGGGCCTCCCGCGGAGATCTCTCAGCGGGTTCACGCCCCACACTCCCAGGGCGACGCCCATGACCCCCCTCCTGAAGAGTGTCAGCCGGCTATCCACTATGATCGCCCCGACAGAGACCCCCCACCTCTCTCGAAACCAGCCCACTATCCTCCGGGCCTCCCCGTCGGGGTCCGAGGGGTGGAGGACGACGTGACCTGGGGGAGCGTTGGACCTGTCCATTCCGGCCGACCCGACCAGGATCCCGTTCTTGTAGGTGAGCAGGTATCCCCTGTACCCTCCCAGGAGCAGGTCGGCCTCCTCCAGGACCGCCTCAACCTTCCAGAGCTCGGCCCCGTAGTGATCTGCCAGCCTCATCGCCTCGGGCCCAACCCTCGACCACCGGTCGATGGGCACCACCCTGCCCTGGCTGTACGCCACGACCTTGCTGGCCACGGCGACGACGTCCCCGTCCTCCACCGCCAGCCCCCTGGATCTGAGCTCCAGATCCAGCCTCTCCAAGTAGTCCTCTCCGACCCGTATCGGGGGATCTATCGGACCCACGGGCTCCACCCTCAGCAATCCCCACCCACCTCCGTGGGCTCGAAGCACCTCTCCAGGAGTTCTGACGCCAGCCTCCTCCTCTCCCCATCCACCCGGATGATCACCGCCCCCTCGCCGGGCTGCCCGTACACGACGGCCGCGTTGTCCGGGGAGAGTATGACCGCTGGGAAGCCGAGCAGGTCCTCCTCCCCCCTGACCAGAACCGTGACCCTCTCGCCTCGGCCGGCGGCGAGTATCGCGTCTCGCACCGCCCTCCAGGCCTCCCTGGTGATGAGGCCGGGCGGGTTTCCCGTCTCCAAGACCCTCCTGCCGAGGAGGAGTGCCGACAGGTTGACTCTGGCCCTCCTCTCCATCATGTCCACCACGGCCACGCCCGGCTCCACTCCGATATCCAGCAGGTTGAGGGAGACCCTGTCGCCGACCGCCACTATCACGTCGAACCCCCGGAACAGCTCCGCGCTGAGCGTTCTCCAAACGGGCCCCCTGGGCCGCGCCAAGGTACCTCTGCACTCCTCTCTGAGCCTCACGTCCCGGACGAGTTCGCCTCCTCTGATCAACATCCGCCCAGAGTTCCGCGCCCTGAATATAATCCCGAGGGGGTGTCGGTCGCTGGATGAGGGTCCTCTTGGTGGACGCCCTGGCGGCCGGCTCGGGCAGGAGGAGGTCCTCGGTGGACGTCGTAGGGGCCGGCCCCAGGCAGATAGCGGGAGTCCTGGAGAGGACGGGGGTACGCTACAGGCTCGCCACCGCGGAGGAGGCTCTGAAGCTTCGGGGAGGTGAGTTCGACGTGGTCATGGTGAGCGCCATGACCATGGACGCGGAGGTCGCCCGCCGGATCGCGGCCCGGTACCGTCGAGCGGTGAAGGTGCTTGGGGGGCCCATCACCAGCGATCCAAGCGTCGTCCCCGCCCTGGGGTACGACTTGGGGGTCTGGGGAGAGGCGGAGGTGACGCTCGAGGGGATGATAGAGGCGGGGGGCCTCGAGCGCCCCGACAGGCTCGACCCGGGGACGCCCAACCTGATACTCAGCAGCCGCGGCGGCGAGGCCCTCACCGGCCCCAGGAGGAGGCTGACGGCGGAGGAGTTCAACGCCTATCAACCATCGGTGAGGGCGGTCAGGTTCTACCGCTCCAGGCCCCACCACCGGTACGCCAGGGTCTACGTGGAGGTGGAGAGGGGCTGCTCGAACTTCCTCAGACCGGCCCTGGTCGCGGATCGCGCCGCCTGCGACAGGTGCGGAGCCTGCACGGGGGCGAGGCGGCCGATCAAGGTCTGCCCCCAGGACATCCCGCCCGGTTGCGGATACTGCTCGATTCCGGCCATCTACGGTTGGCCAAAGTCGAAGGAGGCGTCGAACGTGGTGAGGGAGGTGGAAGGCCTGATATCGATGGGAGTTCAGCGGATAATCCTCAGCGGAGCCGACTTCCTAGACTACGGCCGGGACCGCCTGGGAGATCCCCTCCACCCCTGTGAGCCGGGCCCCAACCTCTCGGCCGTGGCAGGGCTCCTGTCCTCCATCAGGTCCATTCCCCCCGTGAGGAGGGGAGACGTCTACGTGGGCATAGAGAACGTCAAGCCCTGCCTGCTGACCGACGAAGCCATATCCACGCTCGCCCGCTACCTCCCACGCTCCGTGATCCACGTTGGGATCGAGACGGGTGACGACTCGCACGCGAAGCTACTCGGAAGGCCCTGCAGCTCCACGCTCGCCGAGGAGAGGGTCAGGGCGGCTCTGGAGGCCGGGCTCAGGGTCTACGTGTACTTCATTCACGGACTCCCCTCTCAGACCGCTTCGACGGCTAGGGCCACCGCGGAGATGATGGAGAGGCTCTTCTCAGCCGGGGTCGAGAAGCTCACCGTCTACAGGTTCAGGCCGCTCCCCGGCTCGGCCTTCGAGCGATTCAGGCCGGGACCCCCGGCGAGGAGGGACAGGGCCTCCGCGCTCATAGAGTCCACGGCCAGGAGGCTCAACTTGAGGCGGAAGAGGGAGCTGGTGGGGAGGAGACTGGAGGTAATCTTCTCGGGCGACCTCAGGAGGGGGAGGAGGGTGGCCTACCCCTTCGAGGAGGGACCCACGTGTCTCGTGAGGGGCGCCCCCGACTCCCTGAGGCCCGGTGACCGGGGACTCGCGCTGGTGACTGGGGTTCTCTCCGACAGGGCGCTGCTCGCGGATCACATCGGCGGCCGCTGAGAAGCGTGGTGGGGCCGCCGGGATTTGAACCCGGGACCACCAGCGCCCCAGGCTGGCATCCTACCAAGCTAGACCACGGCCCCTGGCGCTTCACACGTCGGCGGCCCAGGTTATAAACAGTTGCCCCGCCGCCCGGCCTCCGGCCACCGGCGAGGGATCGCGGCCATCTGGCGCCTCGGCCCCGAGGGCCTCCAGGGAGACCGAACCCCTCGAAAAGATTCTCCCGGCGGGCTCGCAAAGGGCATCCGGCCGCGCCTCTCCTGACATGCCCAGGGGGAGGCGCCGCTGGGTACTCCCCCCGGCGGCCGTAGGCGCCTGGCTGTCTGCGGTGGTTCCGTCGATCTCGACCGACCCCATTCTCCGCTCGATCCTGGCCCTCTCCTCGATGCTGGGACTGAGTGTCACGTTCTCCGAAGGTGAGACGAGGTGGATCCTGGAGTGCCTGATCTGGGCGGTCGCCTCGAGGCTGATGATCCTGCTCCTGTCCCTGGTGACCTGATCTCAGCCGGCCGCGGCGCCCCTCGATCGCTCGGGGCCGGGCGTGTTCAGAAGTTTCTTATAACTGATACGAAAGTTTTATATATCGAAAAGTTTGAAAGGTGATTTGGGGGATCCCTTGGAGGGTGGCCGTAAGACCAAGGAGAGCCTCTTTACTGAGGTCAAGCTTACCTGCCCGCGCTGCGGGAGCGACCAGATAATTAAGGACCCAAACACCGGCGAGCTGGTCTGCGCCAGCTGTGGACTGATCCTCAGCACGGGTATGGTTGACACCGACAAGGACTGGAGGGCGTTTGACGCCGACGAGTACATGGATCGGGCTCACACCGGGGCGCCCGTGACTCCAACCCGGTCCGGCTACGGCCTCGACTCCGACATCGCCATGACGAGCGGCCTGAGCAGGAAGTCCGTTCAGACGCTCAGGAGGACCCACAGGCACGTGAGCGACGCCAGGGAGAAGGCTGTTGAGCCGGCCCTCAGGAAGATAAGGCTGGCTGCGGAGACGCTCAACCTCCCACCCGAGACGGTGGAGGACGCCGCCATGCTCTACAGGAAGGCCGCCGGCGAGGGGCTGGTCAAGGGCAGGAGCATGGACGCCATGGTCGCTGCCGTGATCTACGCCGCCTGCAGGAGGACGGACGTGCCCCGGTCTCTTGAGGAGGTCGCGTCCCTCTTCAATCTGAAGGAGAAGGAGGTCGGCAGGAGCTTCCGCTTCCTGTTCAGAAAGCTTGGGATAAGGATACCTCCCCCGAAGCCGGAGAACTTCGTCTACGCGATCTGCGCCAAGCTGGGTCTTCCAGAGAAGGTGGCGACCCAGGCCATCAGGATACTGAAGATAGCCAGGCAGCAGGGGGCGACGATGGGCAGGGAGCCCGTCGGGGTTGCGGCGGCGGCCATCTACATGGCCAGCCAGGAGTTCGGGGAGCACAAGACCCAGAGGGAGCTGGCCCAGGCGGCTGGCGTAACCGAGGTGACCGTGAGGAACAGGTACAAGGAGCTCCTGGCGAAGGTCCACAAGCTGTGGCTCGAGCAGCTCCCTGAGGACCTCAAGAGGCAGATGGCCTCGTTCAGGGAGTCTACCGAGGGGCAGTGAGCTGGCGTCAGGTTTTTACACCAGGGGGCTCCGGCCCCAGAGAGTGAGGGCGAAATGTACGTATGCCTGAGGTGCGGCTACGTATTCACAAAGGAGGAGATGGAGGAGTACTTCAACGTCTTCAAGTGTCCCCGGTGCGGGTACAGGATCCTGAGGAAGGTCAGGAGGGAGACTCCCAAGAGGGTCAGGGCCGTCTGAGGAGGGTCTCAGATGCCCGAACTGAAGGGACCGATCAGGGAGATCCTGATACTCGCGGCCATCGCCGTCGCCCTCTTCGTCCTCTTCCGAGTGGTGCTCCCCCGCGCCATGGGCGTGGACTCCCCCATAACGGTGGTCCACGGCCCGTCCATGGAGCCTACATACGAGGACGGAGACATACTCCTCGTGAAGCACGTCGACCCGGCCAGCCTCAAGGTGGGGGACGTCATAGTCTTCCTTAACCCCAACATTCCCCAGTGCAGAACCGACCCGGACTTCTCGCCCAGGTGCAGGATAGTCCACAGGATCGTGGGGATCGAGACCGAGTGGGGTGAGCTGTACTTCGTCACGCAGGGGGACAACCCCGTCACCAACCCCAGGCCCGACGTCGGTAGGGTGTCACCCGAGCTGATACTGGGCGTCCCCGTCCTCCACATACCGGTCCCGCAGCTGGGTCACCTTCTCCTGTTCCTCCAGAGGCCCCTGGTCCGGGTTGCGATCGCGGCAGCCCTGGTCCTCCTCCTCGTGTGGGACTTCTTTGCCTCAGCCGAGTCCTCCGAGGAGGGGGAAGCCGTGGAGTCGGCCGAGGAGGGGGACTCGGACCGGTCCCCCGGCGGGGACCGCCCTCTCGGGCCGGGGTCGGAGACCTCCGCTGCGTGATTTATAAAGGACCGCCTTATAAAGGCGGTCAGAGGTCTCAGCGATGCCGTCTGGAGGGGAGGAGCAGGGGGAGGTCGTTGCGGGGGTCAGGTTCCCGCGAGAGCCCGAGATCAACATTCAAAACGTGGTCTCCTCGGCCGACATAAGACAGAAGCTGAACCTCAAGGAGATAGCCCAGAAGATCAAGGAGTCCAGGTACGAGCCCAACAAGTTTCCCGGGCTCGTGCTGAAGCTCAAGGAGCCCAAGGCCGCCCTCCTGGTGTTCAGCAGCGGGAAGTTCGTTTGCACCGGCACCAAGTCCGTCGAGGAGTCGGCCCTCGCCGTAAACAGGGCGATAGAGCTCATGAAGCAGCACGGGATAAAGATCAAGAACAGGCCCCTCGTGCGGGCCGAGAACATAGTGGCCTCGGCGAAGCTGTTCCTCAAGGTGGACATAGAGAGGCTCGCCATGGAGCAGCCCAACACGCTCTACGAGCCTGAGCAGTTTCCCGGGCTCATATACAGGATGGACGACCCGCCCGTGGTCTTCCTGGTCTTCGCCTCGGGCAGCCTGGTCTGCACCGGGGCCAAGAAGGAGGCCGACGTCAGGAGGGCGGTCTACAAGCTCAGGAGGGTCCTGGCGGAGGGGGGATACTTCATAACGGAGGAGGGGGCTGGCTGAAGGGGGGTCTGCAACGCTCCAGCTGACGGACGAGGACGGGGAGTACCTGGTTAGGCTGGCCAGGCGCGCGATAACCCTCTACCTGACGGAGGGCAGGGAGCTGGAGGAGGAGCCGCCTAGCCCCACCCTCATGGAGAGGGCCGGCGCGTTCGTCACCCTGAAGACCCACCCGGACGGTCGCCTCAGGGGCTGCATAGGCTATCCGGAGCCGGTACTCCCGCTCTCGCGGGCCGTCGTGCGGGCGGCCATCTCGGCGGCCACCCAGGATCCGAGGTTCTACCCGCTAACTCCGGCGGAGCTGCCGAGGGTCACGGTGGAGGTCAGCGTCCTCACTCCTCCCGAGCCGCTGATGGCCGAGGACAGGGAGAGGCTGCCTGAGATGATCGTCGTCGGCCGCGACGGGCTCATAGTGCGAGCTGGTCCCTGGAGCGGCCTACTTCTCCCACAGGTCCCCGTGGAGTGGGGCTGGGACTCTCGGGAGTTTCTGGATCAGACCTGCTTGAAGGCGGGCCTGTCCCCCGGATGCTGGCGGCGGCCGGACGTTGAGGTCCTCAGGTTCACGGCGATCGTGTTCGCGGAGGAGAGTCCCCTGGGCAGAGTGGTCCGCGAGAGGCTCGGGTGATCACGGATTCCTGTGGGCCCTGTCCAGGGCCCACCTGATCTCCTTCACCAGCCTCTCGATCTCGCCCTCGGGGACTCCGCTCACCACCACCCTCTTGAGGAGCCCCTCCTCGACCTCCACGTTGTGGGCCGCGCCGGGCGAGATCCTCTCGAACTCCCTCAGGCGCCTCCTCAGCCACCTTATGGGGCTGGAGTCCGCCTTGACCCCCTCCTCGACCTCGACAACGAGTATGCCCCTGCCCCGGTTCACCAGTATCCGCCCGATCTTCTCCTCCCCGGAGAGGATCTCCCTCTCCTCGACTTCTGCTGGGGAGGGCGGGCCCGCCTCCACCGCCTCCGCGGGCCGAGTCTCTCTTGGGACCTCCTCCCCGAGCGGCAGCCTGTCAGCGGTGGTTATGGTGGCCTCCAGGAGGACGTCGTCCAGGGCGTCCAGCATGGACCTCAGCCTCGCGAGCTCCTCCTCCAGCTCCTCTATGCGGGTCTTCAACATATTTCTGAGCTCGAGGAGAGTTCTCATCCGGTCATCCCGGTTCAAGTCCCGACACCGTCCTCCATCGCGGCCCTTGAGAGGGACTCGTGTATTAAGGACTTGGCCCTCTCCACTCCGAGCCGCCCGATCAGGGGGCCGAGCCGGGGTCCCCTGTCCGCCCCCACCAGGAGCCTGTAGACGGCCGAGAAGAACTCCCTGGGGCTGATGCCCCTGGCTCTGCACGCGTCGAAGGCGGTGGACTGTATCTCCTCGGCGCTCATGCCCTCCGCTATCCTCGAGAGGAACTCCTCTATCGCCGCCCTGACCTCCCGGCTCAGGACCGGCCTCTCGACGAGGAACCTCGACTTGATGTCCCGGACGTAGTTCAAGGCCCTCTCAAACCAGTCCACGAAGGTCTGATCGCCCCTGAGCTCATCCAGGTCGAGATCGTAGTACTCCGAGATGAACTCCATTACGGCAGCGAGGAGCTCCTCCTCGTTGAGTTCCCTCCAGGGGAGCAGCTCGATCACGTTGATGAGGGACCTGAAGGTGTACCTGGGGGGAGGTGGGACATCCCTCAGGAGGTACGCGTACTCGACCAGCCTCTTGACCGTGATCCTGTCCCTCTCAGATGGGATCCTGTCCAAGCTGTGGTAGAGCCTGAGGTGCCTCTCCAGGTCCTCGACGTACTCTGGCGCCCTCTCCAGGGAGATGGCCCGGGTCCCCCGGTACCTCTTGAACATGAGGAGCCTCAGGCTCTCCGGTGGGGCGTAGCGGAGCCAGTCCTGGGGCGTGATGACGTTTCCCTTGGACTTGGAGATCTTCTCCCCGGTGGCGTCTAGGAACATCTCGTACCTGATGGTTAGGGGGGGCTCGAAGCCGAGCACCTCCCTGGCAATCCTCTGGTTCACCCTGAAGCTGTCGGCGATGTCCTTCCCGTGGGGCTCAAAGACCACCTTCAGGGCGGCCCACCTGGCAGCGAACTCGCCCCACTTCCAGGGGAGCTTTCCGCTCCCCCTCCTGTAGCTAACCTCGCCCCTGTGGCCGCACCCCTTCACCCCCTTGAACTCTTGGTCGCAGACGTACACGACCTTACCCTCGTCAGGGTGCACCTCAACCACCCGCGTCGTGTATATCCTGCCGCAGTTCTCGCAGACGGGCCAGTAGGGTATCCACCCCTCCGGCCGGCTCGTCCCCACCTCCTCCCTGACGATGCTCTCGACCCTCTCCCTGTTCCTGAGTATCCTGTCGATGTATTCGTCCAGAAGGCCGGACCTGTACACCTGCGTGCCGGAGAAGAACTCGTAGTCGACGCCCAGCCTGTCCAGCGCGTCCATGAGCATGGAGCTCATGTGCTCCCCGTAGCTGCCGTGGCACCCCCAGGGGTCGGGGATGTCCGTCACGGGCATGCCGAGGTACTTCCTGTACTCCGAGGGGACGCCGGCTGGGACCTTCCGCAGGCCGTCCCTGTCGTCGCTGAACGCCACGAGCCTCGATCTGTATCCCATGTCCTCGAGGGCCAGCTTCACCCCGTAGGCCCTCAGGGAGTCTCCGACCGACCCGATGTGCGGAAAGCCGCTGGCTCCGATTCCCGACTCAACCGTGTAGACCTCTATTCCCCTGCCCAGGCGGGTCTCCCTCTCGACGACGTCGGCTGCGAGCCTGTCCAGCCAGAACATTGGTCGGCGCCTGGACCCCAGTCGCATCACCGTCCGGCCGTCGGACGAGGCTGGCTTTTTAGCTCGTCGGCTCGGGCGATGGGGGGAAAGGATATCAAAAATAGTGAGAGAGAGGAAAAAGATCTTTCCTCAAAATCCACCGGGGCTGGCCAGCTCACACCTGGGTGAGCTCGATCTCGATGACGCTTATGTCCCTCCTGCTGCCGTCCTCGTCGATGATCTCCTCGGTGCCAGTCCTGATGTCGGTTATCTTGAGCTTCCCAGGGAAGTACTTGAGCCTGGTGATCTCTGCGACGTCGACGGCCCTGGAGATGGACCTCCCCCTGGCCTTCAGGACGATCTTCTTCACGCCCCGGTTGATCTGGAGCGTGGTAGCCATCACGTAGTTGATGGCGGGCTTCTTACCCACGTACACGATTCCCTCCTCGGCAGACATGACGCACACCCCCTTACACTTGCTCACGAGGTCCGCCAGGTCTCAGCGGGGACTGCGCCTGGCAGCGTGCCAGGTGCGCCTCCTCACATAATAAACATTTGCGGGAGGCCCGATTCAGCCGAGGAGATCGTCCAGATCGACGACGATCTCGCGTCCGAGGACCCGCCTCACCAACTTGACCGGGATTCGGCCCAGTCTCAGCTCAAGCTCGGCGAGCTCAACCGGGTCCGTGACCCCCTCGGGGATCTCGTCGTCCTTAAGAAAGAGGGGGGAGCCGGCGGCGATCTGCTGAGCCCTGAACGCGATGATCCTCGTCCTCTCGTACTTGGTCAGCTTCCTCGGGCCCAGCAGATCGCCCTCGTCGGTCAACTTACTCCTCCTCTCCGCCCTTCTCCTTCCCGAACTTCTTGGCGGAGGCCGCAATTATGTCGTCTATCTTCAGGATGGTCTCGGCGAACTCGGCGGCGGACTCGACGGCGTTCTTGATGACCCTGGCCGGCTCTATGACGTCCTTCTCCTTCATGTCCACGATCTCTCCGGTGAAGACGTCGAACCCGTGGTGCACCTTGCCCTCGGTGTGGGCCTTGACCAGCTCGGCCATGAGGACGACGGGGTCCCTGCCGGAGTTCTCTATGAGCGTCCTGGGTATGACCTCTATGGCCTCCGCGAACCTCTGAACGATGGTCTGCTCCTTCCCGCCGAGCTGCTGGGCGTAGTCCTTGAGCTTGAGGCTCAGCTCCATCTCCACGGCCCCGCCGCCCACGACTATCCTGCCGTCCTCGACGACGTCCCTGACGACGCTGAGGGCGTCGTGGACGGTCCTCTCGGTCTCGTCGATGACCTGCTTGGACCCTCCCCTGATTAGGATGGAGACGGCCTTCGGGTTCTTGCACCCCTCCACGAAGACCATCTTGTCCTCGCCGACGCGCCTCTCCTCCACGAGCTCGGCGTGGCCGAGGTCCTCGGGCTTGATCTCCTTGACGTTCACCACGATCTTGGCCCCGGTGGCCTTGGCCAGCTTCTCCATGTCGGACTTCCTGACCCTCCTGACGGCCAGGATGCCCCTCTTGGCGAGGAAGTGCTGGGCCACGTCGTCGATGCCCTTCTGGCAGAAGACAACGTTGGCCCCGGCCTCGGCGATCTTGTCGACCAGCTCCCTGAGCATCTCCTTCTCCTGCTCAAGGAAGCCCTTGATCTGGGTGGGCGAGACCACCCTGATCTTGGAGGACAGCTCCGGCTTCTTGACCTCCAGGGCGCTCTCGATGAGCGCTATCTTGGCGCCGGCTATCACCCTGGGCATCCCGGGGTGGACGACCTCCTTGTCGATCACTATGCCCCTGATCAGGGCGGTGTCAAAGATGGACCCTCCCTCCTTCTTCTCCCTCTTGATGTTGTCCAGGTCGACGGTCCTCTTCCCGTCCTTCTCCTCGACCACGGCAAGGGCCGCCTCGACGGCGATCTCGGCCAGGTGCTCCCTGGCGTGGGCGACGGCCTTGGACCCCATGGCCAGCTTGGCGATCTTCTTGAGGATCTCCTTGTCGTTCCAAGGCACCTCAATCGCCAGCTCGTCTATCAGCTCGACGGCCTTCCTGGCGGCCTTCCTGTAGCCCTCGATGATCAGGGTGGGGTGTATCCCGAGGTCCATCAGCTCCTCCGCCTTGGTGAGCAGCTCGCCGGCCAGCACGACGACCGTGGTGGTCCCGTCCCCGGCGACCTGCTCCTGGCTCTTGGCGAGGTCCACGAGCATCTTGGCCGTCGGGTGCTCCACCTCGATCTCCTTCATCACGGTAGCCCCGTCGCTGGTGATGATCACGTCCCCGAAGGGGTCGACCAGCATCTTCTGCATTCCCTTCGGGCCGAGGGTGCTCTTCACCGCCTCGGCAATGGCCTTGGCCACGGTTATGTTAAGCCTGACCGCCTCCCTCCCCCTGGTCCGGGAGGTTCCCTCCTTCAGTATCAAGACCGGAATGGTACCTCCGGCTCCTCCAGCTGCGGCCATATCGCTTCACCTCCTATCAATAGGCTCGGTCGCCCCCGCCGCGAGCGGGGGCTTGGCGCGGATAGTCGCTCTTATCCCCATTTAAAACTCTTTACCAACCGGTCGGCGGCCGTGCTGGGCGTGCGGCGCCGCTTTAATTCGCCCGCCGGTCCTGACGGCGGTGACCGCGGTCTTCGATAAACTCCCGAAAGAGATCAGGGCTGCGCTGGCCTCCAGGGGGATCGTGGAGCCCACCCCCGCGCAGAGGGAGGCCATACCACTCATACTCGACGGGAGGAACGTCCTCCTCGTCGCCCCGACCGGGTACGGGAAGACCGAGGCCGCGGTCCTGCCCCTCCTCGCGAGGATCAGGTCCCTGCCCTTGAGGGAGGGGGTGAAGCTCCTCTACGTGACGCCCCTCAGGGCCCTGAACCGGGACCTCGAGGACAGGATACGCTGGATGGCCTCCAGCGTGGGCATGTCGGTGGCCGTGAGACACGGCGACACTCCCCAGTCGGAGAGGAGGAGGCAGTCCCTGCACCCGCCAGACGTGCTCGTGACAACCCCGGAGACCCTCCAGGTCCTGCTGGTCGGCCGGAGGCTGAGGTCTCACATGAGGTCGGTCCTGGCCGTTGTCATAGACGAGGTCCACGAGCTCGTGGACGACAAGCGCGGGGTCCAGCTGGCGGTGGCCCTGGAGAGGCTGAAGGAGATAACTGGCCGACCCTTCCAGAGGGTGGCGCTCTCGGCGACGGTCGGGGACCCGGGCCTGGTCGGCAGGGCGTTCTTCGACGGGGAGCCCTTCGAGGTCGTGGACGTCTCGGCCACCAAGGAGATGGAGCTCAGGGTGCTGCTCCCACAGCCCTCCGACGAGGACGTGAGGGTCGCGAGCGAGGCCGGGACGGATCCGGGGGTGGTCGCGAGGATAAGGGCGATCACCGAGCTGGACTCCCGGGCGGGCTCGACGCTGCTGTTCACGAACACCAGGTCCGCCGCCGAGGCTCTCGGGCACAGGCTCGCCAGGTGGTTCCCTAAGCTTGCGGTGGCCGTTCACCACAGCTCCCTGTCCCGGGACGTCAGGGTCGAGGCGGAGAGGGCGCTCAAGAGCGGGGAGCTGGACACGATCGTCTCCACCAGCTCCCTGGAGCTGGGCATAGACGTCGGCCACGTGGACCTGGTGGTCCAGTACATGAGCCCCAGGCAGGCCACCAGGCTCGTCCAGAGGGTGGGGAGGAGCGGCCACAGGGTAGGGGAGGTGAGCAGGGGCGTCGTGATCACCTCGGACGCCGACGAGTTCCTGGAGGCCCTCGTCATCTGCCGGCGGGCCAGGGACGGGGAGCTCGAGGTTCCCAGGGTGCCGCCCAAGCCCCTGGACGTGGCCCTGCACCAGACCGTCGGGCTGCTCCTGGAGTACAGGAGGATCCCCACGGTAGCCGTCCTCTCCCTGCTCAGGAGGGTCCACGCCTACGCCGACCTGGGCAGGGACGAGCTGGTGGAAACGCTCAGGTACGTCCACTCGAGCTGGAACAGGCCGCTCTGGCTGTCGGACGGCGGGGAGCAGCTGGCCCTCCCCCACAGGAGGGAGAACCCCTACCGATACTACTTCGAGAACCTCTCGACCATCCCCGACGAGAGGAGGTACCCCGTCGTCGAGGAGAACTCTGGGATGCTCATCGGGTACCTGGACGAGGCGTTCGTCCTGGACGACCTCTATCCCGGCGTCAAGTTCGTGTTCAAGGGATCCGTGTGGATCTTCAGGAGGATAGAGGCCGGCAGGGTCCTGGTGTCCAGGGCGGAGGATCCCACGGGCGCCATACCGAGCTGGGTCGGGGAGGACCTCCCGGTCCCGCAGGAGGTGGCGGCGGAGGTGGGCAGGCTGAGGCGACTGATCGAGGGGGAGGTCAGGTCGGAGGGGGTCGAGGCAGCGGTCAGGGCGGTCCTGAGGGAGTACCCGTACGCCGGGGCCGGGGACGTAAGGAGGGCAGTTCAGCCCATAAGGGAGCACGTCGAGCTGGGGATTCCGGTGGGGACGGACAGGAGGGTGGTGATAGAGGGGTTCTCCAACTACGTGGTGATCCACGCCTGCGCCGGGACGCTGGTGAACAGGACCCTGTCAAGGCTGCTCGCGCAGACGATGGTCGAGGAGGTCGGGCTGGGCGTGATGGCCAACTCCGACCCCTATCGGATAGTCCTGAAGCCCGCGAGCGTGGAGATCGTGGAGAGTTCCCTCCGCTCCCTCCTGCGCAGGGACCTGAGGGATCTCCTGCTCAAGACGTTGCCTAGAAGCGGCAGGTTCGGCGTAAGGATCCTCCAGGTGGCCAAGAGGATGGGCCTGATATCCAAGGCCGCGAGCCTGAGGGAGCTCAGCCTCAGGAAGATAGTGGAGGCATACGAGGGGACGCCCGTCTACCGGGAGGCCGTGTCGGAGTCCCTCACGAGAGACTACGACGTGTGGGGGGCCCAGAAGCTCGCCTCCGCCGTTGAGTCGGGCGAAATCGAGATGATCTCCCTCGTCCGGGACTCACCCAGCCCGCTCGCATGGATGGGCCTGAGGAGGTCGCAGTTCTTCCTGGAGATACTCCCCCCAGAGAGCCTCGAGAGGATACTCCTCCAGGCGGCCAAGGCCAGGATCCTGGGAACGGACCTCGTCGTCGTGTGTCCGCTCTGCTGGTCCTGGTGGACGAGCGTGAGGGCCAAGACTCTCCTCGAGTCGAAGATGGAGCTCAGGTGTCCCTCCTGCGGGTCCAGGGCGCTGGCCGCGTTCTCCGGGAGGTGGGCCTCTCGCGCGGTTCAGGCCGTCGAGGAGGCGAGGAGGAGGGGCCGCCCCGCGGTGGCGGACTCTGAACTCGCCGATCGAGCCTTCAGGCTGGCGTCCCTCACAGAGAGGTTCGGGAGCCTCGCGCTGGTTGCCGCCGCGGCGAGGGAGGTGGACCCCGAGGGCCTGAGGTCCCTACTCTCGAGACACCGTGAGGCGGACGACGACTTCTTCAGGGAGCTCACGAGGCTTGAGTCTGAGTCGATCCGCAGGAGGTTCCTCTGAAGGCTAGCGGTGGTCCTCCCCACCGGCCCCAAGGACCCTCCTGGCAGCGAGGAGGAACAGCGCGGTCGCCGCCAGGGTGGCCGCCAGGAGGGCCGCGGCCAGCCAACTGGGAACCTCCCTCCCGTACGCGAACACGAAGGGCCCTATTATCACAAAACCTCCCTCCGTGCCCCCTCCCTCCAGAGAGCCGAGGGCGAGGAGGAGGGTTCCCATGAAGATCATCGCAACTCCCAGCAGGAAGAGGACGGCCCTGAAGAAGGCCTCCTGAATCTCCCTCCCTATCTCCTCGCCCAGCCCCTCTCCGAAGCCCATGCCTAACCCCCCGTCATGAGGTAGAGGGCCAGCAGGGTGACCGTCATCGCGAGGCCTGAGAGCACGAGCAGCAGTAGCATCCCCTTGGTCAGGTTCCTGCCGAACACTATGGGGATCGGCCCTAGGAGGATGATGCCGCCCACCGCCTCGGAGCCCCTCTCCTGCCCTCCCTCTCTCCCGCCCCTCCGCCTCCCAAGCGGCAGGATCGAGATCATTATGAGCAGGAGCCCGAGGCCCAGGAGGAAGAGGCCCAAGGTCTGGACTGGGTTCAGCTGGGCTCACCTCCCGCAGGCCGCCCGGAGCCTCTCGACGAACCTCCTCTCTCCGAGCACCTTAAGGGTCTCCCCGGACGAGAGGATCCTGTCAGCCTCAGGGTAGCCCGCCCTCCCGTCCCGCCCATAGACCGCCACGACCTTCAGGCCGAACTCCTCCTGCACCTGCCCCACGGTCCTCCCCTCAACCCTCCCGCCTACCCTCACGACCGCGTAGAGGGGCGCACCCTCCTCGAAGTAGGGGGACAGGGGCTGAAGGTCCTCCATGTTGGTCGCCGCCACGATCTCCGCTATCCTCTCTCCAGCCCTCCCGTCTCCGAATGGGTTTCCGGCCCTCCTCGCCCTCCTCCTCCACGAGGACCTGTAGAAGAAATCCCTGACCGCCTTGACTATGCGACCGGAGTGGGCCCCGACGATCAGGCCGCCCGCCAGCTCCACTATCTCGGGCCTCTCCGTGTTGTCCCTGAGTATTGCGCACGGGACCCCCAGCGTGAACGCCTCCTCCTGAACCCCGCCGGAGTCGGTGGCCACGGCGGTCGAGGCCGAGAGGAGGTTCAGGAAGTCGAGGTACCCCAGAGGCTTGATGACCTTCACGTGGGGGGCCCTCACCAGGTCGTCCAGGAGGCCCCTCTCCCTGAGCACCCTCGCGGCGTGCGGGTGGACAGGCCACACGACCAGCGCCTCCTCCAACTCGAGCAGGGCGTTCACGATCCCGGCCAGCCTCTCAGGACGTTCCAGGTTCTCCCTCCTGTGCACGGTCACCAGGAGGGTCAGCTTGCTGGAGTCCACCCGGAGCTTCCTGAGGATCTTGGACCTCTCCCTCGCCACCGGGAGCATCGTGTGAACCGCGTCCACTACGGTGTTCCCGGTGAGCCTGACCTTGGAGGGGGGGATGCCCTCGTTCAGCAGGTTCTCCACGGCCCTCGCCGTGGGGGCGAAGTTGAGGGCGGCCAGGTGATCGGCGACCCTCCTGTTGATCTCCTCGGGCATGGTGAGGTCGAAGCTCCTCAGTCCCGCCTCCACGTGGAGGAACGGGATCCCCAGCTTGGTGCAGGCCAGGGCCGTCCCGAGGACGGCGTTGGTGTCTCCCACCGCCAGGACCGCCTCGGGGAGAAACTCGCCGAGCACCTCCTCGGCCCTCATCATGGTCTCGGCCGTCTGGTATGCGTGACTCCCCGACCCGACGCCCAGCTCGGCCGCCGGCTCGGGCAGCCTGAACTCGTCCAGGAACACCCTACTGAGCTCCCTGTCGTAGTGCTGCCCGACGTGGACGAGGTCGACTGGGATGCCCCTCCTCCCAAGAGAGTGTATTACTGGCGCCGCCTTGATTATCTCCGGCCGCGTGCCCACGAAGAATAGGAGGCCCCTGCCCATGTTCTCACGTCGGCGCCCGCGTCACCTTTTTTAAAGTCGCCGTGAACACGCTCTCGGCGATCTTTGCCTCTAGCGCCTCGGCAGATGAGGGAGAGAGGGGATCTGCATGCTCGTCCCGGAGCCCGTCAAGAAATTTTACGTATGCACGTCCAAGAACCTCCGCAGAGACCTGGCGGAGGCGCTCGTCGAGTTTGAGGAGGTTCACATGGAGCGGCCCGAGGACGTCCCCGGTCTCAAACCACCCTCAGAAGTCTCGACCGAATATCTGAGACTCTACTCTGAGCTCAAGAGGTCGGCGGAAAATCTGATAGCTCACCTCGGGAAGGCGCCAGAGGCCGAGTGGACCGGAGGAGACCTCACGCTCGAGGAGATGAGGGCTCTGCCGGAAGAGGTCGACCGGGCGATAGGCAGGCTTCTCGAGATTCAGCGGGAGCTGGAAAGGCCAGCCAAGCACGTCAAGAGGGACATCAAGAAGAAGCTCAAGGAGGCTAAGGCCAAGGTGCTCAAGGACCTCGAGGTGTTGTTCGCCAAGGTGGTACACGCCCTCGGTCAGATAAGGGGAGAGGCCGCTGTCGAGAAGCTAGAGTCCGATTTCATGCTCGAGGGAGTCGAGCTGGTGCTCACCCAAGGATGGGTCCCGGCCAGCAAGGCGGAGGTGCTAAAGGAGAAGCTCTCGAGCAAGCTCGCGGGGTTCTTGGGAATAGAGTTCGAGGGGCCTAAGAAGGAGGACAAGCCGCCGACATACGTCCGCATCAGTAAGATCTTCAGACCGTTCAGGCTGCTGACACATAAGCTCTACGGCTGGCCCAAGTCTCGAGAACTTGACCCCACTCCAATCACGACCGTACTGTTCTCCCTAATGTTTGGTTTCATGTACGGCGACTTCGGTCATGGATTAGTCTTGGCCCTGCTAGGCCTACTGATATACAAAAAGTCGAGAAGCGAGAACATGAGAGACTTTGGAGGAATACTGGTATCAGCTGGAATGGCGTCGATGCTGTTCGGGTTCCTCTACGGAGAGGCGTTCTTCATTCACCTAACAGAGCACAGCATTTTACCAGCGCCCTCTAAGGATCCGATGGGGCTAATTTCACTATCACTACTATTCGGTGGTTTCGAACTTGCACTTGCATTCTTCCTTCAAGCCGTCAATAAGATAATCCAAGGGGATTTCTGGGGTTCCGTTCTAGAGTTTCGGGGCTTTGGGACCTTCTTTGCATACGTGGCTGCGTTTTACGCGGCCTATAGGAACGGTGCCGACATGACTGCTACCGTCGCCGATCCACTGTTTAAGTTGGCAGCCTTCATAGTCATGGTCACGGTCGCGTACCCAGTGTTTGAATCGCTCAAGCATGGTTACGGGGTTGGTGAAGGGGCCGTTGAAGGTATAACGATATTCCTCGAGAGTTCCCTCTCGCTCTTGAGCAACAGCTTATCCTTCCTTAGGCTCGCTGGGTTTGCCATTTCACACGCCACCTTTGGCGTGCTAGCTCACGAACTTGCAGCCGAAGCTACATCAACTGCGGCACGCATTTTACCTCTCGTGATATTCAACGTATTTGGCATGGGGCTAGAAGGAATGGTCTCCTTCATCCAAGCCCTTAGGTTGACCTTCTACGAACTGTTCACAAAGTTCTTCTCTGCTCAGGGACGCCCATTCATATCAGTGAGGGAACTCCTTGGCTAATAGGGGCTCAAAGTCTTGGTCAAAAACAGTTTTTTATATTCTCTGGAAAGTCCGAGCGGCGCCTGGCAGCACTCAGGCGGGATAGGAGATCACGAGGTGTCGTATATGGCTAGGAGAAGGCTACTGAGATTCTTGAGAGGGAAGTTGTTGGTGGTCGTGGTGCTGGGCCTCCCCACAATCCTCCTACCGGCTTCCATTTCCTTAGCCAGCCAAGTAGTACAGGAGGAGCCCACTGCAGCTGGCGGCAACGGTAATTTGGGTTATATTGGTGCGGGGATCGCCGTCGTAGGTAGTACCATAGCAGCCGGGATCGCACTGTATGGAGTTGCCGTGGGTGGCAGCGCGCTGCTGGCAGAGCGGCCTGACATGTTTACCGCCGTAATTGTCCTAGGGGGCCTCGCTGAGGGTGTGGCCATCTATGGGTTCCTGATAGGCTACCTGATCCTAGGTAAGATATGAGTAGCCGACCAAAGGTTCTCTATTGGTTGCCACCCACCCTCTTTTACGAGTCTACGTAACGCAATTTGGATGAAGGCCGCAGAGGATTGAATGCTGGTAATCAAAAGGTATCACTTAGGAATTACTCCTCCTTCACGAGGTCGTATACTTTGTCTCCAGTGAGACCAGCTATTCTTGCTAGTAGTAGCGTCTTGATCCTGGTTGCTTCCCATTCGACCTCGATCAAATATGTGAGTAGGAACGCGGAAGACAGAGATCTCTTTATACCATATCTTAGGGCCCACACCGATATATCGCTGTACGCTGCCAGCTCCAAGACCCATGGTTGGCCGATCTCTTCGTAGGATCTGAGCACCTCAGTTGCCAAATGCCTGTACCTCCCAATGCCCCCTAGAGACACAAGGGCAGGTTGGAGGTCTTCCGCGGAGACGATTATTTTATAGGCTGCCGGGTCTAGCCTCCCTTTGAACAGGTGAAGCCCCGACCTATCTCCCTTTAAGAGCATCTTCAGTGCCGAAAGTAGCAGAACTCTATCGAGGTAGATTTTCAGGATTTCTTTGAAGGCTTTGTCCTTACTCAGCGATTTGGCCGAATTAGCCTTGGCCAACAGCATATCGTGGTAGGTGGCGTCGAGGACTAAATCTAGCATGGTTAGATTTTCTCTTTGCTGTAACCAACTTCTCAAGGCAGATCTGACTTCACCCAACCTAATAAGACCTATGAGCTGGTCTACGGTACTAGCTTTGGCTAAAACCGGTATGTCTAGGAGAAACCCCTCTATAGGTAGAAGGGATTCCTCTTCGAGAGGGGTCCCCATCTCTAGAGAGTAAATGATTCTCCTTAGGTTCTCCAGATCATACTTCCCCATGTAGGCCCTGAAGAAGTCGCCCTCGTCGCCAGACATAATGGAGATTAACTGTCTGGCCCTTCTGGCCATCACCCTGGCGTGGGCCACTTCGATCTTGTCCGCCCTCCTCAGGTCCTCAGGCCCCGAAAAGAAAGAACCGTACTCGGTCTTCGTCAGCTCAGAGAAGAGGACCTCGTCGTCCGTGGTGAAGGCCCAGGACTTCAGTGCCTCCTCCGGCACCAAGCGGGTCTTAAGGCCATGGGCCCGGACGATCGCATACTTGAACCTACCCAACTCACTCCCTCCCCTTCACAGACTTGTACTTCTTAACCCGGAGGAATTCCTCCAGACCCTCTTCCTCCAACATTTCCTCGATGTACCTGCTCATCTCCCTGTGCTCTGGTATCACCAGCTTCTCCAACGCGTTCACCTTCCTCATTGTCTCCGCAAGACTCTCGGCGATCCTCTCGAACCTCGCCTCCACGTTCGCGGACTTGATGACCACGTTTAGGGCCTCGGCCATCTTCTCCGCCGCAGCGATGACGGCGGCGTTGAGGGAGGGGGTCGTCACGACCTCCAGCTCCCTGACCTCGATCTCCGGGACCTCTACGCCTATCACGCTCCTTACCCTCATCTTGGTCCTCATGGGCCTCGCGAGGAGGGCCGCCTTTGAGGCCTCTGACGGCCCCGCTGTGGCGTAGGCAAGTCTGAGGACCTCGTACGCCTCGACCATCTTCTTCTCCG
>CAZQNA010000011.1:0-48415 GCA_964594835.1 uncultured Nitrososphaerota archaeon
TCTGGAAACTGATGATGCTATCGGTGGCGATGGTAACAATCGTTGGTGGAATGTGAGAGAGGGTAAACTCTTCGGAAAGCCTCGCTTTCCTAGTCCTCGTTCCACTCGGAGAATATAACAGCGGATAATACGGTTCGCCTTCGGCTCCCCAAACCCACTTCGTGGGCTTATTCGCAATTGTTTATACCAACAATAAGTTAACAGAACCCACAACCGTAAGAGTGAGTGGTCGTCGTGAGGGCGACTTCGCTCCTGAAGGCCTCTCTCCTAGCCCTCGTCGTCTTGACTCCGACAATACTCCTACTGGGAGTTCTCTCCAGGTCAAGTGAACCCACGGGAGTGGCAGGCGGCTTTCCTTCTACACCCGCAGCCCCCGGAGGCCGGGCAGAGAACTCCTCTGGAGGCCCCCTGAGGGAGATCAGGGGGATTCAGCTGAGCCTGGATCAGCCTCCGGGTTCGGGTGTTCGGGGCCAGACTGGATCAACGTGAGCGTGGAGGAACTGAAAGGGCTGAAAAACTCGTCCTGTCCCGTGGGCTGGGGGCCACCCCCGGGACCCCCGCTCGACGAGCTGGTGGAGGTCCCTCGGGAGATTGTCCAATCGGTCATCAGGGAGCTGGAAATCCGCGTTCCGACGTATCACCCGGCTGGGCTCAGGCTGGTGGCCGTCGTGGTTCCGGGGCGTAGTGAGGATGACGCCCTCCGCGTGGTCGGTCAGGCACTGAGGTACGGGGACCCTAGCCCCCTCATACTCCAGTTCGCCTTTGGGGGAAGGAATCTGTCCACCTACTACCGCGCGCGCCGCGCGCGAGGCGACTGGACGTACGAGGTGTACGCGTACCTCCCCACCGGCGAGCTGGTGGAGTTCATGGGGTCCATGGTCCCGCCCGAGGGGTGCCGCGAGCACGCGCTTGGGCCGAAGCCGGTCCGCGTGAGGGGAACCGAGATCCCGCTCGACTCGTTGAGGGAGTTTGACCCCAGGCTCCGATTCCCGTCCTGGCTGCCGGACAACCTCACGCTGGCGGGGGTGCTCATCCCAGAGAACAGCTGGAACAACTCGCTGCTGCTGGTCTTCTCGAACTACAGCGGAGGGGCCCTGAGGGAGGTTGGGTACTACAACGTCCCGGCTCCGTGGCTCCCCGACGGACCTCTGCTGGTCGCGTGGGTCGACAGGCTGGAGGAGGGAGCCTTCGTCTTCCCGGAGGGCGTGAGGGAGGTCGATGTGAGCGGGCTGAGGGTCTACGTCTGGCCGGAGGCGCCCGACAATCCGGTCAAGATCTCCGCCTGGATAGACGGGCTCCTGTACACGGTACAGGGGTACTACCCGCTGGACGACCTCCTCAGGGTGGTGGAATCGATCGCGGGATGACCAGAGGAATCCCACGGATTTCTCCTGGAAATCGTATGAGGGGCCCTTGGTGCGGCGATCAACGGTCTCACGCGTCGCTGCCCGCCCACCTTCCCCGTCTCTCGAGAACTAACCCTCCACCAGTGCTTAGATCCGCGACTAAGGTTTAATTGGGAGTCATACCATATCGACTTGTATGACAGTAATTACGGTAAGGATCGACGAGGAGACCAGGAGGCTGATGGAGCGGATCAAAATAAACTGGAGCGAGTTCATCAGGCGGGCTATCAGGGAGAAGATCGCCGAGGAGAGGAGGAAGAACCTGGCAAAGGCCGTCCTGATCAACGAGAGGGTGAGAAAGAAGAGCAGAGGTGAGGAGAGGGCCGAGGAGATAATCAGGAGGTTCCGAGATGAGAGGTACGGAGATCGTCGTTGATGCCAGCGTCGTGGTGAAGTGGTTCGTTGAGGAGGAGGGCTCTGAGGAGGCGCTGAAGCTGAGGGACAGGTACATCGACGGAGAGGTGGAGATAGCGGCCCCAGAACTCATCACGTTCGAGGTGCTCAACGCCCTCCTCTACAAGGGGCTGTTCACCGAGGAGGAGATGGCACAGATTCACGAGGCGTTGGAGGCCTACTCTTTTTCCCTCTACCCGCTCAGGGGGGACTATGCGAGAAAGACGCTGGAGCTGGCGCTCAGAAATCAAATAACGATCTACGACGCATCCTACGTTGCCCTGGCCCTGGTCAGGGGGACTCACCTCTACACCGCCGATGAGAGGCTAGTGAGGAGGCTGGGGGAGCCCTACTCCAAGTACGTCAGGGGGCTGGGGGAGGTTTAGCCTCTCCCCCAGAGTCCCGACCTCTAAGCGCCTCGGGAGGGCCGAGTCGAAAGCGGCCCGGTGGCCCACGCCGGGGCAAAGCCAGCCCTGGGGGCTGGGGTACGGCGGGCCAGGGTCGTGCGTTGGCTGTGTGGGGCTAGGGACCGCTAAGGGAGCGGTCAGGGGAGCACCCTGACCCCCTCCTCTCCCGCAGCCCTGGCCTGGCCTGCGTCGAAGGTGAGCAGCGGCAGGGACTCTCTCAGCGCGAGGACCACGTAGATCGAGTCGTACACGGTGATCCCGTGCTTGAGGGCCAGCTCGAAGGCCGCGTCCACGAGATCCGACTGGGGGCGTGTCACCACGTTTCCGGCGAAGAACTCCCTGAGTATTGAGAGGGCTTCTCTGGACTCCGCCCTCGACAGCCTCCCTGATAGCGCGGCGGCCCAGACCGCGTTTGCGGCCTCCTTCAGGGCCAGCTCAACCGAGATGAAGAGCGCGGAGAGGTTCAAGAGATCCTCCCAGCCCTCCTCCTTCAGCACTATCGCGGCCAGGGCCGAGGCGTCAATGACTATCACGGTCCCCCCTCACGAGGCTCGCCGAGGTCCCCCTCGGGACCGACCAGCCGGCGCTCCTCAGCCTCGCCCTGACCCTCTCCCTGCTCCTCCGGGCCTCCACCTCCCTTATTCTCATCTCGACGAATTTTCTGAGTTCCTCAGGCCAGTTTACCTCTCCTTTGAGCTCCTCCATCTTCCTCTTTATCTCTCTTCTCACCTTGAAGGCAACTACCTCGGACACACATGGTTTACCATCTGGTTAAATTAAGGGTTAACCGCCCGCGAGCCGGGGGACCTAGCGAGGGCGCCATCCCAGTAGAAGGGTGACTGCTCGAGATCAGCCGCCTGGGGGACTCTCTGGGGCGACTCCATCTCTTCTCTCTCCCCAGTCCGGAGTGGCCTGAGCCTGGGCAGCCGGCAGGGGGTTCGGATGAGGTGGAGGCTCTTTGGAGTCAATCCCCCGTTAATACAAAAGTTAAAGGTGTTAATCGTATGTGAAGAGAAGCTTATATCCGAGAGAGCGCAGATATCGTAATGGTCAGGCCTCCCGTCAGGTGGTTCTTGGCGGCGGCCCTCGCGGCCCTCCTGGCCCCGCCCGGGATACCCTCGCTGGGGGGAGGTCAACCCTCCGCGCAACCGGGGACGGTCTCCACGCAGCCACTGGTGGTGATCCTCGCCAACTCTATCGACAGGGAGCTTGCGGGAGACCTGATAGACCTCCTCTCGTTCATCGGGTTCGAGGTCCAGGTCGTGGGGGCGGGAGAGCTCTCCACGGTAGCCGACGCGCCGAGGATCATAATCCTGGGAGGGCCTGACGCCTACGAGGGAGTCGGGGCTATCGTCAGGACCCTCCTGAACTCGAGCCTGCAGGAGGCTGTGAGGGCCCCAGGGGCCAGCTTCATCGTGGCCTTCAGGGACGTCTGGGCGGACGGGCAGGTAGTGGTGGTGGCCGCCGGGAGCGACAGGTACGGGACCCAGAGGGCCCACAGGGAGGGCCGCCAGAGCTTGCTCGAGAAGGTAGCCCCTCCCCTGGAGGTTCGGGGCAGAGAGGAGCTGGGGGGCGTCGTGATCACCACCGGCCTCGCGGTCGCCCCAGGGGGGAGGCTTGAGCTCTCGGACGACCTCCTCCTCGTGTCGCTCGGGCCAGTGTCGATAGAGGGGGAGGTCGTGGGGGACTGCAGGTCCCTGGCGATAGTCGCCAACTCCAGCGTTTCCCTGCTGAACTCCCTGGTGAACGTCTCCTGCGCGACCCAGAGGGTGCCGCCGGGGATCCCCGAGGAGAACTACACCGGCCCGGGCCTGCTCATATGGGGGCAGGGGAACGTCACGATAGAGAACTCCACCCTGGTGGGAGAGGGTGACATTCTGCTCTCGAACGGGCCCAACCCGGCCGATCTGGCGAATGTCTCGATGTCAGGGGGCAACTTCTCCCACGGGATGGGCTGGCAGGCTCCCGCGCTGGGTGGGGCGATCCCCGCTTGGTGGAGGCCCGGCTGGCCCCTCCCGCCCATGTTTCCGCCAGGCCCCCCGCCGCAGCCCCCGGCAGGCGCCAGGATCCCGAGGAACTTCATCGTCAGGAGGGGGAGGGTGGTACAGCGAAACAGGTTCGGCTGCAGGTGGTTTGGCGGATCTCCGTACATCCTGTTCTCGGCGTTTGGAAACCTCTACCTCGACGGGGTGGAGATCCAGTCGAGGGACGGCAGGGATGGGTGTGACAAGACCGGCAGGGGGACCGTGAGGGCGGGTAGAGGGGAGAACGGGGCGTCCATATGGATATTCGTGGACGGCTGGTTCCCATTCGGGCTGGACATTTCGGGGAGGCTGATCATGAACTCGACGACTCTGGAGACGGGCTGGGGAGGGGACGGAGGAGACGCGACGGCCGAGCCGGGCCCCGACGGGAACGCCAAGGCCTACGGAGGAGACGGAGGCAGGGGGGGCGAGATAAGAGTCGAGGCGGTCGCAGGGATAGAGCTGCGCGGCCAGAACAGGTTCAAGGCTGGCTGGGGAGGGGACGGAGGAGACGCGGAGGCGCACGGTAGGGACGGGAACCCCGGGTGCCCCGGCGGAAGGGGAGGGAACGCCGAGGCCTACGGCGGGAACGGGGGAGGAGGGGCCTGGGTCCTGATCAGGAGCCCCGGGGTCACCGGGCCGAACCCGGTGGTCACGGAGGGCCAAGGTGGTGATGGAGGAGACGCCTACGCCTTCCCGGGAGACGGAGGGCTGGGCAACGGACCCGGGTGCGCAGGCGGCAGGGGAGGAGACGCCGTGGCCGTCGGGGGAGATGGAGGAAAGGCCATCCTGCGTGGAGTGGCGCCGAGAGGGGGCTTCGTCGGAGGAGACGGGGGAGACGCCTACGTCAGGGGAGGGAACGGCGGCAGGGGAGGGAACGGTTGCGTGGAGGGCGAAGTGGGACCCGGCGGAGACGGAGGGAGAGGAGGAGACGTCAGGGCCTGGTCAGGCGCTGGCGGGAAGGGCACTCTGGGGAACGGGGAGCCGGGAGACGTCGAGCTGGAGAACGCGAGCAACGGGGGTAGGGGAGGAGACGGGAGCCCTCCGGGCTCCGGAGGGGCCCCAGGGACGGCGGACCTGAACGCCAGGGGAGGGAGCGTCAGCAAGCCCGACTCGCTCCAGAAGGGAGGGGACGGGGCTCCCTGCGAGCTGCCCGGCCTGGAGTCCCGCCGCGCCGGCCCCGCGGGGAGGGGCGGGAGAGGAGTGGACCTCTTGACGGCCGGTCTACCGGCGCAGGCAGTCGCCCTGCTCACCGTGATCTGGCTGGCTAGGCGCAGGGGCCGAGAGGTCGGCGCGGGCGGGTAGGCCGTGGGGAGCGCCGGCCGGGGGGCGGGGCCGGCCGAGTTCGGAGCGGCAGAGCGACCCTCTGAGCCCCCCGGGCCGGGGGAACCGATAATAGGGAGCATCGCAGGAGTGGGCCAGGTGCGCTCGGGTGGGCAGCAAGCTCCTAGACTCGGTCGCCCTGGAGCGGGGCTTCAGGCTGGCGGTGGCGCCCCTCTCAGTGCCGGGGGAGGTCAGCATGGACCTCCTTCAGGACCTGTGCTCCGACCCAGCGGAGGAGTTCGCCCTGATGGTCAGGTGGGAGGCCGTGGCCTCCTGGAGGCACGCGGCCCTCGCCGCCCGCAGGGCCCTGAGGGCCTTCAGGTCTGGGAGAGGGCTTGGCAGGACGCTCGCCACGGAGTTCGCGGCCTGCCTTGCGGGGATCCGCCAGCTGTCCCAGGCCCTTCGCCTGCTGAGCCCCTCCGGCGGGAGGTGCACGGCAGTCTGCCTGCTCAGGGACCTCGACCCCCTGGAGGAGAGGCTTAGATCCCTGGGGGCCGTCAGGATAGGGTACCCGAGCCCGACGGAGGTCCTGTCCCTACTGGGCTACTCCGGGAGAGCGGGGTGCTCCGGGAGCGGTGAGGCGCTGGCCATGGAGGCGTCCGCGAGGGTTGAGCTCGAGAGGTAGCCTCCCCCGCAGAACTTTTAGATTGGAGATCGCCGCGCGCCCGGTGACCCTCTTGTCGGAGGAGGGACGCGAATACGTCGAGGCGAGGTACAGACAGCTGCTAGAGAGGCTCGAGACGCTGAGGAGTCAGATAGCCACACTGACCGCCACGGTCCAGTCTGCCAGGCAGGCGCTCCAGAGGCTGGAGAAGCTGGAGGGCGTAGAGACCGTGTACGAGAGGGCCGGTCACATACTGATCCCAAGGACGAGGGATGAGGCTCTAGAAGAGCTGAAGCTCTCCGTTCAGGCCTCCGAGTCCGTCCTGAAGAAGTACCAAGAGGAGGAGCGGGAGGTTCGGGCCGAGCTCAGGCAGCTGATAGAGGGCCTCAGCTCCGGCGGCGCGGGCTCCTGACTCGCCGCTAGGGGCCAGATCGGACCCGGGATCCGCTCACCGCCTCGTCGTCTCGGCGAGCAGGTCAACGAGCCTCTGGAGTCTGGACGCGGGGATCGAGAGGCCGGCCGCGGCCGAGTGGCCGCCCCCCTCCCCTCCCAGCTCCTCGGCCGCCCTCGAGGCGAGCTCTCCGGCGTCCAGGCCGGACTCTCTGCCCCACCGGGTTAGCCTCAGGGAGAGCTTGACGAGCCCAGAGCGCTCGGGCTCCTCCGCCGCGACCGCCACCAGCAGCACCCCCTCCTCAGGCGGGGACCTCGCCGCTATGGAGGCCACCGGGCTGGTCAGGGTGTCCCTCAGCCTCCCCCTGCCGTCGACGAACAGGACGCCGCCCTCGACCCGCTGGACCTCTCCCAGGACGTCGAGGAACTGGGCCAGCTCCCTCCTGTAGTCGGAGAGCACCCGAGTGGCCGCCTCGAGGGCGCGGCCCCTCCTGCCCAGGCCCAGGGCCAGGCCAACGTCGGCGCGGCCCATCCTGCCGCACGCGTTCAGCACGGTGGCGAAGGTGCCGAGATCCCTCAGGGGGGACCCGGGGGGCTCGGTGAGGAGCGTGTAGACCGTCCCGAGGAGCTGATCGGGCGTCGCCCTGTGGCCACGAGCTGAGAGCCTCTTCACGATCTCACTAAGGAGGGCGCTCCTCTGATCCTCGGTAAGGTCGGAGAGCGTCGTCATGCGGTCCCCCGTCTTCGGGGGGATGCCCAGGCTCTCCAGCATCTCGAGGGCGCCGGAGGAACTCCCGGACGCGCCGGGTATCGGGGGGTCGACGGTCCTCTCGAGGGCGAGGAGGAGGGGGTACTCCGGTCCCCCGAAGAGCCTGAGCTCCGTTCGCGCCTCCACGAGGCCCATCTCCGCTGCCTGCCTGAGTATCTCCTGGTTCACGCCCGAGAAGCCGTTCCTCGACTGAACGTCCCCTATGGCGCCCAGCAGGGCGAGGTGAGCCGGCCTCGGCCCGTCGGGGAGGGTCGCCCGGAAGAGGGCGTAGGCCACACCGGCGGCCGAGACCTCCTGTCCGCCGTCGATCCCCAGGTCGTGCGGGTTCAGCTCCTCCACGCCCTCGGGGGTCTCCCCGACCGGCTCGTGGTGGTCGACCACGACCACCCTCGCACGAGAGGCCGCGCCGGAGAGGCGCTCCCTGTAGCCGGACCCCATGTCGGACACGATCAGGAGACCGTATTCGCCCAGCTCCCCGGCCAGGTCCTCGGGGAACCTCTTGACGAAGGAGGCGTGGAAGGGCCTTCCGAGCTCCAAGAGGAGCCAGGCCAGGACGGACGCCGAGCTTATGCCGTCGGCGTCTATGTGGGAGAGCAGGCGGGCGGGCCCCCCGGGGCTCCGCAGGGCGGAGGCCGGGCCCTCTGATGCCCTCTCCACCAGCAGCCTGAACCTCTCAGAGGGCTCAGCTTGCAAGCAGCTCTGCCCTCTTCGGGTCGTACTTCCAGTCGGCCGGGAGCTTTCCGACCCTCTTGTAGTACTTCACCAGCCTGTGGATCTTGGACTCTATGAGCTGGAGCCCCCTCCTGGAGTGGAGGTCCTTCCTGTGGGTCTCGAGGTGCCTCCTGATCCTGAGGGCCCTCCTGATCAGGGCCTGCAGGTCCTCCGGGATCTCGGGGGCCGCGCCGTGCTCCGCCAGCACCCTGGTCAGCCTCTTGCCCAGGACCCTCCTGACCAGGGGGACCCCGTAAACGTCCCTCAGTATCATGCCTATCTGGCTGGGCGGGACTCCCCTCTTGCCGAGCCTGACTATTATGTCCTCTATCTCCTCCCTGCTCAGGGAGACCCAGTCGAGGGGGACGCTGGCGGGGGGCCTCGTGGACTCGGACTTGCCCCGCTTCCTGCTGTGCATCCTGGCCAACCGCATCACCCGGCTTCCTTCCCGGCTCTCGGGCCCTCCCCGTTATAAATGCTTGCGCCCCTCCGAGAGCCACTCCCCGAGCCTCCTGAGGGCCCTGTAGCGGTGCGAGTACCTGTTCTTCTCCTCCCCCAGCTCCCCGTAGGTGAGGCCGCCCGGCTCCAGGGGCTCGAAGATCGGGTCGAACCCCCACCCCCCTCCCCTGACGGACTCCGCTATCCTGCCAGGGGTCTCGCCGACCAGGGCGACCGGCTCCGACTCCGCGTCGAGGACAACGGCCACAACCGACCTGAAGGTGGCCCTCCTGTCCCTGACTCCCCGCATGAGCCTGAGGATCCCCTCGTTGCCTATGGTCCTGAAGGCGAAGGAGGAGTAGGGCCCTGGAAACCCCCCCAGCTCGTCTATGAAGAGGCCGGCGTCCTCCACGAAGAAGGGGGGGTCGACCCGACCCAGGAGCCACCTGGCAGAGAAGAGGGCCACCTCCTCGAGCGTGTCGGCCTGGACCTCCGGGTACTCCATCTCCACCCACTCAACCCGGATCCCAAACCGCGCCAGGATGTCCCGGGCCTCCAGGAACTTGTGCCTGTTGTGGGTGACGAACCTGATCCATCCGCCTCCGCCCACGCGAGATCCCTCCGCCATCTAGCCGACCCAGCTCCTGTACCTCCCCCTCCTCTCGACGGCCTCCAGCCTGACCAGCACGAGGTCTGGCATGGGGGCCGTCTCCCCGTAGCCCGAGAGGAACCTCTGGAAGAGCCCCGGGGCCTTCTCGGGGAACAGGGCCTCCAGGGACTTCTTGAGGACGTGGAGGTCCACGGCCATGTCCTCCTCGCTCTTCGAGAACTCCCCGAGCCCGAAGTCAATGAGGCAGGTCCTCCCCCCCTGGACGACCACGTTCAGCGGGGTCAGGTCGTTGTGGACGACGCCGGCAGAGTGCATCAGGCCGACCTGCCGCCCGAGGTCCTCCATGACCTCCCCGATGTCCCCTCCGCCCCGGGAGAGGAGGTCCAGCAGCGTCGGGCCCTGCACCATCTCCAGGAGCAGGGTGTCTCCCCAGACGTCCAGCACCGCCGGGCACCTCACCCCGCGGCCCTTGAGCCTCATGAGTATCCTGGCCTCGAGCCTCGTCCTGGAGGTCCTTATCCTCCAGTCGAGGTCCGGGTGCCTGTAGGCCTTCTCCACCCTCCTCTTCTCCACCGCGGGCAGCCCCCAGACGTCGACCTCGTAGACCTCCGCCTCGGCCCCCCTGTGGATCAGCCTGGCCATCCGTACCTCCCCCTCAGCGGCACAAACGCGACCGGGGTTATCTCCGCCCTCTTGAACCTGCCCTCGCCCTCCTTCTCTATGACCACCAGCACCTGACCTCCCCACCAGGAGGGCTCCCCGACGGGGATCACCATCCTCCCGCCGACCTTCAGCTGCTCCAGGAGGGGCTCCGGGGGGCCGGGAGCCGCCGCGGTCACGAGCACCCTGTCGGGCCTCACCCTGAGCGGGAACCCCGCGCTGCCGTCCATGGCGAGCACGGTGACCCTGTCGGAGTAGCCCGCCCGCCTGAGGTTGGACCACGCCCTCCTGGCGAGCGAGGGGACTATCTCCGCGGAGTAGACGTGCCCCCACTCCGCCGGGTCCCCCTCGGCCGGGGCCACTATCTCCGCCACGGTGGCCGCGTGGTACCCGCTGCCGGCGCCCACCTCGAACACCACCATCCCCCTCCCAAGGGCGAGGAGCTCGTCCATCATGAACACCATGTGTCGCCCGGCCTCAGCGGCCGTGTGGCGCGCTGATGGTCTGCCCCTCGCCTATCGGGAGGGGGGTGTCCCGGTAGGCGTCCCTCCTGAGGTGCTCGGGGACGAACTCCTCCCTCGGCACGGCCAGGGCGGCCCTCCTCACCTGGGGGGTGCGGATCACGCCCATCATCTCCAGCCTTTTTACGAGCTCGGCGCGCTCCTCCTCCAGGGTCCCCTCCCCCCGCGCGGGTGGGGTCTCGGGGAGGCTATAGAGTTGAGGTTCGACTCCGGGGGGGCGTTCGCCGTCAGGGCCAGGGGGCACCCGAACGTGAGGGCGAGGCACCGCACTACCATGGAGGTCACCCGTGACGACTACCTGACCGAGAGGGGGGACTGCATCCTGGCTATAGAGGCCGACGCGGCATGCTCGGACGTCCCGGACTGGCTGAGGGAGCACCTCAGGTCCGGAGGGTGGGTGCTGATCGAGCTGGAGGTTGAGCCGGGGGAGGGAGGGGGGATGTTCTCGTTTCGGGCCAGGGGGGACCCCAGGCTCACCCTGGCCAGCGACAGGAGCATCGTCATCAGGAGGTCGAGCTACGTGGACGACCGCACCCTGGCCGTCCTGGCGGAGGCGGCCGCGGCGGACGTGCCGAGGAGCATGGTGAGGGCCCTCAGGGCCGGGGCCGGGCTCACCCTGATCGTGCGGCCCCTGGCGGGAGAGGAGGGCCAGGGGAGGATCACAGGAACCCCTGAGAAGCTGGGTCGCGCGGGAGCAGGGCCTCCCTCATCAGGGAGGTCGCGTAGGACCCCCGATCGAGGGTGAAGGACGCCAGGAGCGAGTCCCCCCTCTCCCAGATCCTCAGGCCCCTCGCGGGAACCCAGGCGGGCCTCAGCCCACCTGCCAGGTTCAGGCCCAGCTCGGGGAGGCGGAAGCTCTCGGGGGACAGCCCGTCTCGCCTGATTATCTCCAGGGCCTCCTCGCCGGCCGGCCCGCGGTAGGCGTCGGGGTCGGAGCCGGGCAGCGGGAGGGCGAGCGACTCTCCGCCCCCGGGTAGGGGGATCACCCTGTCCCCCGGGCGAGATCCGTCGGTCGAGGAGCCTCCCGGACAGGATTAGATTGAACACGTGGGCCTGGTAGGAGTGCAGCATCATCTCCAGGGCCCCGCGCGGGATCTCCCCAAGGGCCTCCAGCCCCCCCGACCCCCTGTCCAGCGCCTCCGCCACCCTGGACTCGTAGCCCCTCCCGCCCTTTCCCGCCAGGAGCCTGGCCGCCCGGTCGAACTCCCTCCTCAGCAGCAGGAGGCCGATCTCGTGGTTGAGGGGCGGCCTGTCCCCGAACCTCTGGTAGGAGAAGAAGTTGGGAAAGCCTCCGGCAAGCTCCGTCAGCCTGCGCGAGAGCTTTCGGGGCTCCGTCTCCCTCACCCTCAGGGTGAACCCGTTGAGATCGTTGGAGCCCCTGTAGACCGGCTCCACCGACCTGCAGACGAACCTGGCCCTCACCCTGTGGGCGCTCACGACCTCGGGGGGCCTGCCGAGGGGGGCGCTCATGAACTGGGCCGAGACGGACCTCCTGTCCTTTAGCCCAGCGTAGGACACCCTGCTAGCGGGTATCCCGAGGGCCCTTGCCAGCAGCCTAGAGGCCTCCCCGGTGGTGAGCCCCACCTTGACGACAGAGAACACCGCGTGAGGCCCCTCCGGGACCTCGGGGGACTCGAGGCCCGCGGCCGCCATCAGGGCGGAGGCTCCTCGCCACACCTCGTCAACCAGGAAGTCCGACGGCCTCTCCCTCAGTCTCCCAGGGAGCGGATCCCATTCGGGCCTAGCATAGGTCAGCATGCCGATCCGGACATCCAGCTCCGGGTGGCTCGCCACTCCCCTCGTCACCTCAGAAGGGGGAGCCCGCCGGTGACCTTGTCGACCTCGCCGGCCCTGTGGGGACCCACGGCGACCGCGGTGAGCGTCCCGGGGGGCAGCTCAGTCAGCCCCGCGTCCCTGACGACGCTCCTCGGCAGACCCAGCCTCTCGGCCTGATTGTAGACCTCGAGGAGCTCGTCCTCGGAGCCGACGGCCACCACCACCTTCTTGGCCCCCTCCCTCTTCCAGGCCTCGTAGACCTCGGGGCACCTCTTCATGGCCATCTCTGCGGCCATGCAGGCCGCGTGGGCCACCTGCACCGCCAGCTTTCCGGGGCTCATCCTCAGGTCCTTCCTCACGGCTATGACCTGCTTGTGGGCGAACCTGCCGGCCGTCACGACACCACCTCCTCCAGCAGGGACTCGAACTCCCCGGCGACGGCGTCCCACCCCCTGGACAGGGCGAACTCCCTCGCCCCCCTGGAGACGCGCTCCAGCCCCTCGGGGTCCGAGAAGACCTCCCTAAGCCTCTCCGAGATGGCCTCCAGGGACCTGTCTGCCAAGAACCCTGTGTGGCCGTCCCTCACGAGCTCCGGCAGGGCGCCGACCCTGGTGGCCAGTGGCGGCGCGCCTGCGGCCATCGACTCGAGGGCCGAGAGGCCGAAGCCCTCCCACCTCGGGGTGTGGAGGGTCAGGTCGCAGGCCCTCAGCACCAGCGGGATCCTCTCGTGTGGGACCTTTCCAAGGAACCTCACCCTCCCGGCCCCCTCGCGCCTGGCCAGCCCCTCCAGCCTGGGCCTGAGGGGCCCGTCCCCGGCCACGAGGACCAGGGCGTCGGGGTGAGAGAGGGCAGCCCTGAGGGCGAGCTCCGGGTCCCTCACCGGCACCAGGGAGCCCACGATCCCAACCACCCGGGCGTCGGCGGGGATCCCCATCCCCTCCCTGACCTCCTCCCTCCCCGGGAGGGACCTGAAGGTCTCGACGTCCACGCCCCCGCGGACGACCCTGGGCTCGACCCCGAACCTCTCCCTGACGACGCCCGCCAGGTGTGAGCTCACCGCCGCGACGGCCGGGGCCGACCTGCACGCTCGCCGCAGCAGCCAGGCCCCCGCCCCGGCGAGCGCGTCCGTCCCGTGGAAGACCGGAACGTATGGAGGCCCCCCCAGGAGGCGGCCGATCCACGCGGCCACGCCGGAGGTCTTGGCGTACTGCGCGACCACGGCGTCCGCGTCCCCCAGGCCCGCCAGCCTCAGCGCGGAGGCGGCCATGAAGCTGGCCCCCCTCACGCCGGGGACCCTCGGGGTCGGGAGCCGGATCACCCTCTCCCCCCACCTCGACCTGGCCCAGCCGTAGGAGACCACCGTGACCTCGTGACCCCTCCTCACGAGTTCTCCGGCCAGCATGGTGTTGTAGACCTGGACTCCGCCCACGTCCGGGTGGTAGGGGCCCAGGAGGACTATTCGCACCTCCCAAACGGCCGGACCGCTGATTTAAGTTTCTCGCGGCCCCCTGCCCGGAGGACCCGGGATGGGGGTCAAGCTCGGGGACATCGTGGTCGGCAGGGAGGTGGACCTCAGGGACCTGGGGGGTAGGAGGCTGGCCCTGGACGCCTACAACGCCCTCTACCAGTTCCTGGCCAAGGTCAGGCAGCCCGACGGCACCCCGCTCATGACTAGCAGGGGGGAGATAACCTCCGTGCACTCGGGCATATTCTACAGGACCGCGAACCTCCTGGCCCTGGGGATCACGCCGGTCTACGTCTTCGACGGGGAGCCGCCGGAGTTCAAGAGGAGGGAGCTGGAGGAGAGGGCCGCCAGGAGGGAGGAGGCCAGGGAGAAGTGGGCTGAGGCCGCCCAGAGGGGCGACGTTGAGGAGATGCGGAAGTACGCCCAGGCGGCGCTGGAGCTCACGGAAGAGATGGTCGAGGACGCCAAGAGAATACTGGAGCTCATGGGAGTCCCCTGGGTCCAGGCGCCCAGCGAGGGGGAGGCCCAGGCGGCGCACATGGCCGCCAGGGGGGACGTGTGGGCCGCGGCGAGCCAGGACTACGACTCTCTCCTCTTCGGGTCCCCCAGGCTGGTGAGGAACGTGACCATAACCGGGAGGAGGAAGCTCCCCGGGAAGGACGCCTACGTCGAGGTCAGGCCCGAGGTCATCTCCCTGGGGGAGACGCTGAGGTCGCTGGGGATCACCAGGGAGCAGCTGATCCTCGTGGGGATACTCGTCGGCACGGACTACAACCCCGGGGGCGTGAGGGGCGTGGGGCCGAAGAGGGCTCTGGAGATCGTGAGGCGCCACGGGACGGTGGAGGAGGTCGAGGGGGCGGTCAGGTGGGAGTTCGACGTCCCTCTGAGGGAGATCTACGAGTTCTTCCTCAACCCCCCGGTGACCGACGAGTACGACGTGTCGCTCAGGAGGCCCGACGCCGAGGGGCTGCTGAGGTTCATGGTCGACGAGCACGAGTTCTCCGAGAAGAGGGTCAGGAAGGTCCTGGACGAGATAACCGAGGCGTACAGGATGCACGCCGGAGGCGGGCTGGAGGCCTGGTTCTGAGCGCGGGTCACTCCTCGTCCGGCGTCAGGTAGGCGTGCTCCCCCTCCGCGGCCTCTATGACCAGGGTCCCGCCCTTCCCCCCGCTGGACACCCTGATCACCCCGGCCACCTCGAGCCTCATGAGGGCCCTCTCGAGCTGGTCGAGGGAGAGGGTGGGGTCCTTGGACCTGAGGGTCTCGTACAGCTCCCTGTCGGTGACGGTTCCCCTCCTCTTCCTTATCTCCTCGAACACGACGTGGGTCAGGGGGAGGTCTAAGGGCAAGAGATCACCCGCCCCTCGACATGGTCTCCAGCTCCACCGAGCTGACGCCCGGGATGCTGGAGAGGGCCTCCTCGACCCTGTCGGTTATGCCCTCCTCCTCGGGGGTGGAGAGCAGGATCGTCAGGGCCACTATCCCGAAGGCAAGCTCTGCCTGCCTCCTGTCCATGAGCTGGACCCCCAGGGGGCTGAGCGACTCCTGGATCCTCCCGGCGACCTCCTCCGGGTCCGCGCCGGGGTCGACCAGGACCCTGAACTGGGCTATCACCCTCGCCATCCCGAATCCCTCCGGCGGATCAGGGGCCGACGAACCCGCAGTTGGGGCAGACGTACTCGTTGGCCTGCTTCCTGCAGATGCGGCACCTCACGATTATGTACTCGCCGCAGTTGGGGCAGGGGAACTTGACCACGCCCCTCTCGTACGTCACCCTCCTGCCGCACGACGTGCAGTAGAGCTCCTCCGCGGCCGAAGGGCCGTCCACCTTCACCTCCTGCGCCATCTCTCAGCCCTCTCCGACCTGACGGCCTCCCTCCGCGGCCTTAAAAATCTTGGCCGGGTAGAGCACGTAGGTCTTCCCCCGCCTCTCCCTCTCGATCAGGCCCCTGTCGACCAGCTCCGTGACCAGCCTGCTGACCTTGGGCTTGGAGAAGCCCGTCAGCTCCGGGAGCCTGTCCTGGGTTATGTGCCCCCTCTCGACGACCGCAGAGAATATGGCCCTCTCGTCCGACGTCAGGAAGCCCTCCAGTAGGTCCAGGGGGCTCCTCCCGGCCCGGGTCCCAAGGCGGGAGGCGAGCAGGTAGGCCGCGAGGGCCCCCAAGGCGGCCCCCACGGCCGTGCCGGGGGTCAGGAGCGCCGACGAGATAGCGCTCAGGGTGCCCCTCTCAGGCCACTCACCCGGGGCCTCGGCCGGGGAGACCCTGACCACCTGGTAGGAGGCGGAGAGCCTCGACAGCTCGTCCTCGGAGAGGGGGTCCCCTATCAGGATGACCCTCTCCAGCCTCGGGAGGTATGTGGGGGCGGAGGCCCAGAACGAGTCCGGCAGCCTCCCCCCGCTGGAGTAGACTATGGGGGCCGAGTGCTGCCTGGACCAGAGGAGGGCGGGGAAGTAGAGCTCGGGCCTGGTGCCGTCCACCACCACGAGGGTCTCGGCGTCCCCCCACAGCTGGGTGGTCACGTAGATCGCCGTGTCGAACCTGGTGGGCCCGCCGAACCTGCTGACCGCCACCCCCCGGGACTCCAGCCTGACCACGAAGTCGTCGGGCACCGCCCTCCTGTCCCCCACGACCATCACCCTGGGGGTCTCGTCGAAGGAGGCGAGGCCGAGCAGCATGCTGACCACCTCGTCGTCGTTTATCCCCGGGAGTATGGTTATGACCGGGATGTCCCTGTGGAGGCCGTAGGCCATGGCCACGGTCCAGTCGGCGTAGATGTCTCCCCTGACCACGATCGCCTCGAACTGGCCCCCCGCCGGCTGCGCGCGCGCCGGGGCGGCGGCCGCCGTCAGCGCGGCGAGCATCAGCGCGAGCGGCGGGACCCAATCCCTGGGCATCTTCACGGGGACCCGTCGGTGGCCCGATAAAATAGGTTGACAGGTTCGGGTGGCGGGCCCGGGGGGACTCGAACCCCCGACCTGCGGCTCGCCCCGGCCAGGGCCGTAGGAGGCCGCCGCTCTAATCCATGCTGAGCTACGGGCCCAGCCGAACTCTACCCCTTCCTAAGCGTTATATAAGCTTTGGCGAGGCGCCGCCAGTGAGCCGATGCCCGTGAGGACGCTCAGGGGTTTCAGAGACCTGCTCCCGGACTACCTGGAGGACTTCAGGTGGGTCGAGGCCAGGGCCAGGGCCGTGTTCGAGAGGGCCGGATACGCGGAGGTGCTCACCCCGACCGTCGAGCCCTTCGAGCTCTACGAGGAGAAGGAGGGGGAGCAGATCGAGGAGAGCATGTTCGTGTTCGAGGACAAGGCCGGGAGGAGGGTGGCGCTCAGGCCGGAGTTCACGGCCTCCCTGGCGAGGCTATTCGCCGCCATGGGGGGAGAGTTCAAGCTGCCCGTGAAGTGGTTCTACGTGGGCAACGTGTTCAGGTACGACGAGCCCCAGAGGATGAGGTACAGGGAGTTCTGGCAGGCCGGCGCGGAGCTGATAGGGGCCTCGACGCCGGAGTCCGACGCAGAGATCATGGCCCTCGCCTGGAACACCCTGAGGGACGTGGGCCTGGGGGGTGAGGCGCTGATCAGGCTGAACAACGTGGGCATAGTGAGGTCCATGCTGGAGGCCTGGGGGGTGACGGGGGAGAGGCAGTCCAGGGTCCTCACGTGGATGGACAAGCTGGGGAAGGTGGAGAGGTCGGAGGTGGAGGCCGGGCTCGCCGAGCTCCTGGGAGTGGAGAGGGCGTCAAGGCTCATGGGCCTGGCGGAGGTCGAGGGGGAGGACCCCTCAGAGCTGGAGCCTGTCCTTAGGGGATTCGAGGGTGCGGTGGAGGCCCTCGAGAACCTGGAGGAGGTCTACGACGCGGCCAGGGCGGTGGGCATGAGGGTCAGGCTCACGCCGTTCCTCGTGAGGGGGCTGGCCTACTACACCGGCACGGTCTTCGAGGCCTTCGTCGAGGACGTGCCCTACGCGCTGGGAGGGGGAGGGAGGTACGACGAGCTCATAGCCGAGTACGGCGGGCCCCCCACACCGGCGACCGGCCTGTCCCTGGGGCTGGACAGGATCGTCGACGCGGTCAGGGAGAAGGGGGTGAGGGGAGGGAGGGGGAGGTCGGGCGTCTTCGTGGCCGTCGTCTCCGAGGACCTCCGCAGGAGGGCGTTCGCGCTGGTGGAGTCCCTGAGGGCGGCCGGCGTCAGGGCCGACCTGGACCTGAGGGGAGGGAGGTCCCTGTCGAAGCAGGCTGAGTACGCGGACAGGACCGGCTGGAGGTACGTGATCTTCCTCGGCCCCAGGGAGGTGGAGAGGGGGGTGTACGTCGTCAAGGACCTGGAGAGCTGGGAGCAGGTCGAGGTGCCCGAGGGTCAGCTCCTGGACTTCCTGGCGGACCGGGCCTGACCGGGGGTCACCGTTTAATACCTGTGGGGCCCAAGTCACCCCGCCGGGGTGGCCGAGCGGCATAGGCGGCGGGCTGCAGACCCGCAGACCCGGGTTCGAATCCCGGCCCCGGCTCCACTGCTCACGCCTCCTTGCGGGCTCCTGCGGGGGAGCGGGGACGCAGGTTAATATAGAGGGGCCTCAGGGTCCGACCCGGCGGGCGCCCGGGCGCCCGCCGCGAGCTGGCCGGGGTGGGGCAGCCTGGCAGCCTGGGGGCCTGTGGAGCCCCAGACCCGGGTTCAAATCCCGGCCCCGGCCCCACCGCCTTCCGGCGGGCTCCGGGGGCCGATCCGCTCAATCGCCAGAGGCGTCCGGTCGCGGGTCGTCCGACTCCGTTTCAGGGGGAAGATCGAAGGAGCAGAGATGGTGGACCGGGCGGGATTCGAACCCGCGACCTCCCGCGTGCGAGGCGGGCGCTCTACCGAGCTGAGCTACCGGCCCGACCCCAACCGGCCGGGCGGCGTATAAAAGGCCTACCCCGACGGGCCCGACTAGGACGAGAACTCGTACCTGAGCAGGGCCGCTATCCCGCCCAGCGCGGCCAGCTGCTCGCCCCACTCTGACTTGGGGCTCACTATCGAGACCTCCGCCCCGCTCTGCTTGGCCAGCTCACCCACGTACTCGATTATGTGGGTCCTCTCCTCCGCGAAGGTGGTCGCCCCGCACCTCGGGCAGGTCCACCCCCTCTGCTGCTCCCGGGATGCCCTCCTGATCTCGGACTCCTGGTACCCGCAGTTCTGGCAGGTCCTCACCACCAGCTCGTAGTCCACGTCCTCCAGCACCAGGACCTCCTCGGCCGCGCCGGCCTGGAGCGCCCTGACCACCTCCTGCACGCCGTACGCCACGGCCCCGGGCCTGGTGGCCAGCATCGTGAGCAGCCTCTCGACCTTCCTCCTCTCCTCGTACAGGGAGGCCTCCCTCATGTAGTCCTGGGCCTTGATTATGAGCTCCCTCAGGCCCTGCTCCTCCGTGTAGGAGAGGGGAAGGTTGGCCAGGATCCTCTGCTGGAGCCTGTAGTCCATGAAGTTGCCCTCCTCGAACTTCTCCCTGGCGTCCCCGGGCCCGCCTATGATTATGCCCTCCAGCTCGTCTAGGTAGGGGAGGAGGGCCCTGCTCGCCCTGGCCCCGAGCCTCTTGAAGAAGTCGTGCACCCTCTCCTCCCTTATCCTCTCGAACCTCCTCTGCGACTGGCCTCCGGCGCTGTGCTTGGGCGGTATGTCGGCGGTGACCCACTCCAGGATCTGGTAGGTGCTCCCCCTGAGCAGGGCCACCAGCCCCCCGCCCCTGTCCATCACTATGAGGCCGTAGGCCTTCTTCTCCCTGGCCATGTCCTCCAGGGGCTCCAGGTAGAACTCGTGGTCACAGACGTACATGAAGGACGGGACGGGCTCCGGCGGCTCTATGACGTAGATCTCGATCTTCTCGGTCCCCCTGTCCGAGCCCTGAGGTATCGCGCCGCAGAATATGACGAGCCCGTTGGGGGGCACCTTCCTGTACAGCTTCAGCCTCTGCATTATGCTCTCCAGGGCGCTCTGCACGTTCTTCCTGGTCAGCTTGTCCTTTATGTTGCCCGCCTGGTCGTACTCCTTCCTCAGGTAGCGCATCACGTCGGCGACCGGCCTCCCAGGGGGTATGTAGAGGGAGATCAGCTCCGTCCCCCTGCCGTGCTTCTGCCGCAGCTCCCTCAGCAGCTTCCTGAACTCGTACATCTCGTAGGTCATGGCCAATTTTCCCCACACCTCGCTCAGGTCGGCCGAGTCGCGTTTTAAAGAGTCTCGGGTGGTAGGGGCTGGATGCTCCTGCTCTTCGAGGACGAGGGCGCCGCCCTGCTGAGGCCCCCCGCCGACCTGACTCCGGTCCACGAGCTGGTGATCGGGAGGGAGACCATCCTCCAGAGGGTCAGGAGGCTCTTGAGGTACGAGGGGGAGGTCGCGAGCCTCGTCAGGCCGCACCTCGTGCCCAAGGCGAGGGACTCAGAGGCCCCTCCCCTGGGCGGGGCCGAGGAGGAGGTCCTAGCGGTCAACTCCAGGTGGGTGATAGGCGAGGACGAGGCGAGGCTCGCGCTTTCGCTGGACGCGGGGGAGGCCCTGGCCGCCCCGAACGGCGCGGTGCTCTGCGCCAGGCTGAGGCCCCGGGAGGTTGACGAGGTCCTCCCTCCGGGGAGGGGCGGGGTCTCGGGCGTGAGCCAGGCCCTTCACGCCTCGGCGGAGAGGGTGAGGGTCCTCGAGGGGGCCGAGCTGATCTCCCACCCGTGGGACCTGCTCCACGCCGCCCTGGAGGCCCTCAGGGAGCCGGTGAGAGCCGAGGGGTCAGCAAGGGTCCCGGATCGCGTGAGGGTCCTGGGAAACCCGGGGATGCTCTCGATGGGAGAGGGGGTGGAGTTCGAGGGCCCCGCCGTGCTGGACGCGAGGGGGGGCCCGATCCACCTGTCGGAGGGCGTCACCGTGGGGCCCCACGTCACCCTCTCCGGCCCCCTGCACGTGGGTCCTGGGTCGGTGATCCTGCCGGGGGCCCAGGTCTCCAACTCCTACGTGGGCCCGGTCTGCAAGGTGGGCGGGGAGCTGGCCGACTCCGTCGTGCTCGGGTACAGCAACAAGGCCCACTACGGATACGTGGGCCACAGCTACGTCGGCAGGTGGGTGAACGTCGGCGCCGGGACGGCGACGTCGGACCTCAAGAACACCTACGGGGAGATCAGGAAGACCGTGGGGGGCAGGAGGATCGGGACGGGCACGATAAAGCTCGGCTCATTCCTGGGGGACCACGCGAAGACCGCCATAGGGGCCATGCTCTACACCGGCCTGTTCGCCGGAGCCGCCAGCCACCTGCACGGGTTCGTGCTGGAGGACGTGCCGCCATTCACCATCTACGCCGTCACCCTCGGCTGGGGCAAGGTGGAGCTGGAGCTGGAGTCCGCGATCAGGACCTACGAGAGGATGGCCGCCAGGAGGTCCGTCAGGCCGTCGGAGGGTGAGGAGCAGTCCATGAGGCTGCTGTTCGAGCTCACCCGAGGTGAGAGGGACGGGGCTGGGGTGAAGAGGGGCAGGATCAGGTGATGGTGCGGCCGCCGGGATTTGAACCCGGGTCTGGGGCTCGGGGGGCCCCAATCCTAGTCCAGGCTAGACCACGGCCGCACCGTCCCTGGAGGGGCGGGCAGGTCATAAAAGGTTTGTGGCGGAGCCGTGAGTAGGCCGGGAGGAGTGGCGGGCCCGGCGGGACTTGAACCCGCGACCTCCGGCTCCGCAGGCCGGCGCTCTGATCCATTCTGAGCTACGGGCCCGGGCCTACGAGGCGCCCTGGCTATTTAACTGTAGACCGCCTCCATTTAGGTCATTAAGAATAAGGGGCTATCCACGAGTAAGTTTTTATTAAGTAAAAATAAGTAGGATTTGATTGTCCTGATGCTTTCAAAATTTTAAAGTCAGGTTAGCACAATCATAGCCTTACCCTAACTATGTGTTTCCTTCCTCCGGTAGGGGCGGGTGATAGAATATATTCAATCTTTCGGAGAGAAGATAGCTTTCTCACAATAAATATGTGCTCCTTTATCTCGAGATCTAACCCCAATTTCAGGTTTATCTTATCAGAGATATCCTCGAGCGCAACGAATTTCCCCCCAGATACCTCTTTTAGGACCTCTAAGTAGTGATCCAGCAAGGTTCTAGGGTGAGGAATCCCTTCCATGACTTCTGGGTTGATCACGAGCCAGTCCCCCTCTACCTTTATTAGATCAAGCCCTAAGGATCTTAGAAACTTCTCCAAGGAGTAGATAGCCCTCCTAAACCCCCTAATTGAAGAGACAATCATATTGGGTGGAACTCCAGATTCCCTGAGTTCCTTCTCAGTAAGGTTAGTAACATCTCTTAGAGGTACTTTCTTTAGATTCAATCTAACAAGATCCCAGATAACAAAGGGCCACACTGGAGAATTCTTAAAGAAGGAGATTTTCGGATTTCTCACATCATCGGACACTTTGGCTAGGGCGCCTCGGGGCCAGGACGGTGTCCTAGACCAGTGAATCGGGGTCATGTATCCCCGCACCTGGATATAAAGAGATGGTTCAACAAGTCCAGCTCTTCTTAAATCATTTACTACTTCAGACCTATTTGAGTTTTTCCATTTCTCAATTGACCTAACTAATATTAAAAGTTCCTCTCTCTCAAGAAATTCCGACGGCGGGAGCCTACTAGCGACTTCGCTCACTACACCATTCCAATCTAGCCTGAACCTGAGCGGATTGAAGTATCTATTGAGAGCTGAGGCAGTATTCTCTGCTTTTCTAGCCATTTCAGAAATCTTTTTAAGCACCTCTTCCACAGGAGGAAGAACTGCCGTAAGAGATTAAAGCATTCCTCGAGATTCTCAGCGGGGGGCATATGCGCAGAGCGCTAGAATGGGAAAGATACTGTCTTAGTGAGGACCCCTTTTTCCCTCTTGAAGCAGAGAGAAGGGTGGAAAGAGGAAAACCAGTAGTTCTGGTTGGATATGGCAGAGAGATAGCTGAAAAAATGCTCGGAGAATTAAGAGATAGAATGAATAACGGAGAATTCTATGGGTCATTTCTTTATGGATTGAGAGGGATCGGAAAAAGTGCTATACTACTGAATTTGATGCAAAAAATTAAAGAGAAAGATCCCAATATCGATGTAAAGTACATAAGAATAGACACTCCTTGCTATAATCTTTCAGACCTCATATCATTCCTCTCAGATGAACTTGGAGTAAGGAAAGGTTCGGTGAATTCGGTAGAAGCACTAACAGGCATGCTTAGGGAAGTCAGACCCATAGTTCTTATGCTGGATCAATTTGAAAACTTTGATCCGGAAGAGGAAGAACTAGAGAACTTCAGGAGGGTTCTTAGGGAGGTCACTGGCTTAGAACGTGTGGGTCTGATAATCTCTGTCACAAGTGAAGCCTACGCCTCTATTATCCCAAGCGAAGAACACAGAAGTTATCTGAGAACCTATGACGCGTATGAAGTACGGCCTCTGGCCGCACCTGAAGAGGCTGAAGACTTACTTAGGACTCTGATGGATCCTCTCAGGACGGAAGAGCGGTGCCGAGGGAAGCTTTACCCATTCAAAAGGGAAGCTGTGAAGGCTCTACTGGTACTTTCTCGAGGGATCCCCGGAATCTTGATGAAATACTGCTCAGAATTACTTCGGGAAGGACTGGTGTCTGAGGTAGAAGAGATAGGTAGATACGAAGTCTTGGTGCTCACTAGGCTATATGAACCGGAATGGATAGACTACTGCAGAAAGACCATCAGAACAGCAGCTCGGGGACAGACCGTCCTAGCAAATGGTCTAATGATGCTAGAAGAGGTAGTTAGATTCGCTGGAGGTCTAGAGGAAATAAACGGAATCCTAGTACTTCCCCTTTATAGAGAGGGAAGAAAAGATGAAGAGAGCATCAGGAGTTTAGCTAAAATAATAAGAAGAAAGAAAGGAGTTGGAGAATCCAAGATAATTGAACTATTTACTGGTGTAGGTAAACTTGCAGATTCCGCTATCTTGGTAAATAAAGAGAATATGGAATTTGAACTCATACTAGTTAGGTATGTGAGGCGAAGGGGGCTTAGGGAAATGGCCGAATCTCTCGAGCGAGTATCAGAACTCCTAGAGAGCGTAGTGTATGGTGGGAGAGAATACTCGCTTCAAAGCGTAAAAATGGTCCTCCTCCTAAGAGGAGAGCCTCCCCCCTCTCTACTACAGAGAATCAAAGTTGCTGGTGGGATTAACGGAATAACGGTTTTGACGCGAAAATTTGAACAATGTGCCGATCCGGCTCTATATGGTGCTACCCATGTCCTCTCAAGCTACTGGGAAGATATGAAGAAAGAGAGCATTGGACTAGAGGATCTTCCCTATCTTGAATTTCAAAAACTCCTGAGAGCGTCGGAGAGTGTGCTCAGCAGGCTAGGTGCTGTAAGGAGGGTAGAGGAAAGGTGATGTGGAGATCTATTAGATTCGAAGCAGATCTGAAAATTTCTTCAATTCTCTGCCGAGAACTATCCAATGAAAGAGCACTTTCGTTATCTATTGCGACTAGAATACTTTCATCGCTGGGATATTACGTCCCGCCAGTCACAGACTATCCCATTGTGCTACTCAGCGGGGTCACAGGAGAGAAATATCCATTTCACATAGTTGGGAGAGTATGGCCGCCTCGGACAGAACAAAGTGGTAATTTGCAAGATCCCTATCATGGAAGATTTGACCTCTTAGCTACCATTGATAAGCTGGGGGCCTTCCCAGGAAGTCCTCTATTCATGGTGTGTGAAGTAAAGAGAGAGGAAGCCTTAAGAAGTGGAAAAATCCCAGAAAAGATAGAAAATCTCACAGATGCCTTCGGAACCGGTCTACATATCATAGTACTCTCGGGGGGATGTCACTCAAAAATCCCCACCTGGGAAATGACTGAGCGAACTCTAAAGGGGTGGACGGGTCCAAGTGGCCCGCTCAGCAAGAGAAATGTGATTTTGGCAAATTTCGCGCTTGAGGAAAGTGGAATGGGTTCCGGGATATGTCACGTAAAGGTTATTTGGAGGTATAAGAGATACACCAAAGATGAAGCAAAGATACTTTTTTATGCTATATCCTCAGTCCTTGCCAGAAGGTTCCCCGGAAAAAAGGCAATAGTCCCTGGGCATGAATCTCTATTAAAGCTCGACTACTTTAGGAGGGAAATAGGCTTAAGCAGCCATCTTCAGCATGCTTCTGCTCAAGCTATCTTCAATTTTATACTATTTCTGCACCACGGGACCGCTGTGCTAGAATCGGGCCGTCGAGAACTTTATCTCTCCGATGCAAAAGAAATCGTTCAAGCATGCCGCGATCTTATAGATTCTCTTAAATCAGGAGTGGATATGCCTATAACTCTTCCACCAGATATAAGGAGTAGAATGTCCTTAGTTTTATCAAAGATGGAGGAGCTCTCAGGTGGGGTTAGGTGAACTCTCTAGCCCTAAGGGAAATAGAGAGGGCAAGGAGAGAAGGGAGGCCAATTTTAGTAGCGTTTAGTGGGGGAAAAGATTCATTAGCTGCTCTTACGCTTGTTTCAGAGGTAGTTCCATCTGGTGGAGTTGAAGCTTTCATTGTTGAGGTTCCCGGAAACACGCATGTCGAGACCATAAGATACGTTAAGGAGGTCTCAGAGAGATTTGGGGTTGAGTTAAGGGTTCTACGGGCTGATCAGACCATATGGGAGGCCATTAGAAAATGGGGTTTCCCAAGTCCGAGAAGAAGATGGTGTGCCACATTTTTCAAAATGAAAGTGGTTAAGAAGTTCTTAAGCGAAAATTACGAAGAAATTCCGTTAGTTATCACAGGAGAAAAGAGGAGCGATTCGAAGAGGAGGAAAAATCTTCCCCCGATCGAAAGGAGAAGAGATTGGGGACAGGTTACAGTTCATCCTGTATTAGAGTGGACGGACGAAGAGGTTATAAGATATTTAACCAAGAAAGGCGTAAACATTTGTCCGCTTTACCACAGAATAGGAGCGTCTGGTGGATGCCTCTATTGTCCCTTTAAAACAAAACGAACCTACTGGCTAGCCGTTGCGCGAGAAATCCCATGGATCGTAGAAAAGATATCCTCACTCGAAGAAGAGACTAGAGGAAAAGCTTTCTTAATTAAGGGAAAGCCGGTAAGCATAAGAGAATTAGTAAAAGAGCCGTGAATTCCATTTCTACTTAGATCATCTATTAGTGATCCTCTGCTGAATGCCTGGCTTAAAAATATTACCACAGGAAGAGCTTTAATGCACATATGCTCATTCAATATCCAGAAAAGCAAGAAAATATAGGTGAGGAGTCATCTCCTGGCGAGCTTCGTCCTCTTCAGCCTGAGGTTCTTGCTCCTGCAGCGCCTGCACTTGGTGGCGCTCACGGGGTTCCGGGCCCCGCAGCGCCTGCAGATCTTGTAGCTGAGCAGGGCCTTCTGGGCTATCCGTCGCTTCACTGGATCCTCTATGGGCAAGTCTAAGACCTCCCCGGCCCGGCCCCCCTTGCGATTCATAAATATTAGCCCAGCCCGATAACGGTGGGAATGTCCAGAGTCGACGAGGTCTCCCAGCAGATAGTGAGGATGCTGGAGAGGGGGGAGACCGTCCACCTCAGGCTTCTCCTCCAGAGGCTCCCGTACGGCCTGAGGGAGATCAAGAGGGCCCTGGCCAGGCTGGAGGCCGAGGGCAAGGTGGAATCCTTCAGGCACGGGGGCTACACGTTCTACAGGCTGGCCGGGAGGGGTGAGGAGGGGGAGGAGGAGTGGTCCTGGCCGAGCCCCGCGGGCGCCGGGGCGTCCGACGCTGAGGATTCCTCGGAGACCCAGTCAGGGGCCCCCGGTGCGGAAGGAGGGGAGGGCCCCGGCTCACCTCCTGAGGAGGCCGGAGAGTAGATCGGGGATCTCGAACGGAGTCCTGGCCACGGGTATTCCCGCCTCGTTCAGGGCCCTGAGCTTCGAGTCGTAGGTCCCCCTGCCGCCCGAGATTATCGCGCCCGCGTGGCCCATCCTCCTGCCCGGCGGGGCGGTCCTGCCGGCGACGTAGGCCACCACCGGCTTGGGGTAGTGGGTCGACATGACGTACTCGGCCGCGTCCTCCTCGGCCCTCCCGCCGATCTCCCCCACCAGGACGACCGCCTCGGTGTCCTCGTCGTCCCTGAACATCTCGAGCACGTCCGTGAAGCTCAGCCCTGTGACGGGGTCCCCGCCTATCCCGACCGTGAGGGGGGTGCCCATGCCGCGCCTCTTCAGGGAGAGGGCTATCTCGTAGGTCAGGGTGCCGCTCCTGGAGACTATCCCAACTCCGCCGGGGGCGAAGACGTCCCCAGGCATGATCCCGAGCTTGACCCCCTCCCTCGGGGCAATTGCCCCGGGAGTGTTCGGGCCCACTATCGTGGCCCCCCTGAGCCTGGCGTACTCGACGAACCTGGAGGCGTCGTGGACGGGGATGTGCTCCGTTATCACGACCACAAGCCCTATCCCAGCCTCGAGGGACTCCATGACCGCGTCGTAGGCGAAGGGGGCTGGGACGAACACCACAGAAGCGTCCACGGGTCCGACCTGCTCCACGGCCTCCTCGACCGAGTCGAAGACGGGGACCCCCTCGACCTCCTGTCCCCCCCGGCCCGGGGTCACCCCCGCCGCTATCTCGGTCCCGTAGGCGAGCATGAGCCTGGTGTGCGTCCGGCCCTGGCGGCCGGTCGCCCCCTGGACGATGACCCTCATTCCCCTCCTCAGGAGCGGAGGCATCTCGACCCCGGCCCGTCCAGGCTCACAGGCTTTAATTGTTCGTTGCCCTCGGGCGGTGCGATGAGGCTCCTGGAGCACGAGGTCAAGGCCCTGCTGGCGGAGGCGGGCATACCCGTCCCGAGGGGAAGGGTGGCCAGGACGCCCGAGGAGGCCAGAGAGGTCGCCAGAGAGCTCGGCGTGCCCGTCGCGGTCAAGGCCCAGGTCCCGGTGGGCAGGAGGGGGAAGGCCGGCGGGATAAGGCTGGTGAACACCCCCGACGAGGCGGAGGAGGCGGCGAGGGCCATCCTCTCCATGGAGGTGTGGGGCCACAGGCCCGAGTCGGTGCTGGTGGAGGAGGCAGTCCGGGTCGGGGCGGAGCACTACCTGGGGACCATCCTGGACAGGTCGGCCAGGAGGATGGTCCTGATGACCACCCCCTACGGCGGCATGGACGTGGAGGAGTCCGCGGCGATGCACCCGGAGGCCATGGCCAGGGTCGAGGTGAATCCCCTCGTCGGCCTGGCCCAGTTCCAGGTCAGGAAGCTCGCGTGGAACATCTCGAGGGATCCGGAGGTGGTGAAGCAGCTCGCAAGGGTTATATCGGCGTTCTGGGATCTGGTGGTGAAGCACGACCTCCTGATGGCGGAGATCAACCCGCTGGCCGTGACGGAGGACGGGAGGGTTCTGGCGCTGGACGCGAGGGCCGAGGTGGACGACAACTCCCTCTTCAGGCACCCGCAGTTCTCCAGGAGGGCCCACTCGACCAACCCCAGGGAGAGGATGGCGGAGGAGGCCGGCGTCACCTACGTGGAGCTGGACGGCGAGGTGGGCACGATGGCCAACGGGGCCGGCCTGGCGATGGCGACCATGGACCTCGTGGCCGAGGCCGGGGGCAGGCCGGCGAACTTCTGCGACGTCGGCGGGGGGGCGTCCGCGAAGGCCGTAGAGGCGGCCATGAGAGTCATCACGTCCAACCCAAGGGTCAGGGTGGTGCTGGTCAACGCCCTGTGCGGGATCACCAGCGGCGAGGACGTGGCCAGGGGGATAGCAGGGGCCGTCTCCAGCCTGGGGCTGAGCCCCGACGCGCTGGTTGTCAGGCTCGAGGGGTTCAAGGCGGAGGAGGGGGCCGAGATACTCAGGGAGGCGGGCATTGAGGTCTACAAGGACCCGATGGAGGCCGTGAGGGAGGCCGTCAGGAGGATCTCGGGGTAGCCCGAGGGTTGCTGGAAGGTATCCTCTGAATGCCAGAATGTTCGAAAATTTATCTCCTAAACTTGGATTAGTGTTAATGATGGGCAAAGGTCGGGCCAAAGGAGCCGCGTTCATGTTCACGGTGGTGCTCGCGTACTTCGCCGTCATGTGGCTGTCGGAGACGGGGCACGAGGTGATCTCGGCGCTCCTCCTGTGGGCAGTCATTCTCTACTCCCTCTGGGAGTTGAGGGTCGACCCGCTCTACCTCTACGAGCCGCTCGTGGGAGGGGAGATGCGGCTCAGGGCCGGGTGGTGGGCCCTCGCAGGGGGGCTCGCGGGAGTGCTGGCCGGCTGGCTGGCCTCGGAGGCCGCCGGGCTGATTCGTGGAGTCGAGCCCCCCATCGGACGCTGGGAGCTAGGGGTGCTGGTCGCCATCCTGATGCTCGGGCTCGTCCCCTCTCCCTTGAGGGAGGGGAGCGCCAGGCGCGCGGCGCTGGAGGCCCTCTCTGAGGCGCTGAGCGACCTGAAGCCTGCGCCGTCCCGGCGCAGGGTCGTCGACGCCTGGCTGAGGGTCGTGGACGGAGAGGGCGCCGAGCTGGCGAGGGAGGCCGCCAGGCTCCAGAGGAGGCTGAAGAAGCTCCGAGACCAGGCGGAGATCTTCAGGGCCCGCTTCCACCTGCACGAGACCAGGGGAGTCCCCCTGGAGGACTGGATCCCACAGAAGGCCGAGGAGGTCGAGGCGGAGATTCTAGAGGTCGAGCGGAGGTTGGAGGAGGTCAGGGCCGAGCTGGTGGAGAGGTTCAGGCAGGCGCTCTCTTCGGCCTCCTGACGGCCTTCAGGGGGCGACCTCCACGGTGACCCTGGCCCTGGACAACCTGAACGCGTAGTAGCCGAAGGAGCCCTGCACGTAGGGCACGATGACCTCGAGCTCCACCCGGCCCGGCCGGGCCTCCTCGGGAACTCTGAGCCTGAACTCGACGACGAGAGACCACTCCTCCTCCAAGGCGGCCGGGGGCGCGCCCTCCCACCCCACGGGCGAGAGGCCCCGCTCGAGGTCCAGCCAGACCGCGGCGTGGTCCGACCCGCAGGCCGACGACGCGACCTGCCACCGCCTCGCGCCGCGCGTGAGCGTCCGCCCCAGATGTCCCGTCTCCAGCGCGAGAGGTCCGTCGATTTAGAAGACCCTCCTGACCCAAGGGATCAAGTCGAAGTCGCGGTCGTTCGACTGTCGGAGGTGGGACACGAGGTTATCTCGACGCTCCTCCTCTGGGCGCGCTCGTCGTCTTCACCCTCTGGGAGCGGCAGTCCAAGACCGGATGGCGGCCCGCCATATTTCCTCAGCGAAGCCAAATTTTGGCGTAGCCGCACGTCCACCGTTATCAAAAGTCGCATCAGTCACTTTGAAACCTTCCATCATCTTTTGATGATGATAGTTTGTTCACATTTTTCTCAAGCCATCCTATTTTTTCAACCGATCTCACATCAAATTCAGGAACATATGGCTTAATATCCAAGAGAGGCGTTCCATCTATAACATCTACATCTCTGATGTATAAAATATTTTTCTCAATTTTAATCAATCTTACTATCGAAATGCCAATTGGATTCGGTCTGCTTGGAGCCCTTGTTGAGAAAACTCCGTGTATCTGATCATCCATAAATGGCTTTACTTTTAATAGCGGTTTTTTGGAAAGATGGAAGTGATATATCAAAATGATATGGGAGAATCCATCAAGATCTTCCAAACCCTCAACGTATTCTGGGAATACCTCAACTGTTCCGTTAACTCCTTTAGCAGCTGTGGGTTGTATAGGCGTTCCTCTCGGCTCTTTGAAGGGAGAATGAATAATTCCTATTGGATTATACTTTATTTCCTCCATAATTTCACCACCTCATAGTACGATTTCTGCTAACACCGGCGCGCGACCTGATCAGACCGCCTCCCCGAGGTGCTCCCTCGTCTTGGGCCCGTACCTCAGGTCGGCCATGAGCACGTATAGGAAGATGTTCAAGTCAACGAACCTCCTCGCCCGAGAGGGAGGACTCGACCTCCTCAATCTCCACCTCCTCCCCACCCGCCAGGCCGTAGAGGCTGTCCACCGTGACCCTCCTCTTCGGAACCAGGATCAGGGAGTCGCCCTCAACCCTGAGGGTAAGCATTGATCCCTCTCTCAGCCCGAGGAGCCTCCTGACCCTAGCCGGGATCAAGATGCGGCCCTTTCTCTCGAGCCCGACCTCGTGTTCCATTGGTGGGGTCGCATGGAGTGGGAGATCCCACCTATATATGTCCCACTACAGCGACGCCAGGCGCACTCCTCTCGCACCGTGTGAGCGTCTGCCTGAAGGTTCCGTCTCCCGCGTGAGAGGTCAGGGGGCCACCACAACGCCGATCTCCCTCAGCGCGTCCCTCAGCTTGGCATCGAAGCTGACCAGCTTGAACCCCCTCCTGAAGGCGAGGGTGACGTAGGCCGAGTCGTAGACCGTGATGCCGAACCTGTAGGCGTTGTCCAGGGCCTCAGGTATGACCTCCCTCGCCTCCACCACCTCGCCCACGCTGCTCTCGATCAGGGGCACCACCAGGGTCCTGAGCCTCCTGTAGCTCTCCTCAGGTATCCTACCGAGCACGCGCGCGTGCTTCCAGAGGACGTTGGCGGTCTCCACAAAGGCGAGGTCCACGGTTACGAGCTCCGACCTGCCGTGGGATGTTAGGAAGGACTCGGCCCTATCGGAGAACTCGTCCTTTATCACCAGGCTGGAAAAGATCGAGGCGTCGACCACGTACACCTACCTGCCCTCCCTGAACTCCCTGACGGTCCTCCAGGCGGGCTCGCCGGAGGGATCAACGTCCCTCAGCGCCTCCTTCACGGACCTGATCGCCTCTCTGAGCTCTTCCTCTCTCAGCCTCTCCTCTATGAACCTCTCTATCTCGGCCCTCCAGTCCACCCCGACCCTCTTCATCCTCTCCCTGAGCTCCCTGCGAATCCTGACGCTGAACACGACCGTCTCGGTCATCGCATGTTGTCTACAATTACGTAGTTAAAAATTGTAGACACCACGAATCTCAGGCCTCCCAGGAGCCTCTCCAAGGTCTCAAACGGATCCTCGACCTTCTCGAGCACGATCCTGTCGCCCCTCGTGGAGACCCTTCAGGGAGATATTATCTCGCGGGCCACCTCCAGGAGGTCCTCGACGGGGTAATACCCCTTGACCTCGTAGTGCAGCCCTCGGAACCAGAAGGTGACGCCGTTCGGCAGGTAGGCCCCCTCGGGCCAGACGTACACCTTAACCCCGTCGACCTGAACAGAGTACTGGAACCACTCCATGGCGGTGGCGTTCACCGGGAGGGTGTCGATCAGGACGGTCAGGTTGGGCGCTCGCTGATCCCAGGGCGCCGGAGGAGAGTAGGGGCCGCACTCGTGGTCGCAGTAGAACAGGGTGACCTCCCTCAGGGACCCGCCGCCCAGGGTGTCCTGCACCGCCAACCTGAGCTCCAGATCACCCAGCAGGACCTTTGGAAAGCTGAGATTTACGCCGAAGACGTCCGGGACGTCCTCGACCGGTATCACCCTCCCGCTCACCCTGCGGACCTCCGGCCTCACGTCCTCCGGCCTGCACCCCGACTCGGGTATCATGGACTCAGCCATCATGACCAGCTCCTCGGTCGGCAGCAGTCCCAAGATCCTGTAGGTCAGGTTGCCCACCTGGAACGTGACCCCGGCCGGCAGGATCGTCCACCGGTGCGTCCAGTAGTCTATCCCCTCCCCCGGGGAGCCGACCTTCATGGGGCACCCACGAACTAGGGTCACCTTCCCCCTCCCGACGAGCCTCCCCCAGTCCATCCAAACGATCACGTCGGGCCCCGGGAGTAGCCTGGAGACCTTCCCGTGGACCGAGACGTTCTTGCCCTCGAGGGCGTACTCCAGGGCGATCAGTTCCGGGTCATTTAACGCCCCCTGCCTCACACCCTCCATCCCGTAGTAGCAGGCGACGCCCAGGAACCTCAGGCCCTCAGGCACGTAAGTAGGCAAGACCCCTCCGAGGTTCCTCCAGGCCTCCAGCCCCATCCCGGTCGGTATGAGGTCCCAGTAGTCATCGGGGATGGGAGCCCATATCGGAACGAAGGACCCGGGCTCGATCGAGGAGTTTCGGTCGGGCGGGGTGACCTGAGCGGGCCGGAGAGGGGGCGCCGTGGACGGGGGCTCGGTAGAGGGGCCCTCACTAGGCGGAGTCGCCGGGTGGGGGTGAGATCTGTGGTAGACTTCGACGTACGCGAGCGAGAGTGAGAGCGATAGCGAAATCAGGATCAGTAGGAGCTTGATTCTCCTGCTCATATCCCTCCGTTCCCCATCAGCCTAGGGCTCTGAGAGCGATGGGGGTGCGCACCAAAAATAAATCCCTCTGGCTCCGGGTCCCCTCCACTACCCAACCCCTATGATCGACTCGGCGACCCTCAGGATCTCATCGAGCGGGTAGTAGCCCTGGATCGTGTAGGCGAGCCCCCTGAACCAGAACTCCACCTTGGTTGGATAGTACTCGACCATCGGCCACACGTACACCGTCACTCCGTCGATCACGATCTCTTCTGCCGACCCCCTGCGCTAAGCCCACAGCGCTCCGAGGATCGCCAGCCCAACCAAGAGCGTCACGAGTATGAAGCGGGCCCCCTTCAACCCTCACCCCCGACCCGGAACCACCTCGATGTCGCACGTCTCGATTGAGGTTCCACCGTCGGAGAGTGCCCCCTTCACTATGATGTTGATCCTGTAGCGCCCCGGCGGCACCGCGGGCCCAACCTCCAAGGTGGCGTTCAGAACTCTGACCTCTCCCTCCCTCATGGTGAACGCAGGGAAGGGCCGAATCGCCAGCCTGATCCTGGAGTCTCCCTCTCCAGCCACCAGCTCGAATACCTCGCCCCCTACTAGCGACTTCGTGGAGAGGTTCACCTCCAGGGGGCCGGAGAAGCTCTCAGGGGTCAGCTCCTCTGGAGGCGGGAGATTCCTGAGGAGCGTTAGGGTTATCGTGGGCCTGAACTCGCACTCCGGCTTGAAGCAGTACACCTTGATCGTGAATGAGACCTTCTCTCCCTGCCTTATCCTCTCGGGGAGGCCCTCCACGCCGGTGGTGAGCAGGAATATTGGGGTCTCGGGTATGTCCCCCGGCAAGATGGTGGGAGACCCCTCGGCGCCCGAGACCTCCGATCCAGATCCGACGAGCCGCAGCGTGATGAGAGACCCGACGAGGGCGGCGAGGAGGAGTGCAGCGATGAGGGGGACTGCCCCAATGGTCCAGCCTCCGCCGCACGAGCCGGGGGTCGAGGTCAAGGCACCCCGCTGAATCAGCCGGTGGGAGGATAAAAAGGCCTGTGAGGAACGCCGCCGCGTCTTCACGTCGATCTAAGGTTTCTCGACATCCTTGCCGGGCAGTGGGGGTCTGTCGCTACCCTTGAAGGGCGACGATGCGCGACTGGGGTAGGTGGCGTTGCAGGAGCCCGGCCTGGAGGTCATTCCCAAACCAACACGAACGTGAACAGGGCCACGGCGACGGCGACGAGGGCCGTTGACACGTATCCGGCTTCCCTCCTCCCCTCCCCGAGGAGGCCGGATGCCACGGCCGCCCCGAACCCCCAGGCCAGGGAGAGAGCGAGGGCTATTTCGAAGAGCGGGCTGGTGAGTGCCTTGCAGAGGAACTCCAGGGAGATCTCGGTAGGGAGCCAGCGGAGTTCTGGGCACAGGAAGGGAGAGGTCAGGATGGAGAACACGCCGAGTGAGCCCAGCGCGAACGCCAGCAGCGGTCTCCCCCTGAGCCAGCCCGAGGACGCGGCAAGGAGGGCCTCGAGCCAGATCAGGCAGACGATAGGCTGAAGGAGCCTTCCCAGCTCCACGAGGAAGAACGGACAGTCCCGCCAGCCGCAGGCTAGGGACCAGGCGAGCGGTGGAAGCAGGATCGTGAGCACCCAGGGGGCCAGCCGACGGCCTGTTACCTCATCCATCACGTCACGACTCCCCGTCGAGATGCAAAAAGCATGGGGGCCGATCGTCAGCCTGCGGGATGGAGTCACCTGGGCTAATCAGGTCTGCCCTCCGCCTCAATCCTCGGGAGGGTTAGGCTCACGGCCAGGGCAAGCGCCTCCAGCCCGGCGGAGGCGGCGAAGGCGACCTCCAGCCCAGGGCTGGACAGGAGTCCCGCGAGGGCGGGCCCCAGGGCCCCGAAAGCCCTGGTGAAGGTCCCCTCTATCGCCACCGCCTTGCCCCTGTCCTCCTCCGGGAAGGCGTCCATCGTGTAGGCCAGCAGGCCGGGGGAGAAGAGGGGCATCAGCGCGCCGGCCAGTAGGGCGCCGTAGAAGAGTACCGGGATCCGGGGGGTCAGCGTCAGGCACGCGAAGACGGATGTGGCGACGACGTAGGTCGCGGAGTAGAGCCTCCTCCTGTCCACCCTGTCCGCCAGCGCCCCGCCTGCGAGGGACAGGATGGCGCGGGCGGCGTACCCGGCGGAGTAGGCGGAGAACATCTGCGTGGCGGAGAGGCCGACCGACTCGCCGAGTAGGGGGACCAGGGGGTAGGAGCCGTAGGCCAGGGCGTCGAGGGACTTGATGACGCAGAACCTGGCCAGCAGCCCGCGGTTCGCCATGGAGCGGAGGTCGGACAGCGCCGAGAGGGGGTTGAACCCGCCCGAGCCCGAACCTGAGCTCGGCCTCCCCGAGCCGTAGCGTGGGAGCCTCAGGGTGGCGAGTCCGGCCAGGGCGAGGGGGAGTCCGGCCAGCGCGAAGGTCCACCGCAGTCCGAGCCTCGAGGCCACCAGGGCCGAGCCGGCGGTGCCGAGGGCCATGGCCGAGGAGAGCAGGAGGCCCCACACGCCGAAGGGGAGGCTCCTCCCGCCGCTCAGCCTCGCCAGCATGGGGGCCGTCGGAATCCTGGCCACCGACCCTGCGGCGTAGGAGGCCAGGTAGAGGGCGGCAGCGGCGGCGACCCCGGAGGCCGCACCGAGGGCCGCTGAACCGAGGCCAGACGCAATCGATCCTAAGGCCAACTGGATAACTCCCCCGAGCCTGTCGGCCAGGACCCCTGCAGGCACGCCGATCGCCATGCCCAGGATCCTGGAGGCCGAGACGAGGGCGCCATAGGCCTCGGCGGAGGATCCGAGCTCCCTCAGGTAGAGGGGGAGCGACACGCCGACGACAGACCTGGAGAGGGCGTCGGCGAAGATGAGGAGGTACAGGGTAAGGAGCTCCGGCGTCAGGATCCCCCTGACCCTCAACCCGTCGCCCTCCGGTCGAGCCAAGCGGGACCGCCGGAGGGTGGCGCGAGCGCATTAAACTCCTGAGCGCCTGGAGCCCGGGTCTTCAGAGGCCCTTTGTTTGGTGGCTGAACACCCGGCCCCTCAGTCCACCATCAGGAAGGGCACCCGCCAGGCGAAGAGGAGCAGAGAGTAGCCCAGGAGCGCGCTCAGGCCCCAGGGCCTCTCGGACCTGGCCACTAGCGCCGCACCCAGGGCGAAGGGCAGGCTCAGGGCGAGCCCCACGAGGTCCTCAGCAGGGGAGCGAGAAACTCACCCCCGCGTGGAGTTTCTTAAGCCCGTGTGCGAGGAGATCAGTAAGTCAGCCGGTACCTCCTGGCCCTTCCCCTGCCGACCGCCTCCACGACCCCCCTAGAGGCGAGCGACTCCAGCGCCCTGAGAACCGTGGGCTTGCTGACCCCCAGGAGCTCAGCCAGGGCGCCGCTGGACATCTCCCCCCTCTCCTCGAGCAGCCTGATGACGCCGGCCTCCACCCTGCCCCCGGCCCTGCTGAAGGAGACTCTCGTAACGCCCGACGACCACTCCTCGATCCTGAAGATAAGCCCGGCCCTGGCGCACGCCTCCCTCATCCTCCTTATCCCGGTCCCCACCTCCTCGACCAGTCCGACCAGGTACATCAGCCTGGCCAGCCTCGGGTTCCTGGGCTTGGAGATCGGCCTGCCGGGCGTGACCCCCGGCGGGAACCCCCCGGGGTTCTGGACGGACAGGCCGGCGGGGTTCACCCTCACGACCACCCCTCCGGGCGCCATGTAGTTCCTGTGGGTCAGGGCGTTAACCACGGCCTCCCTGACGGCCGCCAGTGGGTAGGCTGGCCTCTCAACCCTCCTGAGGTCACCCGCGACCTCCCACCCTATGGGGATCACCCTGGCCCTGAGGTGCTCGACCACATCCTCCACGAGCAGCCAGAGCGGGCCCCTGAGCGTCCGGTCGTCCGCCACCCTCCCCCCCGCCTCCACGACCACCCTGACCTCGGCCCCGCCGACGTGCTCTGAGGGATCCTCCGAGAACATGAGGATACCCGCGTTGGTGGGCCTCAACTCCCCGTCGACCCTGGCGGCGGCCCCCAGCGAGACGGCCGCCTCCAGGGGATCTGCCTCCAGGAGCCGCTCGGACGCCCTCCCCCTCCCGCAGGCCTCCCTGAGAAACCTCTCCAGCAGGTCGGGGCTCAGGATGTCCGCGCTCAGGCTCCTCCTGACCACCTCGTCGAACCTGAGGGCCCTCCTCTCGGCGAACAGCTCCGCAATCTCCTCCGGCCTGGCCCTCCTGGTGCTCGCGCCAACCCTCACGTAGATGTCGTCTCCGAAGGCAACGACCCCCTGGCTCGGCCTGACCCTGACCACCAGCAGTCGGCCCCCCGGGGCGTCGACCCACTCCACCTCGACCTCCGGCCTCGGCACCAGGGAGCCGAGGTAGGACGTGAGCCTCTCCAGCGAGTCCCTCGGCGCGCCCACCACGTCGCCCGAGTCGCTTACTCCGACGACGAGAACCCCCCCTGAACCGTTTGCGAACGCCGCAATAGTCTTGATCGCATCTTTGCTAATAGAACTCTTGAATTCCACATTTTCGCTCTCTCCCAAGCTTAAGATCCTCGAGATCTCCTCTCCCATTCGCCCCCTCTGGCTTTACGAATATTATATAAAGATTGACGAAAAGTTAGCGCTTCGCCGCAGGGGGCCCGCGGCGGGGGCGGGTCGGATCCCCCCGAGAGGCCGGGCTAGCAACCGTTAACCGCTATCAGTTAACGGTTGACCGGAGGCTGGATTCAAACTGCTTCGAACCTCACGGAGATTCGAGTCACTCAACGCGATAGAGGCGAGATCTCCACACACAGGGGGTTCTCCCGCACTCCGGAGTTCGCGCGCTCATCCGTTCCCCGAGGGTCCTCCCTCCGGGAGGCCTTGCGCGATCAGGTCGATGTTGGCCTCAACCAGGGCCTCCAGCTCCCCAAGAGTTCTTCCCTCCACGCCCTCCAGGCCGAATAGCCAGACCACCTCTCCCTCCAGCACCGTGTTCGGGTGGTTCACCGCCCAGTTCCTTACAGCGTTGGCCGTGCGACAGCAGATGACGACCGTCCCGCCGGCCAGCTCGGCCTCCCTCCGGATCATGTCGAGCAGGTCCTTCCTCCTCTCCCAGTCCGCCGCCTCAGACTCGATCTTCGACCTCGCCTCCTCGATGCTCTCTAGCCTGATGGCGTAGCATCTGTCTGGGTCGACCCCCTGGAACACCTCCTCGAGGCTGTGCTTTGGACAGAACACCGATATCTCGTCCCTCCCCGTGAGGAAGTCCCCGAGATGCATGGGCACTGGAGACCCGCACAGCGCGCACCTGGCCACATAGATGTCGCACATGTCGGAGATTCTCCGGCCGGGGCGCCTAATAACCCTCTTTCTCGCACCTAACCACTTCATATTCTATCCCGAGCCTCTCCGCCAGCTGCCTCGCCATTCGCTCGTTCCGTGTCAGCTTGCTCCCTCCGGCCTTCGCTTCGATGAAGATTATTCTTCCGTCATCGGTAAGGCAGAAGAAATCTGCTCCCTTCCTGAGGGGGAGGAGGATCCGGCACCTCCTCTCAAAGATCCTCTTGGTGGCGAGTTCGCACGCGGCGCCGAACTCACGCGGCGACGGGCGCCCCCACCTAGCGGCTATGCGCACCGTCGGTGTTCGGCCCATATGGTAATTCAAGAAACGTCAGACTAATAAATCTGATTGTTCCTTTCGAATTATCTGGCACCTGCCAGATAATTCTTGGCTGTAACCTTATCGGTTTAGGTCGGCGCTTGAATGCGGCTGATGCCGCGCCGGGGGTATTTATATACCTAAGTCAGTATCGATTAACTGATTATATCCATGAATCGATACAGGTTCCTGAGGCTGGAACTCGCCGAGAGCCCGCTCTGCCCCCGGAGCCTCCTCGACAGGCTGGACGAGGGGGTCGAGAGGCTGAGGGAGTCTCGACCCCTAAGGGGGCCGGCCCTGGAGAGGCTCAGGAGGCACCTGATCGTCGAGTACATCTACAACTCCAACGCCGTGGAGGGGAACACGCTGACCCTGGGCGAGACCAGGCTCGTCCTCGAGGAGGGCGTGACCGTCTCGGGTAAGCCCCTCAGGGATCACCTGGAGGCCAAGAACCACCTCCCCGCGCTGGAGTACGTCGAGGAGCTGGCGAGGGGGCGCAAACCCATCGAGGAGTTCGACCTGCTGAAGCTGCACCACCTGCTGATGCTCGGGATAGAGGAGGCGAGGCCGGGAAGGTACAGGGAGGGCCTCGTGCTGATAGCGGGGTCGAGGTACGTCCCTCCCCCGGCTGGGGAGGTGCCCAGGCTCGTTCGGCGGTTCCTCGACTGGCTGAACTCCGGCCCCGACCTGCACCCCGTCGAGCTGGCGGCCGTGGCCCACGCCTACCTCGTCGCGATACACCCGTTCGAGGACGGGAACGGGAGGACGGCCAGGCTGCTCATGAACCTCCTGCTGATGAGGGCGGGCTACCCGATGGCCGTGATCAGGAGGGAGCGCAGGAGGAGCTATCTAAGGGCCCTCGAGGCGGCAGACTCGGGGAACGCGAGGCCGATTGCCAGGCTGGTGGCGAGGGCCGTGGACGAGAGCCTGACCCTCTACCTTGCCGCGGCCACGGGGCTGGTGCCGCTGGCGAGGGTTGCGAGGGAGGCGGGGCTGAGCGTGGACTACCTCGGCCAGCTCGCCAGGAAGGGGTACGTGAGGGCCACGAAGCTGGCCGGCAGGTGGTACGTTCCCCCTGAGGAGGCTGAGAGGCTCAGGTCGAGCCAATAGTCCCTAGTCCAGCAGGCCACCGAGGGAGAGCCACCAGGTGATGAAGAGGACGAGGTACCCCACGCGGGCCCAGGGGTCCCTTGGATCCTCCGCCTTGGTCAGGGAGGCGCAGCCCAGGCCCCAGAAGGCGGAGACGGCGAGCATAACGAGGTTGTAGGGCGGCCTGGCGCGCAGCCAGCTGAACGGGCTCAGGGAGTACGTGAGGAACCCCAGGAGGAAGGCGGCCAGGGGCTCGCCCCTCAGGGGCCTCGCCAGGGAGGCCAGGGCGGCCACGAGTGGGGGGACGAACAGGAAGATGGACAGCTCGTACGCGAGCCTGAGGTCCTCGGGGACCGTGAAGAGGAGCCCGGGAGGGCGGTACTCCGGGTCGCCCGTCAGGGTCCAGGCGACTCCCATGGCGGTCCTGCACCTTGTGAGGAGGCTGGCCAGGGGAGGGGCGATTGCCATGAAGAGGAGAAGGGCCAGCCAGATGCAGAGGAAGGCCGAGGTGTCTCTCCAGCCCACGCGGATCAGGTGGTATCCTGAGGTAATAAGATTGCCCCAATGCTCGATCTCAGGAAATAGCTGGGAGAATGCGTGGGGTCTTCATTGCATCCACCGACGGTTTTGGTCGTCGCGGGTTTAGTCCAGCATCAGCCCGATTGGGAATATCCGGGTGACGAACAGCAGGAGGATGCCCAGGGCAGCCCTCCAGTCACCCGGATCCTCGGACCCGGCTGCCAGTGAGGCGCCGAGATCCCAGATCAAAGACAGGAGCAGCAGGGCGCCTGCCCACACCTTGGCGGGGGTACCCCATGGGCAGCTCGTGACGAGGCAGCCGAGCGGGGGAAAGGACGTGCCGAAGGAGAGCAGGTAAGTTGACGCCCCCAGCAAGAACGCGGCCGACGGCTCTCCATTCAGTGGAGGGGAGAGACAGGAGAGCGCCGCTAGGATCGGGGGGATCATCAAGATCAGGAGGAAGAAGTTGAGGAACTCCACGGGCTCCAGGGTTGGGTAGCCCAGAGAGCCGCTCCTCAGGAGGATGGCGCGCACGGCGTAGAACAGGAGGATCAGCAGCCAGAGGGCGAGGAACGCCGGGGAGCGGCGCCAGCTCACGGGTATCCTGGGAACGGGGCCGACACCCTATAAGCCAACCGCTCAGGGCTACAAACGAGGGCTCAGCCCCGCTCGAACCCGGCCGACGCCCACAGGAAGAGCCCGGGCGGCAGCGACGAGGCCGAGATCACCACCGTCCCGACGACCGTGTCGAAGGACAGCGTGGGTATCGAGAACGAGGGCTCGAGGGACAGCCTCCCGGTCAGCCTCGCCTCCCGGCCGGGCGCCAGGTCGAGCCGGCCCGACGAGTCGAGCTCAACGCGGAGGCCGTGCACCTCCAGGGGAGAGAGCGTCACGACCGCTCGATCCCTGCCCGAGTTCCAGAGCTCGAGCGTGAACTCTCCCGATCCCCCACTCAGGCGCCTCCCGACCTCCCGGACCCTGCAGCCCAGGCCCGCTCCCCCCAGCCTGACGGAGCACCCGGCCACCCTCGGCATCGTGCCCCCCTCGGGCTGGCCCGGCTGCCCCCGCAGGACCAGGTCGAGCCTGTCGCCGGAGGGGTGCTCCCAGGAGATCCCGTACAGGGAGCCACCTTCGAGCCGACCCCGCCAGCGGAAGCCCGAGCCCCGTCTGAGGGACTGGAAGACCTTGGGCGGAGACTCCCTCGAGAAGCGGATCAGCCAGCAGTCTCTCCGCTCCCCCTCGGAGGGCGCGATGGCCGGGAGGAACCCGCGCGACCTGTAGAGCCTGGCCGCAGGCTCGTTGCGGGGGTCGGTCATGACCAGCTGCGCCCAGAACCCCTCCCGCTCCGCCAGCCGTATGGCGGCGTCGAGCAGGGCCCCGCCCACGCCCCTCCCCCTGTGGGAGGGGTGCACGAGGAGGTTGACCACCTCGGAGTAGGGGCTGTAGGCCAGGTCGACCGTGACCTTCCCAAGGACGCGACCGCCCGCCTCGGCCACCAGGACCCCGCTCCACCTCCCGCCAGCCAGCCAGCGCTCAAACGCGGACTCGCTGAAGGGCCACCCCTCCAGCCTGTGCAGCTCGAGCAGGTCCTCCAGGTCTCCCTTCGAGACCTCTCTCACCCTCACCCCCGCTCTCACGCCAACACCCACGCCCACGCCCGTCCTCGCCCTCCCCCAGAGTCCACGCCACGCCTCGACCTCGGGCCTTGCGCCGATCCCGCGACCCTCGCTCGGGTTTAAGGGCGCGTGCCGGCGGTGGGAGATGATGACAGGCGCCGCCCTCAGGACGGGGACTGGAGATAGGCTTATCTTGAGCGCGAGGCGGCCACATCCCGCTTCTGGATCGACGGGGGCGTCTGGGCCGCCGACTGAAGGGGACCGACCAGGTGGCTCCCCGGGGGCAACATTTTTATCCCGGGACCGCTGAGGGCGAGTTGGGGCCCGTAGCTCAGTATGGTAGAGCGCCCGGCTCTTAACCGGGAGGTCGGGGGTTCGAAGCCCCTCGGGCCCGTTCTCCTTCCTTTTCTCGCAATTTCGGGCATTTTCCTTCAAAATCTCGGGAAATAAAGACGTCTCGTTCCGATTTATCGCTGGCCCCCTTGGGCGGCCCTGGTCGCTGGTCCGCCCCCGCCCATCCTATCTCGAACCTCGCGCCTGGCCAGCCTGTAGGCGTCGTAGGCCGAGAGTATGGGGGCCAGACCAGTCGGCAGGACGAGGATCGTGGCCACGTCAGACACGACCTCGGGGAGTTCAAACCCGTAGGAGACCTCGAAGAGCACCCAGACGACCGAGACGGAGCCCCAGATCTTCCAGGCCCTGCCGTCCCTCCCGACGTAGGCCTGCCCCAGCCCGGGCAGGATGAGGGAGAGCAGCGCGGCCCACCAGGGGCTGGGCGGGGACGGGGGGCCGCTCGCCGTCCTCTTGGCGTCGATCAGGGACCACGGGTACAGGAAGATCAGCGTGAAGGCGCACATCAGCTCAGCGGCGTAGGCCTCGGCCCTCTCCCAGCCCCCCAGGGCGACAGCGGAGGCTAGCAGCGCCCAGAAGGCAGCCCAAATCTTGAGCCCCCTGGTCCTGTCCCCGGCGTACGCCGTCCCGAGCCCGGGCTGGATGGCCGAGATGAGAACGGCAAGCCAGGACCTCTTGCCCACCAAAGCCCATCACCGCGACCCGGCGTCCGCGCGCCGCCAGACTGGCGGGGAGGGAGGTGAACCTTATTAGGCATTTGCCTTGAAATTATTCCCCCTAATGGGGGGTAGGGTCAGAACATTCCTCGCCGCCCTCCTGATCTCGCTGGCGTTGTCCCCCTCCGCGGGGGTCGGCCTGGCGTCCCCCAACCCGGCGCGCATCTCCCTATACGTCCGCCCCCGAAACGTGCGGCCGGGCCGGGCGGTGTCGATCAGGGCCTCCGCGTGGTCCGCCGACGGATCCCTCCTGGTCGAGCTGACGGTCTTCGTCCAGGGGCCCGGCTTCACCAGGACCCTCGGCTCCGCGGGCGGCTCTGGGAGGGCGTCCTGGTCGGGCTCGTGGAGGCCCCCGGCGAGGGGGAGGTACGAGGTCTGGGCCATCGCCAGGGTCAGGAGGCCCGGGGGCGGGCTCAGGGGATCCGCCACCGCCCACGCCTCGATAAGGGTGGCCGAGCCGTCGGCCTGGAGGCGAGCGCCCCGGGCGGCCGGGCGCCCGCGTCCACGCCCGCGCCTTCACATGCGCCTGCGCCGGGACCTCGCTGCCGGGGTGAGGCGCGCCGTCTCGAGGGCGCGCCGCCTTGCCGGGAGGGCCTTCGGGCTCCTCAGGAGAGTCGGGACGGGGGTCAGTCACCGCCTGGCGGGGATCAGGTACCGCCTGGACCGCCTGAGCTACAGGGCCTCGAGCGCTGTGAGGAGGGCGTCTTCTGGCCTCGTCCGAAGGTACTGGGGGGCGGTCCACGCGGTGTCTGGGGCCGCGGACAGGTCCAGCTCGCCGGCGGCCGTCTTCGCCCTCTCGGCCGCCGAGGCCATCGTAGAGGCCCCGGGAGGGACCGCGCTGGGCTTCGCGGTTGGGGCAGGCAGGTGGTACCGGCTCACCTCCCGAGCCAACGGGGCCCTGTCCCGGATCGACCGCCGCCTCGAGCGGTGGGCCCGGCGGAGGCTGCCCAGACCGGCCGCCAGGCTGGTCTCCTGGGCTGCCCGGCTCGACTCCTCCGCGCGGTCCAGGGCCGCCTTCGGGCTGGCCGGCCTCATGGAGGCGGCCAACTTCCTCTCCTTCGGCCTGCTCGGGGCCGTCAGGGACGCTGCCGCCAGGGGGAAGAGGGTCGGCTACCGCAGGGCCCTGAGGGAGGAGCTCAGGGCCCAGACCCTCCCGGGGCAGGTCGCGTGGCTGCTGGAGGAGTCCCTCGGGCCCAGGAGGAGCTGGAGGGAGAGGGCCAGGGCGGCCGGGACGCTCGCCGGCCTGGCGATCCTCGCCGCCTCTACCTCCAGGAGGAGGGCGTCGGGGCTCGAGTCCAACCCGCGGGCCAGGGCGCTCCTCAGGAGGATCAGGCTCAGGCTGGGGGGCAGGAGGGCCGGGATAATCAAGAAGAGGGCGATAGAGGTCGCTGAACTCTTCGGGGAGGAGGAGGCGATCAGGTACCTCAGGGGAGACGCCAACTTCGTCAGGCTGCTGGGGAAGGAGAGGATAATCAGGGGTGAGAAGAGGGTCAGGATCTACCTCAAGCTTAGCTCCTACGAGATTGGGAGGCTCGGCCTCAAATCCGAGGAGTACGCGAACCTCGTCTTCAGGACCGCCGACGGCAGGACCTTCGAGGTCAGCCTGAAGGTTCCGAAGGAGATGAGCAACGGGAAGATGGAGATTGTGATCCCCTACCTGTCGGACATGCACCCGGAGCTGGCGAACCAGCTGGTCGAGCTGGAGGTCAGGCCCCCGAGGGACGTGGGGTGGCTGATGAGCATCACCGACGACAGGGGGTACAGGAAGCTCAAGGTGAGCTCCGAGTACACCAAGATGAAGGGGGCCCTCAGGGAGGGGCTGGCCCCCGATCGGCTGGTCAGGGTGGAGGTGGACGGCCGCGGGTACTACGCGGTCCTGAGGAGGTCCGGCGACGACCTCACCCTCACCCTCCCGAGGGATGTGCCCCCGGGGCGCCACCTCGTCAGGATCAGGGAGGCCCGGCTGGGCGAGGTCTTTCCGTCTGAGCCGGTGCCCGGCCTCAGGCTGGAGTACTCCGGGGAGACCATGTCGGTCAGTGCGGTCGGGGACGGGGGGAGGCCCCTGACCATCGCCGAGGGGATAAGGCCCGAGCTGGATCCCTACACGGGTGAGCTTAGGCTCCTGTTCAGCGTGAACGGCGTCGAGTTCGCTCTGGGGGTGGATGGAGGCCTGATGGTCAGGGTCTGCAGGAAGTGGGTCGGGGTTGAGAGAGTGAGGGTGGTGGGCGGCGAGGTGTCCGTGGTAACAGGGCTGGGCGAAGTCTCACTCGGCGGAAGGATGAGAGCTGGGCTCTCCACGGTCAAGGAAGATCTCACCCTGAACAGCCCGATCGTCGTGCCCGACGAGATCCTGAAAAGTCCCGAGATTCAGGCCGGAATCTCGGAGTATGTGAACTCTCTGAGGGGTGGGGAGGAAGGCACTTTCCGAGTAGAACTTGGAGATCTCGGGGAGGATATTGCTAAAAGATACTTTAGACTAAAAGGGTTTGAATTCGAAGACCACGGGAGGCGTTCTTCCATGATTGATGGCTTTGTTATAGAGAATGGAGTGAAGATCCCCGTAGAAGTCAAGACCTCCGCCGTCGACGATTTCTCGACTCTGATCAGCAGGGCCATAAGGGGAGATGTAAGATCTAGCGGAGAGGTTAGGGGCGGCGCGCTCAACAAGTACTTCAGGAGCCACCCTGAGGTGCCGTACGGATACGCCGTGGCGGTGAAATACGAGGATGGGAGGCTGCTCATGCTCATAAGGAAGGTCGTGAACCCATTCAGCAGGACCGCTGGCTCCGGCCCACCGACGCGCCCGCCAGACCGCACCCGCCTGCCTGAGAGCATACCGGGGTGAGGGCGATGCCCAGGAGGGACGTTGAGGGGATAGAGAAGCTCGAGAAAGAGGTTCTTGACGCCATCCTCAGCGAGTACGGGTCTGCCAGAGAGAGAATGAGCGACAGACTCAGAATGGAGTTCAGCAGACTGGCGAGGGCCTCAGCCATCGTGATAGCCGCCTACGGATCTGAAGAGTGGTTCGTGAAGTACGGAGGGGCGCTTGTGGCGCTCCCGGACGTGGATCCGGTGTGGACCGTGCACATAAACAGCGCAGTACTTCCGAGGCCGGGCCCGACCTACGTCGTCCTGAGCAGGGGCCTCTATGCTGAGGGGAGGGAGTACGTGCCGTTCGACGTGCCCGGGCTGGAGCAGGTCTCCCCAGCCGAGCTTGATGTGGACTCATGGGAGAAATACGCCTCTGAGCACCCAGAGGCAGCCAGGCACCTCGACACCGCCCTGAGGCTCGCCTGGGCCGCGACCCACAGATTCAACCTGCCTGTGCTAGTGGTGAGGTGGCGCAGGCCTCCCCTGTCTTACCGGGTCCTCCTGCCCATCGAGGACTTCAGGGACGAGGACGTCCTGAAGTCGCTGGAGGCGATGGAGTGGATGCTGGAGCAGCTGAGGCGGACCGACTTTCCTCTGATGAAGTGAACCCGACTGAGGATCGGAGACAGGGGGAAGTGGGCTTTCCCCCAGCCAGCGGGGTGAAGGCTAACCTCTGGATCCCAGCCGTTCGGCAGTCGCCCGGACCCTAATACGCAATGCCCTCACGGCGGGGCGCGGGTAGGATGGGGGATGAGGTGCAGCGAGCTGCTCGCTCTTCTGGCCGCGGCGGTCCTCTTGGCGGCCTCTGCAGGCGTTCTCCCCGCGACGCACGGACTCGGCCGCGGCTCTCCGGAATCGGCCCGCCCCGGCGAGCACCTCAGCCTGAGGGAGTTCCCCCGCCCGTTCGTCAGGAACGGGACGGTGGACTACGACTGGGACGGTTCGCCAGACGTCGCCATAGTCGTGGGCACCCACGGAGGCTCCTGGGTGGCGCCGGAGGACCTGAAGGCCGCCGTCCTCCTGGGCGCGAAGGTGGGGTCCCACCTCTCTCACGCGCGCCTCTGGGACTCCTACGCGAACCTCACGGGGGAGTGGAGGGGGACCAGGCTGCTCGACCCGCGGAACGGGGACGCGACTCCGCCTGGCGAGGTGGACCTGATCTACGAGGGAGAGGACGTCTTCAGCTTCGTCAGGGCGCCGCTGGTCTGGTCGGACGTCGAGTTGCTAGACGAGAACTACGAGCCCACTCAGGCGGCGCTGGAGCTAGGCCTGCTGGACAGGGAGCTGATACTGGTTGGAGGGCCCAGGGCCAACCGCCTAGTGGACTACCTGAACGACTCAGGCCTCCTGTGGATCCCCTTCGTCGGGGACAGGCCCTACGACGCCGGGTACTGCGCCGGCGCCGGAGGGGGCGGGGGCTGGGGACACGTGGACCTAGAAGGCCTCGCCCAGGTCGTGCCCCAGCTGGCGATCGGCCACGTGAGGGGGATCGGGGTGATCCAGTACGCCAGGGGAGACCCGTGGGGTGAGAGGAAGAATGACATACTCGTGGTGGCCGGAGACAACAGGTACGGCACCCTCATGGCGGCCGTGGCCCTGGCGGACCCCACAAGGATAGTTAGTGTGCCGAGGGACTCCGCGGTGGCGTTCTACGATCCCTCGAGGGTATGCGGTCGTGAGTTTCCGGCGGTGATCGTGGCCGGCGTCGTCGAGGTCCCGGGGAGCCCAGGTCCGTGCCCGCCTCCCAAGGCCGCGCCTTCAGCGAGCCGGATCCCGATCGTCGTCATCCTGTGGCCCTGGCCAGCCGAGACGGCTCCCGTGGGCCGAGCGTGCGCCGGTGGGGGGTGAGGCGCAGTCGGCGAACTGACATCGCCGCGGATCCGCCTGGGTGGGTGCCGAGCGAGGGTACCATTTTTGAGGCCGTCTGGGACATCTGAGACATCGAGAATGCGGGTGCTCGTCAGGCTCGCAGAGGAGATGAGCAGGCTTCTGAACAGGGTGGCCCGAGGTCTCGGCGTCATCAGGGCCGAGGTCGTGGGGAGAGCCCTCATGCCTTACCTGGCCAGGGAGAGGGGGAGGACGACCAAGAGAATGAGGGGCATGATCAGGCCCAGGCTATCAATGGAGGAGCTGGAAGATCTCTACTGGGAAGGCGCCCGTTGAGAGGCCGAGGAGATCCCGAGCGCGGTGGAGGTAGAGAGCAGGATACCTCTGTGCACCGCGTAGGTGCGCCTCAAGCTCGGGCTCAAGATGGCGACGTTCGACTCCGACTTCAGGAGGGTTCCCGGGCTGGAGGTCGTTCCCTGAGGGCCGCGGAGAAGGGTAAGGGGAGGCCGGCCCGTGTGTGGTTGGTCACCGCGGAACTCGCTCGCCGGGCCGGCGGAAGGGCGCCCGGGGGGTCGGGGCCTCCTAAGACCTACCTCCTCAGCCCCCTGTGACTGACCGGCCTGGCGGTGATTGACCCCCTTGCATCACCGGAGAATGCAGGAGCCTGTGGGACCTGAGGGTCCTGTCGAGGCGAGTTGGCTCAACCCCCTCATCCTGATGCCGAGGTAGGAGAGCAGGTACGTCGTGTCCATCAGGAGCAGGAGCTCACCCGACCGCTCCCCTCGAGAGCTCCTCGCCAACCCCCTCAACCCCCTCTGGGGTGACCTCCGCCCAGTACTCTCCAAGCCTGGGTCTCTTCACCGGCCTCAGCCTGAGCTCCCCGTTCCTGACCTCCATGGCGACGAGGTCTCCCTCCTCGATGCCGAGGGCCTCGGCCACCCTCTTGGGGATGTACAGGGCGTACCTCCTCCCGACCCGAGCGGTCACGCTGGTCTGACTCATCAGACGTTTCCGAATGATCTGGCGGCCTTAACCTTTGGGTCCGTCGCCCCGCGGCGGGCCCGACCCCCCGGGGTCAAGGATCCAGCTCCAACAGCAGCCTGGCGGCCTCG
>CAZQNA010000012.1:0-46508 GCA_964594835.1 uncultured Nitrososphaerota archaeon
GGGGATGAGCGAGGGCGAGGAGAGCGGGACCGAGGGGCGAGGCAGGGAGAGAGAGGCTGAGGAGCGGGCTTTCTTCTTCGTGGTCAAGGTGCCCGCCGGCCAGGAAGCCGGGATCATAAAGCTCCTGGCCAAGAAGGCCGAGTACTCCCGACTTGGAGTGCGATCCATCCTATTCGTGCCGAGGCTGAGGGGCTACCTCTTCCTAGAGGCGGACAGGGAGTACGAGGTTAGGAAGCTCGTCAGAGGGGTGTCGAGGGCCAAGATGCTTCCCGGCAGCCCGGTCCCGCTCTCCGAGATTGACGCCCTCCTCTACAGGGAGCCCGAGAAGATCGAGATCGAGCCCGGGGACATCGTCCAGATAATCAGGGGGAACTTCAAGGGGTTCCGCGCGCTGGTCCTGTCCTCGCCCTCTGGCAAGGGGAGAAAGTTGATAACGGCGAGGCTGCTCGACATCGAGCGAGACTGGGAGGTCCAACTCCCCGTCGACAGCGTCAAGCTGGTGGAGAAGGGCAAGGAGAAGGGGGAGGAGGCGCCTCCTGAGGAGCAGGAAACTGGATGGACAGAGGAGGTGTGAATAGATGCCCAAGAAGGTCGTCAAGGTCCTCGTCGAGGGCGGGAGGGCGACGCCCGGGCCGCCGATAGGGCCAGCGCTGGGCGGGCTCGGAGTGGACATAGGCAGGATAATCGGGGAGATCAACCAGAAGACGAGGGAGTACTCGGGGATGAAGGTCCCCGTCGAGATAATCGTAGACCTAGAGACCAGGGAGTACGAGGTCAAGGTCGGCCTCCCCCCGACCTCGATGCTGCTGATCCGCGAGATAGGGGCCGAGAAGGGCTCGGGTGAGGCTGGCTCACAGGCCGTCGGCGACCTGAAGAGAGAGCAGATCGTGAAGATCGCCAGGATGAAGCTGGAGTCGATGAACACCACGAGCCTGAAGGCGGCGGTGAAGCAGGTGCTCGGCACGGCGGTCAGCGTAGGGGTCACCGTCGAGGGGAAGCACCCCAAGGAGGCCATCAGAGATGTCGACGCAGGGCTCTGGGACGATCTCCTCAGGGAGGATTCCTGAAGTGCGGAGGAGGTGATGGTCGTGGCGGTCACAATTCCCGCGTTGGAGGATCCCCTCAGGAGGGCCGTGAGGAGGGCGCTGGAGGAGAGCCCGGAGAGGAGGTTCAGGGAGTCCGTCGACCTGACCGTGGTGTTCAGGGGGCTGGACCTGAAGAAGGACCCGTCCCTCAAGATCAACGAGATAGTCGCGCTCCCTCACCCCCCCAAGGGTAAGGAGGCCAGGGTGGCCGTCATAGGGACGGGAGAGTTCGCGACCAAGGCGAGGGACGCGGGGGCCGACGCGATCTTCGATCCGGCCGAGATACTCAGCATAGCAAAGAACAAGAGGGAACTCAGAAAGCTCGCGAACAGGTTCGACTTCTTCGTGGCTCAGGCGGACGCCCTGCCCAAGCTGGCCAGGGACATAGGCCCCATATTCGGCCCCAGGAACAAGATGCCCATCCCGCTGCCGGCGACTAGAGTGGACCAGCTGCCGGACACGATAGAGAGGCTGAAGAGGTCCGTCAGGGTCAGGATGAGGGACCAGCCCGTCATCCACGTGAGGGTGGGCTCCAGGGACATGGACCCCGACGAGATCGTCGAGAACGTGAAGGCAATTCTGGCCGCCCTGGAGAGGAAGTACGGTGATCTGGGCGTGCTGGACGCTATGTACGTCAAGACCACTATGGGGCCCGCGATAAGGGTGGAGGCCGCCATGGGAGGGAGGAGGAAGAGGAGATGAGCTCAGCGGAGGCGAAGGTCAGGAAGAGTCCAGCCAGGCTCAGGAAGGAGGAGATGGTCCGCAGGATAGTCGAGGGAGTCAAGGAGTTCCCCACGGTGATGTTCGCCGACTTCGGCAGATCTCCCGCGGACTTCCTGCAGAGGCTGAGGAAGGAGCTGTCGCCAGACACGAGACTCATGGTGGTCAAGAAGAGACTCGTCCCCATAGCGTTCTCGAAGGTGGACTCCAGGGAGGGGCTCAACAGGCTCCTGGAGCACATCCCTCAGAGGCTGATGATAATCTTCAGCAAGGAGAGCCCGTGGAGGCTGTACCAGAGGCTCAGGGAGAAGACCGTCCGCGTCGACATACTGCCCGGGGAGGTGGCCGAGGAGGACATCGTCATACCCGCGGGACCGACGGACCTGGCCCCGGGTCCGATACTCACCGACCTCAGGGCGCTGGGCGTCCCGACCAAGATCGTGGGGGGCAAGATATCCATCTCTGAGGACTTCGTGATAGTCAGGAGGGGGGAGAAGGTCCAGGCGCAGATAGCGGACATGCTGAAGGCCCTCGGGATAAGGCCCGTGGAGGTCCGGCTGGAGGTCTCCGGCGCGGTGGACTCGGAGGGGATCTTCTGGCCCCCGGAGGTGCTGGCCAAGACCAGGGAGGAGATCCTAGAGGAACTCAGCAGGGCCGCCGGGGTCGGAATAGCCCTGGCCGTCGAGCAGGGGATAGTGACGGACAAGACCGCCGAGCTCATACTGAGGAAGGCGGCGCAGAGGGTCCTGGCCCTGGCCGGCGAGATCGGGTGGATGTCCCCCGAGACCGCCGAGCTCATACTGAGGAAGGCGGCCGCGAGGGCGAGGGTGCTGGAGGCCGCCCTCGGCCTCTCCTCCTGATTTTTCATCGCCCCTGGGGTCGCCGGAGTCAATTGGGGGGACTCGGTAGCGGAGAGTCTCTTCACGAGATCAGGCTGTGGAGCTGTCTCTCATAGTCCCCTGAGCGAACCCACCCGCGAGGCACTCTTATTCCTTTCTCCGGGCCCCCTCTAACCTGACACCTCGCCCCGGTCTCCGCTGGGCCGCCCCCCGAAGGCTACGCGTCAGTAGCCCATCCTCTTGAGGGCCCTTGGAATGTACTCCAGGACGTCTTGAGCGGTCAGCGAGTAGGAGAGGTCCTCGAACGCCAGATCACCGGCCATCCCGACCAGGAAGGCCGAGGCGGAGGCAGCCCTGAGCGGGTCTCCCGACATGGCCAGGAAGGCGGCGGTCACGCCCGAGAGAACGTCACCCGTCCCACCCACGGTCATGGCCGGGTTTCCGGTGACGTTCAGCCTCAGCCTGTCTCCGCTGCATATCACGTCGACGTGCCCCTTCAGGAGAATAGCGCCGCCGAACTCGCGGGCCGCTTGCAGACAGGAGCTCACCCTCTCTCGGAGTTCGGGACCGGGGGCTCGGCCGAAGATCCTCTTGAACTCTCCGGCGTGCGGCGTTATCACGAGGCCCGGCCACCCCCCCTCCGGGGAGACGGCCTTCAACCCGTCTGCGTCAACGACGGTGGGCTTTCCAAGTCTCTTGAGCTCCCGCAGGATCTTGGCGGCCGCCTCAAGCGTCTCGGGATCTGCCCCAAGGCCCGGGCCAAGCAGGACGGCGTCAGCCTCCCTGGCCTCCCGGATCACGGGGTCCACGTCGCCGAGCCCCAGGCGATCCTGGCTCCCCAGCGGGAGCACTATGAGGTTGGGCGAGATGGGCTTCATCGTGGCTGAGACCCAGCGGGGGGCCACGACTGAGACCAGGTCGGCGCCGGCCCTCAGTGCGGCCATCGCGGCCATGGCCGGCGCCCCCGTGTACCGCGACGATCCGCCGACCACCAGGATCCTCCCAAACTCCCCCTTGTGAGACCAGGGAGGCCTCCTGGGCTTCAGAACGACCTTCACGTCTCCGGGACCGCAGTAGAGGAGGGACTCGGCCGGGGCGCCAGCCTCGGCGACGACGACCTCCCCGCACAGGTCAGGCCTCAGCCCCGGCTTCCTGGCGTGGAACGTGACGGTGACCGTGGCCCTGACCACCGCGCCGGGGGCCTCTCCCGTGAACGGATTCAGGCCGGAGGGCACGTCGACCGCGACGACGGGAACGCCCCTGCCCCCCAGAGAGTTGACGACCTCGATGGCCCGGGCGACCGCTCCCCTGGGCGCCCCCCTGACCCCGGTGCCCAGCAGGGCGTCGACCACGACGTCCGGCTCCCCCTCTGGGAGGTCGGGGAACCGGCGGATCTCGACGGACACCCCCCTCCTCACGACCTCAAAGTTGTACGAGGCCTCGCTCGCTGAGGGGTCTCCGGTGAGTACGACGGCGACCCTGGCGCCGAGCGCGGCCATCCTCCTGGCGGCGGTTATCCCGTCGCCGCCGTTGTTCCCCCTCCCGCAGAAGACGAAGACCCTCTTCCCCCTCAGCGTCCCGCCCAGGACCTCCTCAACGGCCCTGACCACCGCGCCGGCTGCGTTCTCCATCATGAGGAGGCGAGTCACACCCAGCCACTCGGCGTTCTCCTCCAGCACGAACATGTCGTCGGGGGACCGTATCAGGAGATCTCTCCCAAGTACGGGGAGAGGGATCTCTTCACCTCCTCCCATTCGGCATCACCCAGGAGCCCGTGCTCCCACTGCCAACGCTGGAGCCGGTACAGGGGCTCGATCAGGGCGGGGTCGGACTCGAACCTCTCCCTCAGGGGGCGGAACCTCTCTATGAAGTACTCGGCGGCGAGGTTCTTCAGGTCGAGGGGGTGAAGCTCTCCCCTCTGGTAGAGGTCGAAGAGCTGATCCCACTCGGAGACCTCGACCTCTCCCCCTCCCGCGGCCCTCGCCCTGGGGAGCCTCACCCTGCCCTCCGCCGGGAGGATCACCATCTTGAACATCGCCAGGATGGGGTTCACGAGCTTGCCCTCCTCGTCGTACTGGCTCTCCCCGGGCGGCGGGCAGAACGCGGCCCTCATCTTCTTCCTGATCAGCTCGGGGGGATCGTGGACCGCTATGTGAGACTTCGGTATGGAGCTGCTCATCTTCCCCCCCGGCAGGAGGCCCGGCACCAGCGGGTAGTGGGCGGCCACCGGAACCCACTTCTCGTGCCTCAGCTCTATCCTCGATCCGAACAGCTCCCTGGCCAGGGCGTGAATCCTCCTCTGATCCGTGCCCCCCATGGCCAGGTCGCAGCCAAGGTAGACGATGTCGAGGGCCTGCATGATTGGATAGATGTGCTGACCCACCGTCGGGTGCTCAGTCTCCCTGGCGATCATGGACATGGCCCTCCAAGCCCTCCTGGCGGTCACCCTCTGGGAGAGCGTGAGCATGTCGAGTTCGTAGTCCGCGGTGAGCTGGTACTCGCTCCCGAGCACGATGTCTATGTCCGGCGAGCCGAGGGTGGTGAAGACCTCACTCCAGTAGCTCAAGGACACCTCCTTGAGGATCTCCAGGGAACCCTTCCCGTTCAGGAAGCCGTGAAGGTCGGCCATCAGGGCGATGGAGTGGAACCCCAGGCTCGCAAGCTTCGCGAGCTTCTGTATAGTGAAGAGGACGCCCACGTGAATTGGGCCGGATGGCTCGTAGCCTATGTAGACGGTCGGTCGAGGCTTCCTCACGATCTCCCTCAGCTCGTCCAGGGTCATCACGAACTCCTCAACCGGCTCGGCGACGTTCTCCAGTACGGCCCTAACCCTGTCCTCGCCCAACTCGGCTCCCACCGGACGCGGGCCAATCAGGTTTTAATCCCAACATCGACGCGCCGCTGAGATGTACCTCCCGGCGCTCAGGCTGAGCGACACGCTGCGGGGAGTGAAGGAGGAGTTCTCCCCGCTCGATCCACCGAACGTCAGGATCTACGTGTGCGGCCCCACCGTGTACGACGTCGCGCACATAGGGCACGCGCGGCCGGCCGTGTTCTTCGACGTGGTCAGGAGGTACATGGAGAGGCTGGGTTACAGGGTCTTCCTCGTCTCGAACGTGACGGACGTGGAGGACAAGATCATCAGGAGGGCCAGGGAGGAGGGGGTGCCGTTTAGGGAGGTGGCCGAGAGGTACGAGAGGGAGTACTTCGAGGCGATGTCTAGGCTCGGGGTGTCTCTGCCGACGGTCGTCCCCAGGGCCACGGACTACATCGAGGACATGATCCGGATGGTGGAGGGGCTCGTCGAAAGGGGCCACGCGTACGTGGCGGAGAACGGGGACGTCTACTTCGACGTGTCGACCTTCCCGGAGTACGGGAAGCTGTCCAAGGTCAGGGTCGAGGAGCTGGTCGCCGGCGCCAGGGTCGAGCCGGGGGAGGGGAAGAGGTCCCCCGAGGACTTCGCCCTGTGGAAGGCGGCCTCGCCGGGGGAGCCGAGCTGGCCTAGCCCCTGGGGTCCGGGCAGGCCCGGCTGGCACATCGAGTGCAGCGCCATGATCCTCAGGCTCCTGGGCCCTGAGATCGACATACACGGCGGGGGGCAGGACCTGGTCTTCCCCCACCACGAGAACGAGATCGCCCAGATGGAGGCCTACACCGGCAAGTCTCCCTTCGTCCGATACTGGATGCACGTTGGTCTCGTGACGGTGAAGGGGGAGAAGATGGCGAAGTCGCTGAAGAACTACTTCGCGGTGAAGGTGGCGGTTGAGGAGTTCGGGGCGGAGGCCGTGAGGGCGTTCCTCCTGTCGGCTCACTACAGGTCACCCCTGGAGTTCTCCCCGGAGGCCATCAGGGCTGCAGGAAGGAGGTGGGAGTCCTGGCGCTCCGCCCTGATGAGGGGGGAGGCCTACCTCAGGGACAGCGGCCCGTCGCACGACCTGACCCCCGAGGACCGGGAGGTCAGGGAGAGGGTACTCTCGGCCAGGGCCGCCTTCTACGAGGCCATGAGCGACGACTTCGACACGCCCAGGGCCCTGGCGGCGGTGGACGCGGTGAGCGCGGCGGCCTCCAAGGTGGCGTCGGAGTCCCTCGCCCCGAACGTGGCCGCAGAGGCTATCTCCACGTTGAAGGACCTCCTGGGGGTCCTGGGGTTCGATGCAGGCGGGCGGGGGATGTCCTCCGAGCTTAAGGGTGCCGTGAGCGTCCTCATCCAGGTCCGCTCCGAGCTGAGGCGGAGGAAGGTGTGGGACCTCGCCGACATGATCAGGTCCCGCCTTGGGGAGCTGGGAATCAGGCTGGAGGACCGGGGGGAGGAGACGGTCTGGTGGATGGAGGGATGAGCCCGCGGGCCTCAGGGTAGGTCAGTGAGGTCACCCGTCCCGGCCGTCACCAGTCATCATCGGCCCGAGGGTCAGACCCCCCCACCGCTCTTAAGCTTCACAGAAGGTCCCTGGCCCTCCTTATCGTCGCCTGCATGCGGGCGAAGTGAGAGCCCGGCCAGTAGACCTTTCCACAGGTTCCGCAGACGTACACGTGGCTGTACCTCTCTCGGACGTGGGGCGGCGCCCCCTCAGCCTCGCTCACGGGGACCCTTGTGAGGGGTGAGTTGCAAAGGGGGCACCTGGTCCGTCTCAAGTCAATGGACAGGTCTATCCCAGCCTCCCGGGCGATCTGAGCCAGGGCCCGCTCGACCTCCCCGGAGCGAAGGAGAATGGACCTCAGCCCCGCCCTGAGAGCCCTGGCGTGAAGACCCTCGTCCCTCGTTATGATGATCCTACGGGTAGAGCGGGCGCACTCGAGGATCTGCGAGTCCTCCTCGCCGCACTGGGTGTGGTCCAGAACGTCGTACCCCATGACCCGCAGCCACCGCGCGAGGTGGGCGACCATTGCATCGGCGACGAACCTGAGGGGCAAGCGCATCGCCCTGGGTCTGCTGGCCGGTGGCCCAGGCCAGGCAAGCCACCGGCCGGGCCATCTGGGTGGTAGCCCCGCCCGGATTCGAACCGGGGTCTCCGGGTCCAAAGCCCGGCGTGCTTGACCTGGCTACACCACGGGGCTCCGGCTCAGCGGGGGCCGGGGCGGCTTTAAAAACTGTTCCGGTGCCTCGAGCCCTCCCTGACCGCCTCAGCGAGGCCGGACACCTTTTCGGCGGTCTCGCCGGACTCGATGTAGGTCCCCACCACTATCACGTCGGCCCCCGCGGCCGCCCTCTCCCGCGCCAGCTCGGGGGATCTGATCCCTCCCCCGACTATGACCCCGAGGCCTGTGTTCCTCCTGACGGCGGCCACCATCTCCGCTGGGACCGGCTGAGGGGCGCCGCTCCCCGCCTCCAGGTAGACCCACCTCATCCCCATCAGCTCCGCCGCCAGGGAGTAGGCCACGGCCAGCTCCGGCTTTCCCCTCGGGATCTGCCTCGCCCTCCCCACCCAGCCGGCGGCGCTCAGGCCCCCGGGCTCCACTATGAGGTAGGCCGTCGGGATGGCCTCCAGCCGCATGGCCCTGATCCCGGGGGCCGCCAGGGCCTGGGCCTCCACTATCCAGTAGGTGCTGTCGGAGTTCAGGAGAGACATGAAGAGGAGCGCGTCCGCCTCCGGGGAGACCCCGTCCACGTTCCCCGGAAACAGTATGACCGGGACGGAGACAGACTCCTTGACCGCCCTTACTATGGAGTGGAGCTTGAGGCCGGCGCCGACGGATCCCCCCACGAGGATCAGGTCGGCCCCCGCCGACTCTGCCTCCGCGGCGACGCGACCGGCCTCGGTGGGGTCGACGTTGAAGGGGTCTATGAGGACGGCGAGCTGAGTCCTCTCGGACGCCGCCTCGGCCAGCCTGGATTCCACGGGCCCCAGCTTAGGTGTCCTCATGTCGGGCGGCTGCGGGGGCGAGGTTTAGATAAATCATGACCGGTGTGTGCGTGTTGAAGGCGGGAGCGCGGGCCCTTGGGATCGACGACTGCCCCTTCGCCAGGGGGAGGGACGCCGAGACCTGGCTCGTCGGGGTCCTCATGAGGGGGAGCGTCATCGAGAGGGTGCTCGTGTCGGAGGTCCAGGTCGACGGATCTGACGCCACGGACGCCATAGTATCGATGCACGAGGAGGGAGGGTCGGAGGCCCGGGTGATACTGACCCACGGCACGGTGGTGGCTGGCTTCAATCCGATCGATCTGCGGGGGGTGTCCGAGGGGACCGGGGTGCCCGTCGTGGCCGTCCTCGAGAGGCCGCCCCGCTGGGACCTGGTCAGGAGGGCCATGGAATCGCACGGCCTTGTCGAGAACCTGAGGGTGCTTGAGGAGAACCCACCCTACGCCCCCCTCGAGACCCCGAGGGGGGAGATCTTCTGCGCCAGCGTCGGGCTGGGTCGGGGCGAACTCCTGGAGCTCATCGCGAGGTGGCAGATCGAGTCGAAGATCCCCGAGCCCGTCAGGCTGGCGGATCTAATAGGGAGGTCGGTGGTCAGGGCGGCGCGGCGAACCTTATAGCGAGCGATCCCGATCACCCCGGCGTCGGGGGCATGAGGGTGAACTTCCTGGCCGTGGGGAACATATCCATAGACCTGATACACACAGAGGCGGGGTTCGCCAGGAGGGTCGCCGGCAGCTCCTTCTACGCGGCCCTGGCCGCCTCCAGGCTCGGCGTGAGCTCGGGGGTGCTGGCGAAGTGCGGACCCGAGGTCGAGCCCAGCAGGGACTTGAAGCCCCTGCTGGAGGCTGGCGTCGACCTCTCGGGCCTCGTGAGGGCCAGCGTGACCTCCTCGTACGAGCTGTTCTACAGGGGAGAGGACAGGACCCTCAGGCTCAGGAGGGTCGGGGAGGAGATAACGCCGGAGGACGTCGAGAGGGCGGGCGCATCTTGTGAGGCCGCCCTGGTCTCCCCGATCTACAGGGAGGTTCCCAAGGAGACGCTCCTGAGGATAAGGAGGAGGTGCGGCCTGCTGGCCGTGGACCCGCAGGGATACATCAGGCGGAGGATCAGGGGGGGCTGGATACGCTTCGCCAAGTGGAACCCGGCCAGGGGCCTGGAGGGCGCCGCGGACATAATAGTCACCAGCAAGCCCGAGCTGCCTTTTCTGGCGAGGGCGAGGGGGGATGAGGGTAAGCTGAGGGAGCTCCTGAATTCGGGGGCCGACATAGTCTTCATGACCCGGGAGGGCGGGGCCAGAGAGGCCCTGCTGGCGTTTGACGGGAGGGTCTTCAGGATACCGGTGGTGCCCCCCGGGAGGGTCGTTGACCCGGGCGGCGCGGGGGACGTGTCGGCCGCAGCCTTCGTCTCCGAGTTCATGAGGACGAAGGAGCCCGTCTGGTCTGCTCTATTTGCCTCCAGCGTGGCGAGCTTCATATATGAGGCGTTTGGGGCGGAGAGCGCGCCCGACAGGCGGATGGCGATCGAAAGGCTCCGCGTCTTTTTAATGAGGTCCCGCCCCGACCTATACCGCGAGTACAGGGCGCGCCTCGAGGATGGGTGAGGCCGCAGGGGTGAGCTCATGTCGAAGTTCTCTCCCAAGATAGAGAAGAAGCGTTGGCTCCCTGAGATGGAGTTGGAGATCCAGGAGATGTGGGATAGGGAGAGGCTCTACGCGTTCGACCCCGACTCTGAGAGGCCCAAGTTCTCGATAGACACCCCCCCGCCCTACGCCAGCGGGAAGTGGCACATAGCCGCTGCGATCCACTACTCCCAGATCGACATGATCGCGAGGTCCATGAGGATGCGGGGCTACGAGGTCTACTTCCCTATGGGGATCGACAGGAACGGGCTCCCCGTCGAGGTGGAGACGGAGAAGCGCCACGGGATCCACATGAGGGAATACCCCAGGGAGGAGTTCCTGAAGCTCTGCGCCCAGTTCCTCGACGAGAGCGAGACGGACATCGTAAAGATCAGCAAGAGACTCGGAATAAGCGCGGACTTCGAGAACGTGTTCAGGACGGACAGCGAGATGTGGAGGGCAGTGACCCAGGCCACCTTCATAGACGCGTGGAACAAGGGATACGTGTACGAGGACTACAGGCCCAACAACTACTGCCCCAGGTGCCAGACGACGCTGGCAGATGCGGAGGTGGAGTACAAGGACCTCAAGTCCGTCCTCGTCTACCTAAAGTTCGAGACGGAGGATGGAAAGGCGGTCACGATAGCCACCACCAGGCCCGAGCTCCTCCCCGCGTGCGCGGCCGTCATCTACAACCCGAACGACGAGAGGTACTGGTGGCTGAGCGGGAAGAAGCTGAAGACCCCGCTCGGCAGGGAGGTCCCGGTCCTGGAGCACCCTGCGGCCGACCCCGAGTTCGGGACCGGGCTGGTCATGGTGTGCTCCTACGGAGACAAGGCCGACGTTCAGCTGTTCAGGGAGCTGCACCTCGAGGCCACCATAATCGTTGATGAGCACGGGAGGCTCAACGAGCGCGCGGGGAGGTACGCGGGGATGACCATCCAGGAGGCGAGGGAGGCCATCATCGAGGACCTCAAGTCCGCGGGGTACGTTGAGAGGGTCGAGACCATAGAGCACAGGACCCCCGTTTGCTGGAGGTGCAAGACCCCCATCGAGATAGTGCCCATGAAGGAGTACTACCTGAAGCAGGTCGACTTCCTGAACGAGATCAGGCGCGCGGCCCTGGAGGAGATGAAGTTCTACCCGGACTGGGCGGTCCAGTACCTGCTGGACTGGATCGACTCGGTCGACACCGACTGGCCCGTCTCCAGGAGGAGGTACTACGCCACCGAGATCCCAGTGTGGTACTGCAAGTCCTGCGGGAAGCCGGTGGTCCCGCCCCCCGGGAAGTACTACCAGCCCTGGAAGGAGGACCCGCCGTTCGACAGGTGCCCGCACTGCGGGTCGACCGAGGGGTTCATCGGAGAGGAGAGGGTGTTCGACACCTGGATGGACTCAGGCATATCCCCCCTCGTGTACAACGGGTACGGGTGGAACGAGGGCCTCTACAGGAAGCTGGGCGGCCCCTCTGACCTGAGGCCCCAGGGCAAGGACATAGTGCGGACCTGGCTCTTCTACACGCTGGTCAGGGTCTACCTGGCCACCGGGAGGCACGCGTTCAGGCACGTGTGGATCGGGGGAATGGGACTCGACGCCCGCGGTAGGGCCATGCACAAGTCGCTGGGGAACATAATCTACCCGTGGCCCATGTTCGAGAGGTACGGGGCCGATGCGGTGAGGTTCTTCGGCGCCGCAGAGGCCCACCACGGCTCCGACTTCAGGATATCCGAGGCCAAGATAGCGGGGGCCTTCAAGTTCCTCCAGAAGCTGTGGAACGTGGCCAGGTTCATCTCCGCGTTCCCAATCCCGGAGAAAGAGCCCGAGCTAAAGCCCACCGACCTCTGGATCCTGGGGGAGATGAACGACTACATCAGGAGGGCGCTGGAGGGGTACGAGAGGTTCGACTTCTTCGACCCGGCCAACTCGGCCAGGACGTTCGTCTGGCAGGTCTTCGCCCCACACTACATCGAGCTGGTGAAGGCCCGAGCCTACGGAGACGAGGGCATCCCGCGGGAGGACGTGGATGCCGCCAGGTGGACCCTCCACACGGTCCTAAGGGCCGTCCTCAGGTGGCTGGCCCCCGTGACCCCGCACATCACCGACTACCTCTGGAGGGAGCTCTACGGCGGATCGGTCCACAGGGAGAGCATGCCGGAGCCGGAGGAGAGGTGGGAGACCGAGTACAAATCCCTTGGAAAGAGGCTCATGGAGTTCAACAGCATGGTCTGGAAGATGAAGAAGGAGTCTGGCCTCAAGCTGAGCGATGAGATCAGCGTAGACATTCCAGAGGAGCTGAAGCCCCTCGAGGACGACCTCAGGAGGCTCCACAACATAAGGTAAGTAGTGGCGCCGGGGGTGGGATTTGAACCCACGTGGCCTCCGAGAGGCCACCGGATCTCGAGTCCGGCCCCTTGGCTTCGCCGGGCCGGAGGCCCTCTGGCTAGGGTACCCCGGCACCCAACCGTTTATCACGCTCCGGGTATATAACCGCTCGGTGGGGGCATGGGGAGGCTGTTCGGCACCGCGGGCGTCAGGGGAGTGTACGGAGTCCAGATCGACGAATTCTCGGCCTTGAGATTCGGCAGGGCCGTCGCGAGGGTGATGGAGAGCGAGTCCCTCATAGTCGGCTGGGACGGGAGGCTGAGCAGCCCCTCGCTGGCGGCCGCGGTCATAAGCGGGGTGCTGTCGGAGGGAAAAGACGTCAAGCTCCTGGGGCTCGCGCCCCTGCCCGTGACCTGTAGGTCTGCCAAGGTGCAGGAGGTCGCGGGGATATACGTCACCGCCAGCCACAACCCTCCCGAGTTCAACGGGTTCAAGGCCATATCCTCGAGGGGGGCGGAGGCCACCCGCGAGGAGGAGAGGAGGGTCGAGGCCGAGTTCGACGGGCTCCCCAGCCCTCGACTCCCTGAGAGGCGACCGGAGGTCTCCCCCTCGGGCTACACGTCCGCAGACTACGTTCGAGACCTGCTGAAGTCCTCCGGCTTCGGGGTTGGCGTGAGGGTCGTGCTGGATCCGGGAAATGGATGCGCCTCAGACCTCGCCCCGGAGGTCATATCGAGGATGGGCGCGCGGGTGACGACCATGAACGACTGGATCGACGGGAGGTTCCCCGGCAGGCCCTCGGAGCCGACCCGAGAGAACCTGGCGGGGCTCGGCGAACTCGTGAGAAGGCTGGAGGCCGAGATGGGGATAGCCTGGGATGGAGACGCCGACAGGGTGGCGGTCGTCGACGGCTCCGGGCAGTTCGTCCCGCAGTACGCCGTCTCCTCGCTGGCCGCGCTGGTCCTGCGGGCCAGGAGGGTGATAGTCTCCGTGGACATGGGGTGGGGGATCAGGGACCTCGTCGAGTCCTGGGGTGGGAAGGTCGTTGAGTGGAGGCTGGGGGACCTCCACAGCGAGTACTTCAGGAGGGCGTCAGAGGGCTGGGAGGCGGACCTGGTGACGGAGCCCTGGAAGATCATGTCGCCCGGATGGGGCCCCTTCTTCGACGGAATAATGGCCTCAACGCTCGTCCTCAGGGCGGTCGGGGAGTTCGGCTCCCTGGGGGAGGCGCTTGACGCGGTGCCCAGGTACTTCCAGGAGAGGATGAGCTTCCGCTTCGAGGGCGACAGGGAGGCGACCCTCGCGGCCCTGGCCTCCAGGGTGGAGCGGGCGCTGGGGAGGAGGGTCGTCGAGATCAGCAGACTGGACGGGGTGAAGTACGTCCTGGAGGACGGCTGGGTGCTCCTGAGGATGAGCGGGACGGAGCCCAAGGTGAGGGTCTACCTGGAGTCCAAGAGCGAGGAGGGGCTGGCAGAGCTGAGGAGGATCGCCCTCGAGGCCCTCAGGGATGTTGGGGTGGCGTGACATGGCTGACGTCGCCCTGATAATCGGGCTCGCGGGGACTGGGAAGACCACCCTCACCGGGGCCCTGGTCAGCTGGATGAGGAGGAGGGGGCTCAGGGCGGCGGCGGTCAACCTCGACCCCGGGGTCAGGAGGCTGCCCTACGCCCCGGCCTACGACGTGAGGGACATAGTCACGGTCGACGGGGTGATGGAGAGGGAGGGGCTCGGTCCAAACGGGGCCATACTGCGGGCCATAGACGTGATCTCAGAGGAGGAGAACCTCTCCATGCTGATAAGGGGCCTAAAATCGGTGGACGCCGATTTCCTCGTGGTGGACACCCCCGGCCAGGCGGAGGCCTTCGCCCTCAGGGGCTCGGGGAAGAGAATCGTGGAGGCCATATCCTCGAGCTTCTCCCGGACCACTGCGGTCTTTCTCGGTGAGGTGAGTCCGGGGATTTCGGTGGAGGACTTCCTGACCGCTGCCCTCCTGGCGAAGATCGTCGAGCTGAAGCTCGACGTCGGGGTCGTCCCGGCGCTCAACAAGTCCGATCTGGGTGGTGGTGACAGGCTCAGAGAGGCCTGGACATCCGTCCTCAGGGGTGACCTGGGGTGGGTCGAGCGGGAGGGGAGGGGGGTCGCCTCTGAGGCGCTTAAGGAGCTTCTAAAGGCTGTGAGGGAGTTCAGGACCGCGCAGAGGGTCGCGCTTATATCGGCCAGAGAGGAAAGGGGGCTGGATGAACTTTTTGACATGCTGATGGAGGTCTGGTGCGCTTGCGGAGATATGACGTGACGACTCGGGATGGCTCCGCGGATGGCGGGGAGGAGTCGACCAGGGCCATCGTCTCGGTTCTGCTGGGCATGGGTTACCACCTCACTCCCAAGGCACTAAGGATACTCTCGGAGGAGGTTCGAGACATCTCCGACCTCATCTCGGAGATTGAGAGGAAAAGGGAGAGCCTGCCTCCGGTCCTCGACGAGGAGGTGGTCAGGGGGATTGTGGAGGAGATAGCGAGTAGGATGGGCGCCCCGGAGGAGCCCAACCAGGGACGCGGAGGCCAGGTGGAGGCCCATCCCAGGGACGCGCCCCACGAGGTCCAGGTTCAGGTCCCCCCGCGGGTCACGGTAGAGGTCGATCCCGTCTTGGCCGTCAGGAGGGGGGTTCCGGAGGAGTTCGTCGAGTACTTCCAAGACAGGTTCGCCAGGCTCCTAGAGGTGGCGAGGAAGAGGTTCCGGGAGGGGCTCTACACGCCCTCTCAGGTTCGGCTCAGGGGGAGGGAGCTCCCCAGGGTCCACGTCGCCGGGCTTGTCTCGGAGAAGAGGGCAACGAGGAGGGGGATCGTCCTGGTTCTGGAGGACGAAAGCGATCAGATCAGGGTGTTCGTTCCCAGGGAGGAGTTGGACCTCTACAGAGCCGCGGAGAGCGTGATGATGGACCAGCTCCTGGTCGTCAGCGGAGAGGTCGACCCGAGGAGGGGGACCCTGAGGCCGGACTCGATTCAGCACCCGGACGTGCCGGGGGGGTTCACGCCCAAGAGGTCGGAGGCCCGAAAGCGCGCGGTCCTCATCTCGGACATCCACGTCGGGAGCAGCTACTTCCTGGAGGACCTGTGGAAGAGGTTCGTCGACTGGCTCAGGGGGGAGGGGAGAGACGTCGAGTACGTCCTCATATGCGGGGACCTGGTCGACGGGGTGGGCATATACCCGGACCAGGAGGACGAGCTCGAGATCAAGGACATATACGGGCAGTACGAGAAGGCCGGAGAGCTCCTCTCGATGCTCCCCAGTCACGTGAAGGTAATCTACATACCCGGAAACCACGAGCCCGTCAGACAGGCCGAGCCGCAGCCCAGAGTCCCGGACAGGTTCCTGAGGCCGCTGATGGACGCCCTGGACAGTCTGGTGGCTGCGGGGAACCCGGCGCTGGTGAACGTGGAGGGGGTCAGGATCCTCATGTACCACGGTAGGAGCCTTAACACGGTCTTCAAGTACGTCCCGGGCCTCCAGCCGCCGACGGGGAGGAGCGTCGTCAGGGCGATGGCCCACCTCCTGAGGGCGAGGCACCTGGCGCCGATGTACGGGGAGCACCCGATCGCACCGGAGTCCAGGGACTGGCTGGTCATCGAGGAGGTCCCGGAGGTCGTCCACATGGGGCACGTCCACGTGTTCGGCGTCGGGGCCTACAAGAACGTCAGGCTGATAAACTCGGGAACCTTCCAGGCCGAGACGCCTTACATAAAGAAGATGGGGATAACGGCGACGCCGGGGATCTTCCCGGTCCTCTCGCTGCACGACCTCAGCGTGAGGCCTCTAGATCTCCGGCCGCCTACACCCGCGTGACCTCGTTCAGGATCTCCTTGAGGCGGAGAGGTGGAAGGGCGGTCCCCCGAACGACCTTGGTGTTCCCCCTCGCCCCGCCATAGCTCATCTCTATCTCCAGGATCCCCTGGGACTCGAGCTCCCTCAGGATGGCGCTGACCCTCCTCATGGTGAGCGGGCTCACGAGGAAGCGCCTGGCGTACCTCTCGTACCTCTCGTAGATCTTCCCAGTTCCGGGTCTCGGGTCCCCGGCCAGGAGGAGATCGACAGCCGCCTTCAGGACCAGTAGGTGGTGGAAGGGGAGCGTCCTGATGGCGACCTGGACCTCGCTCTCGTCGACCCTTATCTCCGCCTGACTCACGTGGTCCTCGGTGAGCCTCCCGCTCCTGTCCTTCTCGGCCAAGATGGCGGCCATCCTGAGGAGGTCTATCGCCCTCCTCGCGTCTCCGCCCTCCCTGGCCACCTTGGCCGCGATCCTCCTGAGGGCCGCGTCCTCCCAGGATCCCGGCCTCAGCCCAAGCCTGGCCCTCTGCAGGAGTATGTTGTAGAGCTCGTCGGCTGTGTATGGCTGGAAGAAGATCCTGTCCGGGTTGTAAGAACTCCTGACCCTCCTGTCAAGCCTCTCGAGGAAGTTCAGCGTGTTGGATATCCCGAGGACCGTCACCGAGTTCCTCCTGAGGTCGAGGTCGTAGTTCATCCTGGTGAGGGAGTAGAGGAGCCTCCCCCCGTCCCTCCTGACGAGGAGGTCGACCTCGTCGAGGACCAGGAATAGCCTCACGTCGGCCTCCAGGAAGGCCTTCTTGAAGTTGTCCTCGAGGACGTCGTAGGGATAACCGCTCGGCGGGATCAGGATCCCAAAGGCCCTGTTCAGCTGGTACATGACGCGGTATGAGGTGTTGGCCTGCGAGCAGTTGATGTATATGAACCGGACCGGGGCGCCCCTCAGCTCCTCCGACTTGCGCCTGAGAACGTGCTTGGCCACGGCCGTCTTTCCGGTCCCGGCCATTCCGTTGAAGGCGAGGTGGGATGGGGGCTCGTTGAAGAGGAGGGGCTCCAGGTGATCCTCGAACATGAGGATCTGCTCGTCCCTCCCGGGGAGGGTCTCCGGGACGTACGCGTCCGAGAGAACCCTCCTGTCGAGGATTATCCTCACGTTTCTCCCACTAGAGATCGAATTCAGGTGAGTGTACCTTGCTGCCAACCGATTCCCCACCCCCAGAACCTCAGCTCGGTCTTTCCCACTCCGTTCCGAGTGGAAACCCGGCCTAATTAAGCGAGTTCATATTTGGCTGGGGATCTGCTTAGAACCATCCTCATGATTTTTCTGCGCGGATCCAGAGAATGGAGCGGCGATCCGACCTCAACAGAGGGAGTCCACACCTTCCACTCCGACACCTCCAACCGAACCCGAGCACGGAGTGGAAACTAACCCACTTCCACTCCACTCTGGCCCGGGCCCTCGCCCACCCACCTGTCGGAGTGGAAGGCAGGGGGGGTCTCTCACAGCAGCATGAGTGCTGCCCAGGGGGCGGCCGCCCACAGGAGCAGAGCGGCGTCAACCCGCCCGAGCCGGTACTCGGGGTAGAGCGTCCTCTTCGCCCTCCCCCCGAACCCCCTGGATTCAACCGACTCGGCTACCGCCTGGCTCCTCCTCACGACGAGTACGAGCGCGGGGATGAGTATTGGAGCCAGCCTCCTGACCCTCTCCACGGGGCCGCCGACGTCGGACCTGTACCCCCGGCTCCTCTGGGCTGCCGCAATCCCCCTGAGGTCCTCTATCATCACGGGAACGAACCTGAACGCCACCATGCCGGCCAGCGCAACCGGAGGGGGGGCGCCCGCCATGGAGAGCAGGTCCGCTATCTCCATTGGGTCGGTGACGGAGAAGAACAGAAAGGCCGCGGCGGCCATCGAGGCCATCCTTAGTCCCATCGCGGCAGAGAACTCCAAGTTCCGGGTGATGACGAAGTTCAGCCCCACGATGAGCCCAATGGGGATCGCCAGGTGCCTCACCTCCAGGAGGGGCCTCAGCCCGACCCCGCCCAAGACCGCCGTGAGGATCAGGACCCCCAGTATAGCCCCCTGTCCCAAGACGGTGGATACTGCTAGCGGGAGGGCGGAGAAGGAGATCATCCACGCCAGCTTAGATGCCGGGTGAGCGCGGTGGAGGGCCCCTCTCCTGGCCCCCCCGAGGGCCCCCGCCCCTATCAACCCCCCCTCCCCCCCGAGACCGAGAGCGCCTCCAAGAGCTCCCTTGGGCTCAGCGACGGCGGGGAGATCCCAACGCCCTTCGACACCTGAACACAGACTGGCGCCGCCAATCCGGCCCTTTCAAGGGCGTCCCTCCTCGTCAGGACCTCTCTGATCCCTCCCTCGAGGATCGGCCTCCCCTCGTCCAGCACGATCACCCTCTCCGGTCTCAGGTCCACAACCCACTCCAGGTCGTGCGTGACGACCACAACCCCCCTCGACCCGCCCACGACGTTCCTGACCAGCTCCCGAATCTTCTCCTTGTTCTTGGAGTCCTGCCCTATCGTCGGCTCGTCTAGCGCAACGTAGTCTGGCTCCATGGTCAGAACAGACCCAATCGCGACCCTCTTCATCTCTCCACCGCTCAGGGACCATGGCGACTTGCCCAAGAGGTGGGTCAGGCCGAGCTCGTCCGCCACCTCCCTCGCCCTCTCCTCGGCCTCCTCCCGGCTCACCCCCAGGTTCAGGGGGCCAAACATCAGCTCGTCCAGGACCGTCTCCGAGAAGAACATCCTCTCGGGGTTCTGGAACACCAGGCCCACCTTCCCCGCCAGCTCGGACACCGGAGCCTCCCTGGTGTCCAGTCCGTCCACTGTGACCCTCCCCCTCATCTCCCCCGCGTAGAAGTGCGGTATCAGCCCGTTGAGGGTCCTCAGCAGGGTGGACTTACCGGCGCCGCTCGCTCCGAGGAGGAGGATGAACTCACCCCTCCGGATCTCCAGGCTGACCCCCCTGAGCGCGGGCGACTCCGAGCCCTCGTACCTGAACCAAACGTCCCTCAGCTCGATCAAGGGCGACCGCCCCCCGCCCCCAGGACCTCTCTGAGGAGTTCCACACACTCCTCAACCGACACGGGGGCCTTTCTCTCCCTCCCAAGGAGCCCCTCCTCCGCCCCAGCCAGGTAGATCTGAACAACCCGGGGCGGCAGGACTCCGGACTCTATGACGTCGCGCCGGACCAGCACCTCAGCTGGCTCTCCGTCGGCTATGACCCTCCCCTCACCCAGAACGACGGCCCTGCTCGCAAGCGGAGCGAAGACGTCGAGCCTGTGCTCGGACACTATGATGGTCTTCCCCTCCTCGTGTATCCTCTGGAGCGCCGAGGCGACGGCCCGCGCGGACCGGGGGTCGAGCTCTGACGTGGGTTCGTCCAGGGCCAGGTAGCTCGGCCCCATGGCCAGCACGGAGGCAATGGCGACGAGCTGCTTCTCCCCTCCCGAGAGGCTCCCCGTCCACCTCCCGAGCAGCCTCTCGATGCCGAGCACCTCGGAGACCGATCTGACCCTCTCCCTCATCTCCTCCCTGCTCAGCCCAAGGTTCTCCAGTCCAAACGCGATCTCCCTCTCCGCGGTGCCGGTCACCAGCTGGTTCTCGGGGTTCTGGAACACCAGGCCCACCTTCCCCGCCAGCTCGGACACCGGAGCCTCCCTGGTGTCCAGTCCGTCCACTGTGACCCTCCCCCTCATCTCCCCCGCGTAGAAGTGCGGTATCAGCCCGTTGAGGGTCCTCAGCAGGGTGGACTTACCGGCGCCGCTCGCTCCGAGGAGGAGGATGAACTCACCCCTCCGGATCTCCAGGCTGACCCCCCTGAGCGCGGGCGACTCCGAGCCCTCGTACCTGAACCAAACGTCCCTCAGCTCGATCAAGGGCGACCGCCCACGGCGCGTCACCCCTCGTTCAAAGGTTTTATAATCCGATACACGCGCGGGGTCCTGAAGCTCGGGAGAGGTCGTCAGAAATGCCGAGGAGACGAAGGGCGAAGAAGCAGGCGAAGGCCTGGTACGACGTGTACGCGGCCGACATATTCCCTGGCCAGTGGCTCGGTGAGACTCCGGCGTCTGACCCCTCCCTCCTGATGGGGAGGAGGGTTGAGGTCTCCCTCAGGGACATAACCGGGGACTTCATGCACGAGAAGTACAAGCTCTGGTTCATGATCTACAGGGTGGAGGGCACCAAGGCCTTCGCCAAGTTCAACAGGATGGAGCTGAACAGGGACTACCTCAGGTCCATCGTCCAGAGGAGGACCAGCAGGATCGACGTCCAGTCGGAGGGCGTGACGAAGGACGGTCACCTCGTCAGGTACTTCAACATCATAATCACCGCGGTCCGGATAAGGCACAGCCAGCAGTCGGACATTAGGAAGAGGGTCAACTCCTTCATGGAGGAGCTCATACCCCAGCTCACGCTCGAGGAGCTGGTCAGGGCCGCGATACTCGGAGACGGGGTCCCGGTCTCCTCTCAGGTCGCCTCAATCTCCACCAAGATAGCCCCCATAAGGAACGTCGAGCCGAGGAAGCTGGTGGTCCTCAGGTACGGTGAGGAGGAGCCTGGAATACCCGAGGGGGTTGCCCTCGAGATTGAAAGCAGTCCTCCTGGCGGCGGGGGAGGGTAGACGGCTCAGGCCCGTGACCCTCGACAGGCCCAAGCCCGTCATCCCCCTCGCGGGCTTCTCGCTGGCTCACTATCACCTCTCCCTCCTCTCCTCCGTCGGCGTGGATGAAGTGGCGGTCGTCGTGGGCTTTGGAGAGGAGAAGGTGAGGTCGGCCCTGGGGGACGGCCGCGAGCTGGACCTGGAGATCACGTACCTGAGGCAAGAGCGCCAGCTGGGGACGGCTCACGCCCTGCTGGTGGCGGAGAGATGGGTGGGTGACTCCGAGCCGTTTCTCCTGATATATTCCGACGTCTACCTCCCCCCGGAGACCCCTGGCGCCCTGATCTCGGCCGTGGAGGACCGCGAAGCCGAGGCCGCGGTCGCCGTGGCCTCGGTTGAGAGGCCCTGGGAGTTCGGCGTGGTGGAGGCCGACCCCGACGGCCGCCTGAGGAGGATAGTCGAGAAGCCCGAGAGGGGAGAGGAGCCCTCTGACCTCGTGATAGCCGGAGCCTTCGCGTTCGGACGGTCGATATTCGGAGAGCTTGGGGAGATCGAGGTCTCCCCGAGGGGAGAGCTGGAGCTGACGGACGCGATCACCTCTCTGGCCGAGGGGGGAGGCGTTCACCTGGTCCGGATCGGAGACCGCTGGACGGACGCCGGGAGGCCTGCCGATCTGCTCAAGGCGTCCGCTTACCTCCTGGACGACGTCGCTCGGGCCAGGGTACCCAGGTCTCTCCTCGAGCTCGTCAAGGGGAGGTTCTACCTCAGTGAGACGGAGGAGAGGGGGGTCGAGGTCAGCCCCCCGTCCTACGTCGGTCCGGGGTGCGACCTGGGTCGGGGCTCGTCGATCGGCCCATACGCCGTGCTCGAGGGTTCGAACGCTGTGGGCGTGAGATCCTCGGTCGAGAGGTCCCTACTCCTCGCTGGCGCCTCGGTCGGAGGGGGATCCCGCCTGAGCGGGGCGGTCCTCTGCTCGGGCTCGGGCGTCCCCGCGGGTACCCAGGCGGCCCCAGGCGACGCGGGTTTCTCTCTGGTGGTTGGTCCTGGCCGCAGGCTTCAGGACGTTAGTCCCCCGGCCGGGACCGTCGTCTGGTGAGGGTCACTTCTTCAGCACGATCTTGATGACGTCCCCGCTCTTGAGGACGTAGTCGAGCCCCAGCCGCATCTTAGTCCTGGCGTCGATCCCGAAGGCCGCCTTCTCTCCGATCTCGCTGTGTATGGCGTAGGCCAGGTCCTTCAGGGTCGCCCCCCTCTCCAGCAGGAGCGCGTCGGGCAGGACCCTGCCGTCCTTGTCGGTGTACCTCGTCTCGTTCTCGACCGGGAAGACGACGACCCCCCCGGCGATCTTCAGGGCGGCCCTGTCGAGCGCCTCCTGGACCCCGGTCCCCCCGAACTTGTCGAGGACCCTCTCCTCCACAAGCCTCAGCGCGCGCCTCTGGGCCTCGGTCAGCCTCCCCTCGTCCACGACCGTGAACTCCGGGTCCCCGGGCTCGTACCTGATCAGGCCAGCGGCGGCGGCCCTCCTGAGGATGAGCTCCGCCTCCGCCGAGGTTGGCACGACGGCCTCTCCGTACCTCTCCCTGAGCGCCCTGACATTCTCCTCCGCCTCGGGGACGTCTACCTTGTTTGCGGCTATCAGAAACGGCTTAGAGAGTTCCCTGAGGATGCGAGAGAACCGCACGAGATCCTCCTCCCCGACCCCGTCGAGGGACCTCAGACTTATCCCCGCGGCCTCCGCCGCCTTCACCACCTCCCTCCTCCCGATGGCGAGTCCAGAGAGGACCTCTGAGAGCGCCTCGTCCGGCTTCGACCCGGCCCTCACCCTCCTGACCACCCTGTCCAGGTTCTTGCGGATGATCCCGGCGATCCACCTCGCGAACTCCTCCTCGACGATCTCCACGTCCCTCGCGGGATCGTGCGTTCCGGGAGGGACCGGATTGCCCTCGTCGTCCGTCCCCCCGGAGGCGTCGACCACGAGGATGTTCACGGTCGCCCTCCTCAGGTCGTCGAGGAACTTGTTTCCCAGCCCCCTCCCTGCGTGGGCGCCGATCACGAGTCCGGCGACGTCGAGGAGCTTCACGGGGACGTATCTGTGCCTCCCGTTGCACCACCCGTACTTCGGCTCGCAGCGGACCCCGAGCTCGGTGCAGGCCGACGCCACCCTGACGAACCCCACGCCCTCGTTTGGCTCTATCGTGACGAACGGTCTGTTGCCCCTCTCGGCCTCCACGAGAGTTGCGGCGGAGAAGAAGGTCGTCTTGCCCACGTTGGTCTTCCCGACGACCCCTATGAGCATCCCAACACCCGGCTCGTCAAGGTTTAAAACCCCGGCCGTGGTCGCCCGCGGCGAGGAGTGAAAAGGGGGTTCTGACGTGGCGAGGTACTACGAGACATACCTGTGGCGCAGGAGGAAGGAACTCCCCGAGCTGGTCGACCTGTGGCGGGGCAGGCTGGCCGAGTGGAGGAGGCAGCCGGCGGTGGTCAGGGTCGAGAGGCCCACCCGCCCAGACAGGGCGAGGGAGCTCGGCTATCGCGCGAAGCAGGGCTTCGTCGTAGCGAGGGTCAGGGTCAGAAAGGGAGGCAGGAGGAGGCCTAGGCCGAGGGCCGGGAGGAAGCAGGCCGGGATGGGCGTCCTCAAGCTCACCCCCGGCAAGAGCATAAGGTGGATTGCCGAGGAGAGGGCCGCCCGGAAGTTCCCGAACCTGGAGGTCCTCAACTCCTACTACGTCGCCGAGGACGGGGTCTACAAGTGGTACGAGGTGATCCTCGTGGACCCGCACCACCCAGCCGTCAGGGGCGACCCGAGGATCAACTGGATCCTGAACCCCGCCAACAAGAGGAGGGTCTTCCGAGGGCTCACCAGCGCCGGCAAGAAGGCCAGGGGGCTCAGGAAGTTTAGGGGCATTCCCCCGGTAGTGAAGCGATTTAAGAGGAAGAGGAGGGAGGCCTGAGGGGATCTGGTCCTGTGCCCCCCCTCGACTGGAGCATAAGGGTCTCGAGACTGGTCGTCAGGACCTTCTGCTACCCCACCGAGGAGAGGGGGGTGGTAGAGGGGCTGCTCCTGGGCCTGATCCCCGAGGACCTTGCGGAGGCCGTCAGGCTGGAGCGCTCGAGGCTCAAGAGCGCCCACAAGTACACCTTCGAGGAACTCCGCCTGGACCTGAGGGGGAGGGACGCCGCGGACGCGCTGATCAGGATCCTGGCGTCCCTCCCGGAGTCAGACAGGCTCGAGCTGGCCCGGTCTCTCCCTGACAGGGTTGAGGGCAGCAGGCTGTACCTTCGCCTCGACAAGCAGGAGCTGGCCTCCGGCTCCACAAGGCTCTACAGAGGGGGGATCGGGGGTCACGTCCACGTGGTGGCGAGCTTTCGGGGCCCAGTCCCCCTGGAGACCCTGCTTCGCCTCTTGGAGGGAGGGGAATCGGACTGAGGAGGTTTGTCTACCTGAAGCTCAGGGGGGCCCCGGGAGAGGGGTCCCCGACGGAGCTTGCCGAGCTCAAGAGGCTCGGCTACTCCTCCGTCGTTGTCGACGTCCCTCCGGGGGAGTGGTCGCGGGAGGCCATGGAGAGGGTGAGGGCGCTGGCCCCACCCGGGATGTCGGTATACTCCTCGGTGGAGGTTAACGCCGAGGAGGACCCGAACTGGAGGTCGACCCTGGCCAGCGTCAGGCCGGTGCCCGACTACCTCTCCGTCAGGGTCGCATCCCTCGCCGACGCACGAGCGGTCAGCATCATAAAGTCCGTGGACTCGATAGTTCTGTCCCCCTCCGCCGAAGACCTGTACTGGGACCTGGTCTCCGCCAGGGAGGCGGCCAGAACCCGCAAGGTGGTCGAGGTCCCCCTTTCCCCGCTCCTCTTAGAGCTGACCTCCAACACGCTGTCCCGGGCCCGCCTCAGGAGGCTGAGGATCATGCTGGCGATCTCCAAGAGGGTCGGCCTCCCGATCGTCGCCTCGGACCCTCGCGCTGAGTCTCCCGTTCAGCCAATCCTGGCGGCCGCCGCCGTCTCCTCCATCCTCTCCCTCTCCTGGGACGAGGCTCTCGACTCCCTGAGCTCTCGGATCTCGGCAATCCTCTCTGGAGAGAGGAGGCTGTTCCTGAGGGGGTATGATCAGGTTGAGGGTTAAGCTGCCGAGGGGCCTCCTCGGTCGGAGGAGGTACGTGTCCTTCAGGCTGATCCCGAGAGGCGAGGAGGGGTTTCCCCCTAGGGATCGGGTGGAGGGGGCCCTCGAGGAGGCGGCCGCGCGGCTCTTTGGAGCCCTCGGCTCAGCCGACCTAGACCTCTCACTCAAGTTCTACTCTCAGAGGACCGGCTCCGGGGTGCTGAGGACGGACAACAGGTCCCTGGGGGAGGCGCTTACCGTCCTCCTGACTGCGGCCTCCCTCGTGGGCCCATTCACCGTGGAGGTGGGCGCCGTGTCTGGAACGCTCCGGGGGCTTTCCAGGAGGTCTCGCTCCCGGACCAAAACTCTATAACCGAGAAAGTGTCGAACGCCTTCGAGTTCAGAGGTGGTTTTGAATGTTCCCCCAAATGGCCAGTGGATACGACCGCGCAATTACCGTGTTCAGCCCCGACGGTAGGCTACTTCAGGTCGAATACGCGCTCGCCGCCACCAAGAGGACCCCCCTGGCGGTCGGCATCAAGAGCGCGGGGGGAGTGGTCCTGGTCGCCAGCAGGAGGCAGGCATCCCCCCTGGCAAGCCCGCCCGAGAAGATCTACATGATAGACGAGCACATTGGCGCCATAGCCGCCGGCCTCATCGGGGACGGCCTGGTCCTGGTCGACAGGAGCAGGGTGGAGGCCCAGTACCACAGGCTGATATACGGGGAGCCCATCACGGTGAGGAACCTGGCCAAGAGGGTGGCCCTCTTCAAGCAGCAGTTCACGCAGTACGCTGGCCTGAGACCCTTCGGCGTCATAATGATATACGGGGGCGTGGACAGCCAGCCTGAGCTCTTCGTGACGCACCCAGGGGGGGCCTACTACTCGTACTCGGCCTTTGCCGTGGGCAGGAACTCGGAGAAGGTGAACGAGTTCCTGAAGGAGAACTACAACTACGACCTGGACCTTAAGGGGACCGCGTTCCTGGTCTTTCGGGCCATCACGGAGGCTTCGGAGACCAAGGAGGAGCTCAGGCCAGAGACCCTGGAGATAGCCGTCATCCCGGCGGACGAGAGGAGGTTCAGAACCCTCTCCCACGAGGAGGTGGCCTCCCTCCTGGGAGAGTGGGGTGGGCCGGGGGAGGGCGGCCAGGCTTAAACGGGTCCGCGATCTAATCTCATCGGGTGCCCTGAGTTGCCGGAGACCGTGTTGGCTCGGCTCAGCAGGGGCGGGAAGAGGTTCGAGATCTTCGTTTACGCCGAGCCGGCCTACGAGTTCAGGGAGGGTAAGAGAAAGTCCCTGGAGGGCGTCCTCGCGGTCGAACAGGTCTTCACCGACGCCAGGAAGTCCCTAAAGGCATCCGCGCAGGACCTGAAGAAGGCGTTCGGGACTGACGACGTATACAGGATAGCCGAGGTCATACTCAGGGAGGGGGACGTACAGCTCACGGCCGAGTACAGGAGGAAGCTGAGGGAGGAGAGGCTCCGCTGGATAGTGAACTATATCCACAAGAACTTCGTCGACCCAAAGACGGGCCTTCCGCACCCGCCCTCCAGGATAGAGAGGGCCCTGTCAGAGGCCAAGGTCAAGATCGACCCGCTCCGCGAGCCAGAGACTCAGATCAAGGAGGTGGTGGAGTCCCTCCGCCGCGTCCTCCCACTCAAGTCGGGGGCCGTGGTCATGGAGATCAGCGTTCCGGCCGGCTCCTACGGCAAGCTCAGGTCCCTCCTCTCGGGACAGGGGGACGTGCTGGGAGAGGAGTGGAGCGGGGACGGGACCACCGTGACGATAACCCTCCGCGCGCCGCTGGGGTCTCAGGTTCTTATACTGGAGAGGGTGGGTCAGGCCGGTGGAGAGGTTAGGGTGATCAGGGAAGAGGGGTAAGGGTTGAGGTCGGGAAGTAGAGAGCCTAAGATTCTGGTCGCGAACAGAGATCTCGTCCTTCCGGGCCAGCCCCTGGCCGTCGGCCCCATCAGGCCGGGTGACTACGTCTACGTGGACAGGAAGGGCGTGCTCAGGTCCACGAAGGTGGGCCTCGCCGACATCCGGGAGGGGGAGATAAGGGTCGTCCCGCTGGCCGGGAGCTACATCCCCAGAGAGGGGGACCTGGTCGTGGGCACCGTCAGCAGGGTTGCTGGCAACACGATCCTCGTCAACATCAACTCCGCCTATCCCGGCGTAATCATCCCCCCGAGGGGACTCAGGGGCAGGGCTAGGGCGAAGTACAACCTTGCGCCGGGAGACCTGGTTCTGGCCAAGGTCAAGGCCTTCGACGGCGTTTCTTCCCCCCTGCTCTCGATAGACGGGGAGGGCCTCGGCAAGCTGATAGGGGGGAGGGTGTACATGATCAACCCCACAAGGGTCCCCCGGGTCATAGGGAAGCGCCAGTCCATGCTCATGCTCCTGAAGAGCAAGCTCGGGCCCGATATCGTGGTGGGACAGAACGGGGTCATATGGTTCAAGCCCAAGTCGTTCGAGCACGCGCTCCTTATGGAGAGGGTCCTCAGGAAGATAGAGAGGGAGTCCCACGTCTCCGGCCTGAGCGACAGGGTCCTGAGGCTGATAGAGGGCTCCGAAGCCCCCGGAACCCGATCAGACGAGACTGGGGAGGTGTAGTATGTTGCCGCTCATAGTGGAGAAGAGGCCGGAGGTCCTCATAACGGAGGACGGGAGGAGAACCGATGGGAGGGGCCCCCTGGACCTTCGTCCCATCAAGATACAGGTGGGGGTGCTGAGCAGGGCGGATGGCTCGGCCTACCTCGAGTGGGGGGGCAACAGGGTCTTGGCCGCGGTATTCGGGCCGAGGGAGGTCCACCCCAAGCACATGGCCCTCCCGGACAGGGCGCTCCTGAGGTGCAGGTACAACATGGCGCCCTTCTCCACCCCGGAGAGGAAGAGGCCCGGCCCGGACAGGAGGAGCGTTGAGCTCTCAAAGGTGATTAGGGAGGCGCTCCTTCCGTCCATATTCGTCGAGAAGTATCCCGGGACCGCGATAGACGTGTTCGTCGAGATCCTGAGATCCGACGCCGGGACTAGGGTGGCCGGAACGACGGCGGCCTCCCTCGCCCTCGCCAACGCCGGGATAGAGATGAGGGGCCTCGTGACGGCAGTCGCCGTCGGCCGAGTCGGCGACTGGGTCATCGTCGATCCCAATCACGACGAGGACCAGTGGGGTGACGCCGACATACCGGTGGCCTTCCTCATGGAGGAGAAGGAGATAACCCTGCTCCAGCTCGACGGCCCCATGACGGAGGAGCAGTTCGACAGGGCCCTGGAGCTCGCGTCACAGGCCGCCGACCTGATCTACGAGGTCCAGAGGGAGGCCCTGAGGAGGCCCTACGAGGCCGTCAGGCTCGAGATCCTCAAGGGAGGTGAGTGACGTGCTCGACGAGAGGATTGCGGCGGAGCTGGTCGGGGGTTACATAAGGGAGCTGGCCGCGAGCGGGCAGAGGAAGGACGGTCGGGGGTTCGACGAGATCAGAGAGATCAGGGTGAGGCCAGGAACCTTCACCAAGGCCGAGGGCGAGGCCTGGGTCTCGCTGGGAGCCACCCAGGTCCTCGTGGGCATAAAGGCCGACGTGGGGACGCCCTTCCCGGACACCCCGGACAAGGGGGTCCTGATATCAAACGTCGAACTCCTCCCCCTGGCCTCTCCAACGTTCGAGCCGGGTCCGCCGGATGAGAACGCGATCGAGATGGCCAGGGTCGTTGACAGGGCGCTCAGGGGATCCAACGCGATCGACATGGAGGCCCTCGCGATTAAGCCGGGAGAGCTCGTCTACATGATCTTCCTGGACATGTACGCCCTCGACCACGACGGGAACATAATCGACGCCTTCGCCCTGGGCTCGCTGGTGGCCCTCTCAAGGACCAAGATACCGAAGGTGGAGGTGACGGAGGAGGGCGAGATGGTGGTCAAGGAGGAGACCTTCGACCTCCCGCTCAGGGACCTCCCGATAACCTTCACGTTCGTCAAGATCGGCGACGCCCTGATGCTCGACCCCACGCTGGAGGAGGAGCTCGTCTCCGACGCGGCGATCACGGTCTCGATAGACTCCTCAGGGAGGGTGTGCTCGATCCAGAAGAGGCACGGCTCCTTCTCCGCAGATGAGATTAAAAGGGCGATATCGATAGCACGCTCCAAGTACCCGGAGGTCGAGAGGATCCTCAGGGAGCAGGGAGGGTTGGTCTGAATGTCGAAGAGACCGCCTATGGCCAAGCTGCGGACCCCCAGGTACGGCCTCAGGATCAGGAGGCAGTACGAGGCCGTCCTGGCCAAGAGCAAGGCGACCTACAGGTGCCCCAGGTGCGGCGCCGAGGCCCTCAGGAGGGTCAGGCTCGGGATCTGGAGATGCAAGAAATGCGGGTTCGAGTTCGCAGGGGGCGCCTGGGAGCCCAGGACCTCGGTGTCAACGACCGCGGAGGCTGGACTTGCCAGGGTGACCGGCCGCTGAGGCAGGGTCCCCCTTGATCCTCATAACCACCTCTAGGTCCCCCTCTCAACGCACCCGGACATTCATCCGTGACCTCTCTCACGTGGTGCCTCGGTCCGTCAGGGTCAACAGGGGGAAGAAGAGCTTGGAGGACCTCAGGGTGGAGGCCGCAAGGCACGGCCTCTCCAGGGTACTCGTGGTGACCGAGAGGAAGGGAAATCCCGGGGGGCTGAGGTTCTACGAGGCGTCAGTCGCCGCCATAGCGCCGATCCACCCCCAGATCCTCCTGGAGGGGGTGACCCTGAGGAGGGAGCTCTACGGGAGGAGGCCCGATCGGATCCCTCAAGCGGTGGACCTCGCGGTGGCCTATCAGCCCGGCGACTCTCGGGCCGAGTACGCGTCGGCCCTCGCCGCCGGGCTGGGCGTCCAAGAGGCCTCGGCCGCCGGGGCGGAGTCAGAACTCCCGGACGCCGATATCGTCCTGTGGGTCCGGGAGCTGGCCGCTCGCCGAGCCGCGACCTTCTACCTGACCGGCCGCGGGGGACCGAGGGAGGTGGGCCCGAGGCTCTTCCTAAGGGGCCTCGTCGGCCAGCGGGCGGGTGGTTCGGAATGACCGCCAGGTACAGCGTCCGTATCCAGGTGGAGGCCGCTGCCGAGGTCGCCAGGCTGATTGCGGAGGTCCTCGCACCCGACGAATTCCTCCCCCGACCCACCGTAGGAGAGGCGCAGGTGACGTTCACGGCATCTTCAGATTCCCCGAGGAGGCTCCGCGCGGAGTTAAACTCCCTGCTGAGATCTCTCGCGCTGATAGAGGAGCTCTTAACGTTAGCCGGCGACGGCCGGTCCTAAACCTTTATTATTCGTCCACCCACAGCTCCTCCCGCGGGCCGGTGGTCTAGCGGCTATGACGCCGCCTTGACGAGGCGGAGGTCGTGGGTTCGAGTCCCACCCGGCCCACCACCGAACATGCGTCTGATCGAAGTCCGGGAGGTAGCGGTTCCGTGGCTAAGTACTCCGTCAGCAGGCTGGGGGGCCGCGGGGTCATAACCGACAGGGGCCTCGTCCTCGGCGAGGTCGTTGACCTCGTGGTCGACGAGCTGTCTGGCAAGGCGATATCCCTCGTCGTTGAGGAGGCCAAGGGGGCGGCCGGTTCCCTGACTAAGAAGCTGAAGAGGGACCGGGAGGGCTTCGTCCTGATACCATACTCCACCGTGAAGTACATCCGCGAGATGATAGTGGTGGACGAGCGCCTCCTCAAGCTCTACATCGCCACCAAGGGAGAGTAGCCCGGCCAGCCCCCGGTCAGCGGAGCCCCCTGAGGGACTCCTCCACCACCCGCCCCACTAGCTCGGTGACCCTCCTGGACAGGACGGACAGACCTCCTCTGGATACATCCCTCTCTGGCCCGACGATCCGCTTCGCGGCCCTCAGAACCTCCTCGACGACCCTCCTGTCATGGACGATCCTCGCCGCCAGCTCTGCGGTCAGCAGGGCGGTCTCAACGACGGGTTGAATGTCGGCCGTCCCCTCGGGCTCCACGAGGGCTTCTCTGACCCTCTTCTTGAACGTCACGTGTGCCCAGAGAAGTTCGTCCAGCGGCTTTCCCACTCCACTGAACGCCGCGGGATACCTCAACGGCCTCCCTCCCGCAATAACTTTTAGTCCGGGGGGTCTAGGGCGCTGCCGATGGATCTTCGCGTGAGGCTCGTGGAGCGGACGGAGGACTCGATAGGCGGAATCGCGAACCTGAAGTTCGAGGTGGAGTCCCCAACGAGGGGCGTTCTCTCGATCGAGCTTCCCCTGGACCTCGCCAGGAGGGTCCCAGACGGATACTCCGGGGAGGCCACCCTGACCAGGGAGAGGCCGTCTCACGACCGGGATGACCTCCTCATGACTCTGGTGATCTATCAGCCGGGAGAGAGTTCTCTTCACGCCTCGGCCTTCGGTCTCCTTGTCTCACTCGACTTTGAGACGCCCGTGAAGGAGCTCTCAGGCCTCTCCCGGGGGGACGAGGCCTACCTCCTGATCAAGCACATGTTCACGGTAGATTAGGCAAGGGCCGAATGATTTGGAAACTTCTCTCAAAGTTTTTTGGAAAAGTAGTTCCTAATGTTAACGATATATAGCCGCGTGCTCGGAGTTACGTGGGTGGTGGGCGGTAGCCGAGGTCGCGAGGGGGACGCCCGCGTCCGCGGATTCGCCTGAGCTGGCTGCCGAGTTCTACCCCCAGCACCACTATCCCATCAAGCCGAGTGGGGGCGTTCGGGTTCCCAGGTGGCTCCCTGCCGTGATGATTGAGCTCGGGGGGCCGCCCCAGCTCTTAGAACTCACCAGGGACTTGGTCAAGGACTTGCGCCTCCCCTCTCACGCCAAGAGGGATGGATACGTATTCCTGGCGGCCCTCATAGTTGCGAGCCGCGTCATCGGAATCCCATTCACCCTGAGCGCCGTCTCGAGGGCCTCTGCGGCGGTCGGTGTGAGGGTCAGTCCCAGGAGGCTAGCGCTGGTCGTCGCGGAGGTCTCCTCGCTCCTCAGACTTGGGGGTCACTCCGCCCGCGTTCAGAAGCACATCGCCGCCGTCATAGCCGCGCTGAGGCGGGACCCCACCCTCCAGCGGACCCTTTCCGAGTACTTCGGTCCGTGCTGGGACGTAGCACTTGACAGACTTCAGGTGAAGTCCGTTGAGCTGTACAACTTGGTTAGGGATGAGATCAGGCTGGAGCTCGTCGGGAAGAGCCCCCCAGTCACTGCGGCCGCCGTAGTCTGGCTGTCCGCCCGGACCCTCGGCCTCCGGCCGTTGACGCAGGAGGTGATCGCCAGGGCCGCGGGGATCAGCCCCTCGGCACTTAGAAGGCGGGCCAGAACGGTTCGGAGGAGTCTGGAGGCATGTGGACATGCCCGATAGGTCGGACAGGCTTCCACTCCTCCTCGTAGCCGCAGTCGCCGTCAACGAGCTTAGGAAGAGGCTCGTCGGAGACGCGAACATGCTATCCTCCGTCGTGGGGCGAATTTCGGGGAGAGGCCTCCCCTACCTGCTCGTTGGACTCTCGGCAGCCGCCGTCGTGGTGTCACTACCCAGGCTCCGCAGGAGGTCTGTAGGGGAGGTGGTCCGCGCCTACGCGCTCTCGCCGAAGTCCCCCCGGTCTGACCTTGAGCTCGACGTCTCCCTCGTCCATCAGGTCCTGGAGGCGACTCAGCTCGAGGGGCACCTGATCCAACGCGTCGGGGCGCGTGGACCCTCCCCCCCAATTCTCCTCGTGACCGAGAGGAGAAGGGAGGACGGGCCGGCGATAAGGGCCGCCCTGTCGGCCCTCCGAAGCGTCACGGGTCGCAGGGTCGAGGTCGTCGAGTTGGGGACCAGGCCGCTTCAGGAGGTCCTTAAGTTGACCTCCACCCCCAGGAGCGAGTCTGCGATTAGGCTGCGACTCCCCAGCGCGGATGCGGGACCCCGGCCCCCGGCAGTCCTCCTCGGCTACTCCGATGGGAGGAGGCCTGTCCGCATACCGCTCCCCCTGTTCTCTAAGCACGTCCTTCTGATGGGTCGGACCGGGTCGGGAAAGTCTACCACGGCGATGGCCCTGTGTGAGAGGCTGTGGTCGGATTACGGGATCCCCTTCCTGGTCTTGGATCACCACAACGAGTACACGGGGCTGGTCGCCCGCCTCGGAGGGACGCTCGTGGGAGCCTCGGGCGGCCCCTCCCTGAACGTCTTCGGGGGAGTCGCGGCCAACCCGGCGGCGATGGACATCTACGTGGATCTCCTGAGGGACGCCCTGGCGCTGACCCCATCCCAGACCTTCATCGTCCACAGGTGTCTCTCCAACGCTCTGAGGGTGAGCCCAGGGGAGGATCCGACGCTGGCCGACCTGGTGGATGAGATATCGGAGTACAGGGAGAGGACGGGCCCCGAGATGGAGAGCAAGCTCGCCCTCCTCAGAAGACTCGAGCCCCTCGTGAGCGGGGAGGGCAGGGCGCACCTGCTCGTGGAGAGGATCCCAGACCTGGCTCGGCTCGACAGGCCTGCGGCGATGCTTCTTGCCGAGGTGAGGTCCGATGCCGTGAGAGATCTCCTGGTTCACGTGATCCTGAAGAGGATCTACGACGAGGCCAGGTCTTGGGGAGTAGGATCTCACCTGAGGCTGGTCATCCTCGTTGAGGAGGGGGAGCGCGTCCTCCCAACGGTCTCCGACGAGAGGGGGGCGACGGTCGTCGACAAGATGCTGGCCGAGCTCCGGAAGTTCGGCGTCGGCCTCGTGATAATCACGCAGGCACCTCACGCCCTGTCGAGGACCGCCATGAGGAACTCCGCCGTGAAGATAATTCACGCCCTGGGGTCCCCCAGAGACTCCCTGGTGATCAAGCCCCTCCTACCACCCGGGATCTCTGATAGATCCTCTGAGGGCTCCGTGTTTACCTTGAGGCCCGGCGAGGCCGTCGTAGTAATGGAGGGCGCTCCCGAGCCGGAGCTGTGTACGGTGGTCCCACCCTCCACGGACACCAGGCCCCTGTCCCCGGCAGAGGTGGCGGCCCTCTCTCAGATGGCACCCTCCTTTCACGCGCACGTCTAAGGAGCGGCGACTCACGGATCCTCAGCCCTGAGCCTCTGCACCGTGAGCGGCCCCAGCGGCCAAGAGAGAGGCGGAGTCCTCGTCATCTCCCCGCGGAGAGCTCCCAAGATAACTCGAACAACGTCCTCTGGCTTTCCCGTCGAGGTGTCGAGTTCCAGGACCAGCTCGCTCCCCACGTGCTCCCGGGCAGACTGGCCGCAGTAGTCGACGATCTCGGCCTCGACGTTCTCTATCACCTTCGCCTTGGGATATCCCCTGCTGAGCAACCTCTCCGCGAGCACCTCGGGGTTGCACCTCAGGACGACCACGAGCCTGACGAACTCCGGGGGGACCGCCTCGGGGTAGGCCGTGGAAACCACGCTCCACCCACTCTTTTCCCTGAGATCCCTGCGGAGGGCCTCCCTCACCCCCTCTACGTCCAGCACCAGGACCCCCCTCTCCCGGTCGGCGCCGAGCACCAGCCTCTCTCGGATCGCGTACTCGTTGACCTCAAGGACGTCTGCCCCGAGCTCGCCGGCCAGCATCCTGGAGATGGTCGTCTTCCCCGAGCCCGGAACCCCGGTCACAAGCACGACGGGCAAGCCTGCGTCTCCCCTTCAACCTTATATAGGCCCTCCTCACCCGGGAGAGTCGGGCTCCGGTGGTGTAGCCAGGCCAAGCATAGGGGCCTCTCGAGCCCCAGACCCGGGTTCAAATCCCGGCCGGAGCACCACCTCATACTCATCCCCATCGGCTCGACTCAGTAGGGCAGGGGCCCGAAGAGTGAGTGTATGGGGTGGAACCCGTAGTGCCTGGAGATCACCAGCCACAGGATCACGGCGAACGCCACGGCCACCCCTGACCTGACCCGCCTCCTCTGCACGATCGGCACCGAGAGGATCAGCCCGGAGATCAGTATCATGAGCCCGTAGAACAGGCGGATGATGCTCTCCGCGCTGAGCATCCACAGGATCCCGGTCCAGACCCCGAACTCTCCTATGAGGAGCCCCACGCCGACGGCCAGGCCCCCCACTATCGCCCCATATATCCCCTCGACGATCATTATCCTCGCGGAGAAGGGGAGTTCCAGCCTGGGCCTGGCTCGGGCTCGCCAACTGTGCCTCTTGGGCCTCCTTCTACGGGTATACATCACTCACCTCCTCCCACAATTGTACCCACCTTCCTCCCGTTCACCGCGTCCCACACGGACCCTGGCCTCAGCCCATCTAAAACGATGCAGCGGATCCCGGACCTCTCCAAGACCTTTATCGCTATGGGATCCAGAAGCTCATACTCTCCCGGCCCGAACCCGTATCCGTACCTCTCCACGATCTCCCTGAGGCCGGCGTACGTTATCCTCTCCAGGAGAGTCGCTCCAGGCTCCGAAGGGGGGCGGTCGTAGATTCCAGGGGCGCCGGTTGCCTTAACTAGGAGTTCAGCTCCCGTCAATTCAGACATCACGGCTGCCACGGCGTCGGTTGACTGCGCGGGGGCTACTCCGCCCATGACCACCACCGGGCTGGTCTTGAGGGCCTGGACCCCCTCCTGGTAGCTGGTCGCCACGGCCGGATGGGCCAGCCCCCCCAGCGCGGCTATCACCAGAGAGGCGTTCAGACGGGTCGCCTGTATACCAATCCAGTCTAAGAACGCCTTGTTCGCCCCAAAACCCCCGGCGAGATCTATGTACTTTCTCGCCAGGCGACCTCCTCCCGCCACGACGAGCACCCTGTCCCCCCGCCTCGCGAGCCTCGCGATGACCTCCCCGTACTCCCGCAGGATGCCGGGATCCTCCGTCCCCCTGTCGAAAACCACCCCGCCGAGTAGGAGCGTGATTATCATGCCGCGTCGCGGCTGATCCGCTTCCCATTAAATAATTGGAAATCGCTACCTGCCGTCGAACCTGATGGGCCGCTCCAGCCTCGAGAGGAGGACCACCCTGCTCTCGGGGACCTCGGAGAGTATCCTGTAGCCGGTCTCTCTCGCCAGGGCCTCTGCGAACTCCCTCACATCGGCGTGGGATGGCATGTTCTCCCGAGACAGCCTTCTCCGAGAGTAGCCGACGTACATGTAGGCCTTGGGCTCCACGTACGTCGGCTCGTACTTGAGGATGAGCTTGGCCCACTCCTCTGGCCTCTCCATGTTCAGACCCTTGATGGCCGTGATCCTCATTACGGTGGGGGCCGAGATGGACTGGAGGAGTTCCAGCGTCCTGTTGAGCCTCTGCCAGGCATCCGGTATCAGGGGCCTCGTTATCCTCCTGTACAGCTCCTCCTCGTAGGCCGGGACCGTCACGTAGAGCTGGGTAGGTTCTCTCTCAAGGGACTCCAGCCTCTCGGGGAGCGTCCCATTGGTCACTATGAAGGTCGTCATCCCCCTCCTCCTGTAGGCGTCGACGAGGCCGCCTATGTGGGGATAAAGCATCGGCTCCCCGGTGAGGGATATGGCGGCATGCTTCGGTTCCTCCGCCTCCTCCAACCACCTCTCGCTGAAGACCTTGACCCCCTTATACCCCTGGACGAGCATCTTGTGAATCCTTATGCTCTCCTCGGCGATCTCCTCAGGATCGTCCCACGTGGATCCCTCCTCAGGTATCTCCCTCCACCTGGACTCCGGGGGGACGTCGCTGGCGTTGAGCCTCCAGCAGTAGAGGCACTGGAGATTGCAGAAGGAGGCTGCTGGGGTCATCTGGAGGCAGCTCCAGGTCTTGATTCCGAAGAACCTGTTCTTGTAGCAGGTCCTCCCCCGCATCAGGGCCTCGCGGAACCAGTAACATGGCTTGATGGCCGAGTGGTTGAGGACTATCTTGTACCCCTGTCTCTCCATGAGTTCTCTGACGTGCTGAGGGATCCTCACCCGCTCTCCGCTCATCGAGGTTTGAGTCGCCTCCAAGGTGAAAAATAAAGTGGACCGACCAGCCTCAGCCTGATGCCCTCGGTGGGGGAGATAACCAAGGTGATAGACCACTGCTACGCCAAACTCAGGGAGCTCGAAGACGTGAGGGAAGCCTCCATCCACCTCTCGCGGGAGGCCCTGAGGGACGCCAGGAGGGCCATCTCGCTCGCCCACCGCGGGGAACTAGCTGAGGCCGAGGGGATCCTTATGGCGGCCCTCTCAAGGCGTTCAGAGTTTCTCGAGGGCGTGGGGCCGGGTGCTCGAAGCCTGGCCATCACAACGCTCGCCCAGTCGACACAGGAACTCGTCGAGGCGCTCCTCCTGGTTAAGATGCTCTCCGGGGGAGAGCTTCCCTCCCCGGAGGATCTCGGGGTGGGCTGCCGGGAGTACGTGCTTGGCCTGGCCGACGCGGCCCTCGAACTCAGGAGGGCTGCCCTCAACTCCCTCAGCAGGGGGGACCCGGATTCGGCCCGGAGGCTGGTGGAACTCATGGAGGCCCTCCTGGACCGGCTCTCCCTCTTGGTCTTCCCGGATTCTCTGCTCCCGGTGAGGCACAAGATCGACACCCTCAGGGCACTAATAGACCGGACGAGGTCCGATATACTCTGTTCTGCTGGGAGGGGAGGGAGCCCTTGAAGGGCAGACAGGCGGCAAGGATGACTTACTTCCTGATTTCGATGGCCAGGCTCGGGGCGGTTCAGGCCCCTGTGGAGGTCACGAAGCTGAAGGTGGAGATGGGCCTCCCGAGGACCACGCTGGCCAGGTGGATAGCGGAGGCCAAGGCTCAGGGGCTAGTGGAGGTCCGCGCGGAGGGCAAGGTCAAGAGCGTCGCCTTCACGGACAAGGGCCGCGAGATCCTGAGGAAGCTCTCGGAGGACCTGCACCTGGCCTTTGAGGAACTCGAATCCCCGACGGAGATCACCGGCGTCGTCTTCAGCGGCATGGGCGAGGGAGCCTACTACGTGACCAGGGAGGGGTACAAGAGGGAGTTCATCAGGCTCCTGGGTTACGAGCCCTTCCCTGGCACCCTCAACCTCAGGGTGACGTCCGCCAGGGACCTGGAGGCCATAAGGAGGTGGAGGGTCTCCTCGAACCCCCTCATCATCCCCCCCTTCAGGGAGGGGGGAAGGACCTTTGGCGCGGTGAAGATATACGGGGTCTCCATCCCGAACTTCAACGGCCCGGTTCACGCCATATTTGCGGAGAGGCGCCACTACGGGGATGACGTCATTGAGTTGATATCCCCTGAGAACTTGAGGGAGTCGCTGGAACTCAGGGACGGAGACCCCCTCGTGGTCCGCCTCCTCTCAACCGGGGCTGGTAAGTAGTTCGAGGTTGGTGGGCCGGGTGGGACTCGAACCCACGACCTCCGCCGTGTGAGGGCGGCGTCATAGCCGCTAGACCACCGGCCCCCTCGGCCCGACCACCGGGTCGGCGAGTATTAAGCTCTACTGTCTGCGGCGGGGGGTCACTACTCAAGATCCTCCTCCTTCGGGACTCAGCGGCTTCTCTAGCTCATCCCTCCCCGCCGCTCCCTCAGTGCCAGCCTGAGGATATTAAATACGGCCGACCCCCCGCCCTCCGAGATGGATCGCAGGGGGTTGATCAGGGCATTCGCCGAGGGCTTGATCGAGATCCACCGGGGCGGAGACAGGATGAAGGTGCTCGAGTCCCTGCAGGCAGCCCTGAGGGAGGCAGAGGGTGAGAGCCTGATCTCGGAAGGTGAGCTCGCGGCCCTCAGGGGCGTCCTGGAGTCGATAAAGGGGAAGTGGTCCTCCTCACTCCCTAGCAAGCTCATCGCGTCCGCGGACGACCCAGACCTCCTCAGGCTCCTTCAGGCCAGGCTCAGGTCCTGGCCTGAGGATATAACGGAGCTGACGACTAGGGAGAAGGAGTATCTCACCCTCTGGTCGGAGCTCATATCAGAGCTTCTCCTCGTGCTTGAGGCGTCTGATCAGGTCATCCAGGCCGGGGAGACCTCTCAGTGACGATGTACCTTCCAGATCGATCTCTCCTAACGATCCCCGACCTCTCCAGCTCCCTCATTATGGTGAGGGCCTCAACGACCCCCACCTCGAGGGCAGAGGCCGCCTCCCTCAGCGTGAATGGGCCCCGCCTCCTGTAGAGCTCCACGAGCTCCCGTGGTGTGGGGGGTCCTCTCCCCGCCACCCTGGCGGGTTCTCTGCCGCCTCCAAGTACTTCAAGCATCCTGGCCTCGTCGATGGCCACCTTCCCCCCCTCCCCGACGGTCACGTGAGAGAGGAGGGACCGTGCGATCCTGATCATGGATCTGGGGTTGTACCCGGCCTTCTCGGCAATCAGCCTCACGACCCTCTCCGTGAAGGGGTAGTAGGGGTTGATCGGGGTCCTATCCTCGACCCTGTAGTGGGCCATCCTCCTCTTGATGATCTCCTGAGCGGCCTCGGGGGAGACCGGACCTACCCGGAGGATCCTTGCCCCAAGCCTCTCGAGGAAGGACCCTATCGCCCTGATGGCGTCTGGGACGCAGGCGATCAGTATGACCTTCCCTCCCTCCAGCCTCTGGTGCAGCTCTCGAAGGAACCTCGCGAATGCGACCGCATCCTTTCTGGTCCCCATGAGGACGTTCTCGATCTCGTCCAGCATGAGCAGGACCCGGTCCCTCCTGTTGAGCTCCAGCGCCACCTCTTTTGCGACTCGCACCGGATCGGAGAGGCCCTCCTCGGCCCTCCTCAGCAGGATCTTGTCAAGGATCCCCGATCTTATCGCCCCAACAATCGACCTCGCCACGTCTGCCCAGTCGTCTGAGTCGATCTTCACGTAGATGCGTTCGGCCCAGTTTATCTGCTCGGCGAGGAACCTGAGCCTCTGGGTTTTTCCGCTTCCAAACTCCCCGACCAGCACCACCACGGCCTTCTCTTCCTTCTCCAGGGCTTTCACGACGATCTCCCTGAGCTCCCTGTCCAGGTCAGTCTCCACGTGAAAGGGAGAGACCTCGTCGAGCCCCTCGCTGGAGAGCTGTGCAAAGGGATTCCCTACGAGCAGCCACTTGAGATATCCGGCCTGGGCCCCCCGCGAAGCGCTCAATTTGTCCACTCAGATGTGCTGGCCGGGCGCCCCTAATATATCATCGCAACTCGGCGGCTTACTGCCCCTCGACGCGGATCAATACCTTTAATTATCTGAGAAGCCCCTCTCGTCCGAGATGAGTCCCAGATACGCGTGTCTAACCCTCACAATTGCCATCGTGGCTCTCGGGGTATTCACGGGCGCCCCACCCCGGGTGAGGGTGGCCCTCGCCGCGCCGACGACCCCCTACTATTACAGGGTAGACGTGCTCATCACGTTCAACTCCCCGGACGCCGCAGCAGTCACGGTCGAGCAGAGCCTTTACGGGGATCTCGCCATCTCCCTGAGGCAGTCCATAGAGTCGGTCGGAGAGGAAGTCTACTTGGACTCGGTGTCCTCCATAATCAAGTCTGAGGTGGGAAACAGGACCCTGATAGCGGGTAAGTACGACTTCGCCCTGGATGGAGACCCTAAGGTCAGGGTGCAGTACGCAGGAGGAGAGCTTCCCCTGGCCAAGATAACCATCGACCTCACCCTCAGGGGCGTCGAGTCTCCCGAGGGGACCAAGGCCATGATGTACCTGATGGACTCCGACCACCCGTGGCTATACCAGCTCTACACTCAACCTATCCTCGTCAGGCTGGGCAACACCAGCGCCGTGGTCCCGATCCACGAACTCAATCTGACCGTGATACTCCCCCCAGGCTACTGCGTTGAGACCGGCGGGCCGAGGGCGACGAGCGTCAAGCTGCTGGGCGACTACCCGAATCAGAGGGTCGTCCTCAACTGGCACGTCACCAACCCGAGGGTTGAGAGCAGAGGGACCTCTACCGGAAGCTTCGGCCCCCTCTACTTCATACTGGACACCCCCGACGAGTCGACGGCTTCAAGGCTGGGGGAGATCCAGTCGACCATCCAGAGATCGGCCCTCTCCTCGGAAGAGGCCGAGAGGCTTCTGGCCGACCTTGGCTCTGCCAGGGAGGCCCTGCTGGAGTTCTGCTCGATCAACCAGACACTGCTGGACTCACTCGAGGCCCGGGCATCAGGCTCTACGGGAGGAGGCGCGGGGACCCTGCCCGTCTGGGCGGCCTCAATCGGGGTGGCCGCGCTGCTCTTCGCCGCCTCGGCCCTCCTGCTGAGGCGGCGATAAAACTTTCACCCAGCTGCTCCACAGATGGATCTACCCGCGAAAATATTATCTCGCCCCCGCGAGGGCCTCGGGGGTCGCCTCTGGGAGCCATAGTGCGCGAGGAATACAAGCTCTCCCACGGCTACAACCCTCCTAGGCTCCCCCACAGGGAGGAGGAGCTGAACAGGATACGCCACGCCCTCGAGACGGGTTCTGGCCCCCTCTTCATCTACGGGAAGACGGGCGTCGGCAAGACCACGGTATCTGTAAACGCCGCCAATTCGGTCAGCAAGTCGACCGTCCCCCCCGCGTACGTCAACTGCTCCTTCTACAGAACCGCGTCAAGGGTCTTGTCGGAGGTAATCCGTCAGCTGAGCAGCGGGATGCCTGAGAGGGGAATCTCCTTTCACGACAGGCTGTCCCTGCTGGAGACGATAGTGGCGGACCTCGACGGGCGGGTGACCATAATTCTGGACGAAGTTCAGGACCTCAAGGGGGGAGGGGAGCTCCTGTACTCTCTCCTGAGGCTCCACGAGGGTGGTCGGGCGCCCCCGCTCGGCAGGCTGGTGGTGATATGCAGGGAGGAGTCTCGCCCCCAGTTCCTGGCCGAGAGATCCACCCTCAGCTTCTTCACCCTCAGGATGAGGTTCAGGCCGTACACGCAGGATCAGCTCCTAGACATACTGAGGGCCCGGGCCAGTGAGGCCCTGAGGCCCGGCTCCTTCTCTGACGACGCCCTCAGGGAGATAGCCCGACTAACCGCCGCCTATCAGGAGGGCAACGCCCGGTACGCTCTCTCCCTCCTGAAGGCGGCCGCCCTCCTGGCCGAGAGTGAGGGCTCCCTCGTGCTGGACGTCGACCACGTCCGACGCGCGGAGGAGGACGCGGAGGTTGCCGCAGTCGATCTCTCCATCTTGGAGGGACTGGACCTCCACAACCAGCTGATACTCCTCGCGGTCGCCAGGCTTCAGTCGGCCAGCGAGAGGTGGGTGACCACGGGGGCGCTCGAGGAGGAGTACCACGTTGTGGCCGAGGGCTATGGAGTTCCCCCCCTCAAGCACACCGCGACCTGGAGGAGGATCAAGGAGCTGGGGACCCTCGGCGTGTTTGAGATCCGCAGATCCGGGAAGGGGCTGAGAGGCCAGACGACCCTCATATCGCTAAGGGTCAATCCAGAAGAACTCTCAAGCGTGGTTGAGGCCATCTTGGACAGGAAGGTCGGCCGGTGGCCCATCAAGACGGCGCCCTGACGTGCTCCAGGGCCGACCTGAGCAGGTCAGGGTCCAGCCCATGCCTCCTCGCGAACTCCTCTATCTTCCCGGGCCTGTCTCCCAGCGCCGCCTTGATCAGAGGCAGGATCTCCCGACTAACCACCCGAGAGGAGACGTGATACCTCTTGGCCAGCTGGAGGGAGACCTCCCTGAGCACCCTCCTGGACTGGACCGTCGCCGAGGCCTGCTTGACCCAGGCCGGGAATGAGAACTTGACGTATCCCGTCTCCTCTCCCGTGGACAACTTAGCCGAGCAAACGCCCAAGGTCGCCATCTCGCTCGCGTAGCTCAGGAGCCTCCAGTTCTGAGTCCTGACTATCCTCCCCATGAAGACATCCGAGCGTGAGAGGTACTCGTAGGCCAGCGTCAGCGTCCGAGGAGTCTTGTAGACCAGGGGCGTGTTCTCCTCAACCCACCTGAGGATCATGTCCGGGTCCACGTCAACGTTCATGGTCATCCAAGCCGCGCTCCTGCAGCTCTTCCCGAGGAATATCGCCCTCATCAACTCGAATATGTTCCGCTCGACGTCCCTCGTCCCCAGCACCCTCCCCAGAGAGGCCGAGAGTTCCCGGGAACCCTTGGCAACGGCCTCTAAGTCGTTTATGGCGGCCCTCAGGTCTCCCTTCGAGTTCCGCGCAACAGACTTCAGGACCTCCTCGGAGATCCTCAGCCCCTCGCGCTGGGCGATCCTCCTGAGGACGGAGTAGACGGTGGTCCACCGCAGCCGGGTGAATTGCACCATGGTCGTGAGCCCCCTGAGCTGGGCGAGACCCTGCTCGTAGGGGTCGTTGGCGGTCAGAATGATGGGGGCCTGGGCTCTCTTCAGTATCTCTCTCATGATCGAAGCTATCGTCCGCGCCTCCGATGGGAGCGCGTCTATCTCATCGAACAGGATCAGTCTCCTCCTTCCCGTGAAGAGGGAGCGGGCCGACAGCCCCTCCAATATCTTGGACAGGTGCTCCCTGTTCCTCACGTCGCTGGCGTTCACCTCTATTACGTCCATGTCGAGTTCTCTGGCCGCGGCATAGGCGGCAGAGGTCTTCCCCGTCCCCGGCGGGCCGTAGAGGAGCAGGGGCTTGACCTTCTTTCCGGCCTTGACGCTCTCTATCCACTTCCTGATGGCCTCAACGGCCCTCTTCTGCCCGACTATGTCGTCCAAGCTCATCGGGCGGTACTTCTCGGTCCAGGGAATCCTCTCCCCCTCGGCGGCCCCGCTCAAGACCTCCCACCCACCGCCGCCAGCTTGGCAAGGAGGGCGGAGAGCTGGATGTCACCGTGAGATCCCTCAGTCAGCCTGAAGTCCGCCTCCCCTATGTGGTATGCCAGCTCCGCCTTGACCGCGTCGCTCAAGTTCGGCAGGGCCATTATCTCCCTGTGGAGCTGCCTCACGATGTCCTCCGCCGACATCCCGTACGCTATCATCAGGTCCCTCAGGGTCGCCCTCGCCTTCATGAAGTCCCCCTTGAGGGCGAGCTGAATCATATCCCTCACCTCCTGCGGGCTGGCTATCCCGGCCACCTTGTAGACGAGGGTGGCGTCGACGACCCCTCCAAACGCCGACGCCGTCTGGAGGAGGTTTATCGCCCTCCTCAGGTCTCCCTCCGCGACGTACACTATCGCGTCGAGTCCCTCCTCCTCGTACTTCACCTCCTCCCTCTCTGCGATGAATCTCAGCCTCTCCTTTATCGCCTCGTCGGGCAGGGGATTGAATCTGAAGACCGCCGTCCTGGACTGTATGGGCTCTATGATCTTGGAGGAGTAGTTGCACGCAAGTATGAATCGGACGTTGTCTGAGTACAGCTCCATTACCCTTCTGAGGGCGTGTTGCGCGTCGGCAGTCATGCTGTCGGCCTCGTCCAGGTGTATTATCTTGAAGGGGGCGTCCCCGAAGGGCATGGCCCTAGCGAAGTCCTTCACCTTCGTCCGGATCGTGTCTATCCCCCTCTCGTCCGAGGCGTTGAGCTCGAGATAGTTCCTCCTGAAGGCCTCACCCTCGCCGAAGAGTTCGTGGGCCACGGCTATGGCGGTCGTGGTCTTCCCCGTCCCCGCAGGTCCGGCGAAGAGCAGGTGGGGTATTGACCCCCTGGAGACGAACCCCTTGAGGGCCTCCACAACCTCCTCTTGATCGACCACGTCGTCCAATTTCTTCGGTCGGTACTTCTCGATCCAGAGTTCTAGCGCCAAAACTCACCCCTCCACAACTCACCCTACCGGGGCCCTCGGAAAATAATTAGGTGGCGGTCCCGCGGGGCGTCCTCACCTTTATAACTCCTGTCCCGGGGCGAGACGGGATATGTTCCCGGTAAGGTGCTTCACGTGCGGGGCCGTCATCGGCGACAAGTGGGAGGAGTACATATCCAGGGTGTCCCAGGGGGAGCCCCCCGGGAAGGTCCTGGACGACATGGGCATCAAGAGGTACTGCTGCAGGAGGATGTTCCTCTCGCACGTCGACGTGAGCGACGAGCTGGTGAAGTTCGCCTCGATGGCGAAGCTGAAGATGGCCCCGCCGTGAGGGCCTGCCGAATGTTTATACGCCCCATGGGTCTGCGCGGGTGATGCGGAGAATGCCTGATGCGCGGGACGAGTTCATGTCCATACCAGTCGAGGACAAGGACCTCTTGGTTCCCAGGCAGAAGTACCTCTCGGCCGGAATACACGTGGGCACCAAGGTCAGGACGAGGGACATGGAGAGGTTCATCTACAAGGTGCGGCCCGACGGCCTGTGCATGATAGACATAAGGAAGACCGACGAGAGGATCAGGGTCGCCGCCAAGTTCCTGGCCAGGATGGATCCCGAGAAGATTCTGGTGGTCTCCGCCAGGATCTACGGATTCAAGCCGGTCAGGAAGTTCGCAGAGTACGTCGGGGCCAGGGCCATCACCGGCCGCATACTCCCCGGGCTCCTGACGAACCCCCAGTCCCCCTCCTACATCGAGCCGGAGGTGGTCCTCCTCTCCGACCCCAGAGTCGACAAGCAGATTCACGACGAGAGCGCGAAGGTAGGGATCCCCGTGGTGGCGCTGGTGGACGCCGACAACACGCTCGAGAACATAGACCTGGCCATACCCGCGAACAACAAGGGTAGGAGGTCTCTGGCCTTCATATTCTGGCTCCTGGCCAGGGAGGTGCTGAGGGCCAGGGGAGATCTGCCCCCGGACGGCGAGCTGCCCGAGGGCTACGAGGCGTTCGCCACGAGGATCATGGGCATCGTGTAGGGCGCGGAGGATAGGGTGCGAACAGTTTTTCATTCGCCCTCCTCCCCAGGCAAGGAGCACCATGAGTGTCAGGAGGCCCGCCGTCGCGGGGTTCTTCTACCCCGCCTCCAGGTCTGCCCTCTTGCGCTCGCTCAGCGAGTCGTTCGCCAGGGCGGGATACCGGGAGATACCCAGGGGGGAGGAGGGGGGTCCCCGCTCCGTCAGGGGTCTCATGTCCCCCCACGCCGGCTACGTGTATTCCGGCCACGTCGCGGCGGCAGCCTACGCGAGGCTGGCCGAGGACGGCACCCCAGACGTCTTTGTGCTGGTGGGGCCCAACCACACGGGCCTCGGCGAGGCGATCTCGATCTACCCCGATGGGTCGTGGGAGACCCCCCTGGGATACGCGGAGGTGGACTCCGAGCTGGCGGCCGAGATCGAGGGGAGCTGCCCACTGGCCCGGTTCGATAGGATAGCCCACATGAAGGAGCACTCGATAGAGGTGCAGGTCCCATTCCTGCAGGCCGTCTTCGGGGAGGTCAGGATAGTCCCCATAGCCATGCTCGACCAGTCCCCGGGGGCGGCGTCCGCGCTGGGCTCGGCCGTGGCCGAGGCCTGCTCCAGGCTGGGGAGGGACTGCGTGGTCATAGCCTCCTCCGACATGACCCACTACGAGCCCGCCGAGATGGCTGAGGCTAAGGACAGGAGGGCCCTGGACGCGATCGTGTCCATGGACGTCGACGCCCTCTACAGGGCGGTCTCGGAGTTCAACATCTCCATGTGCGGCTACGGCCCGACGGCCACCATGCTCATCGCGTCCAAGCTGATGGGGGCCCAGAGGGCGGAACTCGTGATGTACTCCAACAGCGGGGAGACGACAGGAGACTACTCAGCCGTCGTGGGCTACGCTTCGGTGGTGGTGCGCGCTTGAGCACGCCGAATAGAAAGCTGGACCACCTGATCATCGCCCGAGACAGGGAGGTGGAGTCTCGCGGGCTGAACTGGCTCCCCCAGGT
>CAZQNA010000013.1:0-40573 GCA_964594835.1 uncultured Nitrososphaerota archaeon
AGACTGGCTCGCCGAGTTCACCTCGTCCCTAAATTCAGACAGGGCTCTATTCAGGGCGGTGGTGCTCACCGCCTACGCTCACTTTTTCCACCTGTTGGAGAGGGGAGTCGTACCCAGGGAGGCCTCCCGCGTCCTGACGTGGTTGAGGAGAGCCCTTGAGAGGGAGGAAGAGGTCCTCTCGGGGAAATACGAGGATGTGCACGAGGCCTTGGAGGCCTGGCTCCTCGAGAAGGCGGGAAGGGTGGCTGGCTGGTTGGCCTACGGTAAGAGCAGGAACGATCAGGTCGCCACGGCCCTCAGGTTGGCCCTCAGGTGGGAGTTGACTGGGCTGCTCCGGGAGCTCAACGGGCTGAGGGGATCGCTGCTCGACGCGGCCGAGAGACAGCTCGGCACCAAGATGCCCCTTTTCACGCACCTTCAACCAGCTCAGCCGTCTCTGGCATCGCATTACCTGTTGTACGTGGAGGGCGAGGTCTTCCACCACTACAGGGCGATATGGCACGTGTTGAGGGAGGTGGTGGACCTCTGCCCGTTGGGTTCCGGCCCCGTGGCTGGAAGTTCCGTTTCGCTGGATAGAGGGAGGCTTGCGGAACTCCTGGGCTTCTCGGGAGTTGAGGAAAATACCCTACTAGCCACCGGAAGCAGGACGTTTGCGTCCCTCCCCTTGGGCCCAGTAGCTAGCCTGATGGTCGCCCTGAGCAGGGTCGCAGAGGACCTGATAATCTGGTCAACTCCACAGTTCTCCCTAGTCGAGCTGCCGGAGGGACACGTATCGACCAGCAGCATCATGCCCCAGAAGAGGAACGCGGTTACCCTGGAGCTCGTAAGGGCGAAAACCGGGACCGCGATCGGGTCTCTAATTTCCACGCTCACGATCGCCAAGGGACTTCCAAGCGGGTACAGTCTGGACCTCCAGGAGGCGAATCTTCACATACTGAGACCGGTAGAGGAGGCCGCATCCTCGGCTAGGGTGCTGGCCGACCTGGTGAGGGGCGTTAGGTTCAGGGAGATCGTCGTACCCCCGACATTGGCTCAAGACGTTGCCGAGAGGCTCGCCAGGGAAAGGGGGATCACGTATAGGGAGGCCCACTCGCTGCTGGCCTCCACCCTCAGGGAGGAGGGGTGGGACCTGCTCAAGGCGGCTGATAAGCTGGGAGTGGACATCCCTGACATAGAGGAAGTTCTGAGGGGGAGGGGGAGGGGAGCCCCCAACCCTGAGCTGGTCGCCAAGGAGATAGGATCTAGGAGGAAACTCCTGAGGGTCGATGTGGAGAATCTCAAGTCCTACGAGGAGGAGAAGATGAGGGCTGAGAGGTCCCTCCTCTCCCTGAGTGTGGGGGACTAGCTGGCCAACGGTCCCCTTGATGTGCACGCGCTCTATCAAACAAACTTACCCCCTCCAAGAGTTCCTCGACGAGAGCGAGGGAGTGCCTCCACGTAGGAGGGCGGGTATGCCTCAGCCGGCACACGCGCGTCGCCAACATGCTGGCACCGGCGCATCCCCACTAAGCTCGACTCAAGCTTTAAGTAGTGGATGCAGACATGGGCTGACCGGTGGGGCCGTGGTCTAGCTTGGCAGGATGAGGGCTTCGGGAGCCCTTGGCCAGGGTTCAAAATCCGAACCTTAAATGTTCGGGTCGCGAACGAGGTTCGGATGGAAGTCCCTGCGGCCCCACCATCACTCCCTCTCTAGTTCTGAGAGGTTCCGCCTAGGGATCAGGCTGGTCTCAACCTGGCCCTCCTGGCCAGCTTGCAGGCATCCCACACGGCCAGGAGGGGAGCCGCCCCCGTAGAGAGAGCCAAGATGGTTGAAATATCGGAGAAGAGCCCCGAGATGTCCAGCTCCTGGGTCAGGGCCATAAGAGTCCACGCCGAGGCCACGTAACCCCATATCACCGAGCCCCTCCGGTAAAGGCCCAGGTACGCCTGGCCCAGTCCAGGTAGGAGGAGCGAGAGTATCCCGGCCCGCGCGGGGCTCGGAGGAGTAGAGGTATCCTGACGTCGCCGGGCACATATCGACGGCTCTCAGGATCTTTGCCTCGGCCACGAATCGGTTTGAGATCCCATACTTTTGAAGTTCAGAGTGAGGTTGAAGGAAACCTCGCTGACTTACGAGGCGCTCCTTTCGGACCGCTTCAAGGGCGAAGATGTCGTCAGGGCCATTGAGGCTATGGTATGGGTGTGTACGACAGGCTGAGGGGGCCGAGATCCCGCTGTTTGAATGAGTGGGTGACTCAGACGGCGAGATTCTCCTTCATCTAGGCCCGACGCGGGAGATGGTTAAGCTTAGGCGATCTCACAGAGACGTCAACCAACGCCATGGTGTGGATGCGAGAGCAGCTGGCCTACACGGATTTCACATCTCTCCTGATCTTGGGTATTGTAGATCCGAGGAGGAGTTATGCTGAGCTCAGGTCGATCCAGCCAGACTCGCATTTCGAGTGAGACCTATCGGCGCTCAAGATCGGGATCCCTATCAGCTCCGCAAGCGCCCTGTGCAGACTGTCGAAGTACCCCATACCACTCGCCCTAAGCTCGGCTGCCCTGAAGTGCGCCTCCGGTGTGACGTTGGCCACGGAGACCCTCCTGATCCGGAGCTCCCTGGCCACGTCGCGCAAGAACTCTGCCTCGTCGTCCGTCTCGATCTTCCTCGAGAGGATCAGGAGGTCTAGCTCTACCAAACTGTAGGGAGACAGCACCACGCGCATGCGCTCGCAGGCCCTGAGGGAATTCTCGTGCAGTGGGTCCTCTCTGTTGAGCAGGGCGACCAAGAAGTCGGTCTCAGCCAGAACCTCCCGCGAGCTCCTCGGCAATCTCAGTCAGCTCCCTCCTCAGCTTTGGCACGTCTAGCGAGGTCACCCTAAACCTGGCTCTCTCTATGGGTCTCTTAGCTACGGGCTCGATGATCACCCTGCCGCCCTCGAGCTTCAGCCTAACGAGGTCCCTCAGACCCGCTTTGTCCCTCATCTCCTTTGGTATCGTGACCCTGCCCTTCTGGTCTATCTTTCCCACGACTTCCATTGGTCCCACTGGTGCAGAAAGTGGCCCACCATAATTAACCCCTTTGCTTGGACAAGCGGGCGATCAGCCGCAAGGGTCCTCGCGGACGTAATCGACCGAGTGGCCGCTAGAGCGCCAAATAGGCAGCATACACAGGTTGAACAAGTTGCTATAGGCTCAAAGCAGTAATAGGCAAGCTCGAGACTCTTCGCGAGATGCGCGCCCCTGACGCGAGGTCCAAGAGGGTGATCCTGCTGGCCCACTGCCTGCTCAACCAGAACTCAGTCGTCTTCGGCAAGGCCAGGAGGCCCGGTCCCGTGAGAGAACTCGTGGAGCTCCTCGTCGACGCGGGCGTGGGCATGGTGCAGCTCCCCTGCCCAGAGCTCACCCACTACGGCCTGAGGAGGTTCTGGGCCGTGAGGGAGCAGTTCGACAACCCCGGCTTCAGGGCCCACTGCCGCAGGATGGCCTCCGAGGTCGCTGAGGTGGTCGAGGAGTACCTCAGGAACGGCTACGAGGTGCTGGGATTCGTCGGGGTGAACGGGAGCCCCTCGTGCGGCGTCACGGAGCACGGCAGCGGGGACTGGATGGGGAACCCCAGGGCGGCCGGGGAGTACCACAGAGCCCCGGGACCCGGGGTGTTCGTCGAGGAACTCGCCCGCGTCCTGGACGTGCCGCTCCTGGAGTGGGACTGGAGGGACGTCGAGGGATCGCTGAGGAGGCTGGCCGAGGCCCTGCGGGGGGAGGGGGGTCAGGGTTAAATTCCCGATCTCCCCGGTGAGGTCGGGGGCCGTGGTCTAGCTTGGTAGGATGCCGGCCTTGGGAGCCGGTGGTCGTGGGTTCGAATCCCACCGGCCCCACCACTCGCCTCGCACGGTAATTCGCCTGGATCCGTCTCCTAGTCGGCTAGTTCGCGGAATCCACCTCGCTCCTGCCTCCTGCAACTTACTCAGTCGGAAGGCAAGAATGGTTTATTTTCCGAAAACTCGCTGCACAGGTAGGACTACCGTGAGGATTCGACTAATTGGACTCGTCACGGCAGGCGTTATACTGATCGCGTTGGCCGTGGCCTTGGCGCCGGTAAGAGGGCCGCTCAGATCTCGAGAGGCGCCCCACTCAGATTTCTCGAGCGGGAGAGAGGCTTTCAGCGCCCCGTCGTCTGGCCGTCAAGCCATCAACTCATCGGACCTTCCGACTAACGTGACCTACCTGTGCCTCCTGTCCAAGAGGAGCAACGCCACGTCGTACAAGGCTTACAGGGTTGAAAACGCGACGGTGTACGTCCCTGGAGATGTTAACCTCTTCTTCGAGTGGAGGGCCGCGGCCGTGGCCTCGGAGATGGGGGCCGAGGAGCTCAGCCAGAGGGTGGACACGCTGTTTGAGCTTCTGAGGAAGGAACCCGGCGAAAAAGGAGATTCGGACATCAAGCTGATGAATGGGACGCTGGCAGCCATCGACGGCCTGATCAGGAACCTGTCCATAGATAGGTTCAGAGAGGGGGCGCTGTTCGTCCTGCACAGCGAGATATCGGGAGGCGGTCCATCCCCCTATGTCGTCCTCTCGCTCGCCAGTGACTCTGACCTCTTCTTCGAGTGGAGGGCCGCGGCCGTGGCCTCGGAGATGGGGGCCGAGGAGCTCAGCCAGAGGATGTACGTCCTGTCCGAGCTGCTGAAGAGGGAGTTCGAAGGAGAGTACAGCGAGGACTTCAGGCAGAGCCTGGAAGTGGCCGAGACGGGGCAGGGTGCCTCCTACCTATGGGATGTTGTCAGGTGGAAGAAGGAGGGACTGTCAAACAGGGAGATGCTCAACGAAACGCTCAAGATCATCGATGGCCTGATCAGGAACCTGTCCATAGATAGGTTCAGGGAGGGGGCGCTGTTCGTCCTGTACAAACTGTCGCTTGGGGGTGACTACGTCCTGACGACCTGTGATCCCCCGCGCGTCTCATTCCCGACGGGCTGGAGGTACCTCTACAACTTCGACAGGGCGGGGTGCCTGGTTTGGGTGGGGTGCTACAGCTCGCCCACCCCCCAAAGGTACGCCTTCATCGGAGAGACCTGCACGACCACCTACACCACCGACATGGACTACTACTGGCAAGAGGCAAATAGGTACTGCGATTCGAGCCTACTGAAGTCCATCCAGATCAAGTGGTTTCACAGGGCTCTGGCGCTGAGCCCATACAATTGGAGACACGACATAATCTGGGAGGGAAACAAGAACTCCAGCGCAGAGTGGTACACCTACGGTGAGCCCTACAGGACCACCAATCCCTCGTCTGGCTGGTACTACATCCGTCACAATCACTACTACGTGCTCTATTGCTGCTACCCTCCAAGGTACTACTGCAACACCCACTGCGGGGACTACTGCATTGCATGTGACGAGGACGCGACGCAGCACTTCGTCGGGAGGCCTTAGAGGAGAGGGTGGGAGACGAGGTAGCGTCCGTACAGGAAGGGGGGACGCTGGGCGCCTACAATTCGCGGTCACTGACCCCAACCGCCATTCCGATGGCTGGACTGGCGAGGTGGCTGATCCGGCGCCGGCGGAATCAACCATCAGACCCGCTTATACCAGGTCGTCTTGACGCCCAGCTCCCGAAAGTGGGGGTCGTCGCTGACCACGACTCCTCCCGTGGACTTGGCCACGGCCGCTACGAGTGCGTCGGCCAGAGGGACTCCCCTGGCCAGCGCCATCCTCCCCGCCTCGAGGGCCACGCGCTCGTCTATCGGCGCCACCTTGGCTCCGCTCGAGATCCAGACCCTTAGCCTCACCTCGGCCCCCTCGGAGCCGAGCCTCCTCCCGGCGACCTTGATGAATTCGGCGACGACGACGGCCGGTATGACGAAGCCCTCGTCTGCCCGCCTGACGACGAACTCCCTGATCTCCTCCCTGTCTCGCTCCGTGGGCGGGAAGGTGTGGGCTATGAGAAAGCGAGTGTCCAGTATCAGCGCCAACGCGCCCTCTCCTCCTCGAGGTCGGACAGGATCTTGAGGTACTCCCCCTCGCCCACGACCTCCCCCGGCTCCGGGAGCCCGGGCTTCCTCAGAACTATCTTGTCTCCCTCGATCTCCGCGTATATCAGATCGCCCTCCTCTATGCCCAGCATCTCCCTGAACTTCTTTGGGATGGTCACCTGTCCCTTCCTGGTCACCTTCAATGATACTGGCACAAATACTACCTAACAGTACTACCTAATAAAGAATTATTGAAGAAGATAGTACCAACGTGGAAGCGAGGGTCGTAGGGTGGACGGAGGTTCCAGAGGGATCCACCCTCCTCTGAAGTCTAATCTGGGCAAATGTTGACTTCTCTTCAAGAGGGCCCCCACGCGGGAGCCGATATCCGACGTGGTTGAGAAGGGAGTCGAGGGTGTGAAGGCTGCCGGCAGGCATACCACACCGTTTTATGGGACGCGCGCATCGGGGAGGAGGATGCCCCTCGGCCTGGGCTTCAAGGACCGCATGTGGCGATCGAGCTTCGAGCTCGTGAGGGAGCACGCGGCCCTGGTGGAGGAAACTGTCTCTGGGCTGGTGAAGGCGCTCAGGGCGAAGGCCGAAGGCAGGGACGCCGAGGCCCTCAGGGTGATAGGCGAGGTCCGGGCGTCCGAGGAGGCGGCGGACTCCAAGAGGAGGGAGATCGTCGCCTCCCTAGGCAAGGGGGTACTCCCGCCTCTGAGCAGGCAGGACGTCATCCACCTGGCCAGGAGGCTGGACCGCATAGCCGACAGCGCCATGGACGCCGCCAGGTACCTGACCCACGTGAGGTTCCACGGCGAGCTGGGCATGCTCGCCGAGGATCTCGTGAGGATGGCCGAGGCCGACCTGGAGACCGTGAAGTCCCTCAGGAGGGCGATAGACTCCATAGGATCAGACGTCGGCTCCTGCTCGTCCCACTGCGACGAGGTGGAGGAGGGGGAGAGGCTGTGCGACTCCCTCCACATGAGGGCCCTGAGGACCTTCTCGGGGATGAGCCCCCCCTCGGGACTGGCGTCCGTGGTGGCCGAGCTCATAGAGGAGCTGGAGAACATAGCCGACTTCTGCGAGGACGCCGCCGACGTTCTCAGGGCCATCGTGGTCAGGATGGAGGGGTGAAGGCCTGGAGGACCTCACGCCAGGGCCAGGTAGGCCCTCGCCAGGGCGAAGGAGAGTGCCCCGGCCGCGGGGAAGGTGACGATCCAGGCGAACGCGACAGAGGCTAGTTCTGACACGTTCATCGGCGACCCCTTGGCGGCGGCTATCCCCACGAGCGAGGAGACGAGGATGTGCGTCCCAGAGAGGGGGAGGCCCAGCAGCGTCCCTACGAGCATCACCGCGGCCGTGGAGAGCTGGGCGACCATGGCCGAGGTCGGAGTCAGGTCAACGAGCCTCCCCCCGACGGACTCCAGGACCCTCCTGCCCAGGGTTGCCAGGCCCAGGGCCATGCCGACCCCCCCGAGCACCGTCACCATCATCGACCCTCCCAGCGCGGCCTTCAGGAACGCCGTGGCGTTGGCCACATCGTTCCCTCCCCTGGACAGGGCGGTCAGGGACGAGGCCAGCAGGAGCAGGTGGGAGGAGTAGTACTCGACCCTGCACCTGGAGTAGAGCCCCCTCGCCCTCCTCAGCACAACGCGTCGGAACGCCGAGTAGGCGAGCCAGGACCCGGCGGCCCCAAGGGCCGGAGAGATCAGCCAGCCCAGGGCCACCTCCCCGAGCACGCCGTAGTTCACGTCCCTCCCGGCGGCCAGGCCGAGCCCCACGGCGGCCCCCACGGCCGCGTGGGTGGTCGAGACCGGCCACCCCCACGACGAGGCGAGGACGAGCCAGGTGGCGACGGCCAGCGAGATTATCGCCGCCTCAGCAAGCCCTATCCCCGGCACGAGGTCCTGGCCCAGGGTCTCCTCGACGTTGGAGCTGAGGAGGGTCGCGCCCACGAGGTCCAGGGCGGCGCCCAGCAGGGCCGCCTGTCCCATCTTCATTATCCTGCTCCCGCCCACGGCCGCCATGGTCTCGTCGTTCGCCCCGATGGACCAGGCTATGTAGGTCGTCAGGGCTCCGGACGTCAGCAGGAAGGCCAGGGCGGGCATGGCGATCACCCGGGGCGGCTCAGCCTGAGGGGTGGGCCGTCATCCCCGAGGTCCGTTGTCCCCTCCGGGCATCATCGCCCGCGGAGGGGCAGGCCGAAGGCCCTACTAAAGTTTGAGCAGATGCGGGGATGGCCACCCGAGGGTGTCCGCCGCGGCGAGGGCCCACGGCTTTTTTTGGGCGGGGCGCGGTGCTGTGGGGTGGAGCCCCGGGCGGGACTCGAACCCGCGACCTGCCGCTTACGAGGCGGCCGCTCTGCCGAGCTGAGCTACCGGGGCCCGCTGACCCTGCTCCGTAGGCTCTATAAAATTCCTGCGGGGATAACAACGAAGAGGTAGTGATGGAAGAGAGGGACTTGGCGCTCGCCGCAGTCGCCGCCGCCGTCGGCGACGTTGAGGTTGCAAGGTCGCTGCTGGAGCTCGCCTCCGCCGAGGAGTTCTATGAGGTGGAGCTGGCGCAGAGGCTAGACATGACCCAGCAGGAGGTCAGGAAGATCCTCTACGCCCTCCAGGACGCCAACCTCGCCCACCAGCTCCGGACAGAGGAGCTGGAGGAGGGGGGGAGGAGGGTCTACTGGAGGCTCAACCTCGCCAACTCCAGGGACTTCCTCAGGTCGAGGCTCAGGAGGGTCAGGGAGCTCCTTCTGGGTAGGAGGAGGCTGGAGGAGTTCAACGAGTTCTACGTCTGCGCCAACGACCCGAGCCACCACAGGGTGAGGTCGGACGAGATCCTCCCCATGCTGATGGACGGGGGGGAGGTCACCTGTCCGGTCTGCGGGGCCTCCCTCGAGCCGGAGGACAGGGAGGCCATGCTCTCAAAGATAGACGGGCTCGTTGAGGCCATAGACGAGGTGCTCAGGCTCCTGGGGTGATGACCCTGGTTCAGAGGGTCCTGCTGGCCGAGAAGGTCTATGGCAGATCGCTGAGCCGCAGGCTGGAGGAGTTCGGCTGGGAGATAATGTCTCAGATCGAGGAGATGGAGATAGACGGCCTCGACCTGGACGTGGTGGACAAGGACTGGGTGCTGGCCACGCTGGAGGGCAGGGACGAGGTCGCCGCGGCAAACCTGCTGAGGCTCAGGTACGGGGAGGTCAGGAGCATGGAGGAGGTCTCAGAGGGCGAGGAGGTGAGGGGCTTCATCACCGACCTTGGGAGGGTCGGATACGGGGTGTACGTGGACGCTTTCGTGGAGGACAAGGACGCCCTCGTCCCGCTCTACGAGCTGAGGAGGTCGCTCGTCGGGGGGAGGAAGCTCCCCGCCAGGCTCATAGCGAGGCTCTTCGGGTTCGTGGAGAGGATGCCCCTGACGGTAGTCGTTCAGAGGAAGAGGGACGGGGCCGTGGACGCCTCCCTCTCCCCGAGGCAGGCGGCGGAGTTCCAGAGGTGGATCAGGAGGGGGCTCGACGTGCTCGTCGTCTCAGGGTACACGGAGAGGGAGGTGAGGAGGGCCCTGAGGAAGTGCGGCCACGCGGTGGACGTGATAAGGATCGAGAGGCTCGCCTTCCTCTGCCACGCCCTGGTCTGCAAGGCGGACACGCAGGCCAGGGGCCTGGTCCCGGCCGTCGGCCCCCACCTGCCGGGGGCCCCCCTCGGGGTCTTCTCCCCCAGGGAGGTGAGGCGCGCGATTGCGAGTGCCGAGGGGGCCGGTGAAACTGAGGGCGAGCGGGCGGGGGAGAGCTGATCAGGAGAGGTAGTCCGTGAGGTCCCCGAGGATCCTGGGGTCCCTGGGCGACTCCCCGGGCGGGACGATCCGTCCGTACACCCCGTCGTAGCCGGGCTCGATGGTCAGGGTCCCGCCCCTCATGGCCCCGACCGACCGGGCCACGAGGTCTCCGGCAATGTTCCTCAGCCTCTCCAGGTCGCCCGTCATCAGGGCCTCGAGCTCGGAGCCGAATTCCCCGATCACGGACCCGTAGACGACCTGCGACCTGTCAGGCAGGGCCCCCCTGGAGCTGGCGAGGGACAGCAGCTCCTCAAGGGGGATGAGGCTGTAGAAGGGCCTGGCGCCTGGGGGCCTGCGCCCCTCCGGCCGGTCGGCAAGCTCCTCCACCCTGTGCAGCACCCCCAGGGTCAGCGGCCTCCCGCACATCGGGCAGGTGTTCCCCCTCCTCTCCGCCTCCCTGGGGTGCAGCCTGACCCCGCAGGCCCTGTGGCCGTCGTAGTGGTACTTCCCGTACTCCGGCGGTACCTCGACCGTGTAGGCTATCTTAGAACTGCCCTCCCGGCGGATCGCCCTGATCATCTCCCTGTACTCCGGCGCAGAGACCTCGAAGGCGGTGAGCTCCCTCCCCAGCCTCAGGGGCGTCGGGGAGTGGGCGTCCGAGAAGCTCACAAGGGAGTAGCGGTCCAGGGAGCTCAGCCTCCAGTTCATGGGAGGATCCGACGAGAGTCCAGTCTCTATGGCGTGTATCCTGCGGACCTGATCGCCGAAGGCCTCCTCCAGGGAGTCGAACCCGCTCCTGCTCCCGAAGACGGAGTACCAGGGTGTCCAGGCGTGGGCCGGGATCACCTCCACCCAGGGATCGACCTCAGCCACGGCCTCCACGAACTCGGCCGGCTCGACGGAGAGCGTCGGCCTGCCGTCGGCCTCCAGGCTCCCCCACCTCGACATGACCTCCGCGGCCTGGTCGGCCGCGTCGAGGTCCGGCGCCAGGACCACGAGGTGAATCCTGTGGACGTCCCCTCCCGCTCGGAACTGGAGGTTGACCTCGGTCTGAGGGACGAAGAGCACCCCTCCGTACTCGTAGAGGTCGCCCGAGTCGGCCCTGGAGAGCCAGGACCTGAGCTCTTCCCTCCAGGCCGGGTGGGTGAAGTCGCCGGTCCCGAGGACATCGATCCCCTTGAGCCTGGCCGCGGAGACCAGGTGGGGGATGTCCATCCTCGGGCTCGTGGCCCTGCTGTACCTGGAGTGGATGTGGAGGTCGGCCCTGAGGATCGTCCCCCTCACCCCCCTGCCGCCCCTCCGCACAGCGCCCCCACTATCCCCCTGAGCGTCGTGTACGCGCCCACCCAGGAGGTCCCGACCCGCTCCCAGATCACGGCCGCCGCGGGCGAGGAGGAGCAGGCGCCGCCCGTTCCACCGCCGAGCTCGACGGTCAGGTCCAGCTCCACTCCTCTCCTAGACTCGGCCAGCCTCAGGATCCTCCCCCAGAAGGGTGGGCTCGGCTCCCCCGGGAAGAGGACCAACCTCCCGGACGCGGACCTTATCAGGGCGGAGGCGGCGGCCTCCAGGGCCCTCGTCCCCCTAAGGGGGACCAGCCAGGCGCCCGTCGAGATCTCGAACTCGACGTGGAGGGGGTCGGTCCCCCCGGGCAGCAGTCCCGCAAGCTCCGAGGCCGCGTCCAGGGCCCCCTCTATGAGGTGGGCGAGGGCCGAGGATATGACCTCAGAGACGGGCCTCCCCCTGAACTTCATGGGCCTCCCTGGCTCGACGTCGACCAGGCCCTTGGCGTGGAGTGAGTTGAGGGCCCTGTACGCCGTCGACAGCGGCACTCCGGCCTGCCTAGAGACCTCCTCTGCCGTCAGGCCCACGCCAGACCCCAGGAGGCAGAGTAGGCTCTCGGCCTCTGACCTGGTCAGGCCCAGCCTCCTCAGCAGGCTCCCCGCGGTCGTCCCGGCTCCCGTCTTCCTCAGGGCTCAGGACACCTCGGCGAACACGCCGTCCCTGGTTATCCTCTTAACCACCGCGGTTACGACCTCTCCAGGGTCCGCGGCCCCCCTCACTATGACGGTCCTGCCCCTGTACTGCCCCACGCCCTCCCCCCTCCTGGTCACGTCGGTTATCAGGAGTTCTATCACGTCTCCGACCTTCAGCGGGGACTCCCTGCCGAACTTGGTGGAGCTGGCCCTCGGGGCGTATATGTCTATCCTCCTCTTTCGTCCCAGTCGTCCCTTCCATCCGCTCTGGGCGGCGCTGCCGCCCTTCGGGTTCTTCCTCGGCATCAGAGACCCTCGTCGCCGGGTGACCGAGCGGCCCGAAATATAAAAGGCGATGTCCCCTCAGAGGGCAACCGCCACCTGGACGTCCATCACGTTCGTGTGGGTGGGGCCGGTCAGTATCAGGTCCCCGAGCCTGCGGAAGAACTCGTACGAGTTGTTGTCCCTCAGGAAGTCGGAGGGCTTCATCCCCTCCCCCAGGGCCCTCTCGAGGGTCTGGCCGTCTGCCACGGCGCCGGCGGCGTCCGTGACGCCGTCTATCCCGTCGGTCCCTATCGACAGGAGGGCCACGCCCTCCAGGCCTGAGAGCTTCTCGACGGCCCCCAGCACCAGCTCCTGGTTCCTGCCCCCCCTCCCCTTGCCGGTGACCCTCACGGTCGTCTCTCCCCCGGACACCACAGCCATCGGGGGTTCGGCTGGCACCCCCTGCCCCCTTGCCGCCTGGACGATGCTGGCCAGGACCCTCCCCACGTGCCTGGCCTCCCCCTCCACGAAGGAGCCGAGGATCACGACCCTCAGCCCCTGTCCAGACAGGGTCTCAGCCGCCTCGGCCACTGACCCGGAGTTCGACGCGACGATCAGGTTGTGGACGTCGTCGAACAGGTCGTCTCCGGGCTTCGGGGTCTCCGGCAGCTCACCCCGTAGCCCCCTCCTGAGCACGTCCACGACCGAGTCCGGCATCTCTCCCAGGAGGTCGTACTTCTCCAGCACCTCCCACGCGTCCCCGAAGGTCGTGGGGTCGGGCGCGGTGGGGCCGGAGGCTATGGTGTCGACCGGGTCCCCCACCACGTCGGAGACTATCAGGCTCACCACCGTCGCCGGCCTGGCAGCCCTGGCCAGCTGCCCCCCCTTGACCCTGGAGACGTGCTTCCTGACGGCGTTGATCTCCTGTATCGTCGCCCCCGACTTGATCAGGACGTCGTTCATTCTCCTCAGGTCTTCGAGGGTGATGCCCCTCTGCGGGAGCTCCATGAGGGCCGATCCGCCGCCGGAGATCAGGGCGAACACCACGTCACCCTCTCCCGCCCTCTCGGCCAGCTCGAGTATCCTCCTGGTCCCCTCAATCGTCCCCTCGTCGGGGATCGGGTGCCCCGCCGGGTGGGCGGCGATCGACCGGAGGGAGAACTCCCCCTCCGTGCCCCTGAGGACGTTCACGGAGCCGGCCCGGATCGCGCCGCCGAGCAGCCCCTCGAGGGCCTCTGCCATCCTCCCGGTGGCCTTCCCCGCCCCCACGACGTACGCCCCGCCGGACAGTCCCACCCGAACCCCTCCCACCTCTGCGTACCCGGGGCCGACCGAGAGGGACCTGCCCATGGCCACCATGGGATCAGCCGCCCTGACGGCCGCCTCTGCGGCGGCCAGGGCGAGCCTCCTGGCCCTCCTGTCCTCCTCGGTCCTCCCGTTGCCCACGAGCGACTCGAGGTTCCTGACGATGACCCCCCTCCCTACGCCTCCCAAGGCTCCCTCCTCCCGACCTCTCCGTAGTCCGGGCCCAGCCTGACGTGGCCGAGTTCTATCCTGTCCGGGATCCCATAATACTTCGTCCTAACCCTCGCGACACCCCCCTCCAGGTCCAGCTCCTCCAGGACGCCCACCGCGGAGCACAGGCCGTCGGGGTCCAAGAGGCCGACGTAGAGCCCCCTTAGGCCTTCCCTCGTGGTGTACCTGACCTCCTTCCCCGTGAGCTCGGCCATAGCCCTGACGGCCCCCGGGTTGGGCCTGCCTTCGCAGACCATGACGATCGCATCGGGGGCCTCCTCCAGGTGGAGGAGCCCGCACCCCAGGGTCCTGTCGAAGGCCTCAAGGGCGTCCGGCCTGGCCCTGCCGGACCCCAGGAAGGTCCCGACCAGCCCAACCTCCCCCAGGTCGTAGGAGGCGATCCTCGAGCCCTCGAGGTACCTGGCGTAGGCGCTCCTCCTTCCGAGCCTCCTGAGAGACCTGTACTTCTCGGAGGCGTAGGGGGGAGGGGACATGTCGATCACCCTCGCCCGGGAGGGGACAAGGCGCCTGAGGTGCTCCGCCTCCCCCTCCCTCTGGATCAGCGCGACCTTGGTCGGGGCCAGGGCCGCCAGCTTGAACCTCTTCAGGGCCCTGGCGGCCCCTCCCCTGACCATGCCCGTCGTGTTGACCAAGACCACATCGGCCCCCCTCTCGAGGGCCAGCCCGGCCAGCCTCGCGGATCCGACGACCATGGGGAGCAGGTGGCCTCTGGGGGTCACGTCTCCGACGAAGAAGAGGGCGTCTGGCTCGGCCAGCTTCGGGTGGACCGGCGGAGAGCTGGCCAGCAGGAGCCCTATGGTCCCCGGCGGCCCCACGTCGGACTGTCCCACATCGGCGTCGACCAGGGCGACGGTCATCCCCCTGGCGGTCAGGCGGTTGAGGAGGAAGGCCAGGAGCCCGCTCTTACCCACGTCCACGCCGCCAAGGACCACGAACAGGTCCCCGGGCTCCATGGACCTGGCAACGCTTTCCCAGGAGTCCGGGACGACTCGGGGGATTGGATCGACCCTGGCCGCCCCCTCCACGAGGACCCTCGACCTGCGGACGGCCCTGACCAGCAGCGGGACGTCGGGCGAGTCGACCCTGACCTCGGCCGCGGGGGCGCCCCAGACCTCGACCTCACCGTCGAGCGCCGAGAGCCCGACCGGCCCGTGAACCACGAACCCCTGGCCGGGATCTAGCGTGACTTCTGTGGCTCCCTCGTCGCCGGAGGCCATCCGAGGCTCCCGCCGCAGAAACCATTAAGGGGTTTCCCGGGAGCGGCCGGGAGATGCCGAGTCCTTCCGATGTGGTGGCCGAGATAGCCCTGGAGGACCCAGGCGCCGCCGACGCGGCCTTGAGGGCGCTGAACTCGGAGTTCAGGGGGCTGGGAGAGCCGACCCCTCGGGTCGCGAGGGGAGAAGTCGAGGGCGCTCTGGTGGTCGAGATACCCGTGGACATCCTGGACCCGGCCTCGCCAGCCACTCACCTGGCCCAGGTGCTCAGGTGGATCGTCGGGGCCGTCCCCGCCAGGGCGACGGTCTCCAGGCTGTCGCTCCCCGGTGAGCCCTTCAGGGGTCCGAGGCTGGGCCTGAGGGACGTGCGGAGGCACACCGGCATCAGGGGCCCGCTGCTGGGGGTCGTGATAAGGGCGGACAGCAGGGAACCCTTCGACCTGGCCAAGAGGTTCTACGAGCTCGCGTCAGCCGGGGCCGACCTGGGGCTGGAGCCCGAGGTCCTGACCGACCACCCGGCCTCCCCCATATCGGCCAGGGCGTCGCATGCCGCGGACATGGTTGACAGGGTGAAGGAGGAGACCGGCAGGAGGCCCATCTACGTGGTGTCCGTCGAGGCCGACGCCTCCTCTCTGTTGGACAGGGTCCAGGAGGTCGCCGACGCGGGCCTCCCGTTCGTGGCGCTGGGGGCATCCAGCCTGGGCAGCGTGGAGGCCGTGGCCGCCTCGGACCTCAAGGTGGGCGTCTACGCGAGAGGGGGGCCGGGGCACCCATCCATGGGCTGGCTCTCCCCGGGGGCGTGCGCGGCCCTCCTCAGGTCGGCCGGGGCGGGCCTCGTTGAGAGGCCCTCGGCCGGCTCCATCCCCCGGTCCGACATAGAGGAGGCTGACTCAGCCCTCCTGTCTGAGGCCGAGGGGCTGGCGAGGGCCATGCCGGCGGCGAGGGGCGGCCTCCACCCAGGGTCCGTGGAGGCGAACGTCTCCCTCTTCGGCGTGGACCAGGCGCTGGTGTTCGACGAGGGGGTGTACGACCACCCCTGGGGGTTCAAGAGCGGTGTCTCGGCCGCCAGGGCGGCCATAGACGCCGCCCTTAGGGGGGAGGGGTTCTACGAGGTCGTCGAGGCGAGCGAGGAGATAAGGGCCGCCGTGGACCGCTGGGGCTACCTCGCCCCAGACGCGGTCCGCTGACAGCCCGGCCACGTGGGCCTGTCAGTAGGCGGTGACGTGGGCTGGGCTCGGGGGTCCGCGCAGGAAGTCTGGGAGGTCGGACCTGGTGAACCAGCCGAACTCCTCCCTCAGGATCATCAGGGCGCCCTGGGGAGGGATCACGCCCTGCTCGGTGATGATTATGTCGATGTACTCCGGCGGGGTGACGTCGAAGGCCGGGTTCCTCACCCTTATGTTCGGGTGCTGGCTCAGGTACTCCCTGTCCACCACCTCCGCCGGGTCCCTCTCCTCGATCGTGATCAGGCTCCCGAGCATGGTCTCAGGGGAGAACTTGTAGGTCTCGGCCGCCACGAAGAAGTTCACCCTCGCCTCGTGGGCGGCCAGCGCTATGGCCGAGGTGCCGATCTTGTTCACCACCGCCCCGTTGGCGGCGACGGCGTCGGCCCCCACGACCACGGCGTCGATGGACTCCATGAAGAACCTGGCCGCGGAGTCCACTATCATCGTCACAGGTATCCCCGCGTCGGCGAGGATGGCGGCCGTTATCCTCCCCTGGAACCTGGGCCTGGTCTCGGTAGAGAAGACCTCGAACCTCTTGCCCTGCTCCCACGCCCTGAGGAGGACGCTGACGGCCGCCGTGCTGTGGCAGTGGGTCATGATCCTGTCCCCGTCCTTTATCCTCCTGGCGCCGTACTCGGCTATCCTCTCCACGGCGGTCTTGGAGTTCTGTATGAACTCCTCTGCCGACCTCCTTATCGCCTCCCTGAGCTCCGCAACGTCCGCCCCGGACCTGTAGGCGCTCAGGGCCCTGAGGACCACGAACCTGACGGCGTTCGGGAGGGACACGGCCGTCGGCCTCGTGCTCACCAGGACCCTCGCCGCCTCGAGGAGGGCCTCCCTGAGCTCCTCCCTGTCCCCCGTCTCGTACCTCTCGGCGACCAGCGCCAACCCCGACGCGGCCGCGCGGGCAATCCGGCCGGCCCCCCTGACCCTCATCGTCCTGATGTCCTCGGCGATCCTGAACAGCTCATCTGGGAGCTTCAAGTCCGAACACCCAACCTTATTTCGGCGCCTCCCAGAGATATAAAGCGCCGACGAGGGCGGTGACCCCCTCTTGAATCCCGAGGTCCTCGTGGGGTGCTGCGGGTTTCCCGTCTCGAGGGAGAGGTACTTCAGGCAGATGGAGGCCGTCGAGATCCAGAGGACCTTCTACAAGATACCCAGACCGTCGACCGTCAGGAGGTGGCGCGAGGCGGCCCCGGACGGCTTCGTCTTCACGCTGAAGGCGTGGGCAGCCCTGACACACCGGCCCGGGAGCCTGATATGGAGGAAGGCCGGGATAGAGTGCGAGGGGTGCGGCGAGCTCAGGCCGACAGAGGAGAACTTCAGGGCGTGGGAGTCGGTCCTAGAGGTGGCCAGGGAGCTGAGGGCGGATTTCGTCGTCTTCCAGTCATCTCCCTCCTTCTCCAGGAGCGAGGACCGGGTGGAGGATCTGTCCGGGTTCTTCTCCTCCATCGACAGGGGAGGGATGAGGGTCGGCTGGGAGCCGAGGCACGAGAGCTGGTGGGAGTGGCCGGGGGAGCTGGGGAGGCTCATGGACTCCCTCGAGCTGACCCACGTGGTCGACCCGCTGTCGGCGAGGGGAGAGCCGCTGGACTCCGGTCCCGTGGCCTACTTCAGGCTGCACGGACGCTACGAGGGGCGGAGGATAGTCTACAACCACCAGTACAGCCAGCGGGAGATTGACGGGATCCGTCGAGCCGTGGAGAGGGAGCTGGCCAGGAGGGAGAGGGTCTACGTCATGTTCAACAACGGGAGGTTCATGCTTGACGACGCCCTGAGGTTCTCGTCGGCTTGGGCGGGGGCCGCCCGATCCGGTCAGTCGGATAGGTAGCGCCAGCCCTCCATGGTAGACCAGTCCCAGGAGACCCCCTCCGGCAGGAACAGTCCGTAGACCACGGCCCCCCTCCACACGGAGAACTGGGGCTCCCTGACCACCCTGGGCTGGGTCTCGATCCCCATGTCCCTGAGCATCCTCGCAAGCTTCGTGGGGCTGTCCACGGCCACGCCCTCGAGCCCCGCGGGCACAGTCCAGCTGAAGGCGCCGCCCGAGAGTATCACATTCCTCAGGAGCGTCGACTGGATCTCGACTGGCGTCCGGGAGACCGCCTCCCTTATGGCCTCGGCCAGCGAGACCTTGCCAGGTATGACCCTGCCGCCAACGACGGTGTCTCTCGGGCCGGGGAAGCCCCTGGAGTAGTAGCTCTCGAAGATCTCGTGCCCCGGGTTGAAGTAGAACTCGCCGATGAGGAACCTCTGCCACGCCTTGTCCCCCATGTCCACCTCAACGGTCGTCCCTGGTATCCTGAACTTGGAGGTCAGGGCCGCCTGGTGCTCCCTGGCCCAGGAGATGGCGGAGTTGAGGTCGAGGGGGACGAGGCCCGCCATCTCCTTGAACATCCTGACGAACTTGTCCTCCCTGGCCAGCTCCGGGTAGCCGAGGTCCTTCAGGATCTGCCTGGCTATAGCGTCGGAATCGGACCCTCCCCTGTTCAGCGGTATCACGGCCCCTCGGATCACGTCTCGGCTTATGGGGGTGATCTGGGTGTTTCCGTGCCCGCCCTCCAGGACCACGCAGGTCGTCGCCTTCTCGGCGATCGCCACGGCCAGAGGCTGCGGTATTATGGTCATCGCCCTGACGAGGGTCTTCCCCTCCTCGGAGTTCACCCGCTCGTGGATCTCGAAGAGCCTCTCGTACATGTACGTGGGTGCCTGCGCGGCGAGGGCGGCGACGACGTAGAAGCCCGTGAACCTGCCGCCAAGGGGGCTCTGCTGGCCGGGGTAGTGCTTCAGGAGGGCGTACCTCGTCAGCTCCTTCACGACCTTCCATCCCCTCTCGTCGTCCCTGGGGACGACGCCGTTCCTCATGGGGTAGTACAGCCTCTCGAGGTCCTCTCGGGACTCAAGGTACTCCGACACCTCCGGGCCCACGACGACCTCCCTGGGCTGTATCCCCCTTATCTCGGCCACCACCTTCGACATCTTCGGGAAGTAGCCCCTGTTCTCGACCACCTCCGGGTACTTCCCGATCCAGAGGGGGCCGAACTTGAAGTAGGAGGTCCCGTAGTCCATGCCGAAGACGGGCCTGCTCTCAGCCATCCTCTCTCACCTCACCTCGCCTCGCCCCGCCTCACCACCCGGCCTCGGCCCCCTGAAGGGCCACGAGCAGGCGTCCCTTGAGCGCGCTCGCCGGTATCAGGGCCCTCCTGTCCACCCTACCGGTCTCGAGGTCTATCTCGACCCCCTCCCGCATGAGGATGTACGCCTTCACGAGCCGACCGTAGGAGTAGCCGCCGACGGTCAGGTCGGACCTCACGACCCTGTGGCAGGGGATGATGAGTGGATACGGGTTCCTCCCGAGGTTGGACCCCACCACGCGCGGGGAGAGCCCGACCACCCTCGCCAGCGAGCCGTAAGTTGTGACCCTCCCTCGCGGAATGGCGGAGACCGCGAGCAGGACCCTCCTCATGGACTCCGACCTGGGGGGCTCCAGCTGAACGTCTCCGGCGTCGACCGACTCCCCCAGGTAGAGCCTGTTCACGAGAGCCGCCAGGTTCTCGGATCCGGGACCGCAGAACGGGTTCCTCTTGAGCCTCAACCTCCCCCAGGCCCTCTCACAGGCGATCTTCAGGTGCCTGAGCGCCGACCTCTCGCTCTCGACGGGTATCGTGTTGCAGATCAGCCTCGACCCAGCGAAGGCGAGCGCGACGAAGCCCTCTGACACCTGCTCGACGCAGACCTCGACCGCAGGCATTTCCCCCTTACCTCGCCATGGGGGCCTCGAACCTTATTTAAGACGGTGATCTCCGGTGAGAGGGCCCCAGATGGAGCTAGTCAGGATAGACGGGAGCTACGGGGAGGGAGGCGGCTCCATATTCAGGTACGCGCTGGCGCTGGCCTCCGTGTCGCTGACCCCGGTAGAGGTGTACAACATCAGGGCGAAGAGGAGCAGGCCGGGCCTCAGACCCCAGCACCTCTCCGCCGCCAGGCTGCTCGCCCAGATGGCGGCCGCAGAAGTCGAGGGGCTGAGCGTGGGGTCCACCAGGGTCAGGTTCGTGCCGAGGGAGAGGAGGGGAGGGAGGTACAGGCTCGACGTCGGGACGGCCGGCAGCGTCAGCCTGATAATACAGGCCGTCCTTCCGGCGGCCCTGTTCGCCGACTCTCCGGTTGAGGTGGAGCTAGTCGGTGGCACGGACGTGCCGATGGCCCCGCCGGTGGACTACATGAGGTTCGTCTTCCTCAGGAACCTCGGGCTCGTCGGGGCTCAGGCGGAGATCGAGCTCGTCAGGAGGGGCCACTACCCGAGGGGAGGGGGGAGGGTTATCCTCAGGGTGAGGCCAGCCGGGGGCCTCAGGGCGATCGACCTGACGGACAGGGGGGACGTGGTGAGGGTCAAGGGACTCGCCCACGCCGTGAATCTCCCCAGGCACGTTGCCGAGAGGATCGCTGAGGCGGCGAGGAGGCGCCTGGAGGAGGCCGGCCACGACGCCGAGGTCGGGGTGGACTGGTCTCCCGAGGGCCACCTGGGGCCCGGCGCCGGGGTGACCGTCTGGGCCGAGTGCTCGTCCGGGTCGACGATCGGGGGGGACTCTCTGGGGAAGAGGGGGAAGCCCAGCGAGGTTGTCGGGAGGGAGGCCGCCGAGAGGCTCCTCGGGGAGCTGAGGCCGGGCGCCTCGCTCGACAGGCACACCGGTGACATGATAATTCCCTACCTCGCCCTCGCCAGGGGGAGGTCCACCGTGACCCTCACCGAGTTCACGTCCCACGCGAGGTCCAACGTCTGGCTCGCCGAGAGGATGCTGGGCTGCAGGTTCGAGATGAGGAGGGAGGGCCCGAGGTGGCTCCTGAGGGCCGACGGGGCGGGGGTGGGGTGAGCTGGGCGAGGAGTCCCGCGGGGAGATAGACGAGAGGATCAGGCTGGTGGCGGAGGCCGCCGGGGTGTCCGAGGACGAAGTGAGGCGGAGGATGAGGAGGTACATCGAGGACTTCAGGGGGCTCCTCAAGCCCGACGCGGCGCTAATACTCGTGGCGACGGACCTGGGGGTCAGCGTCCAGGAGACGCCCACCGAGAGGCCGGAGTCGGTCCTCCAGATCGCCAGCCTGTTCCCGGGCATGTCCAGGGTCAGGCTGAGGGGCAGGGTCACCAGGATGCACGGGGTCATAGAGTTCACGAGGAGGGACGGCACGCCCGGAGAGAGGGCCGAGTTTCGCCTGGCCGACGGGACGGGGGTCGTCCTCGTCGTTGTCTGGTCGAGCGAGCTGATAGAGGCCATCAGGTCGGGTGAGATAAGGGAGGGCGACGTGGTGGAGATCGGGGGAGGCAGGGTCAGGCCGAGGGGCGGGATGCTCACCGTCCACCTGGACTCCAGGTCCACCGTGAGGCGCCTCCAGGGGGAGTTCCCGGAGTTTCCGTTCGAGGACGTCGAGCCCCTCTCCGTCGCGGAGGTGACGGAGGACCTGGCCGGGCAGGAGGTGGACGTGAGGGGGGTCCTGACGAGCGCGAGCCCCCCGAGGGAGTTCGAGAGGAGGGACGGTCGGAGGGGGAGGATAGCCAGCGCGGTCCTGGGGGACGAGAAGGTGGACGAGGAGGTCAGGCTCGTCCTGTGGGACGAGAGGACCACGGCCCTAGACGGCGTCCCCCTCGGCTCCCTGGTCGAGGTGAGGTCGGTCAGGGTCGTGGTGAGGGACGAGGCCATCGAACTCCACAGCACCCCCAGGACGGAGGTCCGCGTGATAGAGCCTGGGGAGGGGGGGAAGGCCTCCCAGGAGATAGAGGGGAACGTGATATACGTCTTCGAGCCGGACGAGACCTTCTCCAGGGGGAGGAGGGCCGTGGTTGACTTCGTGCTGGCCACCGAGGAGGGCCCCATACTGGCGAGGGCCTGGGGTGAGAGGGCCGGGGAGATCCTCTCCGTCAGGCTCCCCGCGAGGGTCAGGCTCGTGAACCACTTCTGGACCATAAGGGACGGGGACAGGATCCTCAACGTGGGCGACTACGGGAGGATAGAGGTCCTGGCCCAGGGAGACGGGAGGGTCCCAGACTCGGCCGCCAGGGTGGCCCACTCGCTCAAGTACAGGAGGACCTGGCTCGAGCTGACCGAGGGAGAGGGGTTCCGCGAGGTCAGGGGGACCGTGATCTCGGTCTCGGACCCCATCAGGATCCTCTGGTACTGCCCGGAGTGCGGGTCGAGGGTCGTCAAGGAGTACGGCGTTTTCCAGTGCCCCACATGCGGGGAGATCGCGGAGGCCACACCCCGGCCGGTCTTCCACCTGACCATAGACGACGGGACGGGGGTGGCGAGGGTCATCTTCCTCGGCAGGAGGGCGGAGGAGCTTCTGGGCAAGACAGCGGAGGAGATCCTCGAGGAGATAGAGCAGCAGGGATACGAGGAGGACTCCTACCCGGCCGACGAGCTGGCCTCGAGGCTCGTGGGCCGGGAGGTGGTGGCGAGGGGGAGGCTCAGGTACCAAGAGGACACGGGGCTCATCAAGCTCTTCGCGGAGTCCATGGAGTTCGCCGACCCCAGGGCGGAGGTGAGGCGGCTGATGAGCGAGATAGAGCGCATGAGGGGGAGCGTGGGTGCCGGCTAGGGTTATAGTGGACTCCAACGAGCCGGCGGAGATCTACGAGTCGCTGAGGCGCCTGCTCAGCAGCGTCGACAGGAGGAGGCTGGAGCCCTGCGACTACCTGATAGGAGGGGAGATATGCGTCGAGAGGAAGACGCCGAGGGACCTCCTCAACTCGGTGTACGACGGGAGAGTCTTCGACCAGGTGAGGAGGATCCTGGAGGTGTACGGGAGGGCCATCCTCCTGATCGAGGGCCAGCCGCGCGGGCTCACTGGGCGGGAGGGGCGTGTCATAGCGGGCGCGCTGGCCGGTCTCGTGAGGATGGGCGCCAGCGTGGTGTGCCTCCCCGACAGGGATCAGACCTGCTGGTTCATAGCGGGCCTCGCCAGGGAGGGCAGGGCGGGGCCCGTGGTCGCCCGGAGGAGGCCGAAGCTCGCCACCCTGGCCGAGGTCCAGATGTTTGTGCTGACGAGCGTGCCGGGCATAGGGCCCAAGAGCGCCGAGGCCCTGCTGAGGCGATTTGGATCCCTACGAGGGGTCTTTCTGGCCAGCTTCCCCGAGCTGAGGTCGGTCATAGGGGAGAAGAGGGCGCGGAGGTTGAGGGATATCCTAGAGGCCAGCTACCCGGGCGGCGGGTGGGAGGGGGAGGGCGGGGCCCTGATCGGCCTGGAGTGACGGCGGGTCAGGGCGTGAGCCTCGTGGGTGTCCTCGGAAAGGCGACCGCGTCCCTGATGTGCGGCAGCCCGGCGATCCACCTGACGGTCCTCTCCACCCCCAGGCCGAACCCGGCGTGGGGGACCGAGCCGTACCTCCTCAGGTCGAGGTACCAGTCGTAGTCCTCGACCCTCAGCCCCTCCTCGCGTATCCGGGCGACCAGCTCGTCGTAGGAGTGGATCCTCTGTCCCCCGCCGATGATCTCCCCTATCCCCTCCGGGGCCAGGAGGTCGGCGCAGAGCACGACTTCGGGCCTCGCCGGGTCAGGAGCGTGATAGAAGGCCTTGGCCTGCTTGGGATACCTGTGGACGAACACCGGCCGGTCGAACTCCAGTGAAACAACCCTCTCCGCCTCGGTGGACATGTCGTCCCCCCACTCGATCTGGACGCCCTTGGACTGGGCTATGTCCACGGCCTCGTCGTAGGAGATCCTCGGGTAGGGCCTCTGCGGGGGCTCAAACCTTCTCTCAAGTATCTCAAGCTCCTCCCTACTGTTCTCATACACCCGCTGGACCGCGTGGTCCACTAGAGCCTCGGCGACGTCCATCATGGCGTCCAGGTCGTGCCAGGCCATCTCGGCCTCGGCGTGCCAAAACTCCGTCAGGTGCCTCCTGGTCCGGGACTTCTCCGCCCTGAAGCTTGGCTGGATGGTGTAGACCTTCTCGAAGGCGAAGATCGCGGCCTCCAGGTAGAACTGGGAGCTCTGGGTGAGGTAGGCCTTCCGGCCGAAGTAATCGAGCTCGAACAGGGTCGCCCCTCCCTCCACGGCGGCGCTCACGAAGGTGGGGGCCTCGACGGGGATGAAGCCGTTGGAGTCGAACCACTCCCTGAGGCCCGCCAGGAACTCGGCCCTTATCCTCAGGGCGGCCCACATCCTCCTGCTCCTTATGTCGAGGTGCCTCTTGTCCAGCCTGAACTCCACCCCGGCGTCCTTCTTTATGGGGAAGTCAGGCGAGTCCCCCACCAGGCTGACCCTGTTGACCCTGATCTCCACTCCCCCCGGCGCCCTCGGATCAATCCTCACGGTGCCGGAGAGCCTCACAGACGCCTCGACGTCCGCCCTCCTCGCCGCCTCCCAGCTGCGGGCGTCGACCTCCTCCTGCCTGACGACCGTTTGGATCACGCCGGTGGCGTCCCTCAGGACTATGAAGATGACCGACCCGAGGTCCCTGTAGCGGTACACCCAGCCGGCCAGGCCGACCTCTCTCCCCTCCAAGTCGGGCCCGACCTCCGAGATCAGGTGCGTCCTCGCCACGTCCCCCGACCCAGAAGACATTCTCAGCCGATCAGCAGATCCGCTTATTTAAATGGTTCCGGAGGTTGCCGGGAGGGTTCAAAGTTGGCCGCAACGGGTCTCAGGCGATCCCTGGAGGTTCTCGAGGAGGCCGACCTGCTCAGAGTATTCGGAGATAGGTTGAGCGTCGATTTCGAGATCGCGAAGCGCCTGGCCTCTGTCGAGGGAAGGTCTGCGGCCATGTTCACGTCGCCCGTGCTCAGGTCCAGAGAGGTTAGCCGCTTCAGGGTGGCCGGGGGGGTGGCCTCCAGCAGGGAGCAGATGGGGCGCATCGTCGGGGCGGATCCGAGGGACCTCTGGAGGGTCCTGAGGTCCGCCGTCAGGTCTGGGATACCTCCGAGCCGGGGGCACACCCCGGAGTGGGATCTGAGCATCGAGCCCGTGGACCTGGGGAGGCTCCCCATACTGAGGCACTACGTGGGCGAGGCCGGGCCCTACATAACCGCCGGCATAGTGATAGCGAGGGACGAGCGCGCCGGAATTTACTCGGCCTCTTACCACAGGATGACCCCCATATCGAGGGATCGGGTGGTGTTCAGGGCCGTTGAGGGGAGAAAGCTCCACAGGATGATAGCCGAGGCCGAGGCCGAGGGCAGGCCCCTGGACGTCTCGGTTGCTATCGGGGTCGGCCCCGGCCTGATGCTCGCCGGCGCGATCCCGGCCGAGGACAGGGACAAGCTCTCGATCGCCGGGGCGATAGAGGGTCGACCCGTCAGGCTAACCCCCTGCGAGAGCGTGGACGCCGACGCTCCAGCCGAGGCCGAGATAGTCCTCGAGGGCAGGATCCTGCCCGGGGAGCGGGCCGACGAGGGGCCCTTCTACGAGATACTGGGGAAGGACATCGTCCGAAGGCAGCCGGTCATGGAGATCAGGTCGATCAGGCTGAGATCCGACGCCGTCTATCAGTCGATCCTGCCGGGCGGCAGGGAGCACGAGCTCCTGATGGGCCTCCCCGTCGAGCCCATCCTGTGGGAGGCCGCGTCGAGGCACGCCAGGGTTGCGGGGGTCTCCATGACCCCGGCGGGAGGCATGTGGATAGAGGCGGCCGTGGCCATCGAGAGGGAGTACGAGGGCCAGGCTGTCCAGGTTGCCCTGGCCATGATGGCCGCCCACAAGAGCCTGAAGAGGGTCATAGTGGTGGACTCAGACGTGGACGTCTACGACTACGAGCAGCTCATGAGGGCCGTCGTTCAGAGGACCTATCCGCCCAGGGACTTCATAGTGATAGGGAACGTGCTGGGGTCGTCGCTCGACCACAGCAACGTCCAGCTGGTGGAGGTGGATGGGGAACTCAGGAGGGTCCGACTCCCCTACGCCAAGATGATCATCGACGCAACCGTGAAGGGGCCGAGGGAGCTGTACGAGAGGCCAAAATTCGGCTGAGAGGGGCGGATAGATTAATTAGCCCGGATGCCTGGAGCTTGAACCGAGAGGGGAGGGCGAGGGGTGACCAGGAGGCCCAAGGTAATCACGGTGATGGTGAAGACCAACCCCCACGACCACCACCTCTACAGGATCCAGATGGGGGAGCTGGAGAGCCTGCTCCAGACGCTGGGCTACGCGCCGGTCTACCGCATGATCCAGGTCAGGGCGAAGCCCACCGTCAACTACGTCCTGGGGAGGGGGAAGGTGGAGGAGCTCAGGGAGAAGGTCAGGCAGATAGACCCCGCCCTCGTGGTCTTCTACAACACCCTGTCGAGCAAGCAGAAGTGGAACCTGGAGGGGGCCCTCGGCGTCGAGGTGGTGGACAGGTACGAGGTCACCCTCAGGATATTCAGGGAGGCGGCCAGCGACGTCGTCTCAAAGCTCCAGATAGACCTGGCCGCCCTCAGCAAGGCCCTCCCCTACATCAAGCTGGCGGCCGCCAAGAAGTTCCTGGGGATGCGGGCTGGCTTCCTGGGCGGGGGTGAGTACGCCTACCACAGGGCGGTGAACGCCGTCCAGAGGAGGATGAAGATCCTGAGGAGGAAGATCGAGAGGCTGGAGAGGCAGAAGCTGGAGAGGGTCAGGAAGCGCCTTGAGTCGGGCGGGAAGATCGTGGTCATCACCGGCTACTACAACGCCGGCAAGACGAGCCTGTTCAATGCCCTCACGGGTCTGGACAAGCCCGTCAGCCCCCAGCCCTTCACGACGCTCTCCAGCAAGTATGCCAGCCTCATGGACGGCCGGGTCTACCTCGTGGACACGATCGGCTTCGTGCTGGACCTCGACCCCAGGCTCATCCACTCGTTCAGGCTGAACGTGATAGACATGGAGTACTCTCAGCTCGCTCTCATGGTCGTCGACGTGGCCGACAAGCCGGAGGTGGCCGAGGTGAAGATATCGGAGTCTCTCAGGCTCCTAAGAGAGCTTGGAAAGGGTCCCGAGGACCTGCTGGTGGTCTTCAACAAGGCCGACCTGCTCGACGACGCCACGCTCAGGGAGAGGGTAAAGGACTACGTGGGCCTCATCGACGGGGCCCCCCACATAGTCGTCTCCGCCAGGACGGGATTGGGGCTGAGGCGGCTCGTGAGTGAGATGGCTGAGCAGCTGGAGGGGCGGGGCGTCGTCCTCCCCGAGCTCCAGTAACCTTTATACCATAATCGGACAAATGCCCAGTTATGATCAAAATGGGTGCGGCGGCTGGCGGACCCTCCACAAACGGTAAGGCCGTCTTCGCCGGCATGCTGGGCGCGCTCGGAAACGCCCTGGCTGTTGTGTCCATGGAGCTGGGGAATTTCCACCCCCAGATAGCCCTCGACCTTTCTCACCTGGCAACCATAGTCTCGGCCTACTCCCTGGGGCCCGCGTGGGGCGCGCTCACCGGGGCCCTCGTGGCGGCCTTCCCATTCGTCAGGTTCTCCCTGATGGGCTACCTGCCCGTGGTCGTCGGCCTCCTGATCTTTCCCGGGAAGGCCATGACGGGCCTCCTCGTGGGCGCGCTGGGGAGGAAGCTGAGGCCCGCGGTCGCCGTGCCGCTGGGGTACATCCCCGAGTCGGCGCTCACCTATGTCGCGCTGGAGATGGCCAGGAGGCTCTTCCTCCCCGCGGATCAGGCGGCATTCCTCTCGACGGGCGTCATCCTCGGGATACTGGTGAAGGCGTGGGTGGAGATCCTCGTCCTGGCGGCTATTGCCGAGGTGCTCCTCCCGCGGGTGCCCGGGCTCGGGCGCTACTGACGCCGCTCCAGCGCGCCGATAACGCGGGCGACCAGCTTGGCCACCAGGTAGGGGGCGTCGGGGCGGGCAGAGCAGTCTCCAAGTTCCACAAAGTCCACCGCTACGGCCCTGACCTCGGCCAGGATGGTCTCCACCGCCTGGACCGCCTCGTACCAGTCCAGCCCGCCCGGCTCCGGGCACCCCGTGCAGGGGACCAGCGAGGGATCCAACACGTCGACGTCGAAGCTGACGTAGGCCTCCGCCCCCTCGAGACCCCCGAGGGCCCTGGACAGGGTGGTCGGGTCCCTCTTCAGGTCCCAGGCCCAGACGACCTTCACGCCCCTCCTCCGGGCGGCCTCAACCTCCTCTCTACCCGCCGATCTTGCACCTACGACCAGGGACGCTGTCGCCCTCTCAGAGCACCTGGCCGTCACGGAGGCGTGCCCCCTTCGGCTCCCCTCGAACTCGTCGTACGAGTCGAGGTGAGCGTCGAGGGAGATGAAGGCCAAACCGCCGGCCGAGCCGACCCCGGCAAACGAGCCGATCGTGACGCTGTGATCCCCGCCCAGGACGATCGGGGTCTTCCCGTCAGACGCTATCCTCCGGGTGAGGCTCTCCACGAGCTCTAGAACCGCCTCGTGATCTCCCCTCGGAACTGAGGGCTCCGGGAGCGTGTGGATGGGGAGCTCGGAGAGGTCGAGGTCGGAGTGGGGGTCGAACGTCTCCAGACGGAGGGACGCGTCTATCACCTGCCTGGGGCCGAACCTGGCCCCGGGGCGGCAGCTGGCCGTTGAGTCGTATGGGACCGGCAGGATGACGTAGCGCGCGTCCTCGTAGGGCACACTATACCCTAGAAAAGCCCTCTCGGGGCCCCATGGCCCCCTCGGCCTCGACATCCGGGACCTCTACCCCGGCTCAGCCAGACACAGGGGTCCCTTTAACCTTCTCCGAGGTCGTCTCCTCCTCGACGCTCACCACCTGGGCCTCCACGAGCGGCTCGAACTCGGGCCTTGAGGCCAGGTAGAGATACTCCACGTACAGGGCAGTATCCCAGTCATCGGCTACGATGGGGGACACAACATCGATGTAATCGGTCTCCACGACATCACCCCCCGTATTCATTGAAGGGCGGGGGATCTAATAAACTAAGCTTCGGCATTAGACCCCGGGCGTTTTGTATACAGGCGTATCGGCCCACTGCAGCAAACATTTGACGGAGCGGGAGGGTAGGGTGTTCCCTCCGCGTGGCAACCGGCGCGGTGGATCGGAAAGTATATTTTACTACTGTAAAATGTCACGCGCTTGCACCCGTCTGTAGCGGAGGTATTTCAATTGGATCTCACATTCAAAAGGGGAGAAGGGGGCACTTTCTGGAGGGGAAAGACGCTCTGGGCTTATGTTGGGAGAATATTGAGAAAACCATTAAATAGTCCGTAGCCTAATCTGCCAGGCTCCCACGAGAGCCGAACTAGGAGGGAGAGAGCATGTCCGCCAGGCGCGTTGGTGTGCCCATGACCGACCGGATACTGGAGTTCCTCGAGCAGAGGCAGCCCGGGCTGAAGAGCCAGGTCTGGAAGATCTTCTACCCGATGAGGGAGAGCGACCCGATTGAGGTCAGCGTCAAGCCCGGGGCCCTGGGGGGCAGCACCCTGGAGCTCCAGTTCGAGGGGATGACCCTCACCGTCAAGGAGGAGGCAGTTCCGGAGAGGGGCGGGAGGCCTGGGGGCTTCTGAGCCCCCCTAACTCTTTCTGAATCTCTTTCTCCGCGGCCGCCGGTCGCGCAGTTTCCCATAACGGCGCGCGGGGCTCTCGATTGATGGAAAAGATTTAGTCATTTCCACCAACCCACAATTCTCGTGGGCTGGTGAGGCTGAGAGATGCCCTCTGACGTGGTAATTCCAGTTTCAAGTCCATCAGAGGCGGCCGCCGGTCAGACTGGACTGTGGCGAGTGTTCAAGCCCGTGATCGACAAGAGCAAGTGCGTCAAGTGCTGGGTCTGCGCCCTTTACTGCATGGAGGACGTGATAGACGAGGGGCCGGACGGGTACCCCGTCGTGGACTATGAGTTCTGCAAGGGCTGCGGGATCTGCGCCAACGAGTGCCCCACCAAAGCCATAGAAATGGTCCCGGAGGTGAGGGAGTGATGCAGAGGCAGGCAGAGAGGGGGAGGTGGGACATAATCACCGGGAACCACGCCGTGGCCCACGCGGCCAGGCTAGCCCGGGTGAAGGTCGTGCCGGCCTATCCGATCACCCCCCAGACGACGATCGTGGAGTACATTGCCGACTTCATAGAGAGTGGGGAGATGGACGCCGAGTACGTCAGGGTGGAGAGCGAGCACAGCGCCATGGCCGCCGCCATAGGGGCCGCCTCCGTGGGCGCCAGGACGTTCACGGCGACGGCCAGCCAGGGGCTCCTCCTGATGCACGAGGTCCTGCACTGGGCGGCCGGCTCCAGGCTGCCGATAGGGATGGCGATCGTCAACAGGGCCGTCGGGCCCCCGTGGAGCATCCACGTCGATCACCAGGACGCCATCTCCCAGAGGGACACAGGGTGGATGATCCAGTTCGTCTCCTCGAATCAGGAGGCCCTGGACACCGTGCTGATGATGTACAAGGTCGCAGAGAGGGCCGACGTGCTTCTGCCCTTCATGGTGTGCCTCGACGGATTCGTCCTGAGCCACACCTTCCAGCCAGTCAACATACCCGACCAGGCCGACGTCGACGCCTTCCTGCCCGAGTACCGGCCGCCCCACTGGGTCATGGACCCCGAGCGCCCGATCACATACGGCAACCTCGTGATGCCCGACAGGGAGTACATGGAGATGAGGTGGTCCATCCACGAGGCCATGCTGAGGGCGAAGGAGGCGATACGGGAGGTGGCGGGGGAGTTCAGAGAGGCCTTCGGCCGTTTCCACGGGGACCTCGTCTGGGAGTACCGCGTGGAGGACGCCGACGTCCTGATCCTGACGACGGGTACCCTGGCCTCCGAGGCCGAGGAGGCGGTCGACCTCCTGAGGTCGAGGGGCGTGGAGGCGGGCCTGCTGAAGGTGAGGAGCTACAGGCCCTTCCCGGAGGAGGAGGTGGTCAGGCTGGCGGAGGGCAGGGAGGCCCTCGTGGTCATCGACAGGAGCCTCTCGTTCGGGCAGGCCGGCCCCCTCGCCACGGACGTCAGGGCGGCCCTCTTCGCCGCCGGGGTCTCTACACCCGTCGTGGGGTTCGTAACCGGGCTCGGCGGGCGCGACATAACGTACGGGGACATAGCAGAGATGGTCGAGATCGCGAGGGAGAGGGTCAGGGAGGGCCGGATCAGACCCGTGGAGTGGTACAAGCTTAGGGGGTGATCTCGATGGCGAGAACCGTGATGGACCTGGCCAAGGGGCCCAAGTACGTCCTCCCCGGCTCCGCCGCGTGCCCGGGCTGCGGAGCCCAGGTGGCGCTGAAGTGGGTCCTCAAGGTGCTCGAGGGGAGGGCCGTCTTCGTCATACCGGCCTGCTGCACCAGCGTCATTCAGGGTCCGTACCCGAGGAGCTCCTTCAAGTTCCCGGTCTACAACATGGCCTTCGCTGCCGCCGCCTCAACGGCCTCGGGGATGACCAGGGCGCTGAGGGCCCTCGGAGAGGAAGACGTCTACGTGGTGGCGTGGGCCGGCGACGGCGGGACCTACGACATAGGCCTCCAGGCCCTCTCCGGGGCGGCGGAGAGGAACGAGGACATGATCTACATATGCTACGACAACGAGGCCTACATGAACACCGGCATCCAGAGGTCCGGCGCGACCCCGCCGAAGGCCTGGACGAAGACCACCCCCACAGGCAAGGCCGAGATGAAGAAGAACATGGCCCTCATCGTGGCGGCCCACGGGGTCCCGTACGTGGCCACGGCGAGCATAGGGTATCCGGCCGACTTCCTCAGGAAGATCGAGAAGGCCAAGCAGGTCAGGGGGTTCAGGTACATCCAGATCTTCGCCCCCTGCCCGACCGGGTGGAACTTCCCGGTGGACAAGACCATAGAGGTGGCGAAGCTGGCCGTGGACACCTACGTCTGGCCCCTCTTCGAGGTGGAGGAGGGGAGGCTCAGGATCACAGTCAGGCCCAAGAGGAGGCCGCTCAGGGACTACACGAGCCTCCAGAGGAGGTTCAGGCACCTCTCGGACGCCGACCTGGAGGAGCTCGAGCGCGCATTCCTCGCAAGGTGGGAGGCGCTGGAGAAGCTCGAGGCCCAGGGGACCATATTCATCTAGGACCAGGGATCCCGCGGGCGCGTCTCCCCGAGGTACCCGAGCTCGGCCCTCCTGAGGGCCTCCCTCAGCGCCGCCTCGTACCCCCTCTTTTTCGACATCCTCAGGACCTCCACCGCCAGGTCCCATCGCTCGACGGGCTCCTCGAACAGTATGGCCGCCAGCCTGGCCTCCATCTCCCTGACCTCGGGGTCCACCCGCGGCTGGCCCCTCAGGGCGAGGCTGAACAGCGCCGTGAGGGCGGCCACCAGGATGGAGAGCGGTATCAGCGGCCCCAGGATGGAGAGGGTCAGGGCCTCGTCCAGCGCCCTGTAGGCTGAGGAGAAGTCTCCGGCCAGCCTGTAGCCCTTGGCCGCCTCCACCAAGTCCCTCACCTGGCCAGCCAGGGGGTTGAGCGGCTTGGTCCCGTTGAGGACGGTCATGACGAAGCTGGCCCTGACCTCCAGCGGGTCTCCCACCTCGACGGGCCTGAGGGGCAGGTTGAAGCCCAGGGCGGAGAAGTAGTCGGAGAGGTCCTCCCCGGCCGCCCTGCTGAGGTAGTAGACCAGCTCGTCGATCTCGTCTACCTCGGCCCCGTCGGCCCGGATCTCCTGGAAGAACTTCTTGTAGAAGCCCAGGCCACCGTATCTCTCCCCGAGATCCGAGAAGACGTAGAGGCTGGCCAGGTAGTAGGTGGCCGGGTCCGGCGGTGAGCCCCCTCCCCTCCAGTCCTGCAGGAAGCCGAGATTCCTCACCTCCTGGAAGACCAGCCTCGACAGGTTGATGTCCTCCTGGCCAGCGTCCGGGTAGCCGTTCTCCCGGAGTATGAGGTAGCTGAGGTACTGGGCCAGGCCCTCGTGGGCCCACCTCAGCTCAGTCGAGAGGCCCGCTCGCAGCATGTACTGGTGCAGGAGCTCGTGTACCAGGGTCTCGGGGAGGTAGCTCTCAGGGTAGCGAACAAGCATGAGGTTGAGGGACACCTTGCCGGGCGTGATCACGTCCTCCATCAGGAGGGCCGGGCTGGACACGCTCGTGAAGCCCAGGACCGCGATCTCCTCGGGGTCCGAGGGGATGAAGAACCTCATGGAGATGGGGATCTCCGGCATGTCGGTGACGTCGGAGACGGCCGGCTGGAACCTCGTGTAGATCTCGGTGACGTTCTCGGCCACGTCGACGTACCTCTCCGGCGTCGTCAGGGTGAGGGCCCCGGCCGTGAGGTTGACCAGCCTGGGCTCCTCGGTTGTCTTGAAGACCACCATCACCCTGTGACCGGAGTCGGAGCCCGGCGGGATCGGGAAGGTGAGGTAGAGCAGGCCTCCGGAGGTCTCCTTGGAGCTCGGGTCTTCCTCCCTGCCGTCGACGAAGGACGCCTCGACCTCAAAGCTGGCGGGCATCCTGACGACGACCTCGCCCGGGTAGGTGGGGTCGTACCCCACCAGGGTCGAGAAGAAGACCCCGTTGGGCTCGACTATGAAGGAGCCGAACCTGTAGCTGTAGCTCATCTGGAGTGACGCGCCGGCCTCGAACTGGAATGTGAGGTTGCTGTAGAAGTAGTAGGCCGTGTCCCGCTGCAGGCTGGTTGAGGTGATCCCGTCCTTGGAGAGGGAGTACTCCCTGAACTTGGGGACCATGATCCAGGCCCTGCCGGGCTCGTCCGAGGTGAACCTCGCGACCAGGGACACGGTGCCGTTCTCGTGTATCGTGAACTCGTAGGTGAAGCCGGCCTGGTTGGGCTCAGCCCACAGAGGAACCGCGTGGGGGGAGGCGAGCAGGGCGAGCATCAGAAGCGCCGCGAGAGCCGCTTGAACCCTCTCAGTCACGATCTGGAGACCGCCGTCCCGAATTAATTAGTTTCACCAGGCGAACGCCGCGGGTGACAGACTTGGAGAGGGTCCTGATCAGGGGCCTCACGGCGGTGGTCACTCAGGACGAGCAGAGGAGGGTCCTTCGGGACGCCGACATCCTCATAGAGGGGAGCGAGATAGCGGCGGTCGGGAGAGACATCCCGGGGCCCGCCGACCTGGTCGTCGACGGGAGGGGAAAGGTGGCGATCCCGGGGCTCATCAACGCGCACACCCACATACCCATGACCCTGTTCCGCGGGGTCGCCGACGACATGGACCTGATGACCTGGCTCCAGGAGAAGATATGGCCCATGGAGGCGCACCTGACCGCCGATGAGGTGGCCGCCGGGGCCGCCCTGGGGATGTACGAGGCCCTCAGGACCGGGACCACCACCTTCGCCGACATGTACTTCTTCGAGGACGCCATAGCTGAGGAGGCCATCAAGCTGAACATCCGGGCCGTCCTCGCGGAGAGTTACATAGGCTTCGGGAGCCCGGTCGTGCGAGACGGCTGGAAGGCGTTCGAGTACGCGAAGGAGTTCGTCAGGAGGTGGAAGGGGAGGCACGACATGATAACCCCCTCGCTGGGGCCGCACGCCCCCTACTCGGTCGAGCCGGACCTCCTCAGGGCCTCCGCAGAGGCCGCCAGGGAACTCGGGGTCCCGCTGCAGATCCACCTGGCCGAGGACAGGTCGGAGGTCGAGAAGGTGACGAAGGACTATGGAAAGACCCCCGTGAGGCACGTCGAGTCCCTGGGGCTCTTCGAGGGGAACAGGGTCATCGCGGCCCACGTGGTTCACCCGCAGGACGGCGAGATCCAGATCCTGAGGGAGCGCGGGGTGCTCGTCGCCCACAACCCGATAAGCAACATGAAGTGCGGCGCTGGCTTCGCCCCGATCCCTGACTACCTGAGGGAGGGCGTGCTGGTCGGCCTCGGAACGGACGGGGCGGGAAGCAACAACTGCCTCGACATGTTCGAGACTATGAAGGTCGCGGCCCTGATACACAAGGGGTACACCGGCGACCCGAAGGTGGTCTCCGCCCAGGAGGCGCTGGACATGGCCACGGTCCTCCCGGCAAGGGCACTTGGCCTGAACGTGGGGTCGATCGAGCCCGGCAGGCTTGCGGACATAGTTCTGGTCTCGACCGAGTCGCCGTGGTGGAGGCCCCTCCACTCGATAGTCTCGCACATCGTCTACGCGGCCAGGTCCACGGACGTCACCCACGTGTTCGTCGGCGGGAAGCTCTCCATAGAGGACGGCAGGCTCTTGACGGCCGACCCGGGGGAGATCGTCAGGAGGGCAGAGGATGCGGCGCTGAGGCTCATGGAGAAGGGCGGAGTGGAGTCCTTCCTCAGCGGCGCCTGAGGCCGGCGACCATCTCGGCGTAGGTCTGGGAGACGGCCCTCCCCTCGAGGCCCAGCCGGCGGAGCAGGTCTCTAACCTCGTCCGCCGGCCCCTCAATCTCCACGAACTCGCCCAATCCGTCGACCCTGTCGAGGTAGGCCCTCGAGCGGAGGCCCCCGAGGCTGACGGGCACCCGAACCTTCCTCACGACGACCACCGGGGTCAGGCCAGCGGGGGCCATCGCCTCCTCCGGATCCGGCTCGGGGCTGAGGCCCGCCGCCTCCAGGGCTCGGGCCGCCTCAACGCTTCCCGGAGGACCCTCCAGCTCAACCCGAGACTTCACGCCCCCCTCAAAGCTCATGGGCCCCTTGTAGGTGACGACGATTCCCTCGGAAGACCTCCTAATCCTCAGGGCGACCCCGCTCTTGGTCAGCCTGCGGTCCGGGTAGTCGTAGAACGTGTCGACCTGCTCAACGGGCCTCCCCAGGGAGAAGGGTACGCCCGCGCGCTTCAGGGCCTCAAGGAACTCCCCGTGGGACACCCTCAGCTTTGCCTCCTCCTCGACCGGCAACTCTGAGAACCTCCGGATGGGGAAGGCGGCGGGGCCTGGTGCGGGGGGTGGGATTTGAACCCACGAACCCCTGAGGGAGCGGATCTTAAGTCCGCCGCCTTTGACCTGGCTCGGCCACCCCCGCCCGCGGTCAGGGCCCTGACCGCACTTATATAGGTTAGAGCCGCCTGAGGCGCGATGAGTCTGGTCGGGTGTCGGCGTTGAGCGAGGGCAGGACGGAGGAGATACCGCTGGCTGTGGTGGACAACGAGATCCTAGCTCTTGGATTCGAGATGGTGGGAGTGAAGGCTGTGATCCTTAGGGGGAGGCGGAAGCTCCTTGAGTTCTTCAGGGAGCAGGAGAAATCGCTTCCACATGTCGTGTTCGTCAACGAGAGAGTCTTTGAGGAGATAGAGCCCTATAGAGCTGACATGCTCCGTAAGGGTAAGATCAAGCCTGTTTTTGCCGTCGTGCCTGACCTAGAGAGGCCGAGGGGAGTCAGGCTCCGCCAGCTCCGTCAGCTCCTTCTGAAAGCCCTCGGTACCGAGGAGATCAAGATCTGAGAGGGGGGTGGGGATGCCAAGACTTATTGAGATCGTCCTTCGAATCGAGGAGGAGGCAAAACGAATCCTGGAAGAGGCCGAGAGAGAGGCGGAGAGAATAATCAAGGAAGCGGAAGAGGAGCGTGACAGGATCCTAAAGGAGGCCAGGGAGGCCAAGATAGAGGTCGGGGTCAGAGCGGATGCCGCGAAGGAAATACGGGAGATTCTTGAGAAGGCTAAGAAGCAGGCCGAGGAGATGGAGAGGAAGGCCAACTCAAACATGGAGAGAGCCGTAGAGTTCATAGTGAGGGAGGTGCTCAGCGGTGGCGGGTGAGGTCAGGGAAGAGGACGCCATGATGACTGCGCTTCTGGAGCCTGCCAGGAGGCGCGCGGAGGAGAAGATCGAGGAGGCCAGGAAAAGAGCCAGGGAGATAATCGAGGATGCCAAGAGAGAGGCGAGGAGGATAATCGAGGCAAGGAGAGCCAGGGCACTAAGGGAGATGGAGGAAGAGATCGAGAGGAAGCGTAGCGCGGCCGAGGTGGACGCTAGGAAGGTCCTCATGGAGGTAAAAATGAGGTACGTCCAGGAGGCCATAGAGCGAGCCAAGGATGCCCTGAACGAGGTAGTCGCGGGAAAATCCACCGGCATGGACTACCGGGAGGTGCTGGCGAACCTAGCAGAGGAGGCGGTGCGGGGCGTGGGAGAGGCGGAGGTGTACTTGATGGGGAGGGAGGGGGACAGGGAGATCCTTAGGCACGTCGCGGCGGATCTCTCCAAGAAGCTCGGGGTCACCGTGAAGGTGGACGAGAAGACGCTGAGGATCATCGGAGGCGTCGTGGCGAGGGACGCCCAGGACAAGAAGAGGTTCTACAACACCATCGAGGGCAGGCTCAGACGCGTCCAAGAGGAGAAGTTCCACGAGATCGCCGCCCTCTTGTTCGGGAGGTGAGGATGGTTGGTGGTCAAGCAGGAGGTCACCGGGATCGTCTCCCACATCAAGGGCCCCATAGTCGTCGCTGATGGGATGAGGGGGGCCCGGATCAGGGAGATAGTCCTCGTGGGAGAGGAGAAGCTCATAGGCGAGATCGTCAGGATAGAGGGTGACAGGGCGATCATACAGGTCTACGAGCCCACCGAGGGGATGAGGCCCGGAGAGCCTGTTGAGAGGACTGGAGAGCCCCTGTCCGCCGAGCTTGGTCCGGGCTTGCTCGGCCAGGTGCTCGACGGGCTCGGCAGGCCCCTCCCGAAGATAGCCGAGATGGCGGGGCCCTTCATCACTAGGGGGATAAAGCTCCCCACCCTCCCGCGCGACGTCAGGTGGTACTTCAAGCCCACCGTCGAGGTGGGAGAGAGGGTCGTGCCGGGCGACGTGCTCGGCACGGTTCCCGAGGGCGCGGTGACCCACAAGATCATGGTCCCGCCCAACGCCCAGCCGGGCCGCATCGTGGAGATGGCCCCAGAGGGCGACTACACGGTCGAGGAGGTCGTCGCGGTCGTAGAGTCGGCTGGAGGCGTTCGACAAGAGATCAAGCTTTACCATAAGTGGCCCGTGAGGATGCCTCGGCCCTTTAGGGAGAAGTTGGAGCCGACGATGCTCCTGGTGACAGGGCAGAGGGTCATAGACACGTTCTTCCCGATAGTGAAGGGAGGGGCCTCCGCGATTCCTGGAGGCTTCGGCACGGGGAAGACCGTGACCCTTCACCAGGTCTCCAAGTGGGCCGATGCCGACGTCGTGGTCTACGTCGGGTGCGGCGAGCGCGGAAACGAGATGACGGACCTGCTCCAGCACTTCCCGAAGCTCGTCGACCCTAAGACTGGGAGACCCCTGCTTGAGAGGAGCGTGCTCATCGCCAACACCAGCAACATGCCTGTGCCCGCAAGGGAAGCCAGTATCTTCATCGGCATAACGTACGCGGAGTACTACAGGGACATGGGGCTCGACGTGGTGCTCACGGCCGACTCCACCAGCAGGTGGGCCGAGGCGCTGAGGGAACTCTCGTCCAGGCTGGAGGAGATCCCGTCGGAGAGGGGGTTCCCCGCCTACCTGCCGGACTACATCGCCTCCTTCTACGAGAGGGCCGGGAGGATTAAGGTCCTCGGCAGGAGGGATGAGATGGGCTCCGTCGCCGTGATTGGCGCCGTCAGCCCCTCGGGCGGCGACCTGAACGAGCCCGTGACCCAGCACACCATGAGGTACGTGGGGGCATTCTGGGCCCTGGACAAGGACCTCGCGTTCAAGAGACACTTCCCGGCCATAAACTGGCTCAAGAGCTTCTCCAAGTACGCGGCGGAACTCAAGTACTGGTGGATAGAGAACACCGGCCACGACATGATGGAGTACAGGGAGCGCGCCATGGAGATCCTGCAGAAGGCCTCCAGCCTGGAGGAGGTGGCGAGGGTCGTTGGGGAGGCCGCCCTGAGCGACGAGAACAGGCTCGTCCTGCTCGCCGCCGAGATGATCAGGGAGGGCTTCCTCGTGCAGAACGCCTACCACGAGGTGGACACCTACTGCTCCCCAAAGAAGCAAGCCATGCTGCTCAAGGCCCTCGTCGAGTTCTACGACCGCGCCAGGCCTCTGGTCGAGGCCGGAGTCCCCATGTCCTCGATCAGGGAGATGAGTTCTGTGGGTCTCCTGATGAGGCTCAAGTTCGTCCCGGAGGACGAGTTCGAGGAGGCGCTCAAGCAGGCGCTCACCAAGCTCGAGACCGAGGCCGGCATGCTGATGGCGGAGGTGAGGTGAGAGGAATGGCGTTAATCTACGGGGCCGCCAGGAAGGGCATCAGGCTGGTCAAGGGCCCCCTCCTGTTCATGGAGGGTGTTCCCGAGGCCCGGTTTGGTGAGGCCGTCAGGATATTCTCCGAGGAGGGAAGGGAGTGGGTTGGCCAGGTACTCGAGGCGGGTAGGGAGGCAACAGTTATTCAAGTCCTCGGAGATACCGAGGGCATAGACTCCGGCGTCATCGTTAAGTTCACGGGAGAGACGCTAAAGCTCCCCATCGCCGAGGAGATGCTCGGCAGGGTCTTCAGCGGCTCCGGCGTGCCCATCGACGGAGGGCCGCCTGTGAAGGCCGAGGACTACAGGGACATCAACGGGGCCCCGATCAACCCAACGATGAGGGACTACCCCGACGAGTTCGTGGAGACGGGCATCTCGGCCATAGACGGGATGCTCAGCCTCGTGAGAGGTCAGAAGCTCCCCATATTCTCCGAGTCTGGGCTCCCGCACAACCAAGTTGCCGCTCAGATCGCCAGGCAGGCCGTGGTGCCCGGCAAGGCGGAGAGGTTCGCCATCGTGTTCGCGGCCATAGGGCTCAAGCACGACGAGGTGCTCTACTTCAGGAAGCAGTTCGAGGAGTTTGGCGCCCTCAGTAGGTCAATCCTGTTCCTGAACCTGGCCAACGACCCGGTGATAGAGAGGATAATGACCCCAAGGGTGGCGCTCACGGCGGCGGAGTACCTGGCCTTTGACCTGGACATGGACGTCCTGGTCATACTCACGGACATGACCAACTACTGCGAGGCGCTCAGGGAGCTCAGCGCGGCCAGGGAGGAGGTGCCCAGCAGGAAGGGCTACCCTGGGTACATGTACAGCGACCTCGCCAGCATCTATGAAAGGGCCGGGAGGATTAAGGGTAAGACGGGCTCGATCACGCTGATGCCTATCCTCACCATGCCTGGAGGCGATCTGACGCACCCGATACCCGACCTCACCGGGTACATCACGGAGGGCCAGATCTTCCTAGACTACGACCTGTTCAACAGGGGCATCTACCCTCCGATCAACGTCCTCCCCAGTCTCAGCAGGCTGATGAAGGACGGAGTCGGCAAGGGCAAGACGAGGGAGGACCACATGGAGGTGTCGAACCAGCTCTACGCTTCATACAGGGAGGGGACTAAGGCGAGGGAGCTTGTGCAGATCATAGGCGAGGCGGGTCTCAGCAAGAGGGAGAGGACATACCTGCAGTTCGCCGACAGGTTCGAGAGGGAGTTTGTGGCTCAGGGCTTCAGAGAGAGGAGGCCTATCGAGGAGACTCTGGAGATAGCCTGGGACCTGCTGGCCATGCTGCCGGAGGCCGAGCTTACTAGGATAAGCGACGCCACGATCGCGAAGTATCACCCGAAGCACAGAGAGTCTCGAGAGGGAGGCCCCGAGGGGAAGACCGAGATCTACGCCTAACTCCGGTGAGGGGCTTTGTCCTCTAGGTCCGTTGGAAGGGTCGTCCCGACCAAGGGCTTCCTGATCAGGTTGAGGGAGAGGATCTCGTTCCTGGAGAGGGGCGTCGAGGCCCTCAAGATGAAGAGGGACCAGCTCGTTAAGGAGGCCCAAGCGCTGATCAAGGAACTCAAGATCAGGGAAGAGGCGGAGAAGAAGATGGTCGAGGCGTACGAGGTCCTCAGACTTGCCTACGCCACAGC
>CAZQNA010000014.1:0-31295 GCA_964594835.1 uncultured Nitrososphaerota archaeon
CGCCTCCGGCGTGAGGAGGTCGTCCCTGAGCCCGCAGTGGAAGTGAACCCTCCCTTCATAGTGCGGGAGGAGGTAGAGGGGATCTATCTCCCTCAGCACAGAGTCGTCGTCCAGCCAAGAAGGCCGCGCCTCGACCTGGCCGTAGGTAAACACGTACCTGAGGTCCGCTGAGGCCAGGAGGAGCTCAGCCTTGTCTATCTCCGCTCCGCTGCCGAGGGCCACGGCCGAGACTATGCTCCCGAGACTCCTGGAGATGAGGTAAACCTCCTCGGCCCCCTGCGCTCTGAGGTACTCCGCTATGAGGGCGATCTCGCTGGCCCCCTGCCTGATGAGGTCGGGCAGGACCTCCGCGCCCGGGAAGGTGCCCCTCTCCCCGTGGTAGGGTAGGTCGAACGCGAAGACCGCGTACCCGAGTCCTTCAAAGGCGTCCATGTCCCTCTCCCAGGTCTCCTTCCTCCCGCCGAGCCCGTGGACGAACACTATGGCCTTACCGTTCCAGTTCTGGGGCTTCCTGTAGATGTGTGGAATCGCCGAGATCGCGGACTCCAGGTCTCCCCCGGACCCGGGCCCCCCTGTGGGGGCTGGGGAGGGCTTCGGCGGCTTCCCTCCGCCGGGCCCCTCGGTCGGAACTTGGGTTCCCCCAGGCCTAGTCGCCTGAGAGGGGGCCGGAGAAGGCTCGGGCATTCGCGTTCTGCCGCGCTCCAGTCGGATCAGGCCCAGATGAATGGCGAGGGCCGCGCCGACCGCGGCGAGGAGCAAGATAGCCAACAGCAGTAGGGCGCCTCGACTCATCGCGGATCCTAGGTCGGAATATTTACCAACTTTCAGGACGATGGGTATAGACCCGAGGAGACTCCCACAGGCCGGTTGGGACTGGGGGAAAGAGGGGGTAGAGTTCACCAGAACCCTATCGCCCTCACCCCGTTCCTCCTTATCCACTGGATGGCCCACTCGGTGGCCCAGACCGCGATGGCCGCCATGGCCATCGTCTCAACCCACGCGACCGTCAGCGCGGCGTACTCCAGCCCCTCCCCCGCCCCGGCGGCGAGCTTCACCAGGTGCGCGGGGGCCACGTACGGTATGCAGAGGAAGGCGAGCCTCAGACCCTCGGGCAGGGCCTGCACGGGCACCATGAGGAGCCCGACCACCACCAGGTTGAGGATCTCCAGGAGGTTGTTGGGGACGCTGGTCCTCACAGCCACAGACGCCACGGTGAACCCGTAGGAGAGGCTCTGCACGGCCAGCAGTCCCATACCCAGCAGGAGGAGCCAGAGGCTCTCGGCGTGCAGGAGGTTGACGTGGAAGGCACCGCCGACCAGGGCCGCCATGAAGAGGAGCGACACCACTATCACGGACAGCCCGGTGACCACCCTGCCCAAGAGGGTCCTGAAGGGGGAGAAGCCCCTCACCAGGTGCTCCTCCACCATCCCGATCGAGATGAAGAAGTTCATCCATCCCCCCACCAGCGAGGAGAAGTTGGAAACGACGCTCCATGCGACGATGGTCCAGAAGGCTCCCTTGACCGCGACCACGAGCTTCTCGCTGGGGACGAACAGCAGGGCGCCGAGGACGAACATGAAGATCCAGGCTCCCTCCGACAGGATCATGTTGAGGAAGGAGTACCTGTACCTCCACAGCCTGATGGTGTGGAGCCAGAGCACAGCCTTGACCCGGGCGAGGGCCTCGCTCGCCGCCATCTCAGATCGCCCCCTCCCTCATGGCCCTCCTCTCGCCCGCCTGAATAACCAGGCCGGAGGCGGAGTTGTACAGCGCAGTCATGGCCACCAGGGCCCCGATGAGCAGGGTGACCCTCCTCAGCTCCGGCGACCCGATGAGCGCGGCCACCCTCGCCAGCTCGATCGTGTAGGTCGACGGCAGGACCGCCGAGATCAGCTGGGCCCACCTCGGCAGCAGGTACGCCGGGTAGAAGGCGCCTGAGAACAGCAGGATGAGGGGATTAAGGAAGCTGAGTATGTTGCTCTCCTCCTTTATCGACAGGAGGAAGGAGGCGAAGAGGGCTGCGAACCCCAGCAGGGGGAGCATCCCCACGGTCGCGGCCAGCGCCATGACCCCGAGCTTCAGCGCCCCGTTGGAGAGGCCCTCGACCGCAAGCACGAGCGGGGCGAACTCGGCCAGCTGTATTGCCGCGGTCAGCAGGTACCTGGGCACGTACGTGAACACCAGGGTGACCGACGTCCTGTTCGGCGACAGGAGGACATAGGGGAGCGTGCCTATCCACCTGTGTTCGAGCACGCTCCCTCCGACGCCCCACATGACGTCCACGGAAACCATCATCGCCACGGTGGAGGCAGCGAAGTAGGTGAGCGGGTTCACCGGCAGGCCCACGTTCTGCCTGAACGACTCGGCGCTGCCGAACATGGCCCCCATGCCCAGGATGAGCCCTAGGGTCAGGTAGGGCCATATCAGCATGGAGACGAAGGCGGACCTGTTGTTCTTGAAGAAGTACAGGTCGAGCGCGATGCCGGACTTCAGGAGCGTCCTGACCCCCACGGCAACCACCCCACGGCTCAGAAGCCCGCCCGCCCGGTCAGCTGGATGAAGACGTCCTCGAGGGTCGGCTCGCTCACCTCAACCCTCCTTATCCCGCACCTCATCGAGTGGAGCAGGCTCAGCACCTTGGAGGTGGTTTCCTCCACCCGCTCCGGGGACTGGACGATCTTCAGCCTCACCGTACCGTTCTCCGGGAAGGCGTCGGCTGGCGAGTCCACCTCCCCCCTCACCCTGGCCAGGAGTTCGTCGACCCTCACGTGCGCCGGCGGGGAGACCACGATCTCTAGGGAGACGCGGTCGGACACTCTCCGCTTGAGTCCCTCCACCGTGTCGAGGGCGATGATCTTGCCCTGGTTGATGATGGCGACGCGGTCGCAGACGATCTCGGCCTCAAACATGTTGTGGGTCGTCACCAGGACGGTCTTACCCTCCTCGTGGGCTATCCTCACGAGCAGCTCCCTGAGGGTCCTGGCGGACGGGGGGTCCAGGCCGAGGGTGGGCTCGTCGAGGATCAGCACCTCGGGGTCGGTGAGCAGGGCCCTGGCTATGCTCAGCCTTGCCTTCATACCCAGAGAGTACTCCTCGTAGAGCTTGTCCTCCACACCGAGTTCCGTGAGGCCCACCAGCCTCAGCACCTCGTTCACCCTCCCTCTCAGCCTCGGCCCATCCATCCCGTAGAGCATGCCGAAGTAGGTGAGGTTCTCCCGGCCGGTGAGCTTCCAGAAGAACCCCTTCTCCACGGTAAGCGACACTCCGATCCTCTTCCTGACCTCCGGAGCCTGCTCCACCACGTCGTAGCCGAGGACGCTCGCCCTCCCGCCGTCAGGCAGGAGGAGCGTGCAGAGTATCTTCACGGTCGTGGTCTTTCCGGCCCCGTTGGGCCCCAGCAGGCCGAAGACCTCCCCCCTCCTGACGTCGAACGAGATGCCCTTCAGCGCCTCCACGATCTTCTTCTCCCGCCTGAACATCCCCCTCCTCAGATAGGTGGTGTACCTCTTCTCCAGGTCCTGGACACTTATCGCCGGATTAACCATCGGATTCATCCCCTCGGGGGCGTCGCTCGCGATTCCCAGGCACGCAGATATATCGATTCTGAGCAGAAGTGAGCGCTCGCCGCGACGGTATTCTCACAGGCTCACTCTGATCGATCATTAATGACCTCATTGCCGACATGTACAAGGGAGACTAGGGGTCACAAGGCTCAAGATCAGGGAGTATCAGCCTTTCTTTCTCAGCTCTCCGGCGTTTTCATCTCTGGGCGGAGAGGATACCCGCTATCTGGTGAACTCGGCGCGGTCGGCGGCTCTCACAGCTTACGCAACTCTTATTAGGTTAACCTAATAAAGTTAGGAGAGCCTAACATGACGCCGGGCAGGCCGCTTTCTCCGAGGGCTGAAGACTACCTGGAAGCGGTGTACAGATTGAGCCTGAACAAGGGCAGAAGGCCAGTAAGGCTGAAGGACATCGCAAGGGCCCTTAGAGTGAAGCTCCCTTCGGCAGTCCAGATGCTCAGGTCTCTGGCCAATGAGGGGCTCGTAATCTACGAGAGGTTCGGCGCCATAGAACTCACTCCCAAGGGAATTGAGGCGGCGAGGAGCGTGTACGAAAGGCACAAGACGCTGTACAGGTTTCTGAGGGAAATCCTCGGAGTTGACGGCGATACAGCCGAGCGCGACGCGTGTGGGATGGAGCACTACGTGAGCGAAGACACTCTCTTCAGGCTCTTGAAGTTCATCGAGTTCATTGAGAACTGCCCTGAGGGAGAGCCACTCTGGCTCTCAAGCTTCCACTACTACCTGAAGCACGGAGAGCGGCCTGCCCACTGCATTGAGAGGCATCTCACTCCCGGAGGTGGTTTGCAATTGATCAGGCTGAGCGACCTGAGGGTTGGAGAGTCGGGAAAGGTTGTGAAGCTCTCCGGAGACTCTGTCGTGAAGAGGAGGCTCCTGGACATGGGGATCGTTCCCGGCGTCGAGGTCAGGGTCGAGAGGGTGGCCCCGCTTGGGGACCCGATCGACGTTGTGGTCAAGGGATACCACCTCTCGCTGAGGAGGGAGGAGGCGAAGGCCGTAGCGGTGGTGAGAATTGATGCCTCTGAGCCTGGCTCCAGCGGGGAGTAGGGTCCGCGTAGTAGACGTCAGAGGGGGAAGGGGGCTCGTCAGGAGGCTGGCTGAGATGGGGATCTATCCCGGAGCCGTGGTGGAAGTGCTCTCCAACTGGAGCGGTCCCGTCGTGGTGAGCGTTGGTGGAGTCAGGCTCGGCCTGGGTCCAGGAGTTGCTCACAAGGTACTGGTAGAACCCGTCTGGGGAGGTGTGTAGAGAGTGGGGGCTATTTCGACGGATCTCGAGCTTGCCCTGCGGAGCATTAGGGTGGCGCTGGCGGGGAACCCGAACTCCGGTAAGACCACGGTCTTTAACAACCTGACGGGCTCGAGGCAGCACACGGGCAACTGGCCCGGCAAGACCGTGGAGAGAAAGGACGGGCTCTTCAGGCACAGGGAGTTTGAGGTCCACGTAACCGACCTCCCGGGGATCTACAGCCTGACCGCCTACTCGACAGACGAGATGATCGCCAGAGACTTCCTGGTGAACGAGAGGCCAGACGTTGTAGTGGTCGTGGTGGACGCGTCGAATCTGGAGAGGAACCTCTACCTCACGGTGCTCCTCCTGGAGCTTGGCGTCAACGTCGTTCTCGACCTAAACATGATGGACGATGTGAGGAAGAGGGGCCTGCAGATAGACTCGGAGAAGATAGCGAGAGCTCTGGGAGTCAGGGTCGTGGAGACGATAGCCAACAGAGGCATTGGAATGGACGAGCTGAGGGACGCCATGGTAGAGGCAGCCTTGAGACCCCGGACCTCGGGACCCCTAAGGGTCGACTACGGAGAGGAGGTAGAAGGGGCCATACGTGCGCTCGAGTCGGAGATAACTCAACGCGGCATCCTCGCCGGGAAGTACCCCTCTAGGTGGCTCGCAGTCAAGCTCCTAGAGGGAGACCCAGCAGTCCTCAACGAGGTCGGCTCTCTTCCGGGCGGAGCGGAGCTGGCGTCCAAGGCGGCGAGGCTCGCTGCAGAGTTGGAGTCCAGGTTGGGAGAGGACGTCGAGACCTACATGATCGAGAGGAGGTACGGCTTCATCAAGGGGTTGGTCCAGGCGAGCGTCAAAGGTCTGAGCGTCGAGAGGAGGCTGAGCATCTCCGACAGGATAGACGAGGTGGTCACCAACAGGGTGCTGGGAGTGCCGATATTCTTGGGGCTCATGTGGGCCACGTTCAACCTCGTGTTCAGGATCGGAAACCCGATGGCGGACGCAATCGACGCCTTCTTCGGCTGGCTGGCTGAGGGGTCCGCGAGTCTCGTAACCGCTGTCGGGGCCCCAGAGTGGGTCGCGTCTCTGATTGTGGACGGCGTCATCGGAGGAATAGGCTCGGTCCTGGTGTTCCTGCCCAACATCATGCTGCTCTTCCTTGCAATATCGATCCTGGAGGACTCGGGGTACATGGCGAGAGCGGCGTTCGTGATGGACAGGGTGATGAGGGCAATTGGCCTCCACGGGAAGTCGTTCATATCCATGATACTCGGATTTGGCTGCAACGTCCCGGCCATAATGGCTACGAGAAGCATTGAGAGCGAGAAAGATAGGATAGTCACGATCCTAGTCAACCCGCTGATGTCATGTTCGGCCAGGCTCCCGATCTACGTCCTCTTTGCGTCGGCCTTCTTCGAGGGCAATCAGGGCAACGTGATCTTCTCACTCTACCTGTTGGGCATAATCCTGGCCGTGGCAGTTGCCAGGCTGCTCAAAGCGGCCATTTTCAAGGGAACGCCATCCCCGTTCATCATGGAGCTACCGCCTTACAGGCTGCCCACGCTCAGGAGCGTGTTCATCCACATGTGGTCCAGGTCGAGCCTGTTCTTGAGGAAGGCTGGCACCATAATCTTCGGAACTGTACTCCTGATTTGGGCTCTGGGCAGCCTCCCTCCGGGAGTCGAGTTTGCCTCTCAGCAGAGCCTCGCTGGCAGGCTCGGGAGCGCCATAGCTCCCCTGCTCAGGCCCGCGGGCTTTGGGTCCTGGCAGGCTGCAGTAGCCCTCCTTTTCGGCATACTGGCCAAGGAGGTTGTAGTAGGCACCCTGGGGACCCTGTACGGGGTTGAGGAGGAGGGCCTGATCGAGGCTGTGAGGCGCGACTTCACGCCCCTCTCGGCGTACGCCTTCATGGTGATGTCGCTCGTGTATATCCCCTGCATCGCGACCATAGCGGTAATCAGAAGGGAGACCAACAGCTGGAAGTGGACGGCATTCGCAGTGCTCTACAGCCTCTTCCTGGGCTGGGCACTCGCCGTCTTAGTGTACCAGGTAGGCAGACTGTTGGGGTTCGGGTAGGCGGGGGCATAAGGAACGCCACCTTCATATCACTGTCGGGGGCTCTCCAGGGGGTGGCAGGGCATACTCCGAGATACCGCCAGCTTGACGACTATGCCCTTCCCTCTCTCTTTTAAAACCGCCAAGCCGATCAGTCGGCGTGAAACTCTACGCTCTCCCCGCAGTAGAGTTCCCTGAATCCGGGGAGCTTCTCCCTCATGAGGGTCCTCGCCCTGAACCCGGTGCAGTGCATCGGGATGACCGCCTCGACTCCCAGCTCCAGCAGGCCGGAGATGGTCTTCTCTATCCTCTCCTCGCTCGCGTCTATGAGGTGGAACCCTCCGATCACGGCCCTCACCCTAGACGCTCCCGTGACCTCCAGAGCCCGGTTCACCGTGTTCACCACGCCGCTGTGACCGCACCCAGTCAACACCAGCAGAGAGTTGTCGCTCAGCGTGACGACCAGCGCCTGGTCATCCGGCAGCGAGTCTGGGGTAAACAAGCCGTCCACAACCTTGTAGAACCCGGAGACAACCTCAAAGTCGTTCCTCCTCGGCACCTCCCCCGTCGTCACCACGCCCTCCGCGATGGTCACGGGCCCCTTGGACAGGAGGAGGAGTCCGCCAGCCCTCCAGACATCCTCCTTCGAGAAGGGGGGCCCGGCGTACGTGAGCTTCTTCAGCCCGAGCGACGGGACTATGGCGTACTTGGTCCTGTCGAGCGCCTCAGGGTGGGCGATCACCGGGGTGGGCTTCCCCACGTGAGAGAGAACCTTCAGGAGGCCCCCGGTGTGGTCATAGTGGTTGTGACTGAGCACGATGGCGTCCAGCTCGGCGAGGTCGATCCCCAGTACATCAGCGTTGTTGAGTAGTGCGTCTCCCCTCATACCCGTGTCCAGCAGTATTTTGGCCTCCACACCTCCCCAGGTCTCCAGCATGAGGGCAATCCCGTTCTCGGCCAGGATGGGCCCCTCGTAGTGCGTGGTGTTGTCCACCAGCGCGGTTACCCTCGCGGCTCGCGGACCCAGGGTCTCACCCCGGCGTGGGACGCGTCGAGTCATATAACCTTGACACGCCGACGGCCGGGGGCTCCTAACCAACCCAGAGCCGAGGGCCCTCTCGGTTCGGGGGCAGGCGCGGCGTGGAACACTCCTTTTCAGCGTGGGGAGTACAAGGAAACTCCAAGGAGACCCTGAGGAGAGAACGCCGATCTCGGGGCGGCCTACTTCAACCTCAGTCGAACTCCGACTTCTCGAGGTACTCGACGGAGTCCTCCCTCGTGTGCAGCTTCTCGGGAGGGATCTCAGTGGTCTCATCTCCATACATCGCCAGCTCCTTCTCCTTCCTCAGGGACCTGAAGATGGAGGCGATCCTGTCGACGTGGACTCTGAACTCGTGCGGGAACCTCTCCCTCTTAAGCACGGGCCCCAAGTCGTGCCACTTTGGCGGCTCGATGCCCACAAGTCTGAGGGCGCCCTTAAGGGCCAGCTCTACGGCCTCCTGGCTCTGTCTAACGGTATAGGGGGTAGCTCCCAGCCTCCACGGCCTCCCTAGCGTGCTTCAGCCTCTGGCCACGCTCCCGAACATCACGACGGACACGAGCCCGCCGTCGAGGATCTCCCTGAGCGCCTCCAGCAGTCCCTCGACTAGGTTCCGGTACGGCTCAGGGTACGTGGCTCAGCCCTGCCTTAACCACTCACATCACCAGCTGGGGGCCCAAGCTTAGTGAGAGGCCGCTATATGTAAGTGTTCTCTCTTCTCAGGCAACGGCCTCGCTCGCTGATCGAACTCCCCCACATAAGCTCCACAGCTGTGTTGCGCGGTTCTCAGGTACCTAGGAGCTGGGCCGCACATCCGTCTGTGGAGCAGGCTCAGCACCCTGGAATGCGTTCACCTTACGCGCTCCGGGGACTGGACGACCCTCAGCCTTCGCAACACGCTCTCCAGAGAGCAGGGACCGATGGGTCCACCTCCCCTCGCCCTAGTCAGGGAGCCCCAACCCTCACGTGCTTCTACCATATCATTCACCTGGCGTAATCTGGCAGAGATCGCTGGCGCGTGCTCTTCTGAGCAGACATGAGAGCGCCTCAGGACTTGCGGGAGGCCGCACAATCCTTTTTTTAAGACTGAACTTGTCTCCAGCATCTGTGGCCGTCGAAATTAGGGGTCTCACCTTCACTTACGCCAGTAAGGAGGAGCCTGCCCTCAGTGGAATCGATCTGACTGTGGAGGAGGGAGAGACCATACTTCTGGTTGGCAGGAGCGGGAGTGGCAAGTCCACCCTGATCAAGGCCATCAATGGCCTCATCCCTCATAGGTACGAGGGGAGGTACGAGGGGGATGTGAGGGTCACGGGACTCTCGGTCAAGAGAGCCAGCCTCTCCCAGCTCTCGAGGTTGGTGGGCACCGTGGTCCAGGAGGTCTCTAAGCAGCTAGTCCTTCCCAACGTTGAGGACGACGTGGCCTTCGGTCCCTGCAACCTCTGCCTTCCCAGGGATGAGGTGGCCAGGAGGGTGGAGTCAGCGCTGGCCAGCGTCGACGCCCTCCACCTCAGGGACAGGGACGTCAACGAGCTAAGCGGCGGGGAGAAGCAGAGGGTGGCGATAGCCGGGATACTCGCAATGGACCAGCCCATCGTCCTGATGGATGAACCGCTGGCCAACCTGGACAGCGAGGGAGTCAGGCTCGTTCAGAGCTACCTGAGGAAGATGAAGGCGAGGGGCAGGACCCTCCTGATCGCGGAGCACAGGACAGAGGAGATACTCGAGGTGGGAGTGGACCGCATACTCGTGATGGAGGGAGGAAGGATCGTTAAAGAGCTGGAGGACGAGTCAGGGCTAAGGGAGTTCGCGGGCGCCATAAAGGTCCCCGCGACCCTCTTCGAGGTCAAAGCCCCGGGGATCGGGCTGGGGCTGGGACCCGAAGGCCCCGCCCGGGGGCCGGTGGCCGTGAGGTTCGAGGGCGTCAGCTTCAGCTACGACGGAAGGCCAGCCATCAGGGACGTGACCTTGGAGGTGAGGGAGGGGGAGAGGATAGCCCTGCTAGGAAACAACGGGGCGGGGAAGAGCACCCTCGCCAAGCTGATGCTGGGTATACTCAAACCCACGAGTGGGAGGGTCCTAGTTTACGGCATGGACACCCGAGAGAGGGAGGTCTACGAGATAGCCCCCTATGTCGGCCTCGTCTTTCAGGACCCGTTTAACATGCTATTCGCGAGGAGCGTCGAGGAGGAGCTCTCCTACGGCCCCAGGAACCTCGGGGTTGGGGGTGGAGAGATCGCGGAGAGGGTTAGGGCGGCAGCCTCGAGGTGCGGGATCGAGCACCTGCTTCCCCACTCCCCCTTCGCCGCCAGCCACGGGGAGAAGAAGAGGATATGCGTGGGGTCGGTGCTGACCATGATGCCCAGGGTCCTGATCCTGGACGAGCCCACGGCAGGCCAGGACTACGCCAGCTACACCGCGTTCATGGACTTCATATCGAGCCTCATGGAGTCCGGGGCGATAAGGTCCCTCATCGTGATAACGCACGACACGGACCTCGCCATAGAGTACACCCAGAGGACGGTCATACTCTCGGACGGGAGGGTGGTTGCCGACGGACCCACCAGGGAGGTCCTCGCCGACCCCGACAATCTGAGGGTCGGGAGGATAAGGGAGACGAGCCTCGTGAGGGTTGGGAGGAGCCTCACGGGAGGGAGGTACGTCCTGGGCCTCAGGGACCTCCTTCGGATGGGTGGAGTGTCTGGTAAAAGGAAGGGATTTAAGCAGGCCGAATAGCGAGGCTCAGGTGACAAAGGTGGCTGAGAGGCGCACCTTTTCCACAATAAACCTCGTCGCCATGGGCATAGGTACAGCCCTCTACGCGGCGTTCAACGTCTTCTTCAACCTGTTTCAGCTTCCCGGGACACAGCTTGTTGCCCTCCGGCCCAGCGTGTGCATACCCATGTTCTTCGGCTACGTCTTCGGTCCCGTCGTCGGGTTCGTGTCTGGTTTCCTAGGGAACGTGATCAGCGACGCGATAAGCTGGGGAGGGTTCTGGTGGAACTGGGACGTGGGCAACGGCCTCCTCGGCCTCATACCCGGGCTGGCGTTCTACCTCATACCCCGTGAGGAGACCTTCCGCAAGAGGGGCTACGTGGTCTGCGCCATCCTGGCGGTGGTCGCCTCGGTGGTTGGGATGGGGTTCGCCGCCTACACCGACTACATATTCGGGTACGGGGTCTCCACCGTGGAGGAGGCCACCTACGCTCTGTTCATCCCGGCCGCCGTGACCGACGCCATAAACGGGGCCATACTCGCTCCGATCCTCGTGGCAGCCTACTCGGCCGCGGCGAGGGGCAGGGCCAGGAGAGCCTAGATGTCCGCCGCCAGGTTCATCAGGTACGTGGAGGGCGACAGCCCTGTCCACAGGCTCGATCCCCGCGCCAAACTCACCTTCATTTTTTTCCTCATCCTGAGCCTCACCCTGGCCTCCGGCCTGATCCAGGTGCTCCCCCTCTTGGCCTTAGCCGTTCTATTCTACCTCTCGGCCAGGCTGCCTTGGGAGAAGACAAAGGGAACCTGGGCCTTCGTACTGGCGGCGGTGATAGTCCTGTCCGCGATGAACTACCTCACCATCGCCGCCCTGTACGGCGGAGAGGGAGAGACCCTCGCGAGCAGGCTGACCTCCCCCGAGACCCTGTACAGGGCCGTCGTCCCGGTGATCAAGCTCCTCACCCTGGCCGCGGCCACGGCGACGCTGGTCTTCACGACCCCGCCCAACATGTACGCCCCAGCCCTTGGGCAGATGGGGCTCTCCTACGGGAAGGCTTACGTAATCCAGCTCGCCCTCCGCTACGTCCCTGAGTTCGTGACCGAGATGAGAAAGACCCTCGAGGCTCAGATGGCCAGGGGGTTCAGGCCGAGGGGAGAGAAGAGCCCCGTCTCGAGGCTGCTCGCCATAGTGCCCTTGGTGGTCCCGGTCACGGTCTCCGCGGCCCTCTCAATCTACGACATAGCGGACGCCATGGAGCTGAGGGGCTTCGGCGGGGAGAGGTGTCACACGTGGTACAGGGAGCTCAGGATGTCCAGGCTCGACAAGGCACTGACGGCGGGATCAGTCGCACTGGGGGCTACGTACGTCGCTCTCCGGATCCTTGAAGCCCTAGCCTGACCCAGCACCGGCACCACGCGTCCCCCCGACCCGAGGGGACCTGACCGTCTCGGGGACCAGGGGGCCCGCCCCGCAGAAGGGGGAGGCGGGTCGGTCATCCCGCCCCCAGCTTTTTCCTCAGCTCTCTGTACGTCTCCTCGCTTATCTCGCCGGCTCTGTACCTGGCCTCCAGCTTCCTGAGCTTCTCTTCCACCTCCGAGGTCCGCTCCCGTTCAGCCGTCGGGGGCGGGGCCGCCGGCCTGCGCGCCTCCGTCTCGACCCGCCCCCTCGACCTCCTCGACCTGAGGGCGAGGGCGGCGCCGACCGCGATCAGGGCAGCGGCGGCCCCCAGCGCCGGCCCGAGCATCCCGCCTAGCCCAGGGAGCCCGGCTCCCCCTCCGGCCTCACCCCCTCCGCCCGTCGGCCCGGTCTCCACCTCGCCTCCGCCGGGGGTGAGCGGGGCCAAGTCCCTGCCGTCGGGCACCCCGTCTCCGTCCGAGTCGGGGTTGTAGGGGTCGGTTCCGAGGGCCTCCTCCTGCTGGTCGCTCAGCCCGTCTCCGTCCGAGTCCGCGGAGCCCACGACCACCGGGGGCGCGGGTTCGCTACCGTTCCACTGCACCGTGACCATGGTGAAGGCGGGGAAGGACTCCAGCTCCCCGTCGCTCACGACCAGCTCGACCAGCCAGGTCCCGACGGGGAGGGTCACCGTCGGGGTCGGCCCGTGTACCTGCTCTCCCTCGGCGAAGGGCCCCCTCCAGGTGAAGGTGAGGGACCTCCCCCTCGGCGAGTAGGAGTCGGAGCCGTCCAGCTGGACCCTGCCGTAGCCGTCAGGGTCGGCCTGGACCACGTAGCTCTCGGGGACCACTGCGACTGGCCTCTCCTCCGAGGCCTCCTGGGGCTCCTGGGACTCCGGGTTCCCGTCGCCATCCTCGTCGGCCCCCACCAGGAGGTCGCCGGCCAGGAGGTCGTCCCACGGGATGCCCAGCCAGGCGCTCCGGCCGGGCGGGACGTCGATGTTGTCCCACCTGCGGACGGACCAGCCCGTCCCGTTCCACTCCCTGGCCTCCACGTCAATCAGCCTGCCGGCCAGCCCTCTGAGGATTATCCACTCCACCCTATCCCCGGGCCTATAGCCGAAGCCGTCGCCCACGTCCCTAACCCATATTCCGACCTCCCTGACCCCCTCCGACTCGTTCGCCGCGGCGATGTCAATGAGGGCCTCCGGTACGTGGCCTCCCAGGACGCCAACCTCCACGGCCGTGTGGGAGACCCCGAGCCTGACACTCGAGCCGATGTCCCCGAAGAGGGTGACCCGGGAGCCCATCCCCCCCAAGACGTCGACCCAGCCGAAGTTCATCCTCCCTCTCGGGCCGATGAGGACGTCGTATAGCGCCTCCGAGTCGGTGGCCTGAAGGAAGAGGTAGGACGAGGCACTCCCCTCCGCCGGAGGCACCGGGAAGACGCCCCTAGGCCTGGCGTCCGGGTCGGCCACGAACGTCCCGTCGGGATTCAGCATCTCGTGGCCCTCGGGGTCGCTCACCTGGGTGATCGTGCCCCCCTCTCCGAAGATGAACTCCAGGCACTTATCCCTGACGTCGATCATGGCCGTGAGGAGATCTATCAGGTCCTCCAGGTCGTCGACCGGCCTGTCGAGCAGGGTGTCGGTGGGCGTGGCGTAAATCACCCCCGTGTCCCACACGGTCTGTGAGTCGAGCTGGAAGCGATACCCCCCTCGGAGGTCCACGTCTATGTATCTACTCTCTTGGTTATCTGCGTTCGGGTTGAAGGGGTAGTTGGGGTCGTAGACCCATATCCTGTAGACGTAGGGGCCCACCTGCTCGATGTCGTACGCCAGGACCGCGTGTCCCTCATCCGGCTTTGTGTTCATGCTGATGATGTACATGCCGTCCTCGGTTCCGGCCTCGTAGCGGGCCTTCCACGCCAAGAGCTCGTCGACCAGCTCCCTCGACATCTGGTCGGGGTCTATGCAGAAGGCGTGAATGGCCCCGGAGAGCTTTTCGAGGTCGTGTTGATAGAGGTGCTGGGCCTGGATGTACCGCCAGAGCGAGCACCCAAGCTTGGGGACCATCATGGGGCCGCCTATGTAGCACCCGCTCAGGTCGGGGTCGCGCACGCTGGCCCAGAGGCCCATGGCGTAGGGCTTGGGCACCGCGTGGCACCCCTCCACCACCTCGGCGTGCCCCGAGGCGATCTTGTAGGCCGAGAGGCACATGCCGAAGCAGAGGCCCTTGGCCCCCAGGTCCCTCCAGAAGGAGTCGTACAGGTACCTGAACAGCGGGTTCTCGGTGCACCCGAAGGGCTCCAGGCATATCTTGTCCCACCCGAAGACATCGGCGGCTATGTCCCAGCTGATCTCGCTGACGTTGAAGTTCTCGTGGCTGTGGCCGTAGAGGTAGGGGGAGTCCTCGGCGTGAATCCAGAGACCCAGCGTCTTGGATGCGACCTGAGTGGATCGGAAGCCCAGCGCAACCCTTAGCTCACCCCTGACCGCTCTGTCGGGCTCCGTCACAGCCGAGCCCCGGGGGACGGTGAAGTGGATCTTCAGCAGCTGGTCCTTAACCTCGCTCCGGACGTTGGCGAGCCTGACGGGCCTGCCGTTCACGGTCAGGGACAGCTGGTTGGTGTAGTACCCGCCGTCCCCGGCCAGGTAGCCCAGGTGCACGTACACGACCGCGGGCTGGCCCTCGAAGACGAAGCTCTCTCGCGCGAGACGCGACACGTCCAATTGACACCCCGAGCTCGTCAGAGCGTTCTCCTCGAGTTTGGGCCCGGAGAGATCCAGCACGTGGAACTTCACCAGCCTCCTCCGGGCCTGGCCGAAGGAGTCAACGGCCTGGATGGCCACCTCGAACGTCCCTTGGAGCCTCGTGCTCACCACGGCGCTGTCCGGCGGCCCGGAGATCGAGAACCCGTAGCTCCTCGCCTCCCCCGCCGTGGTTATCTCGTACGAGTACTGATACGGTGGATCTCCCCCCGAGGCTGGCCAGACGCTCGTGAGGTCCAAAGTCACGGACTCGCCGGCCCACACGACGTAGTAGTCGGGCCCGCCGATCATCACGTTGGTGGCCGGGTATATCGTGAGCCGGTAGGTCCCCGCGTAGCTCTGGCCGACCGAGTCCGTCAGGGTCACCCTCATCGTGAGGTCCCTTACGGCCTGGGGGTCGTCGGAGCTGAGCACGCCCCCCTCGAAGGTCAGCCAGTCGGGCAGGCGGCCGTCGTGGGAGGTGACCTGGAGGGTCCAGGTGTAGGGGGGCACCCCGCCCACTGCGCCGAGGTCGAAGCGGTAGGGGGACCCCGCCACCCCGTCGGGCAGGACCTCGTCCGCCAGGATCACCGGCCTCCCGGGGACGTACGCGGCGGGATGGAGCGAGCTCAGGCTGGTCAACGCCAGGCCGGCAGCGGCCCACTCCCTGGAGACCCAATCGTAAGGGTGCCCCGTCACAGTATTCCCTACGATCACGTGGGCGACGACGCCCAGGTCCACCGCCCCTCCGCTCAGGTCCCCGAGTATGATCCTGCACTCGTCGAAGTCTGCGCTAGGCCACGCCTCCTCGAAGATCAGCCTCCCGTCCGGGGTCCAGGACGGGTTGAGTGAGTCGGACCCGGGGTTGGAGAACACCCTCCTGACGGTCCTGCTCTGCCAGTCGTACAGGTAGAGGTCGAGGTCCTTCCTCCCCTCGGCGGGGCCGGAGAAGACGATGTACCTGCCGTCGGGGGACCACTCCGGCTGTATTCCCCTGACGGGGACGTCTCTGCAGATCTCTCCGCCGGTCCCCGCCGTGAACGTCCCAGCTGGGACGCAGCGCCTCTCCAGGAGCGGAGAGACCTCGCGGCTGCTCAGGTCGAGGACGTAGAGGGCGAACATGCCGTCCCTGTCGGAGGCGAACACGACCCTCCCACCGTCGGGCGAGACCGAGGGGTCGAGGTCGTTGTAGGGTCCGTCCGTCAGCCTCGTCTCCCGAGAGCCCTCCAGGGTCACCCTGTAGAGGTTGAACCCTCCCCCGGGCATCCCCCTGGACACCACGACGAAGGACCCGTCCGGGCCGAGGGCCGGGGTGATGTCGGCCTCCCCGTTGCTGGTGACCCTCCGGAGGGTTCCGCCCTCGTAGATGTAGACCTCGAGGCCCCTCAAGAAATCCGTGGATCCGTAGGACGCGGAAGAGCCGGTCCTCACCAGGGCGAGGACTTCACCGTCGGGAGTGGAACTCGGGGAGAACTCGTGAGTCTCGGGCAGCCTCTCCACCCTGGAGACCGGCTCCCCCGAGTCGGTCGTCAGCCAGAGGTCGCTGTCGTACCCCTCCCCCTGCCTCCCGCTCCCGGGCATGGAGAAGGCTATGACCATCGCGTGGCCCCCGCCTGAGCTGGTCACCGGCTGCCCCCCGCCGGTGGGGGTCTCTCCGCCGCCTGGAGCCGGCGTCCCTCCTCCGGGCGGGGAGGCCACCTGGTAGGTGGCGAACTCGGCGTAGTTGGACGAGGGCCAGAACCCCCTGTCGTACCCGTCCACCGTCAGCCTGACGGCGAACCCGAACCTGTCCCCGTAGTCCACCTGAAGGTCCTCGCCCTCCGAGGACCCGTGCAGGGGCTTGGAGAACTCGAAGAATATCCCGGCCGGGGTGAGGGAAGCCCTCCCCACGCCGTCCTGAACCTCGTCCCGCAGGACGGCGTAGCTCTCGCCCATCGCGTGCATGTCGTAGTAGCCCGGGTCTCCCCAGTCGACCGACGGGGATCCCACCCAGCCGAAGATGTCCTCCCCCTCGGGGCCGACCCCGTCGGAGTCCGCGTCCAGGTAGATGAGGAGCGAGTCCGGATTCTCGCCCAGGTTGAGGTCGTCGTCCGTCACCATGGCCGCGACGTAGAGGAAGTGCGCGTCGTTCATGATCCAGAACTTCACCTCTATCCCGTCCATGGAAAACCTCACAGAGCTGGCCGCGTCCCACTCTCCTGGGCCCAACACGCCATCGATCGCCGGAGGTACGTCGCACCACGCCGACCCCCACCAGTTCGCACCCGCCGAGGCCGGAGATGGATAGATCGGTCCCAAAAGGGTCAGCGCAGCCAGCGCTAGGGCGGAAAACTTAGCCGAGAGGGCGCGGGACCTCAGCCGGGCCAGCTTACGCCCGAACCCCATGGGGCACCACCAATCGCCTGAGCAGATGTCCACGTGGTCCCCCACACGGGATCGAGCGCTTGGCCAGAGCCCGGCGTGAGGCACCGCGCGGACTCTGCCCTTGAGTCCCCCTACTTTCAATATAAGTCGACCTTCGGACGACTTCGACCAATTTTGGGAAGGTTGCCGGTTGTTTAATTCTAAATCCGAACCAACTTCGGCGGTGAGATCCATGGCCAGGGTGCTCCTCGCGGCGGGCGACGGGGTCGAGGCTCAGGAGATCTTCCACCCCTACTAGAGGCTGTGAGAGAGGAGGGCATCGACGTCATGGCCGCACCGAGCAAGAAGCCCCTGCACACCGTGGTTCACGACAGGGACCCGGACTGGGAGACTTACGTCAGGCTCCCGTCGCTCCACCTCGCCAGCTCTCGGAACTGAGCCGGAACCTCGAGCATCGACCCGTCCAGCAGGCGCAGCTCGCTCACGCCCCACGCCAGACCCGGCGGGAGGGCGACGCCAGACGTTACAAGTTCTTTTCGCCTATCGTAGGGGGGTCAGTTCCTCACGGTCAGGGGGATCAGGTGGTGGGGGCGCGACTCTAGCGGAGGCGTGAGGCCGATCTCTGCAGTCCCCCCACGCGGGCCTCCGGCCGACTCGCTCGGCGAGACCGAGATGAGTAGGAGCAGAAGGAGCACACCCGCGCAGATGAGGCTGAGCCGCACCCGATCATCCCCAGGGGGCAGGTGGGGCCTGGGGATTTGAGAGCGTTGAGAACCTCGAGCATATATCGCCGGTCCCCGGATCCCTGGGTGGATATGATGTGAGTGCCCACATTTATATGGCATCGTGGGAACTTAAGTCCAGTATGGGAGTCAATGTGGTTGAGATGGACGATAGGGGCAGGATTACCCTCCCGGCCAGGCTCAGGAGGGAGCTGAGGGCCAGGAGGTTCCTCGTCTTGAGGAGCGGGAAGGAGGTCAGGCTGATCCCCCTGAGGGACCCGCTGGACCTCAAGGGATCGGTCAAGATACCCTGGAGCACGGAGGAGCTCAAGGAGGCGGGTGAGGAGTCTGTCGCGCAGAGGGCTGAGTGGTAGGGTGCTGCTGGACGCCGACGTGTTCATCTCTTTCCTGAGGGGAGATGATCTCGCAGACGCCGCGGAGGTCGTGGTCCGGTCTCTCTCGTCGGGAGAGGCCACGGGGCTCGTCTCCTCGATCATATACGACGAGCTGATCAGCGCGCTCAGGTCGAAGGGGGCTTCCTTTGAGCTCATCGAGGAGGTGCTGGCGGGGGTGGCGGCCATCCCCCACACTCCGCTCCCCATCACCTCGGAGGTGGCCCTGCTGGCCCTGCGGCTGTACCGGGAGCACGGCGGCCCAAGGAGGCTGCACTACTTCGACTCCTTCCACGTGGCCACGGCCTCCCTCGAGGGGGTCCCGATGGTCACGAGTGACAGGTACATCCTGAGGAACGCGGACTCGCTCGGCGTCGAGGTCGTGGACCTCAGAGATCTCTCTAGAGAGGGTCGGTAGATCCGAGACTAGGAATAGTCGATCGGAGGATCAGCCCTGTTCGCGTCGTGTGCTAGAAGGGGGTTCATATACCCAGCCAACTTGCGAGTTCCTCAAAGAAGGGTGAGAAAGCCTCCTTGACAGACTCCCTGTCCCCTCTGCCTTCTCCATGGTTCCTATTATCGAGAAGCCGGTCTTGTGGGGGGGGTGGCTCTCGAATATCTTCACCTTGAGTCAGAGTTGTCAAGCAGGTAGGCCCTGTACCGCTCCAGGCTTCTCTCCTGCCTGGAAGTCTTCAACATGGTGAAGACCAGGCGTCGATGGGGGGACACGGTCCACCAGTGGGGGGCGAGATATCACCGCGCGCCTCCGCAGTCTGAGCCGCTGCGCCTGAACCGAGCGGGGCGAACCTTCCCTAATCTCGCATGCCCAAGGATCAGCCGAGCAGCCGCCTAATGGCCTCAGAGATGGACCAAACCTCGACTATCCCGGCCCGCTTCAACCCATCGAAGTGTCTGTCGTTTGAGATCAACACCGCGCCCGCTCGAAGGCAGGTGGCTGCGTGGAGCAGGTCGGCGTACTCGCCCTCGGGCACGTGAGGCCTACACCTCTCTATGTGCTCGGCCTCGGGCTCCACAAGCACCACGGTCTGCCTCAGGACTGCGATCAGCGTCGACGCCTGGGCCCTCACCTCCGCGCTCCGCTCCCCCAGCTTATGGGCCCACCTCTCGTACTCTTCGAGGAGCACACGGTTCCCGACCAGCTCGTAATTCTGATTCGTCAGCAGCTCGAGGAGGAGGTCGGTCGATCGAGTCCAACCCGACTTGAACGCGGCGATGAAGGCGTTAGTGTCCAGCAAGAATCTCTTCGATCCTCTTCCTGGCAGCCCTGTTCGCCTCCGTCTCTATCTCCCTCCCCAGCCCCTCCAGGTCGATTCCACTCTCACGAACCTCTCTCGCGATAGCCTCGAGAAGCTCCCTGACATTCAGCCTCCTCAGCACCAGCGTGTCCTCGCCCACCTGAACCAGGAGCAGCCTGCTCCCCTTCGAGATCCCAAGCCTATCTCTCACCCTCCTGGGTACGACGATCCTGCCCCTCCCGTCCACCACCACTACCTCGATGACACTCATCCCATAATTCCCACATATCCCACTATATAACCTACCCGGACCTACGGGCCAAGAGGGCTCTGAGCCCTCAGACCGCAAGACCTTACCACCGTCGCGAGTTTCCACGAATCGGATCACGAAACTTCCGGCAGGCTCTCTTCGGAGAGGCGTTAATTCATGGAAGTTACGCCCACTCACCGCCTGCGTGCTTGGAGTGACTCGCTGGTAAACCTATCTTATAGGTACGTTAACCATAATCGGTAGAGGTACCCAGAGAGGTGAAGGAGGGGCTGGAGAGGGCGGGCGTGAGGCCCAGTAAGGTTGCGAAGGAGGCGATAACGAGAAAGCTGGAGGGGATCAGGCTCAAGAAGCTTGAGCAGAGGGCTGAGGAGCTGCTGGACATCCTGGAGAGGGTGGACGTCCGTAGGGTCGTCGCGCACATCAGGGAGGACAGGGAGTCGAGGTGAGGATGATAGTCGACGCCAGCTCGATAATCCGGGCGGTAGAGGAAGGCAGGATGCGGAGGATCGCGGGAGCCGAGGGCATTCAGGGCCGCCCTCGGATGTGCGCGGACTGCCTCCCAAGTCGCTGCGCCACGTCGATCTAATCGCGAAGTCGTCTTGAATTTAGCCCTCAAAACGGTTAAGAGGAACCCTACATCCCCTAATCGGCTGAATTGTTGAAGAGGTTCTTCGACCTGGGGGCATCCGTTGGACTCGCCCTCGCGTCCCTCGCCGCCCTCGCGGCGGCCTCCGCGGGGGAGGCCGTACAGATGGACGTCGCCTGGATCCTGTGCTTCACGCTCCCCGCGGCCCTCGTGGCCGCCGTCTACCTGAAGCTCCGGGAGGCGGGGTGCGAGAGGATCGCCCTTCCGCTGGCCTCGCTGGCCTCGGGCATGTTTCTGAGTTCCCTGTCGGTGTCGCTGATCCTCAGGGTGGCGCTGGAGCTCCTCCCCGGCCGAGAACTGCGGGAGCCGTGGTGGTACCCGATCCCCGCGACCCTGGGTGGGCCGGCGATCACCCCTCTGATCCCCTTCATCGCCGAGTACTGGGTCCCGGGCCTCATCGGCCCCCTCGTCCACCCGGCGCTCCTCCTGATCATCGCGGCCCTGACCCAGCTGGGCCGCGACCGCCGGTCGCACAGGGCGCTGTCCCTGATCGCGACCCCCTACCTGACTTCCTCAAGCTCCTACGCCCTCATCCTCACCTCTGAGTTCGCCTGGGAGCTGCTGACGAGGCTGACCGGGGCGCTGGAGGGGGTGGTCGGTTGAAGTCCCGCCTGACGGCGCTGGCCCTCGCCATACTGATCTCCGCCCAGGCGGCATCCCTCGGATCGATGGACGAGGCTCCGACCGTGAGGAGGTCCACGCTGATCTTTCCCGGCCCCCTCTCCGAGGCCGTTACCACCCCAGAGGGCATCCTGCTGGTGGGCGCGGGCGAGTCCGGGAGGGCCATCCTGGTGCACCTGGACCGGCGCCTGCGCCTGACGTGCGCCGAGGAGCTGGGCAACTGGTCCATCTCGCCTGAGGACGCCCGGATCGTGGGCGGCCACCTCCTGATCTCCGGAAGGTGCGGGCGGGGCCCGAGGGACCTCACCGAGGGCTGCGTAGCGCTCGTGAGCCTGCACCCTGTGAGGCCCACCTGGGCGGTCGCGATCTCTAGTCCTTGGGGCGCCCACTGCCCATCCGCCGTTCCCCTGGGTGCCGGCGGCTACCTGGGGGTATGCCAGATCGAAGCGACGGGCGAGGGTGGCGTCCTCCTCGTCAGGCTGACCGGGAACGGGTCCGTCTCCTGGGTGAGGGCCGTCCACCTCGGCGCCAGAGAGTTGGCGGCCGGCGCAGTCCCCACACCCGACGGCGGGGCGCTGATCGTAGGCACGCGGTACGACGAGAGGATCAGGCGGGACTGGCCGTTCCTCCTGAAGGTCAACGCCTCCGGGGACGTCGAGTGGGCCGGGGTGGTCAGGGTGCACAGGGCCCTCGTCCACGGCGTGGTGGAGGTCCCGGGCGGCTACCTGGTGGTGGGGTCGAGGTGGGTGTCCAAGCAGAATCCCTTCCTCCTCTTCCTGAGCGAGGAGCTGGAGCCCGTGCGCGCCGTCGAGGTGGAGACAGGAGAAGAGGGTGACTTCGTCGCCGAGGACGCCCGGTACGCTGAGACGGACCGGGGACCGTCCATCTACGTGGTCGGATCCGTGGACTACGGCTGGGCGGCCTTCGTCCTCAGGGTGGACGGCGGGGGAGACGTCAGGTGGCTGAAGGTCTACGGTCACGGCGGGTGCTGGGCCCGCGACGTCCTGCCGGTCGAGGGCCGGCTCCTGGTCGTGGGCGGGCTCAGGGTGACCTACCCCAGGTCCCGCGAGTTCGGCCTGATAGTGGTCGCCGACCCGGACGGGAACGTCGCCGGGTGCGTGTCACCGGAGAACCTGTCCCGCTTCATGGTCAGGACGCGGGAGCCCCCGATTCTCTCCCTCGTGAAGGTCAACTTCACCTACTCGGAGCTGAGGCCCGGGAGGTTGAACGTCACGTGGCTGAGCCTGGGCTCCCGCGAGGTGGACCTCGAGGTGGAGGAGACCTGCGTGACCAACCCGCCGAGGCCGAAGCCGAGGCCCACGCCCCCTCCGCCGGCGCGGGTCGTACTGCTCGCCGACCTCCTGCTGGCCCTGCCGGCGGGCGTCGGCGCAATATACTTCGCCAGGCGGGCTCTTCTCATCTTCTCGACCCTTCAAGAGGCCTGCGCGGAGGTCGAGGGCGGCGTGGAGCGAGAGGGCGCGTCGGAGGACGCTGAGCCAGGGGGCGCTGGCGAGGCGCCGCGTAGGGAGCGGTCGCGCCCGGACGGCGCCCCGGCGAAGAGACGGTGACGGGAGGCTCGGCCCCACCCTCGAGCGGTCGTTCAGGCTTCCGCTCCCCCGAGCACCCTCAGCCCAAGGCGCCTCTCCACGACCTCCCGCTTGGAGAGGATGTCCCGGTCGAAGGTCAGGAAGGCCTCGGCGCCCGCGCGGGACGCCGCCGCGACGTGCAGCAGGTCCAGCGTCTTCAGCCTCATATCTCCGGCCTCCTCCAGGGCGAGGGAGAACACGTCCCCCCAGTCCACCTCCACCACGTCCACGCCGCACCTCCTCAGTGTGTACTCGACGAGCGCCTCCAGCTCCTCGCCGGCCGCCCCGGTCACCCTGCTGAAAACGGACGCGAGCTCCACGGCCGTCAGCCTCGACGCGACCCTGGTTCCCCCGAGCCACTCGATGGCCTCGACGGACCTGCCGTGGAGTGGGTCCCGCTCGTTCACGTAGGAGACCATCACGCTCGTGTCCAGGTATATCATCTGGACCTCGCCTCCTCCACGTCCGCCGCCGTCGGCAGCCTCTCGTAGGGGAGGCCCTCCCTCTCGAACCTCTCCACCAGCCGGGCCACCTTTCTCCTCCTCTCTATGAGTCTCCGGGCCCTCTCCATGCCGGCCTCGATTATGATGTTCAGTGCCTGGTTCCTGCTCCTGGCTATCCCAAGCCTCACCAGCTCGTCCGCCACCTGCACGACCTCTTCCCTCACCTTTATCGTGACCGGCCTCATCAGAGCTTGGTACACCTAGGTGTACTTAAGGTTTGATGGGGTACTATCTTGCACGGGTTTCAGATATCGCTGACGGGTCATGAGAGAAGGCCTCGCGAGTTCAGACGATCCTGACCCCTCTCCTCCTGGCCTCCTCTATCAGGGGCCTGTAAGTCTCGTTGTCCGCCACCATTAGGTCCAGCGGAACCCCCAGATCTAGGAGCGCGTCCACCTCCTCTCTGAGCAGCTCGAAGAAGTCGACCCTCTCGCCCTCTCGCGGAATCACGATCATGTCCAAGTCGCTCTCCCCCTTAACCGCCGACCCCTCGACGACGGACCCAAAGACGTAGGCCTCCCTGACCCTCCCCCTGAGCTTCTCCCTCAGCGACTCAATTATCCCCCTGAGATCTCTCAGGGAGACGAACTCTACTCCCTCAACCACCTCTCCCCCACTATGGCCAAGAGTTTTCGGTAGACCTTATCTACCTGATAGAGTTCTTCTTCAGAGACAGACAGATAGTATTGGCCCCGTAATCCCCTCACGGATTGGATCTTGGCGATACCCCTCACCATCTCCAACACGCTCGGCAATGGGCCTCGCAGCCATTTTTCCAACCTTCCCCAACCCGACGCGGGTGGAGGGTCAGGCGAGGGTCCTGATGAGCATCCAGGCGGCTGCTGACAGCAGGATGAGAGAGAAGAGCCACCTCATCTCCCTGTCCCCGATCCTGGTGTGCATTCTGGCCCCCAACTGGGCTCCGACCACGACCGTCAATCCGAAGACCGCCCCCAAGCCGATATCGAGACCCCCTCTCAGGATGTGACCCAAGAGGGACATCGACGAGGAGGAGATCACCAAGAAGGAGTTCGTCGCCATGGCTACCCTGAGGGGGACCCCTCCCAGTATGACGCACAGCGGCACTATCAGCCCCCCGCCCGATATCCCCGCCATCCCGGCCAGGAAGGCCGCCAGGGCCACTGGAGGGATTATCAGGAGGATCTGGAGGTCGTACTCCATGTCCCCGACCTTCCTCCTGATGGAGAGGAACCTCACCCCTCTGAACTCCTTCTTCATGAGTATCAGGACGGCCGAGACCGCCAGGAGCAGTGAGAAGCACAGCTTGAGCACCGGGGCGGGGACCTCGTAGGATATGAAGCCCCCCAGGAAGGAGGAGAGGGCCACCACTCCCCCGAGCATCAGCGCCAGGGCCCAATCCAAGAGCCCGTGCCTCCTGGAGTAGACGGGGATCATCGAGAGGCCTTGGAGAGTTATCATCAGCAGGCTGAGGGTCGCGGCCTGGAAGTAGGACATGTTGAGGAGCGTCAGGAGGACGGACAGGTAGAGCTCTCCCCCTCCCTTCCCGAACATCGAGAAGAAGGTCGATATGGAGAAGGCCAGCAGCACCGCGAGGACGAATTGAAGCATCGCCGTCCCTGGCTGGGAGGCGTCAAGATAAACCTGGCCGATCGGGAACCACGCAGCGGCTTCTCCCATCTCCTGAGTTCGTTGACCAAAGGAGGGGTAAGGTGTGCGGGGTGGGCTGCCAGCTCTACAGAGGCCCGGTGGGCCCTGGGTTGACCGAGGTAGGCCCAGCGGGACCCGGTGGGGCCGCGTGAAGATAGGGACCTCTGAGGCCGACGATGGTCTCAGGGGCCCGGAGGGCCTCCTGTCTCTCTCACGGGGACCTACGCGTTCACGCACGATCTCTTCGAGCTGCTGCACGCCGCCGAGTCCCTCAGACTCTCGGCGCCCCCCGAGGTCCTGGGTGCCGCGGACGCCTTCACCCCCACTACACGATGGCCAGGTACCCCGGCAGAACGCCTGCTCGGTACGACAGGGAGAGGGCGGAGGGGTGCGTCTCCCATGCCGAGAGGATCGTCGAGTGGGTTGAGGAGGCTCTTGAGGAGGGAGGCCGATAGGCTCAGGCGCCAGCGCCCGCGCTCGACCATCCTGCTGTTCGGCTCAAGGGCGAGGGGGGAGGCCAGGGCGGCCAGCGACTACGACGTGGCTATCATCCTGCCCAACCCGAACCCCCTGGAGGAGGTGATCCGGGCCAGGAGGGCGAGGCTGAGGGGATTGAGGGTCGACGTGGTCGTGCTGGGCGTCCGCCAGCTGGAGGATCCGATGTACGCGCAGATGCTGGACGGGGCGGTGGTCCTGCACGACGGGCTCAACCTGTTCATGGGGGCCCGGCGCGTCTCGGCTGGGCCGGACTCTTCGGCGAACCGGGATGAGAGTCTCAGGGCGAGCATGGCGCTTTACTCTGGTTTCCGCGTGGACATTCGCCGCAGAGGACGTCTCCCCGACGCACGACGCCCGGCGTTAAGAGGTCGCGCCTCAGCGGCCTCGCGCGGTTGACCCGAACCCAGAAACGGGGACCAAACTCTTCAATAACCGCGTCGAAAAAGTTATGTTACTTCAGAAGAAGCGCTCAAGGAGTCTCATTGGACGACTCCGTCACCTTCGAGGCGATCTCCCGGGCCGAGCGCATCCTAAGAGAGAGGGATCCGGAGGGGCGGTTCAAGAGGTTCAACGAGTACCAGAGGGAGGCCCTGGGAAGGATACTGAGAAGGCTGATAGAGGAAGGCAGGGTATCTGGGATCCTCCAGATGCCCACGGGTACAGGCAAGACGATCCTAGCCACGGGGCTCCTCCTCTCACTTTCGCTGAGCGACTCCTTCTCGGAGTTCTTCCCCCGCGGCGTGACAGCAATCTTCCTCTCTCCCAGGATAGTCATACGGAAGCAGGCGCGCCGCAGGTTCGAGACCGCCCTGGAGGGCAGGCTCTCTGTAATCATGGAGGTCAAGGGAAGCGATCGGATCGTCGACGCCGTCCAGGCCCTCAAGGGCCGAGTGGCCGGGTGGCCGGGCGGGGGCGTGATCTTTACGACTCCTCAGCTCCTGGAGAGGGCCGCTTCGAGCAGAGAATGGTATGGGTTGGTGGAACTCCTGGGTCAGTGCGTCTCCGTTGTGATCTTCGATGAAGCCCACATCCACTACTTGGGTGAGAAGACGTGGCCCGCCATGGATGCGCTGCTTGAGTCCTCCGCGGGCAGCGGGACGCTCAGGGTTGCAATGGGGATGACTGCCACGCCCACCGCCAAGCTGAAGAGGCGGCTCGGAGGACTCCTCCACGCCGCCACCACGGAGGATGCCATGAAGAGGAGGATCCTGGTCGGGAGGATCAGAAAGAGGCGGTATGTCACGATCATCCCGACCCACCTGAAGTCTCCGTGGTGGAGGCCCTCGCCCTCAAGTGCGGAGTGGAGGGTGGCGAACAGACGGCGGGCCAATCGGTATGCCAAGAGGATAGTGGACTGCCTGGTGGAGTTCTCAGACGAACTCGGCGCCAGGATCGGCAGGGTGAGATACCCGAAGGCGCTCGTTGTGGCTCCGAACGTCCCAGAGGCGAAGGACCTCCAGGAACTGATAAGGGAGAGGCTCGACTCTGCCGGAGCAACCGAGGTGGAGGTGCTGAGGGCGGACTACAAGAGTGAGAGGGCCAGGGACGTGATCGAGGAGTTTCGGAGCCAGTACAGGGAGGGAGCAGTCTTGGTGACTGTCAACATGGCAGATGTAGGGTTCGATGACCCGAACCTGGAGGTCCTCTTCATCGCGAGGAGGATATCTAACCCGTTGGCCTACGTGCAGGTGAGGGGGAGGGTCCTCAGGACTTCGAGGGATCCAGAGAATGTCAAGTCGGTCTTCGGGTACGCCATAGTCGTCGACCTAGTTGGAGACGCCCCAGACGAGGTGAGGGACAAAGAGAGGCTCGAAAAGGCTGAGAAGGGCGAGCTGGAGCCTGCGGACGAGATGAAGGCCTGGTCCGAGCTCACGGGCCTCGAGAGCGCCGAGCGCGCCGAGGCGCCTGTTGAGGTCCTCGAGGGCGAGGAGTACGTCTACGACCCGTCGAGGCCTGGATGGGCTATTCCCATCTCCGAGTCCGCGGACCGCTTCGTGAGGGTGGAGCTGGCTGGCAGGTCGATCCTCCTGGAGATCCCGCCGGAGCCCGCGGATCGGAGGGAGGACCTCGAGCGCGTGGTGGGGGAGACGGTCAGGGGGCTCGCCTGGTGGGCCGCCAGTAGGGCGCTCGCCAGGAAGATCGGAGAGAGCTGGCTGACGGACCACCTCTGGGAGGCATGGAGGGAGGAACTGATGCGGGAGGGAATCTACTATGTGGACTTCCGCGCCACCACGCAGCGAGGGGCCCGATACGCGGCTCGCTGGGCGAGGGGGGAGATTCCCTGGGAGAAGTTCGTCAAGTCCATCGCCAAGTCCCTCGCTAATGTTAGGCCGAGGCCGGATTAGCCGTCTGGGCCGAGGCGGGGTTCACTGAGGATTACAAGACCCCACGGGATCCGGGGGGTGCATCTGGCGCGAAGCCAGCGAGCCTAAGCCCGTAGGGGGCAACCCTGCCAACGCCCGGCGCATCTCCGCACGATGACCCGCTCCGACCCCCACAATGGCGCGCGCTTAAATGTTGGTTTGACCGGTTTAGCTTTGGGTGAACCGGTTTGACCCTGAGGCTGAGGGTCGGGCGGAAGGGCTACATAATCCTGCCGAAGGCCGTCAGGGAGGCGGTCGGGATAGAGGAGGGCGACGAGGTGATCGTCGAGATAGGCGACGGGATAACCCTCAAGCCCGTGAGGAGGTTCGACAGGAGGAGGCTGGAGGAGGCGCTAAAGAGGCACCTGGACAGGCTGAGCGAGATAGAGGACCTGAGGGAGCCCAGGCCTGGAGAACTCGCGTCGGCCCACCTGGAGGAGGAGTTCGAGGGTTGAGGGTCTTCGTTGACGCGCCCCTGCTGATCTACCTGAACGCCACCAGGACCCCAGAGGTGAGGCGGGCCTACGAGGACTTCTACCTGGACCTCCTCTCCAAGCACAGGGCATTCTCGGACGCTCTGGTCCTGGACGAGGTGATCTACGTCTCTAGGAGGAAGTACAACGTTCCATACGACGTCACTCTGGAGTTCATAGAGTCGATAGTCCTGCCTTTCGTGGAGATACTGCCGATCGGGGAGAGTGAGTTTGAGAAGGCCTCGGAGATACTGAGGTCACATAGGGTCAGGCCCTCGGACGCCCTCCACCTGGGGGCGATGGAGGTGAACGGGATCACCTACATAGTCTCCGAGGACAGGGAGTTCGACGGAATTGAGGGGGTAAAGAGGATCTGGCTGGAAGGGTGAGCAAGGGCCCGACTAAATCTCCGCCGATGGCTGGATTAATTCTGCCGTGCCGTAGCGTTGACTCACCCTTAAGAGGCTCGGGTGATGAGCAGTAACGGTCGACCTCCGGTGGGTAACGAAACTGCACGGTTACCGGACGGCACAGAAGTCCGGATCACCAATGCGGTCATCCAGCACATTGTGAGGAAGTACCCGGATGTCCTAAGGATTTTGGGCGTGTCCGAAGATGGTTTGGCGGAACTCCTGTCCGCGACAGTATTGACGCCCGATGAGGTCTACGTTGACATTAAGGGCTCACTATTCTTTCTACTTCGAGTGAACGACCTACGCCTCTGCGTGGTCGTGCGAGAGGGGCTCCCAGGACGGCATACTTAATAGGCGAGAGAAAGAGAACTTACGCCAAGACGAAGAAGAGGTGGTTGAGACGTCTCTACTAGAGCTTGATCTGAAGAAGATCTTGAGGAGGGTGGAGGAGCTGAGCGGGATACGCCTTCCAAAGGTAGTTCTGGAGGCTACCCTAGAGCCGGAGTTGGGGATCCTCTACGTGAGATTCGGGAGACCGAAGGTAGGAGAGCTTGGAGAGCCCGTGCACCCTGCCATTCACATATTCAGAGACTCAGAGACTGGGGAGATAGCCGCCGTGGAGGTGCTCGAGCCTAGCAAGCTTCTGAACGAATAGGATATCTTGAATCGGGTTTTGTTGAGAGCCGCACAAACAGTCACAACCGGCCACAGAGGGCTGGATGATCTAACACCGTCTGTGTTTGTAGGAACTGATCCGAGAGGCTCGGGCTGGTACTCACACCTCTTCTGGCAGGAGCGAACGGGAAAGCTTATGTACACTCTATGATACATTGTAGCCGCATGCCCGAGATGAGGGCCACCTCCGTCAGGCTCCCCAAGGAGATGCTCGACGAGATAGAGAGGCTGAGCAGGGAGGAGGGGGTGGACAGGGGCACGCTCATCCGCAGGCTGCTGGCCGACTCCCTTCGGGAGTACAGGATAAGGAGGGCCCTGGAGCTGTACAGGGAGGGGAGGGTGTCCCTCTGGAGGGCCGCGGAGATGGCGGGGATAACCTACAGGGAGGCGCTGGAGGAGCTGAAGAGGAGGAACATCCCGTTCAGGTACGGGCTGGAGGATCTGGAGGCCGACCTGGGCTGGGCCGGGGCCGAGGGATGACCGCCGTCAGCAACGCCGGTCCCCTCATTCACCTCGCCAGGATAGGCCGGCTGGGCCTGCTCAAGGAGCTGTTCGAGGAGGTCGTCGCTCCCGAGAGCGTCTGGGAGGAGGTAGTGGAGAGGGGCAGGGAGAAGGGGGCTCCCGACGCCCTCCTGATAGCCGAGGCGGGGTGGGTGAGGGTCGTTGAGGACCCCGCCGGGGTCGACGAGATAGCGGAGAGGGCCGGGATACACAGGGGAGAGGCCAGCGCAATACTCCTCGCCAAGTCTTTGAAGGTCCCGGTGCTCCTAGACGACGCTGGGGCGAGGAGGTTCGCTCAGGGGCTCGGGCTGACCGTGGTAGGCTCGGTGGGGGTCCTGATCAGGGCGGTGAGGGTCGGGCTCCTCACGGTCGACGAAGGTCTGAGAGACCTGGAGAACCTAGCGGAGGTCACGTGGCTCAGCGTGAGCGTTTACGAGGGGGCCAGGAGGGCGATCGAAGGGCCGCGAGGTTAACTCGATTCTCCCCACCACCCCGAGAGGATTGCCCACTGCCAATCGACATTGCACGGTGAGCCCGAAGGTGGATGAGGATCCAGATCTCGGCTGGCACGGGCGACGAGGCGACTCGTCCCCAAGGCGGGATGGCCCCACAGGCGTCTCCAACTCCATTGAGTTCCCCGAAGTCCCGAGTCTACTGAGAGCTTACCCTTCCCTTCAAGGGTCGGCGGCTCCACTCAAGCCTCAACGAGTTTGAGGATCTCCCGGAGGGCCTGTCCGAGGCTCTCCCTGACCGACCTGGGGAGGCGGGACACGTCCTCCTCGGACACTCCACCCACGTCCAGAACCTCTACCCCTATCACCCGGCCCTCCCCGCTGAGCTTCAGGATGAGGTTGTCCGTGACGGCCTCGGACTCGGCCTCCAGACCGGGGTCGTCAAACCAGATGTCCAAAGTCCTGAGCTTGGGGAAGTAGTGGATCCTCAGCTTCTCCCCCTCACTCAAATCAGATCACCGCTCACCCTCCTTGTCAGGTAGACCGTTATGACAAAGCCCTCCTCGTTCAGGTGCTTAGCCACCACGCATATAAGCTTGTCTCCAAACTTTCCGTAGTAGAGGAAGACCGACGGGTCCCTGGAACTCCGCCTAACTTCTACTGGACTCTTCAGGGCTATTTCCACATCCTTCTCGAGCCCCTCGACGGAGGGGTGTTTCACCCTGACTATGTACTCCCAGTAAGATTTGGTGAGCCGAATTCGCCTCCCGAGCCTTGAGACGATCTCAAAGACCAGGTCGTCACGTCTCCCCATCAGGCCCTCAGCCATTCGCCTCGGTTAACCTTTGCGCGCCGCAGCGGCGGCGTGCTATTGAGATTCAGCTCGCGCGTGGACGACATGAGGCTCAGGTGCGGCAGGGAGGGGAGCGGGCGGGGAGTGCGAGTTCACGGTCTATCACCGCCTGAGGGGCCCAGGGAAGGGCTGGCAAATGAGGGGGTGAGAACAAGCCGGCCGGAAATAGGTGTCAGGGGAGGGGGCGTGAGCAGGTACACGCGCGTGGAGGTCTCCGAGATCAGGAACCTGATACTGAAGGGGGCCGACGTCTTCTTGGAGCTGGGGGCTCGATGATCTGGGTGGAGTGCTACCCGGACAAGGTGCTCCTG
>CAZQNA010000015.1:0-1109 GCA_964594835.1 uncultured Nitrososphaerota archaeon
CGTAGGCCGCCACCATACCGAGGGCTATGAACACGTCGGCGCCGACGTCGGCGTACCCCATGGCGAAGGAGCCAAACCATCCAACATCTCTCTTCAGGGAGACCTCCCGCTCTCCCTCGGCCAGTTCGGATCCCAGAGAGCTGGCGATCGAATAGTTTGTAAAAAAAGGATCCCGGACGTGTGTCAGGGACCTCAGTTCTGGGTCCCTCCGACCCATCAAGTAAATCAGGATATGGCCAAAAAAAAGAGGGGATAAGGGAAGCAAGAAAAACTTAGGACCAGGACATTAGGACCGAAATCTCTCCTAAATCAACGCGACCGTCTCCGTCTGAGTCGTCCCACCTCAGCAGGAGGACACTGTCTCCGCTCACCTCAAAGGCCCCCGGATTGTTCAGGAGGTACAGAAGGCCCGCTCTGGTCCCGTATCTGGTGATCCCAGCTATCCTGATGACCCCACCTCCCTCATCGAGAGCGAGTACGCAGTAGTCCCTGGACCCGTACTCGGCTTGGAACTCGACCCCCTGAGCCCTGAGTGCGGTGTAATACCCGCCGCGCCTCACGAAGGATATTCCCCTAGAATCCCAGTCGTATGGAATGGCGGCTGGGCCGCCTAATATCAGGAGCGGCCCCTCGTAGCCAGGCTCGGCGGGTCCACTCAGGGAGGCAAGCAGGTCCCTGTTAAACCTTGAATCAGTGGACTCGGCCATGTACCTGAAGGACGCAAGGGAAACGGCCGCTTCCTCCCGCCGATATTCACCGGGCGCAGGCCCTCTCTCCTCGGAGATCTCCTTGCCGTAGACGGCCCTGAGGGTGTGGTCGGAGTTCATGGTGAAGGTGTAAGTCGTGGAGGTGCCGACGTTCACCCCGTCAAGCTCCCAGTGGTCGAACCTGTACCCCGAGCAGGGATTGGCGGTGGCCGTAACCGATGTCCCTTCATCGTAGGTCTCCGAGCCCCCGTCGGAGTAGTTCAAGTCGGGCGGGTTCAGGTTCACCTGGCAGCCTATGGAGGAGCCGGAGTCGTCCCTGACCTCCACGTTGAGGGTGTACTGCCTGACGTAGACGGCCCTGAGGGTGTGGTCGGAGTTCATGGTGAAGGTGTAAGTCGTGGA
>CAZQNA010000015.1:1209-29545 GCA_964594835.1 uncultured Nitrososphaerota archaeon
CCCCGTCAAGCTCCCAGTGGTCGAACCTGTACCCCGAGCAGGGATTGGCGGTGGCGGTGACGGAGGTGCCGTCGGGATATGCGTAAGTGCTCCCGTCCCCAAAGTCGGAGTTGGGCGGGTTCAGGTTGACCTGACAGCCTATAGAGGCTCCTCCCTCATCCTTGACCTCCACGGTGAGGGTGTACTGCCGGTCGAGGACCCGGACGTGATAACCGTGATCCCCCACCACCACCTCAACGTCGCCGTCGCCGTCCACGTCGGCCACGGCGGGTCCGGTCTCCACGTCTCCGCTCATCGTGTAAGTCCACTCCTCCGACCCGTCGCTGCCGCTGAGGCAGTAGACCTTATCGTCGTTGGATCCCACGATTACCTCCATGGCGCCGTCGCCGTCCACGTCGGCCACGGCCGGTGGAGAGTACACTCGGTCCCCGGTGGCGTGGGACCACTCGATGTCCCCGTTGCTGCCGTTGAGGCAGTAGACCTTGTTGTCGTCGGCCCCGATCACCACCTCCATGGCGCCGTCCCCGTCCACGTCGGCCACGGCCGGGGAGGACTCCACGGGGGAGGCGAGGTATTTTGACCACTCGATGTTTCCGTTGCTGCCGTTGAGGCAGTAGACCCAGCGGTTGCCCGACCCGATCACCACCTCCATGGCGCCGTCCCCGTCCACGTCGGCCAGAGCAGGGGACGAGTGGGTTAGCAGTCCGCCCACGCTGCGCGTCCACTCAACGTTCCCGTTGCTGCCGTTGAGGCAGTAGACGTTGCCGTAAAAACCCCCGATCACCACCTCCATGGCGCCGTCCCCGTCCACATCGGCCACGGCCGGGGAGTTGGGGTACGATTCCGTGGTTTTGGTCCACTCAACGTTCCCGTTGCTGCCGTTGAGGCAGTAGACCTTGCCGTTAACGTCGGCGAGGACGACCTCCATGGCGCCGTCCCCGTCCACATCGGCCACGGCCGGGCTCCCGGTCACGTCGTTGTCAACGGTCTGCTGCCACTCCACGCTCCCGTCGCTGCCGTTGAGGCTGTATACGGTCTCCTCATTATTCCCGACCACTATCTCGACGGCGCCGTCCCCGTCCACATCGGCCGCGGCCGGGGTGACCAGGATCCCGTTCCCGAGGGTACCCAGCCGCTTGGTCCACTCCAGCGTGCCCGAGTCCCCGTCGAAGCAGTAGACCCAGCTGCGGCCGTCCGTCGCGACCACCTCCATCTCCCCGTCTCCGTCCACGTCGGCGGCTATGGGTCCGTTGGGCCAGAAGTGGAGGGTGTAATCCCACCTGGATATGGGGTTGGAGAGGTGCCCCGTCGCCGAGGTGTACCCCGTGTTCCTGGCGTCGTGGTGGAACATGGGCCAGTCCGCCGACCCCTGGGCGTGGGACCCTCCGAGCGTGAGAGCTAGAATTAGGCCCAGGAGGACGAGTGTCGCTGAGAGAAGAATCCTCCGCCCGGGCTGCATCGAAGGTCACCATCAACCTTCTTTGGAGCTAGCCCCATTGGAAGACAAGGATCAGAAGGAGGGAGCGCCGACGAAGACGCCCTCGACCTTCAAATCCCTGCCTCCGCAGGGCTGGATCGGTGGGCTGCGTCTTTATTTTATTAACATTGCCAGCCTACTTGCCATGGATCTCTTCGGGTAGGGCCAGCTGGGCGATATTCAAGTCAACAGTCAAAGCGTGTGATTAACGGAGTCGCGCGATCCTGCGCCCCTCCAGGTCCTCAGCTCCCTCGCCGGGCTGAACCTAGATCCGCCCTCTCAGTCCAAGATTATGCTCCAGTAACTCACGAGAGTGAAGAGGACCGTCATACCAGCCAAGGCCACTCCGAACTCCCTCCACCTCTCCCCCAGCAGGCCCGCAGAGATCGAGGCGCTTAGGGCCATGAACGCGGACGGGACGCCCGCGACCAGCAGGAGAAAGCGGATTGCCCAGTCTGGAATTCTCCCGTACAGGATGGGCAGATCCAGGGCCTGCGCGCCCATCGCCGAGAGGGTGGCGGAGCCGACAAGAACCGAGAACAGGATGGATCTGCCGTCAAACATCCTCCAAGAGGCTCTGAAGAAGACGTAGATCCACAGCATCGTGAAGAGGGGCTGAAGTAGATGCGAAAGCCCGTAAAACGAGCGGAAGAGCTGCCTACTGTAGGCCATCGCCCAGAGGGCGATGGGGACGACTGCCGTGATGATCCAGCCCCCGACGCAGGCCCAGAACTCCCATGATCGTCGACCCGCTCCGGCGGATCTACGTGTCCCGTGGCTTAAATTCCCAACAAGGGAAGAAAGAGTCGCGGGGAGGGAATCACGGTGGGATCCTGATTCCCCTCCTCTCAAGCTCTCCTGCCTCCTTCTCCAGCCCCAGCTCCCCCAATCTAGCCCTCCTCGGGATTCCCGTCTCAACGTCCCACTTCCTGTACTGGTAGTACTCGTCGAGCATCTGGTCCAGCTCGACGACCTGCCCCTTGGCTGGCCCCCTGGGCATCGGCACCTTGGTGAACCTCTCTGGCAGCGAGTCGTCCTTCCTGGTCAGGCCCTCCCTCACGTTGAACAGCCTCTGGAGGTTCACTATCCTAGCGCCGATCAGCCTGAGGTCCGCCTCTGTGTACCTCTTCCCGGTCACCAGCGTCAGGGCCTCCGCTATGTCTGGATAGAAGAACACGGGCGGGATGATGGTGCCGTACTTGCACAGGCCGACGGCCTCGACCACGGCGCCGAAGTCCTCCAGCTCCGCTACCATGATCCCCTTGTACTTGGGGTTGAGCCTGTCGGTCATCTCGGGCAGGTACTGCTCCCCGAACCTCTCGACTATCTCCCTCTCGAAGCCCACCTCGTCCAGCACCGGGAACGCGTAGAGGTGGTCTGCCCCGCGGTTGGAGGTGGCGTGGGCCAGGCCCATGCTCTTCTGGGCCCTGCCGTCCTGCGCGGCTATCTCCATCTTCTTCACGTGCATGGCGTACTTCTCGGTCCCCCTCTCGACCTTCTTGGCGGCCCGGTAGACGCCCTCGGCCAGCAGGTCCCCGAAGCCCTTCCTGAGGGCGATCATCTCGATCAGCTGGACTATGAGGTCCGGGTCCCCCCACTCGAGCTCCAGGCCTCCCGTGTCCTCCTTGGTGAGGAGGCCCTTCTCCCAGCACTCCATGGCCCAGGCTATGACGCCTCCGGTGGATATGACGTCCATCCCGTAGAGGTTGCACAGGTGGTTGGCGTAGATCAGGGCCTCCAGGTCGCTGTTCCCCACGTTGGCCCCCAGCGCGTCCAGACCCTCGTACTCCGGCCCCTTCCCTATCATCGCGTACTTGCCCGACGGCACCCGGACGAACCGGCCGCACCTCTGGTAGCAGGCGAAGTCCGCCTTTGGCTTGAGCAGGTACTCCCTAGTCACCCTCTCGCCGGAGATCTTCTCCCACTCGTCGAACACGCCCTCCCTGTGGTTGTACGCTGGAAGCCTCCCTATGGCCTGCATGAGCTCGACCAGGCTGTTCGTGCCGTATTTCACCCTGTCGGGCGTGAACGGGTGGGCGAGCATCCTCCGGCCGTACTCGATCATGGTCTCGTAGAACTCGTCGGGCCTGGCCACCTTGATGGGCCTGTACCCCCTGGCCGCGATGGCCTTGAGCCTCTTGGAGCCCATTACCGCCCCTATGCCCGCCCTGGCCGCGGCCCTGCCGTGGTCGTTGAAGACTCCGGCGAACCTCACCAGGTTCTCGCCGGCCTGACCTATCACGGCCACCTTCACCTGCCTGTCCCCGAGCTCCTCCTTGATCACGTCCTCCGTCTCGTAGGTCGTCCTCCCCCAGAGGTGGCTGGCGTCCCTTATCTCGGCCTTCCCGTCCTCGACGTAGATGTAGACCGGCTTGTCAGACCTGCCGGTGACCACGACCGCGTCGAATCCGGCGAACTTGAGCTCGGCGCCGAAGTGCCCGGCGGCGTGCGCCTCCCCGTAGACGTCAGTTAGCGGGGACTTGGCGGCTACTATGTGCCTGCTGGCCTGCGGGAATATCGTGCCGGTCAGGACTCCCGTGGCCAGTATGAAGACGTTGTCTGCGCTGAGCGGATCGACCTCGGGGCCAACGAGGTCGAACAGCCACCTGGCGGCGAATCCCGTTCCACCCAGGTAGTTCAGCGCGAGTTCCTCCTCGAGGGGCTTGGTGACAACCTTCTGTCGGGTCAGGTCGACCCACAGGACCTGACCCGCCCAACCCCCGTACCTCTCGGCGACTCCAGGAGACTCATCCATACTCGCTCTCACCTCCACCTGCCCATCCTGACGAACTCCCCGTGGCCGGGGCGCCCGACGGGCTCGCCGTCCTGGGCAACGACCTCTCCTCGCACGGTGACCAGGACGGGCCAGCCCCTGACGACGATCCCCTCGTAGGGCGTCCAGCCCACCTTGTAGTGGAGCCTGTCGGCCTTGATCTCGACCTCCAGGTTCTGGTCGTAGATGACGAGGTCCGCGTCGGACCCGGGGGCCAGCTCGCCCTTCCTGGGGTACATCCCGAACGCCTTGGCCGGGTTGGCGCAGAGGGCCGCGCAGAGCACGGTGGGCGGTATCCCCCACCTGTGGAGGCCCTCGCTCATGGACACCGGGAGCAGGGTCTCCACCCCGGGGATGCCCCCCCAGGCCTCCCAGATGTCGTCCCAGCCGACCTCCTTCTCCTCCCTGGTGCCGGGGGCGTGGTCCGTGGCTATCATGTCCACGCCGCCGGTGAGGAGGGCCTCCCAGAGCCCCCTGACGTCCTCCTTGGTCCTGAGGGGCGGCGTCATCTTGAGGTAGGGCCCCCACCTCTTGACGTCGTCCTTCGTGAAGACCAGGTAGTGCACGCACGTCTCCGACGTCACCCTGAGCCCCCTGGCCTTGGCGTGGGCCGCCAGCTCGGCCCCCCTGGCCGTGTTCAGGTGGGCAACGTGGTAGTGCCCGCCCACCCGGGCGACGGACTCGATGATCCGGGCCACCGCGACCACCTCGGCCTCCGGGGGTCGAGAGTCGTGGTGGGCCAGGGGATCCTTCCTCCCCTCGACGTCCCTGACCCTGTGAACCCCCCTCTCTATCACCTGATCGTCCTCCGAGTGGACCACGATCCTTCCTCCCAGCTCCGAAGCCCTGATCAGGAGCTCCTCTATGTAGTCGTAGCCGGCCAGGAAGGGCTTGGTGGTGAACGCCTTGAAGGAGAGGATGCCCATCTCCGCCAGCTCCGGCATCCTCCTCAGGTGCTCCTCGCTGGTCATCATGCCCGCGTGCAGGCTGAAGTCGACGAGGGACTCCCTCTCTCCGACCTCTATCTTCTGCCTGGCCAGCTCCGGCATGACGGTGAGCACCAGGGGCATGTCTATGAGCAGGGTAACGCCGCCGGCCGCGGCGGCCTCACTCCCGCTCCTCCAGTCCTCCCTGTGCGTGTAGTCGGGGTCGTAGATGTGCGCGTGCGCGTCTATGGCACCGGGCATCAGGATCTTCCCGTCGGCGTCCACGACCTGGGAGGCCTCCGGCAGGTGGGGGTCCTTTGCCAGGGCCACGATCTTCCCGTCCTGGACGGCGACGCCAGCTCCCTCGACCGTGAACTGGGAGGTCAGGACCCGGGCGCCCCTGACCACGAGGTCGACCGTCATTCGGCCTCTCCTACCCCTCCCGCGCCCTCGGGGGGCTGCTCAGTCCTGGGAAGCTTTCCGAGGCGCTCCAGCTCGTCGGCGACGTCCTCCAGGCCGAGATCCACGAGCTTCTCCCTCGTGGGCAGTCCGGTCTCGAGGTCCCAACCCCTCAGGGTGTAGTACTCGTCCAGCATCACGTCCAGGTTGACGACCTGCCCCTTCGCCGGTCCGGCCGGCATGGGCTCCTTGGTGAACCTCTCCGGGAGGGTGTCGTCCCTCCTCGTTATCCCGAGCCTGACGTTGAACGCCCTCTTGAGGTTGTTGATCCTCTCGCCGATCAGCCACATCTTCCTGACGTCCTTGAAGGCCTCCTCTCCCGTGACCAGGTAGGCTAGCTTGGCGAAGTCGTCCATCCAGAATATCGGCGGCCAGCCGACCGTGTACCAGCACACGATGAGCGAGTCCCTCACGGCGTAGGCGTCCTCGTGCATCTTCACGGCCAGCCCCTTGTAGGCCTCGGAGTACCCGTTGACCACCCCCTCCACCTTGTCCTCTCCGAACCTCTCCCTGGCCGTGTCCCAGTAGGCGAGCTGGTCCACGGTCACGAGGGACCTCATGTGGTCAGCGCCCCTGGCCGACACCGCATGCGTCAGGCCTGCGGACCTGTGGGCCCTGCCATCCTGCCCAGAGATCTCCAGGCCCTTGACGTGCATCGCGTACTTCTCGGAGCCCCTGCCGATCCTCTGGGCCATGGCCCTGACTCCCTCGGCCATGAGGTCCCCGAAGCCCCTCCTGAACACGATCATGTCCAGGGCCTCGAGCATGGCGTGGTAGTCTCCCCACCTGAGCTCCAAGCCCCCAGTGTCTCCCTTGGTCAGTATGCCCCTCTCAAAGAGCTCCATCACGAAGGACATCGTCTTCCCGGCGGATATCACGTCGACGCCGTACCTGTTGCACAGCAGGTTGAGCCTGAGGATCGCGGGCAGGCTGTCGCACATGGCGCTGGAGCCGAAGGCGAAGACGGCCTCGTACTCGGGGCCGCCGGTGAAGGTGCCGGCGAACTCTCCGGCCCTCACGAGATGCTTCTTCTTGCAGGCCGTGCTGCAGCCGAAGCAGGACTTCGTGGCCACCCAGTACTTCTCCCTGAGCGTCTCCGCGTCTATTTGGTGGTAGCGGTCGAACACCCCCACCCAGTGGTTCTTGGTGGGGAGCTCGCCGATGGCCTGCTTCACCGCCACCAGCATGGGGGTGCCGTACCTCCTCAGCTCCATGGCCTGATCGGACTCCAAGACCCTCCTGTGCCCCTCCAGGGCGAACTCGTAGAACTCGTCCGGGTGGGCCACCTCGACAGCCCCGAACCCCCTCACCGCTATCGCCTTGAGCCTCTTAGAGCCCATGACGGCTCCCATGCCGGTCCTGCCGAACGCGTCGTGGTAGTTGGTGATTATGGCCGCGTACTTCACCAGGTTCTCGCCGGCCTGCCCGATGCTGGCCACCTGCACCGCCGGGTCCCCGAGCTCCTCCCTGATCGCCTCCGTGGTCTCGTACGTGTCCTTGCCCCAGAGGTGACCGGCGTCCCTGATCTCCACCTTCCCGTCGTAGATGGAGAGGTAGACCGGCTTGCTCGAGGCGCCCTCCACCACGATCATGTCGTAGCCCGCGTACTTGATCTCAGGCCCGAAGTGACCGCCGGAGTGGGACTCGCCCCATATGCCGGTCAGGGGGGACTTGGACACCGCGACGACCCTGCCGGACGTGTGCCAGATGGTGCCCGTGACGGGCCCCGTGGCTATGATCAGCTTATTGTCCGGGCCCAGCGGGTTAACGCCGGGACCGACCTCCTCCCAGAGGAGCCTGGCCGCCATGCCGTCGCCGCCGAGGTACTTGCGGGCCCACTCCTTGGGCGTGTCGACCTCCCTGACCCTGCCAGAGCTGAGGTCGACCCGCAGTATCTTACCAGCGTACCCCTTGTACCGGAGGCGCAACCCTCACACCTCTGCCCTCCTCGGGGCCATCAGGTTCTGGGCCACCTCCTGCATCCTGAGGGCCACCATCCTCCTCTTGGTATCGTCGGCCTGGTCGGCCCTGACCCACTTGATGGCGCCAGTGGGGCAGATCCTGGCGCACTGCGGGTTCCCGCCGCACCAGTCGCACTTCAGGATGCTGTTGGTCTCGGCGTCCCACCCCACGCCGCCGAACGGGCAGGCCGTGATGCAGGACTTGCACCCTATGCACCTCTCGGGGTCGTACTCTACCAGGCCCGTCTCCTCGTTCTTCCACAGGGCGCTCGTGGGGCAGGCGGCCACGCAGGGGGCGTCGTCGCACTGGAGGCAGGTCACGGGCACGTCCAGCCCGCGGTCCTCGAACTTCACCACGGTGATCCTAGACCTAGATGGCTGGATCACCTTGTAGTGGTAGAAGGAGCACGCCCCCTCGCAGAGCCTGCACCCGCTACACAGCTCGGGCGTTATCAGCAACATCATCTGAACCACAAGACCACCTCCCAACCGAATCCTCCCGTCCAACGGGAAGGGAAAAACTCAGGAGGGCGGGAAGGTAACCGCCCTCACGGGGCATATGCTCACGCAGACTCCGCAGCCGTAGCAGGCGTACTGATCGACGACCGCGGTCTTCCTGCCGCCCTCTCCCTCTATCCTGATGGCGTTGTACCTGCAGGCCTGCTCGCAGATGCCGCAGGCGGTGCACTTCTCCGGGTCCACGACCGGGTTCCTGACCTCGTAGTTGGGCTCCTCCCTCATGTGCTTCAGGGCCACGCCCCTGATGTCCTCGACCGAGTCGTACCCGTGCTCCTCTAGCCACCTGGCTATCTCCCTGGCCACCCTGCCGTAGATCTCCGGGCCCTCGATTATCGCGCCGGTGCAGATCTGCACGGCAGATGCGCCGGCCATGAAGTACTCTATGGCGTCCTCCCCCTTCGTGACGCCCCCAACGCCGATCACCGGAAGGTTCGTGTTCCTCGCGACCTCCGCGACCACCCTAACCCCCAGCGGCTTGATCGCCGGGCCGGAGAGCCAGCCGTAGCCGTACTTCCCGCCGAGCATGGGCTTGCCCTCCTCTATGTCTATGTGGAGGGTCGGCCCCAGGGAGTTGACCGCCACGATTCCGTCCACGCCTATCTTCTCAAGCTCCTTGGCAAACTCGGGCAGGTTGAGGATGTGTGGGCTCAGCTTCGCGAATATCGGTACGTCAACGGCCTCCCTCAGGGCCTTGGCGATCTCCAGGATCGGCTTGTAGTCTATCCCCACGTAGTGGAGGGAGAACTCTATGCCGTCCACGCCCGCCTCCTGAACCTTCTTGCCGAGGAAGCTGACCTCCTCTGCCGTGTACCCTATGCTAGCTATCAGGGGCAGGCCGGAGCTCTTGGCCAGCCTGTACTCCACGTCGAGCCAGCGCTGGTAGGGCAGGTCGGACCACAGCTCGGTGTTCAGGAGGCCCCTCGGCATGAAGAGCTTGGTCCTAGTCCTCCTGACTATCCTCCCTCCCGCGGCGTAGAACACGTCGAAGTCCGTGAACCCCCTGTCCAGGACCACCATGGTGGGCCTCGGCACCTTGGCGGGCTCCACGCTGATGGTCTTGGCCACGAGCCCGCCCACCCCGGCCCTGGCCGCGGCGAGCAGGGCTGCCGCGTTCTGGCTGGGCGGACCGGCGGCCGTGAGCACGGGGTTCCTGAACCTGATCCCTGCTACCTCAACCGTCAGGTCCACCATCGGGCTCACCTCCACCTCCCAGCCAGCTCGCCGAGGCCGAGCTCCCTGAGCGTCTCGTCCTTGGGGACGCCCGTCTCCTTGTCTATGCCCGCGGCCTCGTAGTAGTCGTCCAGCATCTCGTCGAGCCTGCAAACGTGGCCCTTCGCCGGGCCCGTGGGCATGGGTTCCTTCAGGAACCTCTCTGGGAGCGTGTCGTCCTTCCTCCTGAGCCCCTCCCTCACGTTGAACATCCTCCTAAGGATGGCTATCCTCTTGGCTATCCTCCTGATCTCGTTGGGGTCGCCGAACTCCGCTATGCCTGTGGCCGCGGCGGCGGCCTTGGCCATGTCGGGGTAGTAGAAGACGGGCGGCCAGCCGACCTCGTACCAGCATATGATCAGCGAGTTGCCCATGGCGTAGAGCATCTCCAGGTCCCAGACGAGCCAGCCCTTGTACCTGGTGGACTGCGGGTCGACGAGGTCCCTCACCTTGTCGGCCCCGTACCTCTCGGCGGCCACCTGCTCGTAGCCCCTCTCCTCGAGGCAGGACAGCGAGGTTAGGTGGTCGGCCCCCCTGGCGGCCGTCGCGTGCGTCAGCCCGGAGGACTGGTGGGCCCTGCCGTCCTGAGCCGAGATCTCGTTGCCCTTCACGTGCATGGCGAACCTCTCGGTCCCCCGGCCAATGATCTCGGAGGCCCTCTTGCTCCCCTCCGCTATCACGTTCCCGAATCCCTCCCTGAAGGCCGTCTTCCTCACGAGCTCGACCATGACCTCGGCGTTGCCCCAGCTCAGGTCCAAGCCCCCGGTGTCCTCCCTCGTCAGTAGGCCGTGCTCCCAGCTCTCCATCGCCCACGCTATCGTCATGCCCAGGGAGATGGAGTCCATCCCGTAGAGGTCGGCCAGGTGGTTCGCGTAGAAGACCGCCTCGACATCCTCGACTAGGGTGGAGGATCCGAAGGACACCAGGGCCTCGTACTCGGGCCCCTTGTACACGCCCGCGTAGGGCTCCTTCCTCGACCTCACGAAGTACTTGCACTGGACCAGGCAGCCGAAGCAGCTGGCCTGCTTGACCCTGAACTCCTCCCTGATCCTCTCCCCTCCTATCAGGTGGGCCTTCTCCCAGTACCCGGTCCAGTGGTTCTTCACGGGCATCCTCCCCATGGAGTTGATGGCCTCAACCAGGTTCGGGGTGCCGTACTTCGTCAGGGTCTCCCTCAGCGAGTCGCCCCAGTCAACGAGGAGCTTCCTGTACGCCTCGTCGACCACCTCCATGAAGAGCTCGGGCTTCGCTACCCGCACCCCCTTGCTCCCCCTCACCGCTATGGCCTTGAGCCTCTTGGAGCCCATCACGGCGCCCATGCCGGTCCTGCCGGCCGCGTTGCCCATGTCGTTGATGATGGAGGCGAACCTCACGAGGTTCTCCCCCGCGGGCCCTATGGCGGCCACCTTGAAGGTCTCGTCGCCGAGCTCCTCCCTCACCTCTTGGATGGTCTCGAAGGTCGTCTTCCCGCCGTAGTACCTGCCGTCCCTCTCCTCACCCCAGAGGTGGCTGGCGTCCCTGATCTCGACGAGGTCGTCGTCGATGACCAGATAGACGGGCCTCTCGGACCTGCCCTGTATCACCAGGAAGTCGTAGCCGGCGAACTTCAGCTCGGGCCCGAAGAAGCCCCCGGCGTTGGCGTGTCCCCATATCCCGGTGAGGGGGGACTTCGCGTTCACCTGATACCTCCCGGCGGCGGGGAACATGGTCCCGGTCAGCGGGCCGGTGGAGATCACCAGGCGGTTCTCCGGACCGAGGGGATCCGTCCTCTCGTCCACCTCGTCCCACAGTATCTTGACCGCGAACCCCAGCCCACCCAGGTAGTCCCTGATCAGCTCCCTGGGAGTCTCCTGGATCAGGATCTTCCCGGTTGAGAGGTCGACTCGGATGTACCTACCCGCGTACCCTCCCAGCTCCATCCGCCATCACCCCTGGGGGACTATCAGCGAGATCAGCCTGGCGGACCTCTGAGCCCCGTCGACCTTCTTCTGGTAGCCAACCTGGTCGGCCCTGACCCACCTGATCGCCCCGGTGGGGCACCTCCTGGCGCACTGCGGGTCTCCTCCACAGAGGTCGCACTTCACGATCTGGAAGGTCACTAGGTCGACCTGGATGCCCCCGAAGGGGCAGGCGTTCAGGCACTGCTTGCACTCGATGCACTTCGACTTGTCTAGGAAGACGGCGTTTCCGAACTGGTACAGGGCGCCCGTCGGGCAGGCCTCGACGCAGAGAGGCTTCCCGCAGTGCTGACATGTCATGGGTATGAAGACTCCCTCGAAGTCGTTCCGCAGGACCTGGATGTACGACCTCCGGGGGTTGAACTCACCGTAGTGGTGGAAGGAGCACGCCTCCTCGCAGATCCTGCACCCGGTGCACTTGTCCGGGTCGATTATCAAGAGGTTCTGAACCCCCTCAACCATGCGATCACCGCCAGCCCTGAACGGGCCAAAGCTGAATCTTTCCGAGAGACCAAATAAATCCTGGGGAGCGAACTTGAACCAAGGGCGTTATTCCGCCGGGATAGATCGGTCTGGCGGCCCTCTCAGGGGCCCGAGACGTGCCTCGGGAAGGCAGGCCAGCGTGAGTGCGGATCTGCCGAAAAAAGGTGGAAGGTGAGTGGGTCAGCCCCCGAGGGCAGGACCCACCACGTTGTCGACCCACCACTGCATTGACCAGAGCTCGTCGTGTCCGAGCCTCTGGCCGGCCATGACCCTGAGGGTGCCCTTGTCGTCGTATATCGGCCCGCTGAAGGGATCGAACACCTCGTCGTTGACGAAGACCCACTCGCTTCCCGTCCAGACGGCGCCCATCTGGATGAGCCTGGCCATCACCAGCGTGTAGACGTCGGGGTTCTCAATCAGCGTGCCGTTGGGCAGCTGGATGGTCTCCTGCACCCTGACGGACTTGAGCTCGCTCACGAACTTCGGGTTGACCGGCTGGTTGAAGGTGCACCCCAGCTCGACGGAGCCCTCCTTCAGCTTCCACCAGTAGTCGACGTTCTGCAGGTTCTGGGTGTTGTACGACCCGGAGTAGATCTTGCTGAGTATGTCATCGTATATGACCTCCCAGTGCACCAGCTGTCCGCTGACGCAGACGTCGGGCCCGTAGTCGAGCATCGGGCTGTAGTGACCGAAGGCGAGGACCCTCTCACCCCTCTCGAAGTGCTCCTGGGCGACCTGGACGACGGTAGGCGAGTCCTCCGTGAAGGCGAGGACGTCGATCCCCTCGGAGATCAGGGCCTCAGCGGCCTGCCTGGCCTTGGTCGGATCGTACCAGGCGCCTATCTCCCTGACGTAGACCTTGCAGTCGGGGCAGACCTCCTTGACCCCCAGGGCGAAGGCGTTGATGTGCCTCACCACCTCGGGGATGAGGTGGGCGGCGACGTAGCCGATCTTCTTACTCTGGGTCAGAGCCCCGGCCATCAGGCCGTTGAGGTAGTAGACCTGGTAGAAGTCGGCGAAGTAGGTCCCCATGTTAGGGGCCCGCTTGTATCCGGAGCAGTGCCAGAAGATCTTGTCGGGGTGCTTCTGAGCCTCCTCCAGCGTCGGGTCCATGAAGTCGAAGCTTGTGGTGAAGACCACGTCGTAGCCCTGGCCGAGCAGCTGCTCGATCACGCCGGCGCACTCCGCCGGGGCCACGGACTCGACGTGGGTGGTCTCCAGCCATTCGTACTTCGCGTCCACCATCTCCTTGGCAGCGTGGTGAGCGTAGGTCCAGCCGATGTCACCGATCGGACCTACGTAGATCCAGGCTGCCTTGATCTTCTTCGCGGGAGGAGCCTCGCACGGAGGGCAGGTTCCTGGCGCCGCGGTCTCACAGGGAGGGCACTCGGCCGGCCCCCTCGGCGCCGCCAAGTATCCTATGGCGGCCCCGACTATGATGGCGATGATAACTAGGGCGGCCCACTGAGATGAGCTCATGGCTATCCCCCCATGGAGAGCGTGGGTAAGGTGATTGCCGATTTGATGCCCATAAATTTTTCCTGAAGGTCGAAAAAGTAACCGGATCGTCCGGGCCCTCCGGTCGTACAGAACGGGGCTTTTAATCCGCCGAGTGGTGAGAGGCGGCGAGTCGATTGAAACCTATCGGTGGATCGAGTTCCAGTCGGACAGGCTGCCGGGGCAGCCGCGCTGCGTGAACCGGCTGGCGGATCCAGCCCGGGCGCGGAGGAAAAGGGTTGTGGGGGCCGGGCGGCCTACTTCTCTCCCCTGACGTAGGGCACACCCAGGGCCGCGGGCGCCCCCATCCTCCTCCTCATTGTCTCGGTGGCCCCGGCGGTAAGCACTATGATGGTCAGGAGGTAGGGGACGCCGTTGAGGAGCCACTGGCTGTACCCGTAGGCCTGGAGTGTGTACCCGCCGGCCTCCACGACCCCAAACAGGTAGGCCCCGAATATGGCCCTCAGGGGATTCCAGAGGGCGAATATCGTGAGGGCCAGCGCTATCCACCCTCTCCCGGCCGTCATGTTCTCTATCCAGGCGGGGCTGTAGGCGACCGAGAGGTAGGCCCCGGCCATGCCGGCGAGGGCCCCTCCTAGGGCCGTGCAGGCGTACCTCACCAGGTAGACGTTTATTCCAAGGGCGTCGGCGGCGGCGGGGTTCTCCCCAGTCGACCTGATCACTATCCCCACCTTCGTCTTGAAGAGGACGAACCAGAGGACGACCGCCAGGCCTATGCTCAGGTAGAAGAGCGGCTCCTGGTCGAACAGCGCCTTCCCCACGACTGGTATCCTGACGAGCCCCTCCGATAGGGGCTTGGGGAGGAACCTGGACTTGACCGGGAGCTGATAGCCGACGTACCCCCTCCCTATCACGCTGCTGAGTCCGAGGCCGAACATGGTCAGGGCGAGGCCGGAGACGACCTGATTGCCCCTCAGGTGGATGCTGATCACGCCGTGAATGAGGGACATAGCTATCCCGACGACGACCGCCACCGCCACGCCCAGCCAGGGGTTGCCGGTGCTTAGGGCGGTGATGAAGGCGGAGACGGCGCCCATTATCATCATCCCCTCCACCCCTAGGTTCAGTATCCCAGACCGCTCGGCGTATATCTCGCCGAGGGATGCGAGCAGGAGGGGAGTGGCGGACCTGAAGCCCACCCAGAGGATGTTCTCCACCACTGAGACATCCACCATCGCTCACCTCCTTATCTGGACCCTGTACCTGAGGAGGAAGTCGCCGGCGAGGACGAAGAAGAGTATGGCCCCGTTGAACATGTCCACCACGCCGATTGGGAGCTTGTAGTCGATCATGATGTACTGTCCCCCGACCAGAAGGCCCCCGAAGAGGAAGTTGGCTATCAGAAGGCCGATGGGGTTCACCCCCCCGAGCCACGCCGTGATTATGCCGGTGAACCCGTAGCCCGAGAGGAACTCGGGGGTGAACCTGTGCTGTATCCCCGCAAACTCCCCGACCCCGGCGAGCCCAGCCAGCCCCCCGCTGATCACCATGGCCAGCGTCACCGTCCTCAGGTAGCTTATCCCCGCCGCCCTGGCGGCCTCAGGGTTGTCCCCGACGACCTTCATCTCGTAACCAGCGCAGGTGTAGTTGAGGAAGGCGTACACCCCCACGGCGGCTGCGATCGAGAGGATCAGCGTGGGCCAGTGGATCCTCGTCTCGCCTATCAAGGGCAGCCAGGCGTTCTTCGATATTATCTCGGTGTGAGCGAATCCGCCGTAAGTAAGCTGTCCCACCCTCTCCCTCGCCTTCCAGGGCCCGTGTATGAGGTGCTGGAAGATCCAGAAGATGACGTAGTAGAGCATCAGGGTCGATATCACATCGTTGACGTTCAGCTTCGCCTTCAGAACGGCCGGAGGTATCCCCCACGCCGCGCCGGCCAGGAAGCCGACCGCGAACATCGAGGGAATGAGCAGACCAGGAGGCGCGTTTGGAAATGTTCTCGCCACGACGTAGGCGGCCATGGCTCCGAAGAGCAGCTGTCCCTCCGCCCCTATGTTCCAGAAGCCCGTCCTGAACACGAGGGCCAGCCCCGAGCTGACCAGCAGGAGAGGCATCATCCTCACTATCGTCTCGGTCAGGCCGACCTCGGTGCCGAAGGCGTTGAAGAAGATGGACCTGTAGACGTCGACGGGGTTGACCCCGTAGGCGTAGAATATTGCGGCGACGGCCAGGAGGGCCAGGGCCACCGAACCAACGCGGACCGCGAGGGCGAACCTCCTCGAGACGACGACCCTCTTCCGAACGACTATCCTCATGAGGCCACCTCCTCCCGCGACGTCCTCTTCGCCCCGGCCATCATCAGGCCGATCTCCTCGATCGAGACCTCCTCGGGCCTCACGATCCCGACTATCTCCCCGTTGAACATCACGCCGACCCTGTCGCTCAGCTGGAGGACCTCCTCAAGGTCCTCCGAGATCAGGAGAACGGCGGCGCCCCTCCTCCTCTGGTCCAGCAGTATCCTCCGGATGTACTCCGTCGCCCCCACGTCGAGCCCGTAGGTCGGGTGGGCCGCCACGATGAGCCTTGGCTCCTTGTGGAGCTCCCTGGCGCATATCAGCCTCTGGATGTTCCCGCCGGAGAGGAGCTTCGCCGGGGTGAAGGGGCTAGGCGTCACTATGTCGAACCTGTTGATGAGCCTCTCGGCGTCCTCCACGACCTTGGAGTGGTTCAGGAGGATGCCCCTGCTGTAGGGCTCCTTGTGGTAGTCCTTCAGGATGAGGTTCTCGGCGACGGTCAGGTTGGGCACGATCCCGTGCCTCAGCCTCTCCTCCGGGATGTGCGCCACCCCCTTGGATGCTATGAACCTCGGCGACCTGTTGGTGACGTCGACCCCGTCGATGACCACGCGGCCAGCCGTGGCCCTCCTCAGGCCCACTATGACCTCGGCCAGCTCCCTCTGTCCGTTTCCCGCCACCCCGGCTATCCCGAAGATCTCCCCCTCGTGGACCTTGAAGGAGACGCCCCTCACGGCCAGCAGGCCCCTGTCGTTGAGGGCGTGGAGGTTCTCCACCTCCAGGACCGGCTTGCCCCTCTCCACGCGCTCCTTCTCCAGCCTGAAGAGGACCTCCCTGCCCACCATCATCCTCGCGAGCTCCTCCTTAGTGGTCTCGCTCGCCTTGAGGGTCCCGACGACCCTCCCCCTCCTCATGACGGTGACCCGGTCGGCGACCTCGAAGACCTCGTCGAGCTTGTGCGTGATGAAGATTATGCCCTTCCCCTCGTCCCTCATCCTGCGTATGATCTTGAACAGCTCCTTGGTCTCCTGAGGCGTGAGAACCGAGGTCGGCTCGTCGAGGATGAGGATGTCGGCCCCGTGGTAGAGGGCCTTGATTATCTCAACCCTCTGCTGCTCGCCCGCGGACAGCTGCCATATGTAGGCGTCTGGATCGACCCTCAAGCCATACTTCTCGGCGAACTCCCTTAGCCTCTCTCTGATCTCTCCCAGGGGGTTGAAGAGGCTCTTGGCGTATCCAAGGGCGACGTTCTCGGCCACTGTGTGTCGGTCAACCAGCATGAAGTGCTGGTGAACCATCCCTATGCCCAGGTTCATGGCGTCCCTCGGGCTCCTGATCTCGACCCTCCTTCCCCGAACGTAGATCTCACCCCCGTCGGGGTGGTATATCCCGTACAAGATATTCATGAGAGTCGTCTTGCCGGCGCCGTTCTCCCCAAGCAGGGCGTGTATCTCTCCGCCCCTCAACTCGAAGTTGACGTGATCGTTGGCGAGCACCCCGGGAAACCTCTTCACGATGTCCACCATCTTGACGAGCAGATCAGCCCCACGGGCCTCGCCCACCACGGCGGCAGCCTCCGAGGCCAAGTTTCCCCCCACACGCCCTTTTCGGGAATCATATTAATCTAACAGGTGGAGCTAACCCGCGGGCCCCCAAGAGAGGTTAGAACCCCGAACCAGTCTTCTCCCAGGTCGTCACGCCCGAAGGTCCGGTCGAGAGAGTTCTTCGAGCCTGCTCAGATTATTAGAAACCCCAGCGGAGGTCCACACAGTCGGGGGGATCGCGCCGTGATACTGACCTCCAGGTGGGTGGCGACGTTCGGGGAGGGCATCGGCCTCATCGAAGACGGCGCCGTTCTCGTTGAGGGGAACCTGATCCGGGACGTGGGCCCGAGGGAGCGGATAGTCAGGGAGAACCCCGGCGAGGACGTGATCGAGTTCCCCAAGTCGGTGATGATGCCCGGGCTGATATGCGCCCACTGCCACGCATACGGCGCCTTCGCCAGGGGGATGCCGCTGAAGGTTGAGCCCCCCACGAGGTTCGTGGAGATCCTTGAGAGGATATGGTGGCACCTGGACAAGAGGCTCACCCTGGACGACGTCTACTACAGCGGGCTGGTGACGGCGATAGGGGCCGTCAGGCACGGGACCACCACGATGTTCGACCACCACGCCAGCCCCTTCGCCATCACCGGGAGCCTTGAGAGGCTCGCCGAGGCCTTCAGGAGGGTCGGCGTCAGGGCCAACATAGCCTACGAGGTCTCAGACAGGGACGGGCTCGACAGGGCCGAGGAGGGTATCAGGGAGAACGTCGAGTTCATCAAGAGGCACCAAGGAGACGGGTTCATCACCGGGAGCTTCGGGCTCCACGCCCAGCTCACCCTCTCGGACGAGACCCTGGAGAAGGTCGTCGAGGCGGCCAAGGGGCTGGACACGGGGTTCCACATACACGTGGCCGAGGGGGTCGAGGACGTCTTCGACAGCCTGGAGAAGTCTGGCAGGAGAGTGGTGGAGAGGCTCTGGGGGGCCGGCATCCTGGGGGAGAAGACCATCGCGGCCCACTGCGTGCACACCAACGAGAGGGAGCTCAGGATACTGAAGGACACCAAGACCAACGTGGTCCACAACCCCGAGTCCAACATGAACAACGCGGTCGGGGTGGCGCCGGTCGTCAGGATGATGGAGCTAGGCATCAGGCCAGCCCTGGGGACGGATGGATTCACGATGGACATGTTCAGGGAGGCGAAGGTCGCCTACACGCTCCACAAGCTCCACATGGCCGATCCCAGGGTCATGGGGGCCGACAAGGTGCTCGAGATGCTCTACCACAACAACTCCGAACTCGCGGCTAAGTACTTCCCCAGGCCGCTCGGCAAGATCGTTCCGGGGGCGTTCGCCGACCTCGTGGTGCTGAGCTACAGGCCGTACACTCCCATGCACGACGGCAACTTCCCGTGGCACTTCATATTCGGAATGGACGCCTCCCACGTGACGGACGTCGTTGTGGACGGGAAGTTCGTGGTCAGGAACGGAGAACTCCTCACTGTCAACGAGGACGAGATCTTCGACGAGGCAAAGGAGCTGGCGAAGGCGCTCTGGAATCGGCTCTGACCACCCTCTCCGCCAGCCCATCCCATCCCATCCCACTTATTTTCTTGAGGCTTCCAAGCGCGACGGATTCCTAATGAATCCTGCTGAGGATCAATTATGGAGCATAGGCCACGACCACTCTATGCCTGATCAAGTCAACCGAGACCTCCTTGACCCCCAGGAACTCTAACACATCTCCCTCCTCGTTCATGAGGGTGACCCTGTCCCCTCTGACGCTGACTGAAACCACCTCCTCCATTACAGTCTTCTCAGACCCCTCGGATATCACCAGAGCAACTCCCTCACACATGAAGATCCCCCCATTCAACGCGGGATTGAAAGAAAATTCAGGGCGGGGAGTCAAGGCCGCGGCTGAAATAGCCTCCTGTGGACGGGGGTAAAGTGATCTTCGAGTCCCAGGGACTCCACCGGCTCTCCTAGAGCGTAGGCGATCGGCTGAGTCACGTGAAGAACCGGAAGGGTTCCCCCGCCATAGAAGTCCAACATGAAGTGGCAGAGGTTGCAGATGGTGACTACGCACTCTGCCCCGGTAAGGCTAGCAGACTCGAGCACGGACTTGGCCAGCTGCCTCGCGCGTTCTGGTCGGCGGAGGAATATTGGCCCGCCACAGCACTTGAGCCTCATTCTGAAGTCCACGGGCTCAGCGCCGATCGCCGCCAGGAGTTCCTCCAAGATTTGTGGATCCTCGGGGTCGTCGATGGCCTGCTCCCTGGGTCTCAGCGCCTGACATCCATAGTAGGGGGCGACCTTGACGGGCCAGCCTCTGATCGCCCTGTTTGCGATCTCCTGCGCTCCAATGTCCCTGCCGAGGAACTCGACCAGGTGCCTGACCTCGACGCCGCCACGCCTGAGCGTGCCATAGCAGCCGGAGCATCCTGTGACGAGAGTCGCTCCACCCGCAGCCTCGGCGACGATCTCGGACACCCTGCGGGAGGCCTCTCTGTCCACCATCTCCAGCTCTACGGTGCCGCAGCATGGCGCGTCCTCTAGTAGGCGGTAAGGCACATCAAGCCTCTTGAGCACAGCTTTGGCGGTCTTTAGGTATGGTCTCTCAGTGGTCAGCGCGGAGCACCCAGGATAGTAAGCCACCTCAGCCTTTGACAATCCTGGCGACCTCCCTCCTGTACTCTTCCTTCACTGACCCGGACTCGACTAGCGTACCCGCGAGCCGCAGGCCGCGCAGGCCCGTCAGCGTGAGGGCTCTAATTCCCATAGCTGACAGAGCCACTCTCGCAGGATTGACGAAAGCCCTCCTACTCAGTTCTGAGATGAACGCTCGCTCCACCTTGTCCGGACCTCTCTCACTAGCCTCAAGGTTGGAAAGCGCTATGGCAATCTCGGGGAAGTTCAAGCCTACTGGGCACCGTACGGAGCAAAGGTGACAGTGCAGGCACATCTTGTAAGCCCCACGAAATACCTCCTCCCTAAGATCCATGAGAACAGCTCTGACAAGCCTATGGGGGTAAAAACCGTCTATCCCAGCATTGGGGCATGAGGACGTGCATTCGGCGCACTGAAAGCACTTCCTCACGTCTTGGTTGGAGATCTCAAGCACGCGCTCGGCCAGGCTCACCATCTCACCCTCCCGAAGGATATCGCCTTGGCCGAAGCCCTAGCCTTGCAGTCGGGGCAGATAGGAGGCGAGTCGGCCCTCTCTAATTCTCGCTCGGTGGCGAAGGGCCTCCCGCAGACTGAGCACCTCACCAGCTCAACCCTGGCTACCTCGCTCCACTCACTCAGGAGCTGCGGGGCTCTCACCCCGCCTAGGGAGAGCGCCTCGACCTCGTTCTCGCGGCAGGCATCCACACAGTCCCCGCAGCCCGTACACCTGAGGGCGGACAGGAGGAACACCCTGTAGTCTCCGCTGTCTTCAGAGCGGAGAGCATCGTTGGGGCATGCCTCAACGCAGGCCCTGCAGCCGATGCACTTCTCTAAGTCAAACACGGGCACCTCGAACCCTGGTACCGCCGGCAGCTGGACATCCCTGACCTCTACGGCAATGGATTGGAGAGCCCGGATGAGCGCCTCTCTCTTGGGGCCGACTGGCACCTTCTCCCTTCGGTGCAGGGGGGGTAGCCTCTCCACCCTGGCGGCCATTTCCCTGGCGGCCTCAACGAATTTGTGGGGCTCGGAGGAGGCCATGAAGAACATCTCCACCCTCTCTGGCTCCACTCCGACGGCCTCTAGCAGGGACTTCAGGAAGTTCACCCTGGCCTCTGCCTTCAAGTTTCCATCCACATAGTGGCACTCCCCTTTCCTACACCCGGCCGCGAACGCCGCGTCCGCGCCGTTAGCCAGCGCGTAGAGGAGCCAGCTGGGGTCGACCGCGCCCGAACAGGGAACCCTCACCACCAGCACGTTAGGCGGATGAGTTCGGTGCGTGCTCCCGGCCAAGTCGGCGGCCGCGTAGGCGCACTCGTTGCAGCAGAAGCCAACGATGAGCTTCCTCAGGCCCCCAGATCCAGACTCTGAGGTCATCTGCTACACCTCCCCGCCTGGAGCAGAAGCAGCCTCCAAGAGGCCAGCTACCTGTCTCATCACCTGCTCGACCCCGTAGGCCCTCCTAGTTATAGCGCCGGTTGGGCAGACGGCCTGGCATATCCCGCAGCCGGCGCAGGCGGCCGGAACGACCTCGGCTCTTCCGTCTCTCTCCACGATGGCGCCGAAGGGACACTCGTCGACGCAGGCCATGCAGCCAACGCACAGCTCTGAGTCCACGTAGGCCCTCTCTCCAGTGACCTCTACCTTCCCCCTCACTAGCACCGAGGCGGCCGCGCTGGCGGCCGCCTTCGCCTGCGCAACGGAGTCAGGAATGTCCTTTGGGCCTTGGGCGCCGCCGCAAATGAATATTCCCGGCCTGGAGGTCTCGACAGGCTTCAGCTTGGGGTGAAGCTCTTGGAGGAATCCGTGGAGATCTGCACCCACGTTTAGCACCTCCCTCATCTTCAGGGTCCCCTCCGACGGGGACAGCCCCGCGGCTAGCACCACGAGGTCCGCCCTCAGCTCCAGCTTCCTGTCGAGGGTCTTGTCGAACACCTCCACCACCAGCTCATCGCCGTCTCTCCAGACCTCTCCGGGCTTCCCCTGGACGAAGATTACCCCCTCGCTCCTGACCCTCTCGTACATCTCCTCGAATCCCTTCTTTGCCGTCCTCATGTCGATGTAGCAGATGTAGACCTTGGAGTCCGGATACTCGGACCTCACTATCTCTGCCTGCTTCAGCGAGATCATGCAGCACACTCCGGAGCAGTAAGGGTTGTGGTTCACGTCTCTGCTCCCCGCGCATTGTATGAACACTATTCTCTTGGGCACCTTACCGTCGGACGGCCTCTTCAGGTGCCCCCCAGTGGGTCCCGTTACGTTAATCAGCCTCTCGAATCCGAGCTGGGTTATAACGTCAGGTATCCTCCCGAAGCCGTAGTTCTTGAGGTTAGATGGGTCGTACTCCCTGACGCCGGTGGCGACTATGATGGCACCTACCTCGAGTTCGAACTCCCGCGGCTCCTCGTGAAGGTCTATGGCCTTGGTAGGGCAGGCATCGACGCAGATCCCGCAGGTGCCCTCTCTGATGTAGAGACAGGCATTCGGATCGATCACGTAGGCTCTCGGCGTGGCCTGAGGATATGGGATGTAAGAGGCCTTTCTCTTGCCCAGAAAGGCGTCCCACTCGTTCGGGACCTCGACCGGGCATTTGGAGGTGCATACTCCACACGCCACGCACTTCTCGGGGTCTACGTACCTTGGGTTCCTCCTCACCCTCACCTTAAAGTCTCCAATCGAGCCGGACACCTCCACGACCTCCGAAGTGGTGTAGATGTCGATCAGGGGGTGAGCCTCGGCCTCTGCCATCATTGGGGTCAGGATGCACAGGGAGCAGTCGCCGGTCGGGAACACTCTATCGAAGAGGGCCATGAGCCCTCCTACGGTCGGCGATTTCTCCACCAGGTGAACCTTGATCCCCTTCTCTGCCAAGTCGAGGGCCGCTGCGAGTCCAGCGACGCCGCCTCCGATGACGAGGGCCTCTCGAATCACCTCCGCCTCCCCTACCTCGAGGGGCTCCGCGGCCAGAACCTTCTCCACGCCTCCCAAGACGTACCTGATGGCCTTCTGGGTCGCTTCTTCCGGATCCTCGGTTGACCAAGAGACGAGTTCTCTTATGTTCACCTGCTCCAGGTATCCGGGGTTGAGGCCCGCCTCGGACACGACCCTCCTGAAGAGGGGTTCGTGGAGCTTGGGGCTGCACGCCGCCACGACTACCCTGTTTACCTTACCTGCCTCCACATCCCTCCTAATGAGTTCCTGGCCTGCCTTACTGCACATGAAGAAGTAGTCCCTAGAGACGGCCACCCTCGGATGCCTTCTTACCTCCTTGGCCACCCTCTTCACGTCCACCTTGCCGGCTATGTTCTTGCCGCAGTGACAGACGTATACCCCCACCCTCGGCTCCGATGCCGACTCCATTCGATCACCCGAACATCTCGGAGAAGGCTCGCCTCAGGGCTGACACCGCCGGAGAGTCGTCCGGAAGTGTGCCCACTCCTCTGCCCTCGATGCTTGCCCTCAGGACCTCTGGATCGCGGGGAACGAAGAATACCCTAGCCTCCCCGGAAAACCTCCTCTCCACGGCTTCTCTGAGCGCCCCACATTCCTCGGGCATCTTGTTGACGATCAGGGAGAACTCGCGGATCCCAAGCTGTCGGCCCATCCTGAGGAGATGCTTGGAGATGTCCAGCGATGCCACAGTTGGCTCCGAAACGCAGATCATGTGATCGAAGTTCTCTGCGAGCCCCCTGCCGAAGACCTCCGCCCCAGCCTCGGAGTCCACGATCACGGCCGACGAGTCGTCGGCGGTGGAGACCAGGTGCTTCAGGAGCCTCTTTGCCAGCGCTATGGCTGGGCAGAGACACCCCTGCTTGGCAGCGTCTATGCTGCCGACGACCAGCAGGCTCAGGCCGTCTCCTACGCTCACCCCGTATCTCTCCGCCAGGTCGTCGACCCTCGGGTTGACCCGGAACAGAACCCCCCAGGCCTGACCTGGCCTGGCGCCCGTCCTCTGCTCAACGAGTTCCTCGTTTCTCACGAGGGGAACTATGGAACCGGCGACCTCGGGTGGGAGGCCAAGCGCTATACCCAAATTGGGGACTGAGTCGGCGTCGACCGCCAGGACCCTCAAGCCCCTGTCACGCAAAAAGTGGGAGAGGAGGGCAGACACCGTCGTCTTGCCCACCCCTCCCTTCCCGGCCACGAGAACCCTGAGGGGCAAGGCCATCACTCCGGCCAGCCCAGTGCCCTCCTCTTCTCCAGGATGTGAGCCATGATGGCCTCGGCAGCCTTCACCGGGTCGGGCTCTACTAAGAACTTCCCTCCCACAAGGTCCTCCGCCTTGTCGGTGAGTATCTCAACGACCTTCTTGCTCCCAAGCACCGGAGGAACCGTCCCCAGGTGCACCAGCAGTCCGGACGCCACGAAGTAGGAGCCGATGGAGACAGCCTTCTCGCTCATCCACTCTGGCGCAGACCCCGCTGCCGGGAGGTCAGGTATGTCAACTCCAAGGTGCTCCGCCAGCGCCGCCAGGGCTATCAGCATCCTGGAGCAGTCTACGCAGCTTCCCATGTGCAGGGCTGGCGGGATGCCGAGGGCCTTGCAGACCTCCTTCAGCCCAGGTCCGGCAAGCTCGGCGGCCTCTGGGAGGAGCAGGCCGTGCTTTCCCATGGCGATGGCCCAGCAGCCGGTGCCCACAATGAGGACATCCCTCTTAATCAGCTCCTTCGTCAGAGTAACGTGGCTGTGGTCGTGCTTGACCTTTGGGTTGACGCAGCCCACGATTCCGACGATCCCCTTTATCTTCCCCGTCCTCAGAGCCTCAGCGAGGGGCTCGAGCGTGCCTCCAAGAGCCTCTAGTATGGCCTCAACGCTGAATCCGGCCACGAGTTCTGACTTCTCCTTCGGTATCATTACCCTGGCGGGATTTCTATTCTTGAAGTTCTCGACAGCAATCCTCACGATCTTCCTCGCGGTCTCGATGGCGTTGGCCTTGTCGAACTCGATGTGTATTGCGCCGGGGATGTGGGCCTTAGGCTCCGTCGTTATCACCTTGGTGTGGTAGCAGGAGGCAACGTCCACGATCGCCGGCATGATGCACTGGTAGTCCACAATGACGGCCTCGAGAGCGCCGGTGGCTATGGCGAGCTCCTGCTGGAGCATGTTGCCAGCTATGGGGACGCCAAGCCTCATGAGCACCTCGTTACCGGTGCAGCACATCCCGACGACGTTTATCCCGCCCGTCGCACCGAGGTCCTTTGCCATCTGAACCAGCTCGGGGTCGCTGGCGACCTCGGCGATCTTCATGGACAGAACAGGGTTGTGGCCGTGCACCAGTATGTTGACCGCGTCCTCTCTCAGCACCCCGAGGTTCGCCACAGCTCTGAGCGGTTTCGGCGTCCCGAACATGACGTCGCTGAGGAGCGTGGCCATCATGGAACCGCTCCATCCGTCCGCGAGGGCGCACCTGAGCCCCTGGGCAATGAGCGTGAGCGGGTCCGCGTCGACGCCCATGTGCGTTCTGTGCATTATCTCCGTGATCTCTCTGTCAATCGCGCGGGGCATTATCCCGACCTTATTCCATACCTCCTTCCGCTTCTTGGGGGCGTAGGCCTCCACCAGTCTGAGGGGCTCCTCTCCAGGCTTGCCGAACTCCCACTCCATTATCTCGGCAACTTCCTTCGCTAAGTCGTTCAGCTCCCTGCCCTCAACCTCCAGCCCGAGGGCGCGGGCTATCCCCCTCAGCTTCTCCGGGTCTTTGATCTCGTAATCCTTGGCCCATCCGTCAGGTATCCCCTTGAAGACTTCCACAATGTCCCTGGCGTGATCGCTGTGAGCGGCGGCCCCTGCGGCGAGCATCCGCATAAGGTTCCTTGCCACTATCGTGTCGGCAGTGGCCCCGCAGACTCCCCTCTGGGGGCCGTATCCGAACGGATCGATTCTGCACGGTCCCATGTTGCAGTTCCTGCAGCATACCCCCAGAAGGCCAAACCCGCACTGCGGCTGCTGGGCCAGGTACCTGTGCCAGGCTGTCTCGGCGCCGTCCATCTCGGCCTTCTCTAGGAGCTGTGAGACTGTGGGGTCAATGGAGACGGTCTCGTAGAACTCCCTCCTCGCGCTCCTCATGAGCCTCTCGTAGATCCTCTCGGAACCGGGCTTGTCTCCCTCAACCCCCGCTGCAGTCATTCAGACCACCTCACGGTCTCATACATTTCCCTGAGAGATGCGAGGGGGGACTTAGGAGCCTTCTCAACGGGCCTGGCGTATACCACAGCCGCCTCCGCGAGACCCAGCACCATATCCGCGGCCCTTCTGATCTTCTCCCGGTCAAGGATGTCCTCCGCCCTGCCGTATCTGAGGGCACCAGTTGGGCAGGCCTCGACGCACGCTGGCGGGAGTCCAGCCCTGAACCTATCCACGCAGTGATCACACTTCACCACCTTCCTCCTGAAGTCGTAGGTCGGGTGGCCGAAGGGACAAGCGAGAAGGCACGTCCGGCAGCCTATGCACTTCTCGAGATCAGATACGACGAAGCCCTCCTCAGTCCGGTGCATGGCCCCAGTTGGGCAGGCCTCGATGCACGGGGCCGGATCACAGTGCATGCACCTCATGGGAACGTAGACGCCGGCGGCCGGAACTACCTTCGTCCTCGGCTTCGGGGCGGGGTCCTCGAAGACGGCCTTGTACAGCTCCCTTGAAGAGGAGTGCTCAACCGCACAAGCTATCTCGCAGCTCCTGCACCCCACGCATCTCTCGGGATCAACGTAGATGAGGTATTCCAGGTAGCTCGGAGGGACGGTTGTCATTCATCCCCCCAGGTGAACTCCGAACCCGCTCAAGAAAAATTCTCCGATTTAGGTAAAAAATTTGACTAACTTCGTTCCTTTAACATGAGGTTAAAACGGACGATCCCGAGTCCGGCCTTGTAGTCGCGGTAGGACCGAACCAGCTCGAGAGCCTCTGGCGTGAGAACCACACCTCCTCGACCGGTGCCGCCTTTCCAAGACTCAAAGAGCCTGAACCCCAACGCGGACTCCATCCTCTTGAGCCTCCTGTATACCGCAGGGGGAGACAGTCCAAGGCTCCTCGCGACGGCGCTAAGGCTTCCCGTGGACTCCAGCAGCGATAGCACGTCCAAGTCATCTTCATCCAGTATCAGGCCATCCTTGGTTACGAGTCTGAGGGAGGGGATGAACGAATAGACCGATGATCGCTCTATCAGCTCGCATCCAGATCCGAGGATGCTACGGAGCTCGTCGGGTCCATAAGCGGGATTGAGTTGACCCAGCATCGGACACTTCCCGACCAGGCCGGATGGATCCATGTAGATTATCCTGCACTCCCTCTGGCACTTGGGACCTGAGAGGAGGTACACGGGGAAGTCTCGGTGGAAGGTGACCCGCATCTCATATATGCCCATGAGCTCACCGAAGGGATCGGAGACGTCGTAACCCCGGGCCTGCATGGCCTTAACGACATCCGTGGGACACTTGGTAACTGGGCAGAAGACCGGCGGCGAGATCCACACTTGAAGCCCCCATGATCTGCCGATGTTAATCATCTCCACGAGCTCATCGTCGTTCACGCCCGGGACATAGATGGACATCAGCCTGATTGATTTACCAGCCATGAGGAGCTTCCTGACAAATCTCTTGGCTCGCTTGAGATTTGATGTCGTGTAGCAGAACAGAAATATTTCGTCAGCCATCAAGAGCCTCTCGGGCGACCTCTCGCGAGACCCGGCTGCGGCGGGAACGAACACGTGGGATTTAAGTCCCCTGTCGGCCGACGCCGAGATGAGTTCTTCCACCTTTGGGTTGGCCAATGGGTTTGGGCACGTGTAGTAAACGTCCGGCCTCAAACCGGACCCAATCAGAGAGTCCAAGAAGGCCTCGAGTCTACTAGGCTCGAGGAAAGTCTGAGGAGGAACCCTCTCCTCAGCGCGCGGGCAGTAGGAGCAGGCAGAGTCGCAACCCTCTACGGGCCTGACAACCGCTATCGCTTCGGCTCTACCTGCCAGTAGGCTCAACGGCTGAGCCCTCCCTCTAGAATCTCTGCCTCAAATACGCAGACATCCTTCCCGGTGGCCTGGCACTCCCTCTCGATCATGGGGCCTATCCTAATGCCGGTGATGTCCTCCACGAGGGCGGCTAATAGCCCGGCCGTGAAGTGACAGACCGGAGAGTCGGACCTCCTTCCTCTGGCCTCGAATGAGTTTCTTACCTTCACCACGACTCTTTCCTTTTCTAGACTAATTGACAAGATGTCGCCAAATCCGAGTGATCTGTAAACTCTCTTGGCCGCATCTAGCATCTCGCCGAGAGACAGCTTCTCCTTGGTCGAGACTATGCCCTTGGAGTCGTGGACCTTCATCATCCTGTAGGCGGAGTAGTACAGGACCGGCCTGAGGCCCTTCTCGCCTACGAAGACGGAGAGTCCGGCCATGAAGTCCGCCCACCACTTCGTGGACATCAGAAACATGTCCTTCAGCACGACCCTGCCGAAGTGGGGGATGTCGACCTCGGCCCGGAGCACCCCTTTTCTCTCGGGGTCCTCTTCGATGACCCGAAGGCTCATCTCCGTATCGGTAAAAATCCGAATGAGGGATCAAAATAACGATTTATCGGACAGTAAAAACGGCACTGACCCGCGGCAGTGAGCCATGTGA
>CAZQNA010000016.1:0-25457 GCA_964594835.1 uncultured Nitrososphaerota archaeon
CCCTCGCCACGAGCGTGTGGAGTCCCCAGGCCTGTATGAAGCCCCTTGCCTCCTCGTCGGTGGGGTACCAGCCCTCGTCGTATCCCGCGATCTCCAGGCTGTAGGCAGCGTACTGGGACTTCCTACCCACCACAGCCGCGCTTCCCTTGTAGAGCTTCAACCTGACCTCCCCGGTGACGAACTCGTTCATCATCCTGATCATCTCCTGGAGGCTCTCCCTCAAGGGATCGCCCCACAGCCCCTCGTAAACCAGGTTGGTCCACTCCCTATCGGCCAGTTGCTTGAACTGTAGCTCCCTTCTCGTCAGGACCAGCTTCTCCAGATCCTTGTGGGCCTTCAGGATGACCACGGCAGCCGGTGCTTCGTAGACCTCCCTGCTCTTGAACCCTATGATCCTGCTTTCCATGTGATCTATCCTCCCCACCCCGTGCCTCCCGGCCAGGGAGTTCAGCTCGACTATGAGCTCGCTCAGGCTCATCTTCTCTCCGTCGAGGGAGCTGGGGAGTCCCCCCTCGAATCCAAGCGTCACGTACTCGGGAGAGTCGGGGGCCTTCTCCGGGGGCACCGTCCACTCGAAGGCATCTTCAGGCGGTTCGTTCCAGGGGCCCTCCACGGGACCGCCCTCTATGCTCCTGCCCCAGAGATTCTGATCTATCGAGTACCTGCTGTGGCTCTCGGGTATCCTCAACCCCCTAGACTTGGCATACTCCATTTCCTGCTGCCTCGTCCAGCGCCAGATTCTGGTGGGCGCCACGACCTTGAGATCTGGGTTCAGGGCCCTCACCGTTATGTCGAACCTCACCTGGTCGTTGCCCTTGGATGTACAACCGTGCGCGACGGCGTCTGCGCCCTCCTTATCAGCTATCTCGACCAGCTTGGTGGCGATCAGGGGCCTGGAGAGGGCGCTGGAGAGGGGGTACTCGCCCTCGTACTTGGCGTTGGCCCTTATGGCCGGGGCCACGTGATTGCTGACGAACTCTTCTACCAAGTTTAATCCATAGTGCTTGACCGCGCCGGCCTCGTACGCCCTCCCCTCCACATCCTCCAGATCGATTCCCTGCCCGATCTCCGCTGTGAACGTGACTACTTCGACTCCTTGCTCGGTGAACCAACTTATGGCGACCGTGGTATCCAGTCCGCCTGAATAGGCTAAAACGACCTTGGAGACGTCCTCACTTAAAGAAGGAGTCTCCGGTAACGCACACTACTCACCTTCGGGCCCAGGTCTCGAGCCAATTATAAAGGTCGCGCGCAACGATCACCGCCGGCTGGGATCTGAAGAGGAGGCTCGCGGCCTTTAAGGGAGGGAAGACCCGGAGGAGAGGGACGTGATGTTGGCGGCTCGGCCATCGCCCAGGCCCCCCTCATGACCGGAAACAGGGACGCTGTGAGGATCCTTGGGGTGTGAATTGAGGCTCACGGTCACGCGATGAGACAGATCGGGCGTCAACGCGTTCCCCGGCCCGAGATCCCTCGCGCACGCATCAGGCCTCCATACATTCCCCTTGGATAGCTCTAGAATCTCCCTCAGAGCGAGGGTTAACCCCCTTCCGCACGCCAGTCGAGGGGGGCGAAGTGGAGCCGCCAGACCCTGATATGGAGGGCGTACTTCACATAGAGCAGGAACCTCAGGCGATCTCTCGTGCCTGTCAGGAGCCTCCTTACGTAGTGCTCCAAGGTGGGATGATGTCCACGACTTCCCCGGTCTGCGGCTCCTTCCTTAACACGAACTCAGGCACCTCCTCGCAGGAGAGTCGATCAGCCTGTCTACGCAACGCGACACCTCTTGGGATACGCTCGCCTTAGCGCCCCACCCGTCGTGGACGCTCAAATCAGGCATCGGCTAAATCGGGCCCCATCTAACTTGAAGCGTCGATGGCGCGTCGGCTCGAGGGGGCAGCCGTGATTCCGCAGACTCAGGATATTTAGTAAACGAAAAAAATCGTAAAAGTTTCATAATAGTTTTAAGAAAATCAAAGAAGCGCAGAATTTATTATCGCTGATGCCTTAATTCTCTACAGGTGGAACAAGATGACTGTGAGCGGAACTTCCCGGCGCGCGAGGGTCCTATGGGCGGTCACGCTCGCGGCACTCCTTCTATCACCCGCATCCATCTTAATCTCGGCAAGGGCCCAACCGAAGCCCTTGTAGCCCTCAGAACAGGGCTACAAGGAATGGCTCAAGGAGCACACCTTCCGGGCCACTGTGAGGGTTGAGGTGTGGTGCGACGGGAAGGCTCTGCACCTGAGGAAGGTCCTCGAGGGCCCCGAGCTGAGGAATAAGCTGGGGGTCGAGCGGCTGGTGGGTGAAGAGGCGGTAATCGACATCACGGGGTCTGAATTAAAGGATATGGCCGGTGCGCTCGGGTTGAGCGAGACTGAGGTCGAGAGGCTAACATCCGGCGAGACCGTCGAGGTCTACCTGGGCGCCTCCAGCGAGACCTGCACGGACGGCCCCGACCCCTGGTACAACTACCCGCCCTACAGCTACCCCAGGTACAGCTGGGCCCGCTATGGGTCCAGCCAGACTGGGTTCTACTACTGCGTGGCCGATCCGATAAACCTGCTGTGGGAGAAGTCCAGCGGAGACCTGTACCCCTACGCGGTTGAGACGACCTTCACAGGACACGGGTGGGGCTACACCTGGTTTGGAAACCCGAACTACGTCTACGACCCTATATACGGGTGGAAGCCAGACGAATACTCGCTGAAGAAGGACTACCCCGGAACCAGCTACTACAGGTACCACGTGAGGCTCTGGAAGGTCCACAAGGGCGGGTACGGAAAGGTCGTCACGGTCGGGCAGGCCCACGTGGACACCTGTCCACCACATGAGGCAGTTCTCTACGAGGAGGCAGAAGACAAGGCGTCTGAGGCCTTGGCCTGCGGCTTGCACAACTGTCCGATCTTCCTCGTGGATCTAGGGAGGCTCCTCCAGCCGATTGTCTGCTTGATCTGGCTCGAGGCCCTCCTGGCCGCATCCTCTGGGTGGCTAATGGGAAGGCCGCTCATGTCCTTCGCCCTCGGTTCCCTCGCCCTGTTCTCCGCGGTGTCCTCTCCCTACCTCGGCCCCGGCTTGCCCCTGCTCCCGGTTCTGGGGATATCGGAGTTCCTGTGCAGGGTGCCCGGCAGCCCACTGTTCAGGATTGCCACCGCGCTCTCCCTGGCCTGGGGCCTCGGCGCCGCCGTGGCCTCCGGCCTGCTCGGGGGGAGGCTACGTCCTTGCGGCCCTCGTGGCAGTCGCCGCGGCCCTATTCACGTTCGTGCTTACGGTGGACTGACCCTAGTGGAAAAGGAGTGTGTGACCGGCGCTTAGTTGAGGCCGCCTTACTCGCGGCTCCTCCGTCTAAATCGACATGACAGGCCCACCAACGGCTCAGCGAGAGGATCGACGCACGGGGAGCCGCTCAGAGTTCAGAGCTCGGGGGTCAAGGGACTCCCCGGTAATTTTAAAATGGTTGAATTTACGAATTCTGTGTGAGCAGGACCACCATCACCGTCAGCGAGGATCTGAAGAGGAGGCTCGCGGCCCTGAAGGGCGAGAAGACCTGGGACGAGTTCCTGTCGGAGCTGGTCGAGGAGGCCCTGGCGCGGAGGATAGAGGCTGTTGAGGCCTTCCTCAGGGAGACCTCAGACAGGAGGGATCTGCCGCTTGAGAGGGTCCGTCTGAGGCTGATGGACAATGAGGCGGGTGATGATCGACACCGACGTTCTAATTGACGTGGAGAAGGGGAAGAGAGACCTCCCCAGGGCCCACCTCTTCATATCCTGGATCTCTCTGTACGAGTTCCTGAGGGGGAGGGAGGACTACGGGGAGGCCAAGGAGATCGTCGAGAGGGTGTTCAAGGTGGTCTATCCCTCCAACGAGGTCTTGAGAATTGCCGCAGAGATCTACAGGGACTTGAGGAGGAGAGGAGAGCCCCTGGAGGAGAGGGACGTGATAATAGCGGCCTCCGCCATCGCCCACGACCTCCCCCTGATGACCAGAAACAGGGAGCACTACGAGAGGCTCGTCAGGTATGGACTGAAGCTCGTCGATTGACCGGACGGCGTGCCCTCTCCTCGAACCCACCTGGCCCTCATGCCTCAGCCTTTTTCATCGCCTCCACGAGCTCCTCGTACACCCTCTCGAGCGACTCGCTGATCACCTTGGTCTCTCCTATGACGGGCATGAAGTTGGTGTCCCCGTTCCACCTGGGCACCACGTGGACGTGGACGTGCCCCTCGAACCCCGCCCCTGCCACCCTGCCGACGTTCACGCCCACGTTGAACCCGTGTGGCGAGAAGGCCTCCCTCAGCGCCCTCATGGACCTCACGGTCAGCTCCCACAGCTCCAGAGCCTCCTCCGGGGTCAGGTCCTCCAGCGAGGGGACGTGTCTGTAGGGGGCCACCATCAGGTGGCCGGGGTTGTACGGGAAGCGGTTCAGCAGGACGAAGGCCCTCTCCCCCCGGAGGAGGATCAGGTTACCCCTGTCGTCCCCCTCCCTCGGCAGCTCGCAGAAGATGCACTCCACATCCTCCCGGGCCGCAACCTTCACGTACTCGGCCCGCCAGACGGCCCAGAGCCGCTCCATGAGCGCTCGGAGGGCGCGACACGGGGCGGTTATTATCGTTCACGCGCGGGCCGAGTTCCGCCGGCCGGCGCGGAAGCTATATACCACCGCCTGGGGCCGGCCCCAGGAGGGTAGCCTTGTCTCAGGTCTACGTCTGCGAGATCTGCGGCGGAACGTTCGTCGGGAGGCCAGTGATCGTCGACCTGGGCGGCTACAAGGCCACGGTCTGCCCCTCCTGCGCCAGGAGGATACAGGCGAGCAGGAGGGCCGCCGCCAAGGCCAGGGAGAGGGCTCCCCTGCCTAGGAGATCCGTCAGGGCCCCCCTGGCCGAGGCGCCCGAGAGGATGAGGCCCCTGAAGGGGGTCGGGGCCAAGCCCAAGGTGGAGGCCCCCAAGCCCAGGAGGAGGGCCAGGCGGGAGCCGGGCCCCGGGGAGTTCACGCTCGTTGAGAACTACGGTCAGGTGCTGAGGAGGGCCAGGCAGGAGCTGGGCCTCACGGTCGAGTGGGTCGCCGAGGCCGCCAACATCAAGGCCTCGCTCCTCAGGAACATAGAGGCCCAGAAGATCGCGCCCAGCTACAGGGTCGCCCGGACGCTCGAGAGGATCCTGGAGGTGAGGATAATCACGCGCGGCCCTCCGCCCGAGGAGGAGGCTCCAAGCTACGCCCCGCCTCAGCCGGACAGGCCGCTGACCCTGGGCGAGGTCCTCAACATCAAGAAGAAGGAGAAGGGGAGGAGGGAGGTGGGCTGAGATTTGCCCACCAACATACCCCCCGAGGCCTGGGCGAAGTTCGAGGAGTACAGGAGGGCCAAGACCCCGGAGGAGAAGCTGAGGAAGCTCCAGGAGTTCATGGCCCTCATGCCGAAGCACAAGGGCACGGAGAAGATGGAGAAGTTCCTCCGGAGGAGGATGGCCGAGCTAAGGGAGGAGATCGAGCGGAGGAGGGCGAGAAGGGCGAGGCGCGGGGGGCCCGGCATATTCGTCGAGAAGAAGGGCGCCGCGCAGGTGGTCCTCCTCGGCTTCACGAACTCGGGCAGGAGCACCGTCCTGAGCCTGTTGACCAACGCCAGGCCCGAGATATCCCCGTCCCCCTTCACCACCGTCGGAAGGCCCGAGGAGGGCATGATGGAGTTCAGGGGCGCCCAGGTGCACTTCGTCGAGGCGCCCCCCGTCGTGAGGGAGGGGGGGCACCTGACGAGGCTCGCCCTGGGGCTGGCAGGTAACGCCGACGCGATAGGCCTGGTTGTGGACGGCTCCGGCGACCCGGTGGGGGACGTGAGGGACCTGCTGGCGATCCTGGAGTCGGCCGGCATAAAGGTGGGCAGGCCCGAGGGGCGGGTGAGGATAGTCAGGTCGAGGGGCGTGGACAGCGTGATCGTGAGGAGGAGGGGGGTCATAGTGGACGGGACCGAGGCCGACGTCCGCCAGCTCCTGGAGTCCTACGGGCTGGACAGGGTAATCGTGGAGATAGACGGGAGGGTCCGCCTCTCAGACGTGGAGGAGGCCCTCCTCGGGGAGAGGAGGTACAGGCCGGCCCTCATCTTCGTGACGAGGTGCGACCTCAGCCGGGACGGACTCGAGGCCGTCAGGCGGGAGTACGGCGGGCTCGCGCCCGTGATCCCGATATCCCCTGGGGAGCCACCCGACAGGGAGGAGCTGGGCGAGCTCGTCCTGAACCTGACCGGAGTGATGAGGGTGTTCACCAAGCCGGTCGGCAGGAGGGAGCCCTCGGAGAGGGCCCTCATCCTGGAGAGGGGGTCCACCGTGGCCGACGCGGCCAGGGCCATCCACGAGCACCTCTACAGGCGGTTCAAGTACGCCAAGGTGTGGAGCCCGAGGCTGCCCTACAGCCCCATGAGGGTTGGGGCGGACTTCGAGCTGGAGGACGGAGACGTAATAGAGATCCACGCGTGACCCGACCCTGGAGTGACCGACATGACCACGCTCGAGGAGGAGAAGGCGCTCGCCGCCAGACGCGCCCTGGAGAGGATACCCTCGGACGCCAGGATCGTCGGGCTGGGGAGCGGCAGCACGGTCGAGGCCTTCGTCAGGGAGCTCAAGAGGTCCGACGCGTCCAGGAGGCTGAGATTCGTCCCCGCGTCCAGCCAGATAGAGGAGGCCGCGCTCAGGGCCGGCCTGGAGCTGGTGGACGTGGACCACGTGGAGGCCGTGGACTTCACGGTCGACGGGGCGGACGAGATAGACCCAGACCTGAACCTCCTGAAGGGTGGAGGGGGGGCCCTGACGAGGGAGAAGGTCCTGGCGGCGATCTCCGACGTCTACGTGGTCATAGCCGACCACAGGAAGCTCGTTGACGCCCTATGCTCCACCCACGCCCTGCCCGTGGAGGTCCTGAGGTACGGCAGGACCCACGTGGCCAGGCTCATAGCCGAGGCCACCAACGGGATACCGGAGCTGAGGCTCACGAGGTTCGGCATACCGTTCATCACCGACAACGGGAACTACCTGCTGGACGTGTCCATGCCGGGGCCCCTGGAGGACCCCGAGGCGACGCTGACCCAGCTCAGGCTCATCCCGGGGGTCGTGGAGGTCGGAATATTCGTAGGACTCGCGGACGAGGCCTACGTGGCCGAGGGAGGGGAGGTCAGGGTCATCTCCTCCTAGGGAGGCGCCTCCCCGTCAGGCTGGCGAGCGCCCTGGCCTCGTGGAGCTTCCTGTTCTCCAGCATCCACTCCAGGGCCTCGTCGACGTGCTCTGGGGGCAGGGGGTTCAGCCTCATGTACTCCTCGAGCCCCTCCCTGACCAGGTGGTACCTCTGGCCGTCGCTGAGCCTCCTGAACCCCCGGAAGTACCCGTGCCTGGCCAGGTAGGCGTGGGCCCTCCTGGCCCACCTGGCGCCCGGCGGCTCCCCCGACCCCCAGATCCCCAGGCCTCAACCCCCCTTCAGAGCGATCAGGTAGGCCATCAGGCCGAAGATCAGCTGGTTCATGAGCGTGACCACGTCGGCCGCCACCAGGATGACGGCGGCCGCCATCTCCCTGGTCAGCCCGAGGGCCTCCAGGAGGCCGACGCTGGCCCACTCCCTCAGCCCCAGGTTCCCCCCGGGGATGCCCAGGGGCAGCCTGAGCATTATGATGTTAACGGAGTAGACCAGGACGCCGGCCATCAGGGGGAAGTCCGGCTTCAGGGCGTGCAGCAGTATCAGGATCGGTGTCATGTCCATCAGCCAGCCGCACAGGGATATGGCCACGACCTTCACCATCAGGGGGACGTTCTCCCTCAGCCTCGAGTAGCCCTCGAGGTAGTCGTCCGCTATGGCCCTGACCGCCGATATGTCCCTCCTGGTGAGCCTCTCGGCAAGCCTCAGTATCCCGCCGAGGACCCGCTCGCTAGTGGTTGCCAGCAGGCCCAGTATCACCAGCAGGCCGCTGGCGCCCGCCAGCATCAGGGCCCTGGCCCCGGCCTCGGAGCCCTCCATCCCTGAGAGAAGGAGGTAGGCCGAGCCGCCGCCGACGTACACGACGAAGGGCATCAGCATGGTGATCCTGTGGGCGGTTATGGACGAGGCAGCCTCGCCTATGCCCAGCCCTCCCCTCCTGTGGGCCAGGTAGGTCCTGGTGGCGTCCGCGGACAGGGGGCCGGCCGGGATTATGAGGCTGGCCAGAGTCCCCACCCAGGATATGAGGTAGGCCTCCCTGAAGGACATCCTCCCCTCGAGGAGCACGTACCAGCCGAGGGCGTAGAGGAGGAACCCGACGTGGAAGGAGGCCACGGACAGGAGGACGGGGACCCACCCGATCCTGGATATCGAGTCCGCCAGGAGCCTGGGGTCGGCGCCCCTGAGGAGGAGGGCCAGGGCGGCCAGGCCCAGGGCCCCGAGGAGGACGGTCGTCAGCCTGGCCTTACCGCTCCCCAGCCCAGCCAGGATGTCCTCCCGGACGTCGACCTCCCCACCGGACCCCTGCGCCCGCAAAGTGCTCACCGAGCCGCGCCACGCGGAGGAGCCCTCGGGCTGTTCTTACATGAAGGTTGCGGCCCACGGGCCGTCGCGGCGAACTTTAATTTTCCCGACCCACCGGAGGCCTGGGTCGGTGCCGGGGTAGCTCAGACTGGTCAGAGCGCCGGACTCATAACCCCTCGCGCCGCGTCGGCTCCCGGCGCTCGGTGGGATATCCGGAGGTCGCGGGTTCAAGTCCCGCCCCCGGCACCACCCTCCGCTGATCCTCGAACCATCGGCTCCAGCTCGGCGACCGGGCCGGACCAGTCTAGGTTAGGCTAGGAGGGGGGCCTCCACCTCAGGAGGAGGGTCACGATGGCCCCCAGCAGCAGGATCGCCGCCAGGGCGATCGCCGTGGGGGACAGTCCCTTCTCCTCCTCTGGTGGACTCGGCGCCCCCGTCCGCGCCGGGCCCTCCGTGGCTGGCGGAGCCGCTATCTGGAACTCTGCGGACCCCTGGACCCCCGCCACCGACACCCCCACCGAGTACTCGCCGGGCGGCGCGCCGCCGGCGTCGACGGTGAACTCCACCTCGTGCCTCCCCTCGGCGAGCGTCACCCCGGACACCACGGCGGTCCGGCCGATGAGGTTCGCCCGCACGGCCCTGCCGTCTATGGAGAGGCTGCCCTCGACCAGCTCGAGCCCCTCGGGCACCGACACGACGAAATCCGTCGGGCCGACGTCGCCGCCGCGGACGTCCACCTCGACCGTCACGCGGACCAGCCCGCCCTCGGACACCTGGGAGCTGGTCGAGAGATGCACGGTCACCTCCCTGGGGGCCGAGACTGACAGCTCGGCCGAGGAGCAGACCTCACCCGCGCAGGCCCGGATCTCGTGGGACCCTGCCTCCCCCGCCCGGACGAGCATGGAGGCCTCCACCGCCTCCCCGGGGCCGAGGTACCCCACGGCCCAGGAGACGGCCCCATCCTCTACCGTGGGGGCGACCGGCGAGCCGTCTAACGTGAGAGACCCGGGGACGAACTCGAGGCCGTCGGGCAGCTCGACGGTGATGGTGAGCCCCTCGGACCTCCCGCCTCCCACGTTCCTCAGCCTCACGTCCAGCCTGGAGGTCCCGCCGACCTCGACCGACTCCGGGTCCAGCCCGAGCTCCAGCAGCAGGACGGCGCGGGCGGCCGTCGGGGCCGCCGGGGCCCGCCGACTGACCACCTCCAGGGAGGTGGAGTCGAGCAGGACCCCCCTGAAGAACTCGGAGATCACGTAGGTCCCCTCACGCGCCCATGGCTGGACCGAGAACTCGCAGCTCACCCTCGCGGTCTCGCCCGGCGGGAGGCGGCCCAGCTCCACCCAGAGGGATCCCTCCCCCTCGACCGTCGGGACGGCCCCCCCGCCCGCGAGCGTGCAGGCCCCCGCGGGCCTGACCCCCTCCGGGAACCTGAGCTCGACCTCGACCCGGTCGGCGGCCACCTCGCCCCCGTTCGAGACCCTGACGACCACGTCGAAGGAGTCCCCGGCGGGAGCCCGATCTGGGACGGCGTCGACCGACCCTGAGATCACAGCGCCGGGCGGAGGTGGCATGGGCAGCACGGTGAAGGACCTGTGCTCGCTGAGCCCGCAGTTGCTGGAGTACGGTCCGTAGGAGGAGACGTTGTCGCAGGCCTCAACGGCCCAGACGTACTCCCCGGCGGTCAGCTGCCCAACGGTCCACTCCACGGTCGCGTTCCTCCCGGACACCTGCTTGGTCACCTCCATGACGACGGTCCTGTCCGGGAGCATGATCCGGAGGGTGGCGTTCTCCAGCCCCGTGTCGTCCCACACGCGGGCCCTGAACGTGTGCTCCATGGCCCACTCCACCTCCTCCTGGTCCCCCGGCTCAAGGAGGTCCACCTCGGGGGCGGCCTCGTCGACGATGGTGGTCATCAGCCTGAAGGAGTCCGACCTGGAGGGGTCTCCAGCCGAGGTCGCGTTGACCCTGATCTCCTCGACGAGCAGGTGCTGGTACGTCGTCGGGGTCATCAGCACCGTCATCAGGGAGTCCTCCCCGGGGTCCAGGGCCAGCTCAAGGCCGCCGCCCGTGACCTGGTCGGTGACGTTCACCCCGTCCAGGAGGTACTCCACCTCCACGTGCGCGGCTCCGGGCGGGCCGACCACCCTCAGGGTGTCTGGCACGTTTCCGTCGTTCTGAATGGACAGGGTGAAGTTGGCCGGGCTGGCGGGGTTGCTGGTGGTGTTCAGGAGCTGAGTCTCCGCAGGGTCCTCGTAGACGTCGTCGCCGGAGAGGCCGAGGGTGAGGTTGAGGGTCCCCCTGAGGTCTGGTCGGGTGTAGGCGAGGACCTCGACGTCCATAGTGGCCTCGTCGTGGAATATCTCGTCGTCGCAGTACTCGAGGTCGGGGTGCCGGTTCACCCACTCCCAGTTGGAGCACCCCCTGACGACCACCTCCAGGCTCCCCGGCGGGCTCGCCCTCGGGACGGAGATCCCGAAGACCATCCTGGCGTACCCACCGTGCGGGGGCAGGTCGCCGGTGTCGGGAATGCCGTCCGCGCCGGTGTCGTGCTCAGGCGCCACGTAGTCCCAGGACCCGTCCCCGTCGTAGTCCGCGGCCAGGAGGACGTCGTCCGAGTCGAGAGGAGACTCCGAGTGAGATCCCACCGGGTCGTTGAGGCCCTCGTCCCTGTAGAGGTATACTGATACGCCTCCCGGCGCCTGGAGGATCTTCACGTTGCCCCTGTCGGTCATCGGCGCCCTGTTTACCCAGTCCTGGACGAACCAGAGCGTGATGTTCCACTCTGGGGCGCCAGAGGCCGACATGCTGTCTGGCGAGATGAACCCGCACGGCGTCTCCAGGGCGTTGGCCGTCAGGTGGGCCGTGTCGTGGTAGAGGCTGTCGTCGTCGTAGACGATGTTGGGGTAGCTCGGGTCCTCAACCCAGTCGTTGTAGGACGTGCCCCTGACGATCAGGTGGTAGGACTCGCCGGCCAGGACCTCGGAGTTGTTCACGTAGACCACGAAGACCAGGTTCACCCAGTTGTCCGGGCTGGTCTGGTTCCCGAGCATCCCCGTGTCGGGGATGTTGTCCCGGAAGGTGTCCTCCGACTGGTTGACCCAGTCCCACGTGCTGTTCGTGACCAGGTCTCCCCCCGCGTCCCCGTCCTCGTCGTAGGCAATGAGTACGTCGTCGGAGAAGTTGAACTGATCGGGAGAGGTGTAGAAGCCCGGCTCGTCGTCACCCTGCGCGTCCCTGTAGACCTCCACCCTCCAGTCCCTGTTCGAGGTTATGGAGATGTCCCCCATGTCCTCCCTCTCGGCCAGGTTGGTCATCTTGAGCACCAGGTAGAGCCTGGTGAAGTTCTCCCCGCACGCCACCTCGAAGTTCTCGTTGACCGTGTCGGGCTCTATCATCCCCGCCACCAGCGGGGCCACGACCTCGACCGTCAGGTTGAAGTAGGTCACCTCGGGATCGTCGGGCAGATCGTTCAGGTTCTCGTCGGCGAAGACGGCCACCTTGGCCCTGTAGACTCCCGGCTGCTGGGGTATCGGGACGGAGACGTTCACCGTGAAGTTGACCGACTCCTGGGCCTGGATCGCGAAGTCCTGGGGGTCGAACGTCACCTTAGACCGGTCGATCGTCACCGTCGGGTCGGTCTCCAGGGCCAGGTCCGTGGCCAGCTCGAACTTGACGTGGTCCAGCTGGAAGGCCCCCGCGTTCGTCACGCTGCCACCGGCGGAGGCGGTCGTGTTCTCGACGACCGTCATCCCCAGGGCGGGCGGGTTCACCAGGAGCCCCTCCACGACGAAGAAGCCGGCGTCCTGGGCGACGTAGCCGTTGTCGTAGCTCGCGGCCGGGCCCGCGTAGACCTTAACCGTCCAGGCCCCGGGGTCCGCGTCTCCGGGGACGTCGAAGTAGCCCGAGTAGACCCCGTCGTCCGCGGCGGCGTCAGCCCCGGCGCCGTCGTCGGTGAGCTGGGTGGAGCCGACCAGCGTCCCGTTGGGGTCGTAGACCTCGGCCGTCAGGTAGTCCCCGGTGGAGGAGTCGAGGTTTGAGCCGACCTCGCTGCTGGCCGTGATCAGCACCTGGGCCCCCCGCCTGATCGGCCCTCCCGGGTTGGAGGAGTCCGCAACCCCCTCAAGCCTGACGTGGAATCCCTCCGGCTCCCCCAGCTCCCCCGGGATCCAGCCGGCCACCCGAACGTCGTCCACGTAGACGTAGGTCCCGTAGAGCCCGTCGTACGTGTTTCCGGCCCTGAAGTATATCCTCACGGTCTGGCCCGCGAACTCGCTCAGGTCGTAGGTGAACTGCTTCCACGGCCTCTCCTTCCACTTGACACCGCAGCAGGGGGCCGTCTCGTGGAGCAGGGTCTTGAGGACGTGTCCCGAGGAGTCCCTCACCTGGACGTCGAACGTGTCGTACGGGGAGTAGTCGTAGGTGACTATGCGCCTCCAGAAGGAGAGGACGGCCCCAGACTCGGGGATGGTCACCTCCTGGTACACCCACCCCCCTATTGAGGCGTACGCCGAGCTCGGGCCCCACCCGGAGTAGTCCCACCCTATCTTGTAGGACTTGGTGCCGGAGTGGGCCACCGACCCTCCCAGGTGGGGGTCGGACCCCGAGACGACGCGGTGGGCCGCAAGCGAGTGGCTGACACCGCCCCCCACCCACGCCCCAGGGGACACCTCGCCGACGGCCGCGGACTCGAACCCCCCGTCCTGTATCAGGTCGCCGGGCGCCGGGGGCGCGAACCCGCCGGGGGGCTTCAGACCGTTCTCGACCACGTCGAAGTAGATGTAGTAGACCCCGGGGCCCGACGCGTCCAGCTGGAACGTCACGTCCCCCCTGCCGTTGTTCAGGGCGTCCGGGGAGCCCTCGAAGGTCTCGTCGCTGAAGGCCTGGTTCGGCACGGGGCTGCCAGAGGGGGAGATCACCCTGACCGAGTTCTCGTCGAAGTCCCCTGAGACCCCGAGTTCGTCCAGGAGTGCGCCGAAGTCGACCGATACTCGGACCGAGGACCCGGGAGAGCCCGACTCAACCTCGACGGGCACTCTGTAGTGCCAGTCGCTGCCCACGCTCACCCCGTCGGGGTCCCACCAGCCTCCACCGCCCTGCGCCCTCGGGCGCGCGGTCGGGGGAGGGAGGATCAGCAGGCCCAGCAGGAGCACGCAGAGCCGGGCTAGGGCGCGGCCGCGGCGACGGGGCATCGAAAATGTCCCTCCGACGATAAAAACATAAAACTTCCTGAGACTTAATCCCCGAGCTAGTCTGTTAAAGTATAATGCACGATAGTTTGGTAAATTGTTGCTGATTCAAGTTGGAGACTTGCGGGAGCGGGGGCAACCTTTTATCCCCGGGGGGCGCCCGGCCAGCGGGTCTTGGCCGCGCGTGCCGGGGTGCCCTAGCCTGGTAGGGGGCGGGCCTGCTAAGCCCGTGGCCCATCGGGCCGCGTGGGTTCGAATCCCACCCCCGGCGCCACCTCATCCGCGTCCCGAGCCAACGGTTAAATAGGGGGAGCCTCAAGCCCACCTGAACGAAGGAGAGGGTGCAGCCAAATTGGAGCAGCGGGAGATCCTGAAGAGGCTGAGGCTCGCCGGAACCACGCTGGAGGGAGACAAGCCAGTCGTCATAGCCCTGACCTACATCAAGGGGGTGAGCCACACCCTGGCCAACGCCATCGCGGAGAAGGCCGGCGTGGACAAGTGGGCCCTCCTTGGGACCCTCAGCGACGAGCAGCTGGCCAAGCTGGAGGAGGTCATGAGGGACCCCGCGAGGTTCGGCGTCCCCTGGTGGATGCTGAACAGGCAGAGGGACCCCGACGACGGGGAGTCCAGGCACATCATAGGCGACGACCTGGACTTCGTCGTGAGGCAGGACATCGACAGGATGAAGAAGATGAGGAGCTGGAAGGGGATAAGGCACGCCCTCGGGCTCAAGGTCAGGGGACAGAGGACGAAGACCACCGGCAGGGTCGGCAGGACCGTCGGCTACCAGAGGAAGAGGTGAGCCGGGGGGTCCACCATGGGAGATCCCAAGAGGCCGCGGAAGAAGTACGAGAGGCCCCTCAAGCCCTGGGACAGGGCGGTCCTCGAGGAGTCCAACAGGCTCGCCGGGATGTACGGGCTCAGAAACAAGAGGGAGCTCTGGAGGGCGGAGTACATGGCCAGGAAGTACAGGAGGATGGTGAGGCAGGCGCTCGCCCTCCACCCCGAGGAGGCCGCCCAGATCCTGAGGCCGGCGATCCAGAGGCTCCAGAAGCTGGGCATACTCGGCCCGGACGCCACGCCGGACGACATGCTCGACATAACCGCGAAGGACTTCCTCGAGCGGAGGCTCCAGACGCTCGTTTGGAAGAGGGGGTTCGCCAAGTCCCCCTACCAGGCCCGGCAGTGGATAGTCCACGGGCACGTGTGGGTGGCCGGCCGGAGGATAAGGTCCCCCGGCTACCTGGTCCCCGTGTCCGAGGAGGAGGCGATAGAGTGCACCCACCCCGAGTACCTGAGGGCCCAGACGGGAGAGGAGGCGGGAGAGGAGGCCCAGCCTCAGCCTGAGCCCCAGCCGGGGTCCGAGGCCGCACCGGCGCCTGAGGGGTCTGCTGGGGCGCCGGAGGGAGGTGAGGCCTGATGTCCTCTGAGGGTAAGAAGAAGGGCAAGATCGCCGTAGCCCACATCTACTCGTCCTTCAACGACACGATAGTCCACGTGACGGACATCACCGGCGCCGAGACCCTGGCCATATACAGCGGCGGGATGTTCGTCGACGCCGACAGGCTCGAGGGCTCTCCCTACGCGGCCCTCAAGGCGGCCATGGCCGCTGCCAGGGACCTCAAGAGGAAGGGCATAACCCAGCTGGTGGTCAAGGTCAGGGCGCCCGGCGGGATCAAGAGCAGGATCCCCGGCCCCGGGGCGACCGCGGCCATAAGGGGTCTTGCCAGGAGCGGCCTGCTCCTGCTGAGGGTGGAGGACGTCACCCCGATACCCCACGACGGCTGCAGGAAGCCCCACGGCAGGAGGGGCAGGAGGGTCTGAGGGCCTGCCTTAAATAGCTCGGCCCGACACACAGACTTCACAGGGCCCCGGTCATGGAGCGCACCTGGGTCGACCACCTCGTCTCTCAGATGTACAGGCACGCGTCAGCCCGTCCACTGGGGCCCCCCTCCCCGGACGGCCTGGCCTCCGCCCTGGAGCTCAGAGTGAGGGGCAGGGCCATAAGGATCTTGGTCGCGGTCTACGACGGACCCGAGGAGTCCTCCCACCTACCCCGGTGGGTCGACGAGCTCGTTTCCGACTACCTTGGAGGCTGGGACCGCCTCATGGAGATGGGGATATCTAGGATAGACCTCTGGATCCCCCCCGAACTGTTCGAGAGATTCCAGGCCGAGGTCCCCGAGTCCTTTCGGGGGGTGTCGATCGTCCTCAGGAACACGCAGGAGCTCAACCTCCCCATGGAGGACGTGGAGACCGCCACCAGGTCCGTGGTGGAGGCCATGGGCGAGGTGGACGTCGGGGCCCTGGACGTGGGGGAGCGGCGGCCGGCGGCCGGCCCGGAGGCTCGGCCCTCCCAGGTTGCGGGGGCAGAGCTGGAGCTGGAGGAGCCGACTAGAGGGGCGAGAGTCAGGGGGGAGAGGATAGAGGAGCTTCTCCAGGAGCTTCTCCGGGAGCTCAGGTCAGGGGGCAGGCTGGAGCGGGATCCAAGGGTCGAGGAGCTGGAGAGGGCGCTCCAAGAGCTGTCCAGGGAGGTCAGGGAGCTTAAGGGCCTCAGGGGCGGGGAGTCGCGGAGGATAGAGTCCCTTGAGAGGAGGGTGGACGAGCTGTCCAGGTCCATAGACATGCTGCTGATGCTGGTCAAGCTCCTCGCCTCTGGCGCAACGGTCACCCCGTCAGAGTGGCCGGCGCGACCCGGGCCGCGGGGACCGTCGAGGGCGGAGGCCCGGGGCCCGATCCCGCCACCGGCGCCGCGCGGCCCCCGGGCCGAGGGTGAGACCGAAACCGTTAAGGACATGGGGGCGCGCCCCGCCCGGGAGACGCGCCCCGCCCCGGGGGAGGGTGTCTCCCTCGACCTCCTGGAGGAGTTCGCGAGGGACAACCCCTGGGCAGACGTCCTCTCGAGGAAGGGTGTGAAGGGAGATGAGGGTTAAGATAGTGGACTACGACCCCCCGTTCGTGAGGATGGTCGTCGAGGACGCGAACCCGTCCTACGCCAACGCGCTGAGGCGGGCCCTCCTCTCAGAGGTGCCCGTGATGGCCGTTGACGAGGTGATATTCTACGCCAACACGACGGCCTTCCTGGACGAGGAGATAGCCCACAGGCTGGCGATGGTGCCCATGAGGACCGACCTGAGGACCTACTCCATCGGGGACGGGGCGGTGGTGACGCTCAAGCTGGACAGGACCGCCTCCGAGGACATGGAGGTGGTTTACGCCGGCGACCTGGAGCCCTCGGATCCGGTGATAGTGCCCGTGAGGCCGAGGATACCCCTGGTGAAGATGGCCAAGGGGGACAGGCTCAGGTTCGACGCCATAGTCAGGATGGGGAAGGGCAAGTGGCACGCCAAGTGGCAGGCCGTCAGCGGGCTGGGGTACTCCTACTACCCGGTCTACCGCCTGGCCCCCGAGGCTGCGGAGAGGTGCGCCGAGGCCCTTGCGTCCTGCCCGAAGGGGACTGTGGAGAGGGAGGGGGACGGCTCGGTCCTGGTGAGGGACTACCTCTCCTGCAGGGGGCTGGAGGAGTGCATAGAGGGGATCAGGAGGGAGAGGCCCGAGCTGGTCAGGGTCGTCGAGTGGGACGACACACGCTTCATAATCAAGTTCGAGTCGACCGGGGCCCTGACCGTCCCGGAGATACTGAGGGCGGCGGTCGAGGAGCTCCTCAAGAAGTTCGACGCGTTCGAGCGGGAGCTCAAGGCGGCCCTGGAGGGGTCGGCCTGAGCCCGCCGTTAGACTTTTTACCGCGGACTCTCCCCACACTCGGCGAGGGCGGGGGTAGCCAAGCCTGGTCCAAGGCGCCCGCTTGAGGGGCGGGTGGGCGTAGGCCCGCGTGGGTTCAAATCCCACCCCCCGCACCATCCCCTGCTTCTGCCGTCGCTCCCACAGCGAGTTCGGGACCGCCGGTGTCCCGGGGCGATGAGGGGAGGCGGCTCCAGCCCGGCCCAGACCCGAGGCCACGTTTATTAACGCGGGCGGTGGCCGCCCCAGGAAGGTGCGAGCCGACATGCCGAGGCCAACCGGCCCGACGAACCCAGAGACCATACGGACGATCAACGCCCTAGAGAGAGCCTCCAGACTCGCCGGCTCTCGGATATGGGCTGACGTGGCCGAGAGGCTCAGGAAGCCCACCAGGATGAGGATAGAGGTGAACCTCTGGAAGATAGACAAGTACTCGGAGCCGGGGGACGTGGTGGTCGTCCCGGGCAAGGTGCTGGGCGAGGGCAGGCTGACGAAGTCGGTGACCGTGGCGGCGCTCTCCTTCTCCGATTCGGCCAGGAGGAAGATAGCCGAGGCGGGCGGGAGGGCCCTCTCCCTGGACGAGCTGGCCAGGGAGAACCCGAGGGGATCGGGCGTCAGGATACTCGCGTGACGGGGTGATGGGCTTGGCGAGCTTCGACGTCGTGGTGGACGCCGAGGGGAAGATCCTCGGCCGGATGGCCAGCTACGTGGCCAAGCAGCTCCTCCAGGGGAGGAGGGTGGCGATAGTCAACGCGGAGAAGGCCGTGATAACCGGCAACCCCTCCACCGTCCTCTCAAAGTACCTCAAGAGGAGGGCCATCCAGGGGAAGCCCAGCCCCGAGAGGGGGCCTGTCCAGCCCCGGACGCCGGACAGGATCGTCTGGCGGACCGTGAGGGGGATGCTCCCCATGAAGAAGGCCAGGGGGAGGGAGGCGATCAGGAGGCTCAGGGTGTACATAGGGGTCCCGCCGGAGCTGAAGAACGCCCGGCCGGTCGAGCTGGGCGAGAAGTACACCGTCGATCACCTGAGGCCCAAGCCGGGGGTGAAGAGCGTCACGGTCCTGTGGCTCGCGAGGCAGCTGGGTTGGAGGGGTGAGGTGGCGTGAGCGAGCAGGCTCAGCAGAGGCAGAGGTTGGGCGAGGTCCTGGCCCACGCTTCGGCCGCCAGGAAGACGGCCAGGGCCTTTGCGGTCGTCAGGAGGGGGAGCGGGAGGCTCTACGTGAACGGCTTCCCGGTGGAGGTCTACGCCCCGAACGAGTTCGTCAGGATGAAGATCCTCGAGCCGCTCTGGCTCGCGGGGGAGGAGGTCTACGGGGGCCTGGACATCTTCGTCAGGGTCAGGGGAGGCGGGTTCATGGCCCAGGCGGACGCCGCGAGGATGGCCATAGGGAGGGCCCTCGTCAGGTACACCGGCTCCAGGCAGCTGGAGGAGCTCTACCGGGAGTACGACAGGACCATCCTCGCCGGAGACCCCAGGCAGAGGGAGCCCAAGAAGTTCGGCGGGAGGCGCGCCAGGGCCAGGTTCCAGAAGTCCTACAGGTGAGCTTTTAATCGGAGCCCCGCCGCGCCGGCCTGGTGAGCCAGATGGGAGTCACTCACGGTTCCGCCGGCGACCTCAAGAAGGGCAGCTACGTCGTCATCGACGGGGAGCCCTGCGTCGTGCTCAGCGTGGCCAAGTCCAAGCCAGGAAAGCACGGCGCCGCGAAGGTGAGGATAGAGGCCAGGGGGCTCTTCGACGGGACCCGGAGGTCCAAGATCTTCCCGGCGGACGCCGACGTGGAGGTCCCGATAATCTCCAAGAGGTCGGCCCAGGTCCTGGCGATCATGGGGGACACCGTCCAGCTGATGGACCTGGAGACCTACGAGACCTTCGAGCTCCCGATGTCGGCGATCGACGAGGAGGAGCGGTCGAAGGTCGAGTCCGGGGCCGAGGTGGAGTACTGGGAGGCCCTGGGGAAGAAGAAGGTGATGAAGGTCAGGGGCCCGAGCTGACGCGCTCGGGCCGGGGCTCCGGGACCCGGGAGAGTCAGGAGGAGTTGTCGAGGCTGGCCCTGGAGAGGGAGAGATCGCTGGAGAGGTTCCTCGCCCTCCTATCCGAGCGGGAGTTCTGCCCCTACTGCGCCGGAAGCCTCCTGTCCTCCCTCAACAGGAGGGTCAGCTCCTGGATCCTGGGGCACGCGGTCCTGGCGCTGGAGGCCCAGGCCGGGGGCCAGAGGGGGGAGAGGGCGGCCAGGGGCCTGTCTGGGTCCTGCTCCCTTTGCGGGGGGGAGGTGCCCTCCAGGCTGCCTGGCCTGATCTCAGACCTCCTCCGGGAGCTCCGGGAGTACGAGTTCGAGTCGTTCAAGGCAGGCGCGGTGCTCCCGCCCCACGTTCACGAGGCCCACGACGAGGTGAGGGCCGGCGTCGGCATATGGACGGCCGAGTCGCCTAAGGTCACCCTGGCCAGGATGGCCGACGACGTCGTGGCGGCGTCCACGGGGGCGAGGATAGACCCCTCCAGGCCGGACGTTGTCGCGGTCCTCGACCTCTGGAGGGGCGAGGTCAGGCTCACCGTCAACCCCGTCTACCTCGCTGGGAGGTACCTCAAGCTTTCCAGGGGGATATCCCAGGCCAGGTGGATCTGCCCCAGGTGCGGTGGGAGGGGCTGCGAGGAGTGCGGCTGGACCGGCTACCTTTACCCCGACTCGGTGGAGGCCCTGATAGGCGAGGTGGCCAAGAGGGCGTTCGAGGCCGAGGACTACCACATCCACGCGGCCGGCAGGGAGGACGTCGACGCCAGGATGCTGGGGACGGGGAGGCCCTTCGTCCTCGAGCTGGTCTCGCCCAGGAGGAGGAGGGTCGACCTCTGGGAGCTCCAGGAGGAGGTGAACAGGTCGGCGGAGGGGAAGGTCGCCGTCGTCAACCTCAGGTACGCGGAGCCGGGGCTCATCAGGGTCCTCAAGGAAGGGTCTCCGGGGACCAGGAAGGTGTACAGGGCCGTGGTGGAGGTCGAGGGCGGGGTGTCCGACGAGGAGCTCAGGAGGCTGGAGGTAGAGCTCGAGGGGGCCACGATAGAGCAGAGGACCCCCACCAGGGTCCTGAGGCGCAGGGCCGACCTCCTGAGGAGGAAGATGGTCCACCGGCTGGCGACCCGCAGGCTGGGCGAGGGGACCTTCGAGATGATCGTCGAGTGCGACGGGGGCCTCTACGTGAAGGAGCTGGTCTCGGGGGACGAGGGGAGGACGAGGCCCAGCGTCGCCTCGGTGCTGGGGAAAAAAGCTTTTTGTAGGGAACTCGACGTATTGGCCGTACTGACCCAGGAGGCTTGATCCGGCCGGAAGGTGATTTGAGTTGACGAGAAAGTCCAAGGGGTACCTTCACGGGTCCAGAGACTTCCTAAAGAAGAGCCCCAGGGAGAGGGGACTCCCTCCGCTGTCCAGGTTCTTCCAGGAGTTCGAGGTCGGTCAGAAGGTCGTGATAGACGTCGTCCCGTCCGAGAGGGAGGGGATGCCGCACAGGAGGTACCAGGGCAAGGTGGGCGTGGTCGTCGGGAGGAGGGGGAGGGCCTACCTCGTCGACGTCAGGGTCGGGGGAAAGGTGAAGCACCTGATTGTCCCGCCCGTTCACCTCAAGCCACACTCCGAGCCCGCCCCGGGTTCGGGAGGATGAGGCGGCTTGGAGAAGAGGCCGCTGACGCTTGCCGAGGTCAGGGAGCTGATATTCGAGAGGTGGGCCAGGGACCAGGCGGCCCTGACCCCGGACCAGAGGAGGCTCTTCGAGTACCTCGCGAAGTTCACGAAGGTTAGGGACCCGAAGGCGGCCAGGAGGGCCGTCGAGGTCCTGATGGGGGAGTACGAGCTGGCCGAGGAGGACGCCATACAGCTGGTCAACGTCCTCCCCAGGACGCAGGATGAGCTCAGGCCGTTCCTGTTCCGCTCCTATCCCCTCCTGGACGAGAAGGCGTACAAGGGGATCCTGGAGGTCCTCGGGGGACTCGAGGAGGCCGAGCCTCGGGTCGCCGAGGCCGAGACCGAGGCGGAGACGGAGGCCAAGGTCGAGGCAGAGGCGGGAGCAGAGGCTGAGGCCGAGGAAGGGGAAGGAGAGGGCGAGGAGGCAGAGGCAGAGGGAGAAGAGGAGGGGGAGGGACAGGGACAGGAGTAGCCCCGCCCGAGGTGTTTCGAGTTGTGGAGGTTCGTTCCGGGCAGGAGGAGGCCTCACGACAGCTGGGCCTACGTGCTGGACGTCTACGGCGAGCCCTCCAGGAGGGCCCAGGTGCTCGGGGACAGGTTCTTCATCCTGATGGAGTTCGCCGTGAGGCCTGGCGCCCAGGTCGAGCCCGGGATGAAGGTCTACGTCGGGAAGGGTCAGAGGGACCACGTCAGCAGGTTCCTGAGGTACCTATCCTACCCCGAGCTGAGGGGTCCGGCCCAGGGGAACCTGGAGGAGACGGTCAAGAGGGCCGTGGTTGAGGGGGAGGAGTTCTTCGTTCAGTTCTTCAACGAGGCGCGCCCGGTTACGACGAGGCTCCACCAGCTGGAGCTCCTGCCTGGCGTGGGGAAGAAGCTCATGCTGAAGATCCTCGAGGAGAGGCGGAGGAGCCCCTTCAAGTCGTTCTCAGACGTCGAGGAGAGGACGGGCCTGAGGGACCCGCCTGGGGCCATAAGGGACAGGGTGATTGAGGAGCTCACCGGCGACGAGAGGTACCTCATATTCGTGGCCCACAAGAGGATATTCGAGGAGGACGAGCTGCTCGTCTGAGGTCGGGGCCCCCTTTATTTCTGGTCGCCGTCCGAGACCCCCGAAGAGGAGAGTGAAGTGGGGAGATGAGCGGCCCCGTGGGATCGTACGTCATCGACGAGCAGGTCCTCGTCCAGGGCCTCCTCAGGGATGAGAGGGTCTGGAGGAGGGTCAGGGGGGCCAGGATAGTCGTCCCGAAGGGGCTGGTCCGGTGGCTGGAGAGGTCCGCCTCCAGGGGGGACAGGGCCAGCCTGGCGGCCCTGGCCGAGCTCGCCAGGCTGAGGGACCTGGAGAGGTCTGGCGAGATCGCGTCGCTGGAGCTGGCCGACCACTCCAAGTCCGGCATCGACGCCCTGGAGGAGCTCGCAAGGTCCCATAGGGCTAAGGTCCTGACGGGGGACTCCATAAGGGCGGTCTCCCTGGGCCTGAGGGGCGTGGAGGTCGAGTACGTCGGGCCGAAGGGGGGCAGGCTCTCGCTGGAGGAGTTCTTCACCGAGGACACCATGAGCGTCCACCTGAAGGAGGGAGCCCCCCCGATGGCCAAGAGGGGGAGCCCGGGTGAGTTCAGGCTGGTGAAGCTGAGGGAGGAGCCTCTAACGGCCCAGGAGCTTCAGAAGATGGCGTACGAGGTGATAGAGCTCGCGAAGATAGACCCCGAGGCCTTCGTCGAGGTCAGGAGGAAGGGGGCCTACGTGATACAGTTCGGCGAGTACAGGGTGCTTGTGGCCCTGCCCCCGTTCTCCGACGGGATCGAGATCACGGCGGTCAGGCCCGTGGTCAGGGTCATGCTGGACGACTACGAGCTGAGCGAGAGGCTCAAGGAGAGGCTCGCCGAGAGGGCCGAGGGCGTCGTCATAGCCGGGCCCCCGGGGGCCGGGAAGACGACGTTCGCCAGCGCCCTGGCGGAGTTCTACAGGTCGCTGGGGAAGATCGTGAAGACCCTGGAGTCGCCCAGGGACCTCATGGTCGGCCCCGAGATCACCCAGTACGGCAAGCTCGGCCAGAGCTTCGAGGGCACGGCCGACCTGCTCCTCCTGGTCCGGCCGGACTACGTGATCTTCGACGAGATGAGGAAGACCGATGACTTCAACGTGTTCACGGACATGAGGCTCGCGGGCATAGGCATGGTCGGGGTGGTCCACTGCGGGGCGCCGATCGAGGCGGTTCAGAGGTTCATAGGCAGGGTGGACCTGGGCCTCCTGCCCCACGTGGTCGACACGGTGATCTTCATCAGGGACGGCAGGGTCGTGAAGGTCTACAGCCTCAGGATAACCGTGAAGCTCCCGACGGGCATGCAGGACACCTCGCTCGCCAGGCCGGTCGTGCTGGTCAGCGACTTCGAGACGGGCGTGCCGGAGTACGAGATCTACACCTTCGGCGACGAGGTCGTCGTCATGCCCCTCAGGCCCGGGGCGGCGAGGGCCAGGATCAGGCGAGAGAGGCCGGAGGAGGAGGGGCTCAGGTACAGGCTCATCAGGAGGAAGCACACAGTCGTGCTCGACCTGGGGCCGGAGAGGGCGGATCAGGAGGTCATCATAACCGTGGACGGGAGGGAGTTCGTAAGGCTCACGACCGACTCTAGGGGCAGGATAACCCTGGCCAGGAACAGCCCGGCCGGCCGCAGGATACTTGAGGCCGCCAGGAGGGACAGGCTGGGCGTCCTTCCGAGCGAGGAGTGACCCTCGCGTCAGTCACGTCACCTGGGCCTGTTCCCGGCTATCGACCGCATCCTCAGCTCGAACCCTATCTCGTCGAGGAACCGGGCCACCGGCCTGGGCACCAGCTGTCTCCAGAGCCGGTCCCCCTTCGCGGCCATCTCCCTGATGTGGGTGGCCTGGAAGAGGTCCCTCCTGTAGAAGGGGATGGGCCTGACCTCTATCCCCACCCTCGAGAGGTCCTCCTGGGTCTCCCTGTCGTTCGAGAACGCCAGGTCCACCCTGGGCACCCTGTCCAGTACTATCTGGCCCCAGTCCTCCTCCGGAGACTCGGTGTCTGGGATGGGGGAGAAGTAGAACTTGCTGAGGGGGAGGCCCTCGTCCCTCAGGGCCCTGACGATCATCTCGTACCTCTCGTCGACCGTCAGGGGGTTCCTGAGGGTGAAGGCCACCTGGGAGGAGCCAAGCCCTATGACTATCTCCTCGGCGTGCTTCATGGCGTACCTTATCGCGTGCAGGTGCCCGAAGTGGAGGGGCTGGAACCTCCCCACCACCAGGGCCCTGGAGGGCCTCTCGCGGCTCACGCGCCTCGCGCCGAAACCGACCGTTTAATCCTTTTCCACGCGGTCCCGGGGGACGCGCCTTCGACCTCCGCCGTCGGGCGTGGACACCCTGCTGGGCCCCCTCCCAACGTCGCTCGAGTCAAGGAGGCATCTCGCGGAGGGAGGTTTCCTCTCATCTCCAGTCCCTATCCTCCCTCACGAGGTCCGCGATCTCGCGGTCGTCCAGGTGCCCGAGCCTCTCGGCCAGCCTGTGGGCCCTCTCGTCCAGCATCCCCAGCTCGGCCCTCCTCACCTCCTCCTCGAGGGCCCTCCGGATGACCGGTTCAGGCTCGATCCCGAACCTCTTGAGCTTCACCCTGAGTTCCCTCGGGATCTTTGCGGACACCGTGACGTAGTCCACGAGCGGCCACCCCCCCACATTCCGTACTGCTTGTGGTATAAGGGCTCTCTTCGGGTGGGTGCGGGATGAGTTCTTGATCCGCCGCTCATCCGTGATTCGCGAAATGTCTGTTTCACGACAGACGCATAGAGGCGCGTGGGGGGAAGGTAGAGTCCCCCACCAACTCCTACTCCCTAGCTGGGCCAGAAGACCGGTCAACGCTCTCGACGAGGGCTCTGCACCAGTCGGGAATGTCGATCTTTGTGTCACGCCGAAGCCTCTTGAGGGGTCCCACGGAATACAGGAGGAGGCCCTCCACCTCGGGCGTCCGAGGTACGTCCTTGTTAAGAAGGAGGGCAACGGCCGTACAGAGGTGGTTAACGGCCTTCTCTACGTTTCTTCGGAGCAGCTCGGCCAGGGCAATGCCGATGTGGGATCTCGCCAGCCTGGGGGCGAGCCAGGGCCTGTCAGAGGCGAACTCCTTTAGCGCGCCCAGCGCCTCCTCGAACCTGGCAATGGCCTCGTCCAGCCTGCCCTTCTCGACCAGCGCGGCCCCCAGGTTGTTCAGCGTCATGGCAAGGTTCGGCAGGAACCTCTCATCCTCTCCGGCGAGCCTCCTGTACTTCTCGAGAGCCTCCTCGAACCTGGCAATGGCCTCCTCCAGCCTGCCCCTGTCGCTCAGCGCGAGGCCCAGGTTGTTCAGCGTGCCCGCCAGGTCCGGCAGGAACCTCTCATCCTCTCCGG
>CAZQNA010000017.1:0-19513 GCA_964594835.1 uncultured Nitrososphaerota archaeon
GAGAGGCTGGAGTCGATAATCAAGGCGTCCCTAGGTGGGGGGTCAGGATCTAGAAAGCAGAGGACTCTCCTCGACGAGGAGGATGTGGTGCTCGCGGATCCCAGCAAGGTGAGCGTCTACCTGCCCGACAAGATAAGGTCTAAGGTGAAGAGGGACTCGTTGGACACCATGAGGATCATACTGGCCTCCATAGAGGAGTTCGAGGACCCCGACTTCAGGGACTTCTGCAAGGTCCCGCTGATGTACTGGATGCGGAGCATGCTCACGAAGCAGGATCCGGACAAGATCGTGAAGACCTACCTCGACCACCTCTGGAGGATGTACTTCGCGCTCCACTTCCTCAAGCTCTTCAGGGAGAGGGTGGCACGCCTAGAGCCGGCGCCTGCCAAGATACTGGTGGGCGACTCCACGGAGCTGAGGAGGGTCTTAGAGGGCGGGGCCAGCGAGGAGCTGGCCGAGGGGTTCGACGGGGTCGTCACCAGCCCGCCCTACATGACGGCCATAGACTACGTCGGGGACCAGCTCTACGCCCTCTACGCCCTCGGGTTCACCAAAGATCACCTGGAGATCGACAAGAAAACGCTCGGATCCACGAAGGCCGTTGAGGACCTGTCCCTCCAGATAACTAGGGGCGGGGCCGCGTTCTCCGAGCTCCCAGCGTCGATAAGGGAGTTCCTCACCGCGGTCTACAGGCACAGGAGAAAGCACGCCTCGGCCCTCCTGAAGTACTTCCACGGGATCCTGAGATCCTTCAGGGAGCTCAGAGAGGTCGTGAAGCCCGGAGGGAGGGTGGTGTGGATAATCGGGAAGCAGCAGGTGATGAAGCTCAACGAGGATAGGGTAACCGTGCCGGTGGCCAAGATGATGGAGGAGCTGGGTGAGACGGCTGGCCTGAGGCACCAGAGGACCATACACGTGGAGCTGGCCAAATCTTCAGAGAGGGGCGCCATTCCGACTGAGAGCCTGATATTCTTCGAGAACCCCTGACAGTCAGCAAAAGTTTTCATAAAGACCGATAGACCCGTCAGGGGTCGACCTGCCCCTACGCAGGCTGCTCTGCCTTCGCCCCACGGAGGGCCTCTCGCTGGAAGAGAGGTGGCTGCGAGATGCCTACGAGAACATCCTAAAGAACCTCGTATCAGCGTGCCTACCCGGAGTGAGGGGGGCGGTGACCGAGTTTGACCCCCTCTCGAGGGCCTTCCACGGACTCGACAGGGTCACGGAGCCCTTCGACAGGTACGAGTTCGAGGCCAACCTGACGCTCACCTCGTACTACCACGCCTCGAAGGGCGGGCGGGGGAAGCTGCTGGAGAAGCTGATCGCCCTGAAGGCCGGTGAGAGGGGGACTCTGAACTTGAAGCTCAGCGAACTCCCCGCCTACCTCGAAGCGCCGAACATCAGGTCAAAGCTGAAGCCCAGGGGGGAGAGGCTCAGCAGGGAGGAGAGGGAACTCCTCAACACGCTGAGGAGCAAGTGGTCGTGGAGAGGGTCCCCTCAGGAGGACCTGACGATAGACCTAGTCAACCTCAGGTCGGACGGCACGCTGGCGTTTCTAGAGGTCAAGAACAGGGTGGACAGCGGCGGAACGGCCGCCAGGAGAGAGACCCTAGACAAGTTTGGCCGGCTCCTCAGAGTGGCCGCGACAAATCAGACCCTCTACTCGGACGGCCAGAGGCAGTTCTCACTGACCGACCTCCTGGCGAAATTTGGCGTGGGCAAGCTGAGGGCCATTTCGGGCTTCCTGTACAGCCCAGCCGGCGGTCCCGCCACGTTGGAGGACGACGAGAGGTACGGGTTCGTCGGAGAGAGCAGGAGGAGAATCTCGGAGCTGAGCACCGAGTTTCAGGATCAGCCTGACTTCAGCTTCGATCAGGACCGCATGAGGCTGTCCTTCAGGTTCGCCAGTGTAACGTACACGCTCGAGGCGGCGTACGGCGACGAGATAACGGAGAGGTTCTGCGACAGGCCGTTTCCAGTGGCCGAGCTCCTCGAGGCAGGGTACGACGACATGTGGCTTGCTCTGGCCGTCGCCGTGAGGGAGAGGACTATGCTCAAGAAGCTTGGGATCAACACGATCACTGTCCTCTTGAGAGCGGTCGAGGAGGAAGACAAGGTCTCGGACGCAATGAAGAGACTGATTGACTCGGAGGGAGACGACGAGTCAGCGCTGGAGATCATCGTCAGGAGCTTAGACGCCAGACTACCTGAAGAGGTGAAGGAGCGCGTAGTGAGCGAGATCGGTAGCCTAGACGGGTATTTGGCCGACGTGATCTTCATAACCACTGCATTCCTTGCGGTGGGTGGATAGAAAGTTCAACGAAGCAGTTGGAGATTTCTCTTCGCTTCTTCCAGAACGCTCATTAGGCTGAAGTAGAGCTCTCCTGCCAGAGTAAGCTCCACTCTGATCTCTCTGCCCTCCCTTACCCGCCTTATCAGACCACCTTGCTCCAGTCGTGATAAGTGGTACGAGAGCCTAGAGGCCACCGCTCCCTTCTTGGGACTCTTCGGTCTCTCACCTGAGGCTATCCTCTCAACTAGTTCCTTGAGTGAGATTCCCCCACCGGCCTTAGAGACTTCCCTCAGAACGAGGTAGGCGGCCCGGGAGGGCAAAGCGGCCCTAGGGACTGGGATCTCTACGATCTCTCCCGGGCCCCACGCGGATCCCCTCTCCAACAAGTAGGTCCGCAGCCCTCTCGTCTCTAGAAGCGAGGCGGATTCAAGCCTGGCTAGGAGCCTCTCCCGCGATGCCACGTAGTAGACTCGAGGCCTGACGGGAGAGACCATCGCGGCGATCAGCAGCCCGGCCTCAGTTACCTTGGGCGCCGAGGTTATGCAGAAGTACGTCTCTCCCCGATTTCCAACCTCCAGGGAGATCCTCAGCGCGACCCTCGCCACCTCCACTACGTTCAGAAGGTTCAGCCTGAGTTCGACTATCCTCCCCTCTTCGTCTAGGGTGAAGTACCTCTCCCTGATCTTCCGGACATAAGGATCGAATTTCTCCTCAAAATCTCCGGTTCCCCTGAGTAGGATGATCTTCGTGACGCCGAAGTGGTCCAGACCCCTGACGAGTCTCTCGTACTCGAACCCCGTGGGGATCACGTGGACCTTCTCTTCTCTTAAAGACATCGTTGAACTTCTCAAATTAGTTAAAGATAAATTTTGATTAAGCGCCTTACCGACACGTGCCCGACTACCGGGTTCACGCCGCCTTGGGCTCGATCGCAGGTCTGTTAGCCGGTTTCGTGTTCTCTCTTGACTTATCTCTGGTACACGCCCTCATGGGCATCCTGGGGGGCCTCCTACCGGACATGGACGCGGAATCTTCCCTCGGTCACAGGCTCCTGCCCCTGCTGGGCGTGGCGGGGATCATCTGGGGTTCCCTTGACGGCTCTCACCTCGGTCTCTACATCATGGTTTGGGGCGCTATACTGGTGGCCGGGTACTTCGCACCGGCGCTAGGTCACAGGGGGCCGTGGCACGTCCTATCCCTGTTTCTGCCCATCGTTCCCTACCTCGCGGCGGAATCGGCGGCGCCCTCCTACCTACTCGGCGAAGACCCCTGGGAGCTGGTCCTGCTGCTGATCGCGATGAACAGGACTGAGGAGGCCGCAATGCTTCTCCTGCTCTCGGACACCCTCACTCTGGGGACTCACGGACCGGATCCGCTCGGGCTGAGCGTGGCCGCGGTGGCCGGCGTGTTTTCCCACCTTCTGGCCGACATGGCCCACTAGGTGAGCGACTGTGGCGCGCCTCAGGAGACTAAGGGCCCTCCAAATCTTTGCGCTCCTGGCGCTAATTGTACCTACAGCCGCCTCCCTGGGCTTCGGGGGTGGGCAGCAGAACCCTGACGCGCTACCCCGAGTCGAGGTAGGAGAGATCTTCACCGCGCACAGGGTTCACCTGCCCGACGCTAGGGTATCGGAGCGACACCGCGTCGACGTGCGGATTAGAGTGCCAAGCCTCCGAGGGCCGGGCCCCCACAACGTCACTATCGCGGTCTTCCCCCAGGCCGGGCCGCTCAACCTGAAGCTCCAGCTAGAGGACTATCACGCGGCGGACTGGGCGAACGTCACCGTGAGCGACGAAGGCTCCCGCGTGGTGGTCCACGCGTGGAACATCACTGAAGACATCTTTTGGATCCACCTAGAGATCCGCCTGAACGGATCGGTTCGATGGGATCCGATAGACTTCGGATGGGCAGACCCCCCTCCCAACGATGTGCTGCTATTCAGGGAGGTTCCAAAGTTTGAGTTCCTACTCAGGGCCAGCGATCGAGCCCCACAGTCGCAGATAAAGGTCATAGTGAACTCCCTCGCCCTCCTCCCATCCAGTAGGTGGTGGCTGGACACCAACCTCAGCGTGGAGGCCGAGTGGCTCGAGCCAAAGGATGGAGAGTGCTGGTTCTTCGCCAACCTCTCCGAGATCGAGCCCGGGCAGTACCCAATATCCCTTCGGCTGCCGCGGGCCGGAACTGTTAGCCGCTTCAGGCCGAATGTCCAGGCCGAACTCACGATCCCCGACTGGAGACTCGAGGATCTCGGCTACTCCGCGTCGGTGGACGGCAGGCCCGTGAACATCACCCTCTCATCGACGACCATCTACAAAGCCGGGTACAGACTCCTGGCCGAGCCCCTTCCTGGGAGGAGCTTCACGCTCATGGGATTTGAAGAAGTTCCCGTGGAGTTCGAGGCGCCCGGCTGGTTCTCCGCAAGGCTGGATCCCGAGGGCCTCGAGAGGATCTTGGCTATCGAGATCCCGGAAGGCGTCGAGATAACGGACCTCAGCGCCAGCGAGACGGAGGTCCATGGGCGGGAAGCCCTCCTGCTGACCGTCAAGCTCTCCGAGCCAGCGAACGTCACCCTGCTGCTCGGGGTACCCCGACTGGCCTACCCCCTGGAGTTCGGCAGGTTCTACAGGTCGCAGATCCCCCAGGTGATTGTGGAGGAATTCACCAGGCCGGAGAGGCTCATCGAATCCGACGACCCCTTCGTCCGGCTGTGGGCGGATCAGGTCTTGGGCGACGAGGAGGACGTGGTGAGGGCGGCCTACTTGGTGGCCTACAACCTGTCGAACACGCTGGTCTACGACTCCGAGAAGGCCAACGCGTCCGAGAGCGGCGTCTGGCGCGGGTACGAGGGGGCCAAGGAGGCCCTGATGAGGAGGAAGGGGGTCTGCAGAGACTTTGCCAGGGCCGCCGTGGCCCTGCTCAGGGCCAAGGGCCTTCCGGCTAGATACGTCACGGGCTACCTGATAACGGGCGAGGACGTGAAGGGCGCCCACGCGTGGTTTGAGTTCTACGTCCCGGGCCTGGGGTGGGTTCCCGCTGATGCCACGGCCCCGAAAGGGAAGTCGAGGTACGTTGAGCCCAAGATCGGCGTGCTGAGTGACCACCTGTACGTGACCGCGCTCTGGGGAAGGAACCTGCGTCCGGCGGAGACCGCTGGGGCGAACAGGAGCAGGGCCAAAGAGGTCTTGGCGGAGATGATAGAGCTGACCGGGCGGAAGCTGACCGGAGATCGGCTGTACGGTTGGGTCAAGGGGGAGGAGAGGGCGCTGGCGCTCGGAGAGCTGGGTGAGGCTGAGTACCTGCTGGCGAATGGGGACTACCACGAGGCGCTCGTCACCGTGGCCTGGGTTCAGGAGAGGGCGAGAGGTTTCCGCCGGATGGTCGTCGAAGTGATTGTGGGGCTATCGCTATTAGTGCTGTCTGCTTTAGGGGTCAAGCAGGTTTTCAAACTTATCCAGGGCGAGAAGTCACGCAGGAGGCTTTCATATTCCGAGGCTATTTCGGAGAGCCAGCAGCACGCCTGCCAACATTAAAGATCCGTTCCCCCATGCGTTGCAGGGCGGAGCTTTTCGTTCACTATGTTAGCGATCAAGTTCGCATGAGCTCAGTAAGGTTGACTGATAATCGAAATTCTTGGTCCTAAGATCTAAGAGTTACCCAAATAACTATTTTGCAGGCGTGATCACATAATGCGATCTGCGGAGAGGCAAGGGGAGCTGGAACGGTGCGACGGTAAAGAGGATCCGATAGAACTCCTCCTAAAGCACAAGAGAGAGTTGGCGTCCGCTCTTTTAGTGATCTTCGTTACCCTATCGTATTTTACCAGCTTGCCTCCATCAAGATCAACTATTTACGTTAATTACTATGACCAATCCAAAAGCTCCGATTTCAGATTCTTGTTAAATGAACTAAACAAAAAATGGAGGAAAGATGTCTTGACCAGGGAGGATCTCAACATAAGTCCATGGAACTTGAAAATATACAGAACAAAACTAGACCTCTTCAAGTACGAAAGGGACATCCTCTTTTTCAGGGTGGCGATATCTCGGTCGGACGGAGGTACTCTTACATCCCCCGTCCCATCTCCATGGGGCACAAGCACGCTCGGTAAATCATTTGTAGAGCGGAATCTGGCGCTTCTCCTGATGGTAGAAGACGAAAAAGGATTGGTACGGGGTAAGTACACCCTTGAGATTTCGCTCAGGGATAATACAACTTCCATAGAACTACCCTTTGCTCTGAAAGTCCCTGATGATATGAGGGGCAAAGATGTGACTGTGCACGCTTGGCTCTATGTTACAGGCGGGGATGATAAAATAAGCTATATAAATCATGAAATATACGGATTAATTCCATACGATTACAAGGAGTATTGTAAGGTTTACAGTTACAAATCATTTCAAACGTGGGGTGAACTGTTTTCGATAGTCTTGCTATCCCAAAGCATATGGGGCTTGGTAGCAGGAGCTGCAGGGTGGACTTTATCCTGGTTAATTGGTTTAATTGGCAGAAGATATCCTAGAATTTCGGTTGAGCTAGCTAAATATAAATCAGTTCTACTAATCTCGGTTTTAGCACTATTCTTATCCTTAATCTCGACCTTGATCGTTTCATACTTAGTCTCAATATCATAGTAGCTGAAGTTCTCCAAATTAGAGTAATGGGCGCCCCCAACACCCCCTGTCCTCTAGGAACCTGCAGGGCCCTAAAGGCAAGGTTTAATTACCGCATCGGGTTTCTACCTGCCTGCGGGCCGGTGGCGCAGACTGGTAGATCTAGTCTCTGGGGGCTTCTCGGCTAAAATCTCCCCCGGAGACGGAGCCAAACGCGCCCCCTTGGCATGGGGGAGGTCGCGGGTTCGAATCCCGCCCGGTCCACCATTTTCCCATAATTTTGGGTTCACAGAAAGCCTCTTTCATGAAAAGCAGCACCTTGGCCCTCCCGATGTAGGCTTAGTTAGCTGTCACCCTTACGAGGGAGCTCCTCACCAACTCTCCGCTTCCACCCACCTCCAGCAGGATGAGCGCCCCCTCCCTACATCCTCCGATCCTGATGTACTCCTTCAGCTGGGCTTTGTACCTCCCGAGCGACGCCGGGGCAAACCTGCGCATCGGCCTCAGCGTGGTCTTCACGTCGACTGGTCCCACCTCGCCGCCAACGAATCTGGCAAACAGGTCGGGCCTGTGGTTCTGCTCATACAGCCGCCTCCAGCGGCTGGTTTTTACCCACCTCTCGATCCGCGAGCTGATCTCTCTCAACACCTCAAACTTGCCGCTCAGCCCGAGTTCTTTGACAATAAGCTCTCCAGCCTTCCCTAGCCTTGGCGAGGCGGACGCCCTATTGGCCCTGACCTCCAGTATGATCTCTTGGGAGACGTAGATTCGCCCATCCAAGGTGACGTAGTAGTAGAACGGCAGGCCGGTCAGTCTGACGCCGTTCTCCTCCAGCACGCCCCGAACCGTCCTGTCCCTGAGTCTGACCTCGATCTGACCTCTTCGGGGTACGTGCCACCCCAGCAGGGGCTTGTATCTCGAGTCCCCGGGAACTCCGACGTAAGATCTCCCGTTTGAGAGGAGCCTTAGCGTCAGATCCCCTATGGGGATGTCCACTCTCATGACGCCGGGCCCTGCAGTTCTGCCTGATGACCCGATTCTCACTCTCTCCAACGGAAGTCGCCAAGTTACGCCTCCGACAGGCCTGATTAGGATACATTCCTCATCGACCTCTGTCCAGGGAAATCCCCTACAAATCTCCGAGATCAGCTCTCGCTTGCTGAGTTTGGAGATCTTGAGTTCCGTCAGTCCGGGCTTGAGCCCCTCCAGCTTGAGCCCCTTGCCCACCACCCTGGCTAGCGCTCTCCTCCCCTGCACCCTCACCTTCACGTACTCCCCCTCGACGCCCCACGCCCTGAGCAGGGGCCTGCCCACGTACAGCCTGCCGTTGGGCCTCACCACGACCAGCTTCCTCGCCCCCAGCAGCGACTGAGCAGCCTCCCTCGGCTCGGCCCCAGCCCTGAGGAGCTCCTCGACGTAGCCCAGCAGCCTCTGCTCTCCGGCCAGGCACCTCCTCTCCCTGGGCGGGAACTTCAGGAGGGTCAGCCTGATGGCCCTGAGCAGGGGGCCCGCGTCTTCGCCAAGCCTGGAGGCCAGGGACTCCAGGGCCCTCAGGGCGTCTGCTCCAACGCCCTCCGTCGAGGCGAGGAGCCTCAGCTCCCTCCAGGCGCCGGGCCCCTCGGCGCCACGGCGATCGCGGTCCGCGCGAGGGGGTGCGAGGCCCCCGTCAGCTCCCTCGAAAAAATCCGGGATCAGGGGGCGGCAGGCTCCGCAGTAGGCCGTCTCCACCGCTCGCCTCAAAATCAGCTGCCTCCCGGCCCGGGAGGAAGGCCCTTATCCCCCTGTGCCCTGGCTCTGCTGCCGGGTCGGAGACCTCAGCGTTGGGGAAACATTCGCCGTCCGCCCGCCGGATATGCCTCACGGTTCAGATGTGGTGGAGACCCCCGACTAGGCCGGGCTCTCGCCCTCACCTCGCCGAGCTTTGCCTCCTCGCTGGCCTCTGCCCTCTCCCCTTCCCTCTCTTCTTTCTTGCTCCCTCGCCCGCTCCGCTTCTTCGGCTCTCGACCCGTTTTCGTCTCGCTTCCGCGTTTTCCTTCCTTCTCCCATCTCCTCTCTGGGGTCGGGCCTTACCTCCCGGGGCCGACCCCCTAACCCGCCCTAGGCCATAATCCGAGCTGGGTGACGTGAGGGTGGCGCCATGGCGCCACCGCCCCTCCACTCCAGAAAACTTTCACATAACGGGATTAAGTGGCTCTGAAAACCGCGAAAAGTTTCCTTATCGCGCAATAATTTAATACTGGGAGCTCGAGGCGGACACGGTGGAGGACATGGCCAGGCTCTCTGACAACCCGGTCGTGTGGGCCCTTCTGGTCGGGGGCGCGCTGGCCGTCGTAGGCGTGGCTCTGAACTCCACCGCCCTCCTGGCCCTGGGGGCCGTCATTTCCCTCGGCGGAATCCTGATGGGGGTGGTCTACGCGGCAAAGAGGTGAGCCAGCGTGGCCAGGAGGAGGGTCGTGGACATAGGGAGGAGGCGGTACGTCCAGTACGTGGACAGGAGGGGCAGGATAAGGAGGAATGTACCGTGGAGCAAGTACCTCCAGGGGAAGGAGGGGGCCAGGGCGGCCAGGGTGAGGGAGGCCAAGAGGGGGCTGGCGAGGCTGGCGATGGGCAGGATCCCCCTGGTGGGAGACGCCCTGGACGCCTACGAGGCCGCCAGGCACCTGAGGACGATAGCCAGCGGGGGGAAGGCGAGCAGGTCAGGCCGGTCCAGGCGGCGGAGGTAGTCGAACCCGAGTCAGGTCAGGGGCCGTCCCTCTCCCTCCTGAGCTCCATCAGCGCCAGGGCCACCCTCACGCCGTCCCTCGTGAGGGAGAGCACCCTCATGCTCTTCCCGTGGTCGGTCAGGAGCCCCCTGGAGACGAGCCTCTTCGCGACAGACTTGAACTTGGCCCTGATGCCGCACCTCCGAGCTATCTCCTCCCACCTTATGGCCCTGGCGACCCTCTCCAATGACGAGTAGGATCCCCCTATGAAGCCCTCCCTCAGCATCCTGATCAGGACCTCCTCCTCGTGGGGCTCAAGCCCGGATTCCACAATTGTACAACTCACTTACACAAGTATTTTAGCTCGTCGAGACCCCCTTCAGGTCCGGTGATGGGGATCAAGGCCGAGGCCCGAACCGCCGCAGGAGGGAGGAAGAGCTTGGCACAGGTGGCGCTGGAGCTCGCCGAGCTTGGATCCAAGGTGAAACCTGGAGAGAGGCTCACGCCTCACTCGATCAGGTCTCTGGGGATCGACGCCAGCTGGCAGACCATCCTCAAGGCGGCCAAGCTCATGGTCAGCCTTCAGGAGAGGCTCTGGGAGAGGGGCTTGGCCGTCGAGGTCCTGAGGGACGGGAGGGAGTGGAAAATAGTCTTCAGGAGGAGGTTTGAGGGCCTGTCTACTGAGGAGGTGGCCAGAAGGGTTAGGGAGCTCTACTTCCCGAAACCCGATGAGGTGGACGTCCTCCTGGTCCGGCTCTTTAACCTGGGGGCCGACTCGCCCGATGGAGCCGTGAGGCTCCTCCCGGGGCCGGCCTTGGAGAGGGCGCTGGAGCTGGGCCTGGTGGCCGAGTCGGCCGGCCGGTACCACCTGACGGAGCTGGGGGTGGCCGCCGCCAGGAGCACGCTCAGGATGTATCCGGAGCTGAAGGGCGGAGAGTGGGTCTAAGGTAGCGAGGCTCACCGCAGGTCTTGTGTTTAGGTGCTGCTGATGGGGGGCCAGGAGAGTTCGACGTAGTGATCGTAGAGGACGGAGGCAGGGCTATAGTGCTATTGTCCCGCTCCGTCCGGCTGTTACACCTAGAGCGAGACGATCGAGGAGTTGATGATCAACATCAGAGAGGCCGTTGAGTTCTACTCTGAATCCTGACCAGGGAGGAGCTTGAGCAGGTGAAGATCCAAGATGTCCGGAGGTCGTCGCCACCGAACTCGAGCTCTAACTTGGCTCAGTAGACGGCCCTGCCCTTCCTCTTCAGCTCCTCCAGCCTCCTCGCCACGTGGGCTTTCTCTCCTTTACTCAGCCTCAGGAACGCCAGGGTCGCCAGCCTGCTCCCTGCCCTCGTGTCCACCCTGCCGCGCCTCGACTCGACCCACCCGAGCTCCTCGAGCTCGGAGATGGCCCTGATCGCGTGCCTCCTCCCTATGTTGGCCCTCCTGGCTATCTCGCTCTTGCTCAGGCCGTCCTCGGCCAGCAGGACCTCCAGCACCCTCCTGGCGGACATGTCCAGCCTCGCGAGGTCGCGGTCTAGCCCGGCGGCCCTCTCGGGGATCAGGTTGATCCCTGGCGGGGGCGAGGTGACGGCGGCGGATCCCGCCCCCGCTTTGGCTGGGGTCAGGCTCGAGCTCGCTCCCGCTCCCGCTCTGGATACAGATCCAGCTCCGGCTCCGGCTCCCACGTCCGCGCCCGCGTCCAGGTAGCCCGCGACCTCCTCGCCCCCCAGGGGCAGGTTCAGGACGACCCTCAGCCTGTCCCAGGCCAGCCCGAGGGACGAGCGGACCAGCCTGGCGAGTCCCCTGACGGCCCACCCGAGCCTGCCCAGCTCCGCCAGGACGTACGCTAGGGCCCCGAGGAGCACCAGCGCGAGCGTGCTAGCTGCGATGGGCCCGCCCACGGCCACGACGCCCCAAGCGGAGGCGAGCCCCCAGAACCCGAGGGTGACCCAGGCGAAGATCCTGGCGGCCCACCTCCTGGACCCGCCCAGCAGGAGGAAGAGCGAGGGCGTGAGGGCCAGGAGGAGCCAGACGAAGGAGACGTCCCCGAGGTCGGGGTGGATCAGGTAGATCGGCACCCGGAGCAGCAGGGAGATCAGGAGCGCCAGGGCGGGCGCCAGGATCAGCCTGGCCAGCAGCCTCAACCCGACTCGGCCCGCCCTCGGGGGCACAGCTTCTAACCGTTTCTGGCGCCGCGGGCGGCCGGGCGGAGGCGCCTCCCAGCCGCCACCCTCGCGCCCCCGGGCGCCACCCAGCTCGGATTATGGCCTGCTGGGGCTCGGAGGCGCGATGCCCCGCTCAGCGCGGGGGGCGGCTCACGGCGTCGGCCCGGGCCCGGTCAGGATCAGGGTCCTGGGGCTCAGGTTCGAGTCCCGGGGCCGGCGCTTCAGGGCGCCGCCTCCGTTCGGGGGAGTCTTCTCCGTCCTGAGGGTCGCGAGGATTGATCCGGGGGAGCCTCAGAGGCCCGGGGCGCTGATCGCCGGCCTGGCGTCGGCCGGGGGAGGGGCGCTCACGTACCTGATCAGGCCCCTCGCCCACGGCGCGTTCGCCTCCGCCAGGGCCGCGGGCGAGGAGGGGCTCGCGAGGGCCGAGAGGGCGCTCGAGGCGGCGCTGAGGGTGGGCCTGGGGTTCGTCGATGTGGAGCCGGCTCCGGCCGACCCCTTCCACCTGGCCGTCCCCCTGGCCGGGGCCCTGCCGGACGGGTCGTGGGCCAGCCGGAGGTGCCTGCGCGTGCCAGGTGGGGGCGGGGTGAGGTGCCTGGCGGCGCTGGAGTTCCGCCTACCCGTCGACGAGGGGTCCCGTCGGGGAGGTGACGGGAAGGGGGAGGAGGGGCGCGCGCCGGACGTCGGCGCCCTGATCAGGGCCCTGGCCGGGGCCGGGGTGGAGGCGGCGCTGACGCTGTCGGTCTCCTCCCCCCGCGCCCTCCCCATGCCGAGGTCCCGCGCGCCCGACGGCCCGAGGGGCCACCTGGCCCTGTTCCTGCTCACCCCGGTGTCTGCGACGCTTAGAGAGGCCAAGAGGGAGGCTGACGCCCTGGCCTCGCTCGCCGAGGCCGCGGCAGAGTCGGCCCTCGGCTGGAGGGCTCGAAGGGTTGCGTGGCCCCGCCTGCGCCGGCTGGCGAGGGCCCTGCTAGAGAGGCGCGTCCCCTCCGGCGACCTGGGTCCTGGGGACCTCTCGGCGGTCGCCGGCGTCCCCGCGCTCCGGGGCCTGGGAGGGCTGACCTCGTGGTCCCCCGCGCCCACGTTAGACCCGCCGCCGGCGGTGGAGGGCGTGGAGCTGGGCGTGGCGCTCGGGCCCGGCTGGTCCCTCCCCCTGAGGCTGGCGCCGGAGTGGCTCCCCCTCCACGTGGCCGTCTTCGGGTCCCCCGGGTGCGGCAAGACGACTCTGGTCAGGGGCTTCCTGCGGAGGTACTCCTCAGAGTACGGCGGGCCGGCGCTGGTGCTGGACAGGCACGGCGAGTACTCGGGCCTCCCCGGGTTCAGGGTTGTGAGGGTGGGCCTGGACCCCGTCGCCCTGGACCCCCTCGACCCCAGGGGGCTGGAGCCGGGCGAGGCGGCGAAGGCCCTCTGCGCCGTGTTCGGGGTGGTCTGGCCCGAGGAGTTCGGTCCCCTGATGGCCCACCTCCTCAGGGAGGCCTACGTGAGGGTCCTGGAGGGGCCGGGGCGCCCCTCGCTGGCGGACCTGGCGGGGGAGGTGTGGTCGATGGCCGAGTCCGGCGCCGGGCCCCTGAGGTCCAGGAGGGCGAGGGACGCCGCCTTCTCCCTCGCGTCGAGGCTGGGCGAGCTGGGGACGGGTCTCGTGGCCAGGGCCCTCGGCGTCGACTCGGGGCCGGGCGAGAGGCTTGCCGACCTCCTGGCGTCCGGGCGCCCCATAGTCCTCGACCTCTCCCGCCTCATGTCCGACGGGGACAGGACTCTGGTGAGCCTCCTCGCCCTGGCGGAGCTTGAGGGGCTGAGGAGGCGCCGGCCCGCCGGCAGGCCGCACGTCGCGGTGGTGGAGGAGGCGCACGCGGTTTCCCCTCCCGGGGTCTCGGGCGGGCTCGTCCCGAGGCTCCTGAGGGAGGCCAGGAAGTTCGGGGTCTCGGTGTGGCTCGTCGATCAGAGGCCGTCAAACGTGGCGCAGGACGCGGTGGGGCTCTGTGGGACCGTGGTGGTGGGGAGGCTCCTCCACCCCGTCGACCTGGAGGCGCTGGGGCTCACGCGCGGGGAGGGTCGGCCGGGGGGAGTTGACCCCTCCCTCCTGGGCGCGGGGGAGTGGCTGGTCAGGGTCCCGGGCTCTGGGTACTCGCTGATGAGGTCGCAGACGCCTCGGTGATCCGGGTCGAGCCGAGCCCTCATGTGCGAGAGGGGCGTGATCTCGGGCTCCGGGGCTGACGTACAGCGGGCCCCACCTTTTATACTCCCCCGGGTACGCTGCTCGTCCGGAGATGCCGGTGGTCAAGACTCCGGGGGTCCTCGGCGGCTCCGCCAGAATCGAGGGCACGAGGATCGCGGTCTGGATGATCGTCTCGCTGATCAGATCAGGTTGGACCGTTGAGCAGATCCTCGAGGAGTATCCAGGGCTCACCAGGGAGCAGGTGGAAGAGGCCCTGGCCTACTACGAGGAGCACAGGGACGAGGTGGACGGGGAGATCGAGAGGGCTGATGAGCTATGGGAGATAGGTAAGAGACACTCTGAGGCGGATCTCAGGGCTAGAGAGGCCGAGGAGGCCCTCAGGAGGGCGCTGAGGGAGGCGGGGTGATCGTCTCCTCTTGGGCGCGCCGGGGCTTCGGATTCTCGCCGACGAGAACGTTCCATTAAAGGTGATCAAAGCCCTGGAGAGCTTAGGCGTGAAGGTACTGACGGTGGGCGACTTGGGCATCCGGGGCACCGGCGACGAGGAGGTCCTGGGGACCGCCGCCGGCCTTCGGGTTCCCCTCCTGTCCCTGGATGTCAAGGATTTCTCTAGGCTTCACGTCAGCTGGCTGAACGGTCGCATGGCTCACTTCGGAATAATTCTTGTGAGCACCAAGTCCCTGAGGACTTTGGGACCAGGCGGTGTTGCGGCCAGGGTCGTTGAGGTCCTCGGGTGGTATCGCGGGCAGACCGGCTGGGTACACTACGTGTAAGCAGCGGCCGTCTGGCCCACTCAATAAACCCCCCTCGGGCGAGCCGTCAGATCGACGGAGCCCTTCGCGAGCCTCAGCTAGCGTCGAGTTCAACCCCCATCCTTCGAAGAGCCTCCGCAACCCTGCGCGCGCCTCGAACCCGTCTCTCCCTCATGATTTTCAGGTACTCCCCGAGCCTCCCCTCGTCTATCATCCGAAGCAGGCCGGGGGCGATCTCGTCCGCGAGGGGATACCTCAGGTAGATCGCGTCTATCAGCGTCTTCTCGGGCGTTGAGACCCTGATCCACTCGTCAACCTCACTCAGGCGGACCAGGTCGTATCCGAAGTACATCTTCGGGGAGATCCTCCTCAGGAGGACCTTGTATCCGCAGACGATCCTCTCTCCCCACCTCACCGCCGCCGACACCAGGGGCGAGAGCACGGTCAGGGCCGTCACCTGCGTCCAAGCCCCGTGGATCAGGGCCGCCGAGCCCAGGCCGACGTACGACATCGGCAGGGCCTTCAACACCATGTACGGCGACCTCTTGAAGGTGTACACGCCCCTGGCGAGTTCGACGATCTCCCCCCTCCGCCTCAGCCTGTGTATGAAGACCTTCGCGTAGGCCCTCCCCACCGCCCCCTCGACCAGCCTGAACGTGAAGACGCTGGAGGACCTCAGCCTGTCCAGGAGCTGATGGTGCCTACGCCTCGGCGTGGCGCCTCACCTTCCTCACCACGGACTCGAAGCTCGGGGGGCGGCCGAGGAGGATCAGCTCCCTGAGCCCCTCGAAGTCGGGGGGAGGAGTCTCCAGCTCCGGCAGGAGGGATCTAAGCTCGGCACCGATCCCACAGTCCTCGCAGAGGTCCAGGAGGTAGTACACGTCGTACAGGTCTCTGGCCTTCCTCCTGTCCCGGAAGGCTCTGATCTTCTCCCTGAGGAGGTCACAGGCCGTGAGCACCCTCACGACCAGGCTGCCGCCGTCGGTCATCCAGTAGTCAGCCTCCGTGGTCTCGATCTCCCTGAACGGAGGGGAGGCCTCCAGCTCCACCTCGGCCCCGGACTCGTCCGCTACCCTCAGGTAGAGCACCCGCGACGGGGTGAGCTTGCTCCTCACCACCCTGATCCCGGGCAGCGACCTGAACGCCTCCTCTATCCCCTCGGGCTCCCAGCAGTAGACGTCGACATCTATGGAGAACCTCTTCCCGCCGTAGACCCTCCACACGGCCGCTCCCCCGTGGAGCACGAAGTCGAACCTCTTGGCCAGCTCCACCACCAGGAGGTCCTGGAGTTCGGCGATCCTGAGCAGCCTGCCCTTGAGGATTCGGGCCAGCGGGATCTTGGAGTGCGCTCCCACACAGTATCGTGGACCTGGGTTATATATATTGATAACCATGGTCTTTAGAATTGTCGAAGGCGCGGAGAGAAGGGTAATATATCGGACCCGAGCATTTTTCGCGATCTCACATGGGCGCGGCGATAGAGGCGGATGGGCTGACCAAGAGGTTCGGCGACTTTACTGCCGTCGACCACGTCTCCTTCACGGTCGAGGAGGGCGAGATCTTCGGATTCTTGGGCCCAAACGGCGCCGGCAAGACCACCACCATCAACATGCTGATCACGCTGATGAGGCCCACCGAGGGCACCGCCAGGGTCGCCGAGCACGACGTCGTGGCGGAGCCGGACAGGGTCAGGGAGAGGATAAGCGTCGTCTTCCAGGACCCCACGCTGGACAGGAGGCTGACCGGCTGGGAGAACCTGTGGATACACGGGAGGCTCTACGGCATCCCCAGGGACGAGCTGGCGGAGAGGATAGAGCGGGCGGCGAGGTTCACGGAGATCGAGAGGTGGCTCCACGTCACGGTGGACAGGTACAGCGGGGGCATGATGCGAAGGCTCGAGATAGCTAGGGCCCTGCTCTACGAGGCGGATGTGATCTTCCTGGATGAGCCCACCGTCGGCCTGGATCCGCAGACCAGGGCCAGGATCTGGGAGTACATCAGGGCCCTCAGGAGGGAGGGGCTGACCATATTCCTCACCACGCACTACATGGACGAGGCGGAGAGGCTGTGCGACCGCGTGGCCATCATAGACCACGGGAAGATCGTGGCCATGGGCACCGTCGATGAGCTCAAGTCCATCGTCGGCGGAGAGGTGGTGTACGTCGCGGTCGACCCTCCCGGGGAGGCGGAGAGGCTGGCCGAGGCCATTCAGCGAGAGGGGCTGGGTTCCGAGGTGAGGGCCCTGAACGGCACCGTCTCCATATCCACCGAGAACGCCGCGCAGGCCATCCCGGCGGTGGTCTCGCTCGCCTCCTTCCTGGGCGTCGGGGTCAGGGAGGTGAGGTACAGGACCCCCGACCTGGAGGACGTGTTCCTCCTCGTCACGGGCAGGAGCCTGAGGGACGAGGAGGCCAGCTTCTTCGACCACGTGCGCATGAGGCGGATGGCCAGGATGAGGAGGGCCGGGAGGTGACGTGAATGGCGACCGCAGAGGCGTACTTCAGGACGATCTCCACCATGTGGTACAGGCAGATCAGGAGGTTCCTGAGGGCCAAGTCCCGCGTGGTGGGCACCGCGGTCCAGCCGGTGATGTGGCTGGTGTTCTTCGGCATGGGGCTCGGAGGGGCCATGAGGCTCGCCGCCGCCAGGCCGGGCTCGGCCTCGCTGGACTACCTGTCCTTCATGGCGCCCGGCGTGATCATGATGAGCGTCTTCATGACCTCCTTCATGTCCGGGATATCGGTGATCTGGGACAGGGAGTTCGGCTTCCTAAAGGAAGTGCTGGTGGCCCCGGTCCCCAGGTCCGCCTCGATCCTGGGCAGGGCCCTCGGAGACACCACGACGGCCGTGATACAGGGGCTCATAATCCTGGTCATGACCTCCCTGCTCGCCCCGCAGGTGAGCCTCTCTGGCATACCGCTGGCCGTGGCGTTCATGCTGATGGTCTCCCTGACCTTCACCTCCATGGGCATAGTGCTGGGCTCGAGGATGAGGAGCATGGAGGGCTTCCAGCTCATCAACACGTTCCTGTCGATGCCCCTCCTCTTCCTGAGCGGGGCCTTCTACCCGCTGAGGACGATGCCCGACTGGATGCGCTACCTCGCCTACGTGGATCCCCTGACCTACGGCGTCGACGGGTGCAGGGCAGCGCTGATAGGGATGGGGGAGCTGGGCCTCTGGACCGACCTGGCCCTGCTGGCGGTGCTATCCCTCGCGTTCACGGCCGTCTCGATAGTGGTGTTCAGGAGGACTACCATAGACTGATCTTCGGCGGCGTGGAAACTCTGAGCTGGAGAGTTCACTCAGCTACAGCCTTCAGCGCCCGATACCCTCGCCAGAGAGCTTGAGTTTAGAGTGGCTTCTTCAGCTCGAAGGGCTTCCAGCCCAGCTTCTTTCTGAACTCGTTGATCAGCTCTATCGCCTTCAGCTTCTCATCCCTGCTCATCCTCTTCGACCTGAGCACGGCCAGGAATAGCACTCTCGTCCTGGCGTTGATCGTCCTCCTGGAGATGCCGTGCTCCAGGTCCTCCTCCAGCTCCCTCAGTATACCCGCGACCTCCCCCGCGCTGTCCAGCCCGGGCTTCCCGATGTCCTGGACCTCCCTGCCCAGGTAGAGGTGTCCCTTCTCCACCACGACGAACTTTCCACCCTCGTAGGTTATCCTGCCCTTAACGACGCGGTCGTAGAACCTCCAGTTGTCCGCCCACTGCGGGTCCCTCCTCTCCAGCTCCTCCAGGACCATTGACCTGATCTCCCTGGTGGTCGTCCCGTCGGTTACCCTCGACGCGACCTCCTCCGCGATCTCCCTGGCGGCCTCGGGCGTCGCTCCCGCCGCGACGCAGGACCGCTCGATCTTGGACGGGTCGAAGTCCTCCAGGGACCCGTCCATCTTCACGACCCTGATCTTCCTCTCCTCCCGCTCCTCCCGATCAGTCACTCCCACCATCCTCCCTCCTCTCGGATCGACCTCTCAGGGGGGCCAGAGGGGAAAAAGTATCCGGCGATCAGCGAGAGCTGGCCCTCAGGTACTCCCGCCAGTCCAGCTGGATCAGGGCCACCCTGTTCCCGTCTGGGTCCTCGACGACGGCGACCCTGGCCCCCCACCTGACGTCCTTGGGCCCCTCCACCACCTTCACACCCTCTCGGGCCAGCCCCTCGCACAGGGAATCCACGTCGTCGACTAGGAACTCGAGCCTCGGCTCCCCCTCCCTCGGGGGCTCCAGCCCACCCCAGGTCTTCAGGCCAACCTCCAGCCCGCAGCAGTCGAAGCCAGCGTAGTCCCCGAACCGATACTTGAGCTGGAGTCCGAGGAGGCGACCGTAGAAGTCCACGGCCCGGTCCAGGTCCGAGACAGTCAGCGTGACACCCCACAACCTCCCGACGCCGGCCATAGTTGGGCGCCGCGGGGGCAAGGTATTATGGGACCCGGTCCCCGCGGCTCGATGAAGCGACCCTCCGCGGGCGACGCCCTCGCGGCAGCCGTGCTCGCGGCGGCCCTCGTTGGGTACGCCTCCACGCTGAGGCTGACCGCCGATGGGATCCTCAGGGTTCCCCTCGCCGCCTCCAATCCCCCTCTGGCTTGGGCCCTGGCCGCGGCCTCCGCGGCCCTCCTCCCCCGGGTGATGGGGTGGCTCGAGCCGAGCGCCGTGCCCGACCTCCCAGCGGAGGAGGTTCGGCGGGACCTCTGGTACCTGCCGCCCATGCAGGCTGGTGGAGTGGGCCTCCGTCGCGCACTACAACTACGACGTCCTGCTGAAGGAGCTGAAGAGGTACGGGGAGGCGCGCGTGTGAAACCAGTTTGAAACTAGTTTCAAATACATGATTTCTATGGTGTTT
>CAZQNA010000018.1:0-9815 GCA_964594835.1 uncultured Nitrososphaerota archaeon
GCTATATCCCCCTACATTTGGTGTGCCCTCTCATATGCTGGAGGAATTAGAAGAGAGTATGCAAAAAAATCACTCGATGACCCACATTACCTGCACCATATTACCTCATTCTATATTAGGGCGCTAACCTTACTCACCTTTAAGGGCAGATTAGGGGTATTACCTTATTGGAAGGCAATGGACTACCTCCTTGGTTATCAAGAGCCAAGAGATCTGCCCACTCCCTTAAGTAAGGAAGAGGAAAGAATTAGACAAATGATCCGGGACTACAAAGAACCGCTGGTTAAACTAGCCGAAATCACGATTGTCCATCGATTCGAGAGTTCTAGGGAGTTGACCCCGCATGAAAGAGTGAACATTCTAGGATATATCATTGACGTGGTCTCTCTGTTGATTGAGGCTCTGAAAATCGAGCCAGAACTCCGTTCTGTCCTTAACTTAGAGGACCAAGAAACCCTATCAAGTATTATAAGCAAATGCGCTATGTATTCTTACCACCCTTAACGGCTTCCGGTGAGTAACATTGGCACAATTAGAACACTATATTGAGAGTTTATTTGAGTTAAAATACTCATTACCGCTAGATCTCTTACTCTACTCGCTTATCGAAAAAAGCATCAGTTCGCTGATTACCGAAACACCCTCTCAGGCAACACTAGAAGAGGTATACGGACTTAAGAGGACGATGTTAAAAATTCTGAATAGAATTCAAGTAAGATACGAACACTTTAGTCGGGAGGACCCCGATAAAAAAACTAAGGCAAAGGTTAGGCTAGATGACCTCTTAATCGAATTTGAGGTCTGCAAGGTGAAAGTTCTACTATGCTTAGTAACTGAGGTTTATCAATCAATTTTCTCAATTGTGAATAAGGATGCCCGGAAGCTAGGTTACGGCGAACCAAGAACTCCAGAGGACCCGGACGAGAAGGACTTATTCCAGCAGCACTTATCTCATGATAATCAGGAGTTCATAGAATATAATGTTATTAAAAGGTTAAAGAAAATCCTTATTGACCTGGCACAAGCCGGAAGAATTGATGATATGAGGAATGAATTAGACAGATATATAACCAAATTAGATGAACTCAGCGAGAGTATAGAGAAGAGATTGAGTGACCAAATGGACCCTCGTGAGAGCGCGTGTTTAGGAGCCAGCCTGAATGCAACGCGAACTTTGAAGTCAATATTAAAGAGTCTTCGTGGGAAACGCAAGTTATAGCGGAGCCGTAGTTATTCTTAAGGTTCGCATCCTAGCGCACGCAGGGTGATGACTCAACCTGGGAGTCACCCCCGTCTCCGCCTCAAGGGAGCCAGACGGGCCTGAATGTCATTTAAGGGCTTCTCTTGCGCTTTATCTTTGCGATTCGACCCTCTCACTTTAAATACTCCCGCCCTCCAGTAATATCGGGAGGGCAACTCCGCCCGCAAGGCGGATGCGGCCGATTCTGGGAGACTGGGGTCGATCGCACTCCCACCCTGGGGTTTTCATCGTCCACCGCGGAATCCGCCTCATCGCCCGCGGCGACGAGCTACTCCGGGAAGACGAAGGGCTTCTTTCGAATTGTGAACTCGCAGTGATCGTCTCCAACGGCCTGGCACTTCGGCTCCTCCCCGAACAGGGGCACCCCGAACATCTCCGACAGGAAGCCAGTTGCCGCCCCCAGCAGGAAGTGACACGCAGGCCTGTCGGCCGGTTGAGCCGCCTCGAAAGATCCATCGACCCTGAGCGTCGCGCTGCCCTCCTCAGGATCGAACTCGGCGATCTCCACACCCTTGGCCCATCCCAGGACGACCCAGATCTCGAATGCGGCCTCGGCCAGCTCTCTGCCGTCGAGCCCAAACGCCTCCCTCCAGAACCTGTAGCTCCTCCTGCCCCCGTAGAAGCCCTGGAGGTACACCATCCTCCGGCCGTCGTCGCCCCACCGCCTGTATATCTCCCGAAACACGCCGTCTATCCAGCCGCTCCTGAAGGTCACGACCCTGTCGAGACCCATGAGCTGGACCGAGTGGTGCCTGTCGACGGCTAGATTCCCCACGTTTGCCCTGGAGATCAGGACGCGCCTCACACCCTCAGGGGCCCCGATCTCCTCCACGCACGTCCGCACCCCCTCGATCTCTGCCTCCCTACACTCAACGAAGAAGCACCACCAGCCCTCGTGTCTGGCGGACGCGGGCACGTCGTGGTGGACGCCAGAGAGGATGTTTATCCCCCTCTCTCCCAGGTACCCAGCCATCCGGGCCAGGACCCCCGGCCTGTTATCGAGGAGAACAGACACCTCCAGAATCTGGCGATCCCCGGCCCTGAACACCTTGGGAAACGCCAGAGGGTGTCTCTCGATACCCCCGCGTAATTCGACCACTCTCCGGTGAGCGAGCGGGCCGCTAGGCGGGCGGTTGATTATAAAGTGAGTTTTGTTCTTGCCGGCATCAGCTCCCGCATCGAGTAAGATGGGTCCATATTCCATTGCTTTGAGCAATTAGATAGCATTAAACGGCGACATAAGTCCCGAGGCCGGCAGACAGGCTGGCCAGCCTGTCCGGACGCCCGCCCGGCACCGCGATCGCCGTCACGCATTTAAAAATGACCAGAGTTATGTTAAATTGGTAAATTATAATTGGAATGTAAGTTTATGTCATTTACCGCAATGAGGGTGTCGCTGGTCTCACTGTCCCAGCACACGGCCTCCCCCCTGTGGAGGTTTGGCCCGAGGGAGAGGAGGTTCTACAGGACGCTTGAGGATCCCTGCAGGTGATTCCACTAGGCTGTCGCGCGGCCCACCTCCCGTCGAACTTCGCCTCCCTCGGAAGACTATTAACGGGTCTGGCGCACCTGGCAGCGCCTCTGGGGTGAGGGTGCCTAGGTTGGACTCCGGCGCGTCCCGAGAGGGATCGGCGGGCGTTGAGAAGGCTCCCCAGGCCGTCGCGCTTCAGGCCTGGGAGGCCCGCATCTTCCACCTGATCGCGGACGTGCTGAGGGAACTCGAGAGGCGCCCTCCCAAATCCAGTCAAACCGGTTCGTCCGCGGGGGACGGGACGCCCGGGGAGATCCTTCGGGACCCGACGCTGAGGAAGGGATACGGGGCCTTCTACACTAGGGAGCCCATTGCCTACTTCCTGGCCTTCCTGGCCATCCTCTCCCCCAACGAGGACTGGGACCTCCATGCGGAGAACCGCGAGAATCTAGGAGGAGAGTTCAGGGTGTGCGACTTTGCCTGCGGGGCAGGAGTCCTCCTGTCAGCCTCCTACGCCGCCATCCAGGCGCTCCGCCGGCTGGCGATCTCGCCGAGGGGAGGCGGACCCTCGACCTCCCGAGGGGATCGGGGGTCGACCCTGAGAGTGCGCCTGTGGGGATTCGACGCCGTGGAAGACGCGATCCGCGCCGCAGGAGAGCTTCTAACACCCAGCGATCCTCGATTCTCCCCCCTCGAGGTCAGGCTGATCCACATCCCCGTCGACGAGTCGGGGTCCCTGGGCTCGCTGGACCTGTGGTGGGGGGGCGAACTCGGCGGCCGAGAGGGCGGGCCGGAGATCCACGTACCCGCCTTCGATCTGGTGATAATGAACCCGCCCTTCTCCCGGGCCACAGCCCCTGGGAGGAGTGAGTCCAGGCCGAGGATATTCGACTTCGCGCCCTCGCCGGAGGGCTTTCAGAGGCTCTGGTCCGGGTACAGCCGCCTGATAAGGGACGTGGAGGCCGCGGCCGTGAGCGACGAGGGGGTCAGGAGGACGCTCGAGGTCCTCGTAGGGCGGGGGCGACCCTTCACGCGGAGGAGCGCGGACCCTATACGAGCCGGGGCGGCGCTCCCCTTCTTCTTCCTGGCCGACAGGTACCTCAGGCCGGGAGGCAGGGTCGCGCTAGTCCTCCCCAGGGCCGCGCTCGAGGGCTCGGCCTACCTCCTGATGAGGGCCGCGCTGGCCTCCCGCTATCACCTGGAGTACGTGGTGGTGGGGTCGAGTTCGGGGGGGAGCTTCAGCCACTCGACCCAGCTGTCCGAGGTCCTCCTGGTGGCCAGAAAGCTGCGCGGCGGGGATGGGGCCTGGCGAGACACCCGGGTGGTGATCCTGCGGAGGCAGCCCGAGACCCCGCTGGAGGGCGCGCTCCTGGCCGCGGGGATAGTGGGGCGACTCGCCGGAAGAGGCTCGGGGATCGTCAGGGCTGGCCGCTCGGAGGCCGAGGTTCGGGCGATTCGCGCGGGAGCCGTGGAGAGGTTCGCCTGGAACCTGGCACCGTTCCTGGGTCTACCTCCCCAGGTGGGGCGCCTGACGGGGGAGATGACTGAGGGCCGACTGCTCGGGGTCCAGGTGAGGCTCGTGAGGCTCATGGACCTCCCGGGCCTGAGGGCGACCAACCCCAGGAAGTTCAGGGGTCGAGAGTTCACCTCGAGGTTCTCCCCCTCCCCCTCAGGGCCCCTGCGAATCCTCGACAGGGCGGGCAGGGCCGTCTTCAACAGGCTCGAGCTCGACCCCTCAAAGGCGCGGCCGATCGAGCCTAAGACGGAAGAGGCGGCCAGCTTCTACAGGGAGAGGGCGGGCAGGCTCCTGGTCCCCGAGGCCGTCAGGTTCAACTCCACACCCCTGATCGCGACCTGGAGCCCCGAGGTCCTCGCATCGTCCAGGGCCCACATGCTGAGGGCAGACCCCAGGCTGGAGAGGGCGCTGTGCGCCTGGATGAACAGCACCTTCGCGCTGGCCTGGCTCAGGGCCCTGTTCACCACGGTGGAGGGGGGGTTCGGCCACGTCTACGGCTGGCACCTCCGTGCCCTGATGGTGCCGGACCTCTCCGACGACGAGACCCTGAGGGCCCTGGAGTCCACGTTTCTCAGACACTCGGGAGAGCTCTGGCCCCCCCTCCCGGATCAGTACCGGGAGGACCTGAACGGGGCCGGCGGCCAGAGGCTCAGCTACGACCTGGAGATCCTGAGTATCCTGACCGAGTCCTCAGGTTCAAGCGTGGATCCAGCGAAGGCCGAGGCCGGCCTGAGATCCCTCTACCTTGGGCTGCTGGAGCTCCTGGAGCTTCCCGATCGGCCGCCAAGGCGGCCGCGCTCAGCCCCTCCTCTTGGAGGCCAGCGCGGCCGCGACCAGGACCGCGGATAGGACGGCGGCGGCCACGGCGACGTTCCCCACGGGGAGGGAGGGGCGCCCCTCCGGGGCCGCCGGCCCCTTGATCGCCTCGACGCTGACCTCCGGGGGCGTCCCCGTCAGGTCCCCCCAGTTCGGGGCGATCCTGACCCTCTCCCCCGGGTTGACGGCGTACCTACCGACGTCCGCCACCCCGGACTCCGTGCTCCTGAACACCACGTCAGCCTCCACCGGGTCCGGGCCCCTGTTCACGAGGATCAGGCTGTTCCCCCCGTCCCCCGCGTACACCTCCAAGTCCCCCCAGTCGCCGATGCTCACTCCGACCAGCTCGTACTCCCGAGTCACGTTCCCGGGCAGCTCGTGCTCCATCGCGATCCCGAAGTCGCCGTCTCCCACGCCGGCCCTGAGGCGCATCGAGTAGCCGAGGCTGTCGCCTTCGGGCTGGAACGAGATCGCGTCGCCGTTCGACGCCGAGCCCGTCTTGTTGGCGACGAGGTAGGCGGAGGAGGAGGCGACGGCGGCCCACCTGTACTCCCCGTCCTTCCCGCCGCTGATTCGGAACTCGTAGGGCTGGCCGGGGGGCAGGGCGTAGGCGACCTTCCCCTCCGACAGGGTCGGGATGAACATCGGGGTCGAGCCCTCAATCTCCACCACCGCCTCCCCGCCCACGACCCCCGTCCTCCTCCCCGTCTCGTCGACGGCGTACATGTCCGGCCCCGAGGAGCCGAACAGTATGCTCAGGTACTCCAGCCCGTCGGGCAGGGCGTAATTGTTCTTCACGGCCGCGCCGTAGGGGGCGTACACTATGTACCCGTGCCAGACCTCCCCGCCCGCCATCCTGAACGAGATCTCGCAGTCGTCGACCAGGATGTAGGGGTAGATGTCGCGGTTCCCGTAGTGAGTGGACGGGTAGGTGCTCGTGAAGTTCCTGTTCGGGTCGTAGACGAATATCCTGATGTCGCCCGCCGGCGTCTCGTCCACGTACCAGGGCACCATGCAGTGGCCGGGGGACCGCGGGCTCTCGTCCCTGGTGATGCACACCACCCCCGGGGTTCCCGCCTCCACGTCGTCCACCAGCCTCGGCAGCTGGTCCTCGATGAAGGGCGGGGTGTGGCAGATCGAGAAGGCCGCGCGTCCGCCCTCCCTGATCCACATGGGGGTGAAGTGGTCCAGCACCTCGTCCGAGAGCTGGGCGGCGTGGAACCTCTCTATGCTCCTCTTGGTCTTGCTCCTGAAGTTCTCCCACCAGTAGTGGGACTCTGGGTAGATGAAGGCATCCTCACCCACGTGGGTTAGGTCGTCAGGGATGGGCTCCTCGTGGTGGGCCCAGGTCAGGCTGTAGGCCGAGAAGCCGAAGCAGTGTCCGTTCTTCGCGATGTCCTCGACGTCGTCGTACACTATCCGGGCCTTCACGGTCCTCCAACACTTGTCTCCAAGGCAGCGGTGGGTCTCATCGTATCCGAAAACGTCGTTCATGACCCTCCAGGGGAGGTGCCTCCTCCTGAGGTTGCGGTAGGGCAGGCCGTAGTCCCATGGGTAGGGCCTGAGCAGCTCGACCCTCTCACTCGCCAAGTCGCTCCAGAGACCCTCTGAGTCCTGGGCAATGGCCTCGACCTCCAGCGCCTGGGTCTCCGTCCCGAGGACCTCGCCGTGCGGGCCAACTGGCACGTTGTAGTTTGTGAAGGTGACGGTCCTCGTGACCCTGTCGGGGTAGGGGGGGTCGAAGGTGAAGACCCTGGCGAAGTCCGGGTACGCGTCGGGATCGCTCATCCCGGTCCCGACACCGACCTTCAACCTCCTGATCCCCTCGGGATCCGCCGCCGTAACCGTGGCCACGATGGTCGAGCGGTCGTTTGGCAGGGGCGTGTAGGGTCCACCCTCCGGGAACTCGAACTCGACCGAGAGGGCGATCGTCGGCTTGGTCCCGGTCCCCACCCTGAAGTGGATCACCCTGGCATCCGAGTTGCCGGCGGAGTCCCAGGCCGTCGCGGTCGCCGTGTACTGCCCGGCCTCCAGGCTGCCCCTGAAGTTTATGGTGGCCTCCCGCTCTCCCGGCCCCTCCGGGGTCCATGGGATGAACCTTCCCCCGGGCTCTATCCTGAGCTCGAAGTAGCTCAGCCCAACGTCGTCGGTGGCCGAGGCCTCTATCCTGATCTCCTCTCCCGGGGAGATGTCCCCCGTTGGGCTCATGTGTATGGTGACCCTGGGGCGAGTCGTGTCCTCAGGCAGCTCCTCGGGGGGCTCGGTCTCGGAGGGCGGCTCGGAGGACTCGTACATCACCACGAGCTTCGGCCTCCTCCTGGCGTAGTCCCTACTCCGGTACTCCCTGCTGTAGAAGATGCAGAGGAACTCCTCCTCCTCGTTCAGCGGCAGGAGGGCGACGCCGTAGTTGGGGTACGCCCCCTGCAGCCACCCCCTCACCCAGGCCGTCACGTCCCAGCTGTACTCGCCCGGCGAATCCCTCACGTCGGCGTATATCGGGGGAAAGAGGGCCAGCCGCCTCTGTATGGTGGGTCTGGACCCCCACGTGACCATCCCCTCCTCCCAGGGGGAGACTATCCGTCGGGCCTCCACCCTTCCCCTCGAGCCCTCCTTGAGGAAGAGGACGAGCTGCGCGGAGACGATCTCAGCGTCGGCCGGCAGGGCGGAGAGGTCAAACTTAATGAACACGTAGGAGAGGGGCCTGAACTCGAGGGACGGCTGAGATCCTATCTCGAGGACTGACTCGAGGCCGTGGTTGCGGGTGGGCTCTCTGGACCGCACGTACGCGTCGGCCACCGGATAGAGCGTCATCCTGTAGTAGGGGTGCGCAGAAGAGCCCGCCGGTCTCGGCAGGATCGGAAAAAGTGTTCCAAATATAATTGCCGTTATAGTTAACAGCTTGACCAACTCGGCCGCCTGCGTGCGCCTTTGCGGCGGAAGGTTCCGGGCCCGGGAGAGTTTGAGAAAGATTCTTGAAAAAATCTTTCCCAAGACGCATCGCGCTCCAACTTTTCTGGAAAAATTTGGCTTTAAACTATGCGCTCATAATTTTAACGAGATAGATTATTTCATAATTCTTACGATCCTCCTCCGGGGCGGCCCCCATGCACCGGGTGATGGAGGGTTTATGTCCACGCCGGGCCCCCTCGCCGCGGCCTCTGGATCTGTGAAGGAGCGGGCCGCGCGTTAACTCCAGTTCCTTGAAGAATGCCCGCGATCTCGCCGCGCCTTGTTCCGTGGAGATTCGCGGGAGTGAGGGCCCCCCGGTAGGCGGCAAGACGCCCACTGAGTTTTCGCCGCACCCTCGAAGCGCGGCGGAAAGCGAGGCCACGCCCGCTACTCGAGGAAGCTGAAGTCCTTCGCCAGGGCGAACATCAGCGCCCCGCACTTCTCCGAAATCATGTCGAGCGCGTACTTGAACTCCTCGAACTCGAGGAACTCCGCGGGCTTGGACCATATCAGGGAGATCACCCTCTTCGACTCCTCTCCCACGATCCCGACGTGTATCGAGCCGGAGTGCATATATGACGACGCGCCCAGCAGAAGGAGCGTCCTGTAAAGCCTCGCCAGGTCCCTGTCCTTGGCCCTCAGGGGCTCCTTGAACATGGGGGCCAGCAGGGTGGCGGAGACCACGCCGTCCTTCTCGACCCCGACGTTCACCAGGACGCTAACGCCCCCGTAGCTGATCACTACATCTGCGCTCGTCTCCCCCGGGGGGAGCTCCAGCCGCCTGAATGTGGGGTTGATCCTCCTCAGGTAGGAGTTCACGGTCTCGACCGCCCGCCTCACGGACCCCTCGACGTCTGAACCTCCAGAAGCCTGGGCCGCGGAGATCTCGGCGAGCTCAGCCTCGTACTTCTCCTTCAGCTCCCTGTAGGTCTCCTCCGAGATCTTCCCCTCGAGCAGAGCGGCCTCGAGCCTCTCGATCTTCTCGCGGATCCGGTCGGCGTCCACTGTCTCTAGGGCGCCCTCCTCCCTATAAACGATGTGGGGGAACTATGGAGATACGGTCCCTCGTTGCCGCCACTCGCCGGAATCGGTCAAATGATTTCTGAAATGAGTGCGCCGACGTCCCGGGGGCCTCACCTCCGGACCAGATCCCTGGGGTCGACCCTCTCGAGCCCCTCGACGACGTCATACACCCGGTCGTAGCTCACGATCTTGAAGCCACCCTCGAGGGCCACGGCGGCGTGCAGGCTGTCGAAGAACGTCAGCTCAGGGTGCTCGGCCCTGAGCCTGGCGGCCCTCGCGTGGTACCGCGCCTCCGGGGGCAGCAGCCGAAGGCCGGCCAGCTCCAGCAGGCCCTCCAGCCGGGAGAAGAAGGCCCCCTCGTCCCTCACGCGGAGCCTGCCGGACCTGACCAGCAGGTCGAGCTCGACGAGCGCGTAGGGGGACAGGGCGGCCCCGCCGAGCGAGTACAGGGCCTCCCTGGACACCTCCCTCAGTGGGTCCCCCGGGAGGATCGCCGAGAGTATCAGGTCCGCCTCGACGAGCCGCCGCTCCCCCACCTCCTCCGCACCTCCTCCAGGCCCTCCCCCTCGGCGGCCCCCCTGAGCTCCCTCAGCTCGGAGGCCACGCTGGCCGGACCTTCCAGCACCAGCTCGCGGAGGTCGTCCACGGGGTCCCTGACCGGCTCCAGCACGATCTTTCCGTCCAGCACCCTCATGAGGACGGCCCTGCCTATCCCGAGCTCCCTCCTGACCCTGGAGGGTATGAGGACCCGCCCCCTCTCGTCCACCCTCAGCATCTCG
>CAZQNA010000019.1:0-8222 GCA_964594835.1 uncultured Nitrososphaerota archaeon
CCGCGAGCACCACATCCTCCTCGTCGAGGAGAGTCCTCTGCTTTCTAGATCCTGGCCCCCCGCCTAGAGACGCCTTGATTATCGACTCCAGCCTCTCGATCCTGCGCCTGGTCTCCTCGACGTCGAAGCCCAGTGCCCTGACCTTGACCCGGCTGACCGCGGCCAGCAGCGGGTTGATCTCGACGCCAACGGATCTGATCCCCATCAGGGAGGCCTCGACGTTGAGCGTCCCGCAGCCCGTGAATGGGTCAAGGACCAGGTCCCCCTCGCGGAGACCGATCGCGTTCATAGCGGCCCTGATCATCCTCGGGAAGAACTTGCCGTGTATTCCTAGGAACCAGTGGGTCAGGTAGAGCTGTGGGGCCCTGCGGTCGTCCATGAAGTCCTCTATCGTCTTGAATAGCCTCGCCGATTCGGCGTAGTAGGGTCTGTAAATGCCCCGCTGGAGGTGCTCGACGCCCGCCTTGAACATCCTCTCGACGTCGTCGGGAGAGTTGGCCAGCCGGCACACAAAATCGGAGAACTCATACATCGTCTGCAGCGGAACGGCCCTGAGAACCCAGTGCCCATCCAGGATGAAGAGCCTCGCGAAAGGCGCCAGCTCCTGCTCTGACGGACCGCCCACCTCGGGCTTTCCCAAGACCCCCGGCATCAGCCTATCGACGGCGTCAATGGGGACCTCGTCGGAGCGAGCGGTTATGTAGAACTCCCGGAAATACGCGGCCCTCAGCAGGTTGGATAGGTCCCTCTGTCCCTCCACCTCGGCGTAGAACCCCTGAACGCTTCCGGGGTAGGCGTGCCAGGTCATCCAGTCCTGCAGCCGAGGGGGTCCAGATGTGTAGAGCGGCCTGAACGGGCCGTCGATGAAGAGGTCGACGGGGTTCACGACCTCGACGACCTCCGCTCCCAGCAGAGACTCGAGCTCCGCCTTGGCCAGCGGGAGCTCAGAGTCGTTCTGCACGTCGTGCTTTACCTTGAAGTAGAGCCTCAGCGCGCCCATGCCTCCTCACCCAGCTCCTCAACGCACTCCGTCGGGTTCCTGAGCCTGTAGATCCTCCTCCTCGAGTCGGCCGGGTCTATGCTGACCGTTAGCCAGCCCCTCTTCTTCAGCTCAGAGAGGATCACGCTCAGTCTGTGAGGGTCCTCGCTCAAGGCGCTCCCTGCCTGTCTGAACGTGAACTCCGACTCGCCGAAGGCCTTCCAGAGCCTGGCGTACCTGAGCATGAGCCACCTGGGAAGTGGGGAGGTCAACATCAATACCTCAGCAATTCGTGAAACTAATCAGCGCATAATAAGTCTGTGCCTGATCACTTCAAGTCTGCCAGCGCGCTTGTTTTGGCTGGGATAGCGTCTGATAAGATTCGCTGGCCGAGATTAAGGGTTAGGTACCTCGAGCACTGGGTCTTCCCTTTTTCCATTGAGTCCCCTCTGAATGCCATATTTCCATGGGATTTTGACGAGGAAAAAAATTATATATCCATTGATCATCATATCTGAAGGTGCCAACTATGGGAGAAACACCTGTGGAGGTGCCTCCCGTTGAGGAGGTCAAGGGCATGACTCTAGAGGAGATTGTGGCCAGGTTCGGTGCTGAGGTGGCCAAGAAGATCATAGATCTCCTCGAGAGAAAGCCCCCAACCGTAGCGTACGGCAGACCCAGGCACATAAAGGCCGTTCTCAGGTGGGGCCTGGAGAGAGAGTCCTTCACGGCGGAGGAGGTGCGAGACTTCCTCAGGTCGATCGACCCCAACGTGAGGGACGAGCGGCTCACGTACACCAGGGTGAGCCTGTTGGGATGGAATCCCACCCTCTTTGCCAAGGTGAACGGGCGGTACCGCCTCACCCCCTCCGCTAGAGAGGTCGCCGCCGTTCTATCGGATGGGGATGAGTTCTCAACGGTCGATCTGATCCTGCTGAGGGGGATGTACCTTTCCCAGGGGACCAAGTACGGGGGGGTGATGACGAGGGTCTACGCGCTTTTCACGGCGGCGCCGGATGCAGTTTGGACCAGACCGAGGCTCAAAGAGGAGCACAAAAGATGCTTTGCCCCCCTCCTGAATCCAGAGAACCCGGAGAAGAGGTCGCAGTGGGAAGTCGATCAGTACCTTCCGTACCTGGAGGAGCTCCAGCTGATTACCAGGCTGGGCCGAGGGGAGTACAGACTTGTAATGTCCTGACGGGGGTGTTCCCTTGAGCGCATTTGACCTGGGTCGATCTCTTGAGATAGCGAGGTTCGTTGAGAGGGAGTCCCTAGAAGTGCTTGAAAAAGAGCTAGGGAAGATGACTGCAGGTTGGGATCTCTCCACACCGGACCAAAGGGAGGAGTGGACATTCTACAGGATCCTCCTCGGCGCCTTAGATGGTCTTATCAGAGTCGAGAGGCTGGATACGGGTCTCGGGAAGCTTCGGGATGAGAAGATCTTCGAATACGTAACGGTTAACAGAGACAAGATTTTGAACTCAAATTCGGCTGATTGGCTGGAGAGTTGGATTTACAGGATCCTCGAGAAGTTAAAGTTGATAGGTGGCGCGGGGTCTAAGTCGGCGGAGGCTGCGGCCAGCGCAATCAAGTTCGCCCTCCGGCACAACCTATCTGACCTGATCGGCGAATTCGCCCAAGAGCGCGGCGACAGAATGGGAGCCATGTTCTCCCTCTTAGATGCGCTCGAGGGGATCAAACACGTCAGGACAAAGAAGGCGCTTATTCTCCTGAGGGATCTGGACTGGTCTCTGGGCTGGGGCCTCCCAGTGGAGTACCTGCCCCTCCCGCTCGACACGCACACGGAGAGGGTGATGTACAGAACTGGCTTGAGTCCAAGCAAAGACCCCTACGTCATCTGCGCGTTCGCCAGAATGCTCTTCGAGCGGCCAGTCTACGCCGACATCAAACTCTGGAGAATAGGAAAGGATTTCTGCGAGAAACAAAAGCCGAAGTGCGAGGGATGCGAACTGAGGGACCTCTGCCCCAAGGTTGGGGTGAGGTGAATTGATCAACTCTGGCAGGGTTGAGGCCGTCGCCCGCGCAATAGCCTCGCTTGGCTATGACGGCATAGTCCGGTTCGACCAGCACGAGCCGGAATACGTGGCCTTCTCCCAGATGCTCGAGAGGGGAGAGTCCTCGGAGACCGTCCACGCGATCGCGGTGGCCGCGGGGATAGTGGACTACGCGCTCCCCAAGGGCGGGGCCCACGCTTTCTGGAGGAGGCTGAGCGAGCTGCACTCCGCCAGAGTCTCTGAGGCTGGGCCCATTGCGCTGAGCGAGGAGGCCCTCTGGGAGCTCATGCTCCGGTTCGCGCGGGGCCCGGCGTGCGCCAGGCGAAGGCGGCAGAAGGTGAGGCGGCTCGAGAGGCTCTTCGCGGGTCGGGTGATCGGGGGCATCCTGTCGAACCTCGAGGGCTACGTTGAAGATCCGATTCGGCTTCAGTCGGACATTGCCAGGGCCCTCAAAAACAGGCCCACTCAGAAGACGGTCGTGTTCGCCGTCAAGGCCTTCGACCTGGCGCATCTGGCCGCCGAGGGAGAGTACCTTAGGATCCCGGCCGACTTCCCCATCCCGGTGGACTGCCGCGTCGTCGAGGTGGCCAAGAGCTCGGGCATCGTGGAGGGAGAGGCCAGCCCGCGGGAGGTCATCGAGGCCTGGAGGATGGTCCTCGACGCCGTGAACGAGAGGCTCGAGAGGCCAGTGAACATCTTCAGGCTGGACAGCGTGGTTTGGCAGGCTGGGGCGGCCTCGGACGTGTCCAAGAGTTCGCTTGACGTCGCCAGGTCCAGGCTGGTGGCCGCTCTAGTGGACGGGGGCGTGCCCGAGACCAAGGCCAGGGCCCTGGCGGCAGAGCTCCTCTTCAGGCCGGTGGGCTGAGGGGTCCGCCTTGCCCCGCACCCTGATAGTCACGCAGTGCTGCAAGGGGAAGAGTGAGGTGGAGCTGTTTCCGGGCGAGCGCGGCCCTAGGCGCGTCAGGGGCTGAGTCGCTACATCTCTTTTCTTTTCTTTCTGCTGCAATAATAGAATTCGTGCGGAACCCCCAACTGAGGGAGCCAGGAGTTAAAAGCTGTTACTTTGAGTTCAAGCGTCGGAGCCATGGTCGAAGGGAATCTGAGAGGCGTGAAGGCTCTCAGCGCGTCCCGCGCGTGGGTCGCCTTCTCTGCCCTCCCGAATGAGTGCTCCAAGGAAGAGGCGATTGAGATACTGTCGAGACAGCTCTCCGTCTCACGGGGCACGGCCGCTGGCACCTTGAGGATGCTGAGTCGCTTGGGCCTGGTAGATCAGACGGGGGGCAGGTGCGTGAAGCTGGCCTCTCCCAAGACGAGGGATGAGTTCGTCAAGATGGTTCGAGAGTCGCTGAGGCCCCTGGCGGATCTCGTAAGCTCAGCTGCAGAGGAACTCTCGAGGATGGGGGTGGGAGCCTCTCCCTGGACCGTCTACCGCCTACTGAAGACGAAGGGGGTTGAGGCGTCGGAGAGCTCTGTCAGGGAGGCCATCAGGCTCCTCAGGTCCTTCGGACTGGCTCACTGGGAGAGGTCTCTGGTCGTAGGCCCGCCCGAATCCGAGGAGGACCTGCTCATGCACGCCCTCATCGAGAGAGGAGGCCGCGCGACAGTCCCTAAGCTGGCAGGCGATTGCAGGTCGCTCGGCATGAGCGACGGGCAGTTCAAGGCAGCCCTGCTGAGGGCCCTGGTCGGCGGCATGGTGGCGGCGCCGGGGCTGGAGTGGTTGGTCGAGCTGTGGCGGGCTGTGGGTGATTTGACGCCGCCCGCGGCCTTCGAGCTCGAGGAACTCGTTGACGCGGTGGCCAGGAGCACGGGCCTCCCGAGGGAGGAGGCGCTCAGGAGGACCCTGCAGCTGGCCGAGTCAAGGCCCGACGTCGTGTTCCTCGAGCAGCAGAGGGGGAGGTTCATAGTGACCCTTGGCCTCCCCGGAAGCGAGTCGGACGTCCTGGAGGTGGTCCTACGGTGAGGGGCGTCCTGCAGAGGATGATTGATGAATACTTTGACTGGCGCCCGAGGCTTGCAGGCGAGATCGAGCCTGATGAGGCCTCCCGAGCTCTGGAGCTCCTCCGCGGGGGCAAGCCCCTCCCTGGAGACCTCGCTTCCAGGCTCATAGTGAAGACTCCCTGGGTGCTGGAGGCGGAGAGGCAGGTTGAGGAGAAGCTCGCGACCGCCAGGAACGGGGTCGAGTATACCATAATCGTGGGGGGCTACCGGGCCGGAAAGTCCCAGCTCATGGAGTATCTGGCCTGGATCATGGGCAGGAGGCCTGACGTGCTGGTGGTGAAGCATGACTTCGGGGCGCGTCCAAGGGTTTGGGGGTTCCTACAGAGCCTCGGGGAGGCGCTCGCGAACGTCACCACCGCGGGGGCGGAGGGGGGTATCACGGACGTGGCCGCCCTGGCCTCAAATCTGAGGGAACTCTCTAAAAGAGAGATCCCAGATGCAGACGCCAGACAGGCTGCCCTGAGGGCCCTGAAGCTTCTGGTGGACAGGTTTGCAGTTGTCTCGCTGCACTTCGACGAGTTCGAGAAGCTGAGAGGTGAGGACGTGTACCCCTGGATAGATCTTCTCACCACCATGCACGACGGGATCGACAGGGGGTTATACAGCCTCCTATACTTGACCGGAGACGACCTCAGGCGCCTGCAGACCGACAGGCGAATGGAGCGTCTCGCATCCTTTATCAGAGAGAAGGTCCACCTTTCGGGAGTTTACAGAGACAGCCTCCCGGAGGCGTTTGGGAAGATCGCCAGCCTGGCAACCATAAGCGAGGGGGCCGAGATAGGTGACCGTGAGGTGCTGACCATCGCCGAGCTGGTCGCCTGCGCCTACGAGAGGCTGTCCGAGAGGGCGACCGTCGGTGAGGCAAACAGTTGCCTCGTGGACATGGTCCACTCGATGGTGAGGGTATTCGAGAAGGTAAACGTGAGCGAGTACTTCGGCCTCCTCTCAAAGGTGAGTTCTCTCCTTGGGGGAGGCAGGTGGACCGCCGACGTCGGCTCCCGGTTTGAGGGGTTCGTAAAGGAGTCCCTAGCCAAGCGAGTCCATTCCGAGTTTCGAATCGATGACGACCATTATCTTGTTGAGTACGTGCCAGAACCGATTCGGTGTGGGAAGGGGAAGAAGGAGAGCGACGGGTATTTGCTAGTCAGGGTGAAGAGGATGGAGCACTACGAGGACTTCGCCAAGATCCCGGTTGAGATCAAGGTCATGAAGTCCGTCTCCCAGATCACCAGGGACTGGAGGTCACTCGCCCCCTGCGGTCTGCTCGGCATCTTCACTGTCGAGGATCCAGAGCAGACTCCCGATCTTATCGGCGAGGTTGCGCAGAAGGTCAGGAAGAAGTCGGGAGACATGCCCCTAGCTATTCTAGCCTATCCTCGATCGTTTGCAGTCATCGCCGCCCTTCAGAAGGAAGAGGCAGTCGCCGACCTTCTAGAACGAGCATTCCTCGCTACCTGGGACTACGACCTCGTGGTGTACAACGTGGCGGTTTCCCTGAAAGCGAAGTCGACCGTAGAACTCATACCGTCCCCTCCGAAGCCGGCCACCCCGGAGGAGCTTATCTCCATAGCCGTGATAGAAACCATGGAGACCGTTAAGTCGCGCAAACAGAGGAACGTCCTTGTCAAGGCAGTCAAGACCTATCTGAACAAAAGCGGGGTGAACCTCTCGGAGGACAACCTCGCCCTCCTGCTGAACGGGGTGATAGATCGTCTCAGAGGCGCCGGACTCATCAGGGTAGGTACGACCAGGAGAAAAGGAGTCCAAGAGATAACCTACGTGAAGACCGACTCTTGGACGCGAGAGAGGGCGATAGAGGTACTGGGCATCAAGGGGTAGCGGAGAATCTTAGAGGACCTCATGATCGTGGGGGTCGGTCACAGTAGAGCCAAGATACTCTCGCGCCGCACCACCTTTTTGTAGTACGTACTACCCACTACCACGATGGGCGAGGTCGTCAGGGTCACGAGGAAGTTTCAGATGACGATCCCCAAGAGGGTGAGGGAGGCGCTGGGGATCAGGGTGGGCGACAGGCTGGAGGTGGACGTCGAGGGAGACCGGATAGTCGTGAGGCCCCTGAGGCCCCGGGTCGAGGACCCTGTGGAGGCGCTCATGTCGCTCGTGAGGGAGTCCGTGGACGTGGACGCGGTGAGGCTCGTCGAGGAGTCCTGGGGCGAGGACTGACGGGGAGCGCGGCCTGGGGAATTGCGGGAGGCGGGATCCGTGGGTGGAGGGGCCGGGGAGCCGGGGGAGGTCTACGTGGACACGAACGTGTACGTCTACGTGGCCCTCAGGCACCCGGAGCTCGGCGAGGCCTGCGCGCGCATACTGAGGAGGGTGGTGTCCGGCGAGCTGAGGGCCGCCGGGTCGGACCTGGTGGCCGTCGAGCTCCTCGGCTCCCTGGCCAGGGTGAGCCCAGAGGTGGCCAGGGGCGCCCTCGAGGCCTACCTGGCGATGCCCGTCAGGAGGCTCGAGGTCGACGAGAGGGTCCTCAGGGCGGCGGCCCTGATCAACGGGGTTGTGAACGTCGGGTACGACGCCGTACACGCGGCGCTGATGCTCCTGCACGGGGTCGGGGCCGTGGTGACCAACGACCTGGGCGACTGGGTCAGGCTGGCCAGGAGGCTGCCGGACGTCGTCTCGGCGATCGAGGGAGGGGGGATCGAGGTGAAAGCTGGAGAGCTGGCGGTGATCAGCCCGAGGTCCTTCCCCCGGCCCGTGGAGGCAGGGTCTTTGTGAGCCCGCGGGGATCTCACGAGATCTTATACCCCCCGATAACAGGCTATCCCCTGAGTGATTCGCAAATGCCCGGGGTGGTGCTGAGGGTCGGGAAGAGGGGGGAGATCTACACGACCAGGGAGCTGAGGGAGCTGGCGGGCATCAGGCCGGGCGGGAGGGTCAGGGCCAGGGTAGAGCGCGGCAGGGTGATCATCGAGCCCCTGCCCACGGTAGAGGAGCTCATCCGGGAGCCTGTGGTGGAGGTGAGCCCGGGGGAAGCCGAGAGGCTGAGCGAGGAGGCCCAGAGGGACTTAATCACGTGACCTGAAGTGGTACGTGCAGCTGTTGGATCATCTCGGCCCCCGGGTTCGGGCCTGCGAGCGCCGGCGCCTCCCGTTCCGGACGTGGGAACTTTTTATTGTGGGTAGTGGGAAATTCAATTTGTGGGAGAAACCGCCGAGATGCTGAGGGTGGACGAGAGGGGGCGGGTCCTCATACCCTCCAGGGTCAGG
>CAZQNA010000020.1:0-5895 GCA_964594835.1 uncultured Nitrososphaerota archaeon
AAACACCATAGAAATCATGTATTTGAAACTAGTTTCAAACTGGTTTCACACGCGCCTATCAGGGCTTTGGCCTCGAACGGCCTGGTTCCCATGGTTAGGAGGGCTCTGCAGAGCCTCAGGAACTGCAGGCCACCTCTCGGCTCGGCCTCGCCCTCTAGCCCCCGGAGATACTCTGTGAACTCCGCCTCCGCGTCCGAGGAGGCCGCCGCCTTCTTTAGCAGGTAGGCCGCCCTGACGGCCCACTCTGCTCGGTGCATGGAGGAGAATTTGCACTTCGACAGGCGTAGAGCCCTCTCTCTGAGTTCGTCTCTGACCCCTCCCGACTGCTAGGGGCATTACTGCTAGGTTTAACAGCATCATGCCAGTGAAGAAGCCGTCTGGCCTCAGTTCCAGCGCCCTCCTGTAGTGCTCCTCCGCCTTCCCGTACCTCTTCAGTCCTTCAGCAGGACGACGTAGTTGTAGTGCACGACGAAGGCCCACTCCACCAGCCTGTCATTCACGCCCTCACTCAGGAGCCTCTCCTGGATCTCCAGCGCCTCCTCGTACCTCGCTGCAGACTCTTCGGGGCTTACCCCGCTGAGGATGAGGGCCTCCGTTCCAACCACCAGAGGCCTGAGCAGCTCCCGCTCTCGCCCCTCCAGAGACGGGATATCTCGGCCCATCCCCTCCCCAGGGTCTTGAGGCCCTCTCACTCCCCGCTTCCCCGGCCTCGCGCAGAGCCAGGCTGAGCAGGATAGCCAGATCCCGGAGGGCCTCGGCTATCAGCGGCGCTAAAAAAATTCTCCTACTCAACAAAAAGTTTAGGTGAGAATTTCAAGGATGCGCAGGCCAGCGGGAGAGCCTGCCGCCTAGTTGGGTGGGCGCCTCAAGCCCCAGCCCACTCACGGCGCCGGCATCCGGGCGGAGCAGTGAATCTTTTCTGAAGGGTCACCGCATAAAGCGGGCGAGCCCTCCAATTTGGGGCTGGGGGGCGGCTCTGTGAGGCGCCTCCTGCCTCCAGAGCCCTACAGGTTCCCCCTCAGGGGGAAGGGAAACCTGAACGTGCCCGTCTTGGACAGGGTGGTCTACGACTTCAGCGGGCTCAACGAGCATCGGAAGTCCTTCTTCGCGGAACTCATCCTCAGGAGGCTGAGGGACGCCAGGGACATGGCGCTGGTGATAGACGAGGCCTACAACGTCTTCAGGAGGACCGAGCACCACGTCAGCGTCGTCGAGAGCCTGCTCAGAGAGGGCCGATCTAGAAACCTGGCGGTGCCGGTGCTGGTCGCCACTCAGAGCCTGCTCGACCTGCCTGAGCCTGTAATACCTCAGTTCGATATTCATCTTCTCGACGACTGGGGAGGACCTGAGGCTGCTGAAGGCCATGGGAATCCCTCAGAAGCTCGTGCTCAGCCTGGGGAACTACGAGTGCGTGGACGTCAGGTCGGGAGTGGGCAGGTTCGACGTCCTCAGGTTCAAGAAGTTCAGGGGTGTCCGCAGGCGGCGCGGACCTCAGCCTAGGGAAGTCTCGACTGCGCCTCCGGAGGTCGAGTTCACCGGGGACGGCTTCACCGTCGGCGGGAGGTATAGGCTGGAGCTGAGGGAGGTGGCTGGCCTGCTGGAGGCGGAGCTGAGGGACCTGGAGACGGGCTGGAGCTCCGGCCGCCAGTACGTCAGGAGGCTGGACGAGCTCTGGGAGACTCCAGTCGGCCGGGCCCTGCGCGACGCCTTCGGGGAGAGCGCTGGCGAGGTGCTCGAGAGGATCAGGGGGATCCACCTGAAGACGGGGGTAGACTACAGGTCCGAGATACTCCGCCTGCTGGCGGAGCACGGCATAATGAACACCACGGCGATAGCCAGGCCGTTGCGGAGAGGCACGGGCTCGACCTGGGCAGGACGAAGTTCGCGTGCCTCACCTACCTCAGGAGGCTGTGCGAGAGGGGCGAGGTCGTGAGGACCGAGCTGAGGGACGAGTCCAACAGGAGGGTCGTGTACTACGAGCTGCCGTCCAGCTCGGAGAGCCACCTCCACAGGCTCATGGTCGAGAAGATCGTCGCGCTCGCCTGGAAGCTGAGGCTCCCGGTGGAGAGGAGGGGGGACGTGGACCTGGCGATAGGGGACGTGGGGGTAGAGGTGGAGACGGGGAAGAAGAGCAGAAAGCCCGGGCCGAGGCCGGGCTACAGGGAGGTCTGGATCGTCGTGCCCAACGAGGAGGTCAGGGAGAGGTACCCGGGGTCGATGACCCTCAGGGAGCTCTACCTGAGGATGAGAGAGATGTCTGAGCCTTCGGGGGGTGAGCACGAGGCTCCCGAGCGGAGGGAGCGGAAGCAGAGGCCGGGGCCGAGTAGGAAGTCGGTAGAGGAGCGGAGCGAGCTGGCCCAGGCCGCGCTAAAGTACGTCAAAAGATCCATGGCGGCTTACTTGGACGGGAAGAAGGGCCTGAAGTGGATATTGGGCGTGGTAAGGAGCTCAGGGGTCAGGGGAGAGCTGCTGATGAGGGTCTTCGAGGAGCTGGAGTCCTACGGGGATCGGAGGAGGTGGGAGGAGGCTTTGGAGGCCTGCAGGAGGAGGGGGCTGCTCTAGTAGGGGACTAACGGAGGCCCGCGGCCACGTTCTGATCCCTCTCCGATCTCCTCCAGGCGACGATCCTCTCGTACTCCCTCTCTGCCTCGCTCCAGCTCAGCGGCTGCCTCCTCCTGAACCACCTCTCGCGGCCCCCGCCGAGCCTGTACTTGTACCTCCTGACCCACTCGACCGCCGCCTCCCGGCCAGTCCCCAGAGTCTCCAGGATGTCCACGATGTCCCTAAGCTTCTCTCGCTTCCTGGGAGTGACGAACCCCACCTCACGGTGGAACCTCACGATGCTCTCCTGCCGGACCACGTGGAGCTGGTAGCAATCCCTCCTCGCCACGGATCTTCCCTTAGAGGTTGCTATGACCTTCCCTTTGGGGTACAGCGTGTATATCTTGCTGAACACCTTCAGCTCTGCGAGCTTCTCTCCGATTCTCTCCAGCAGAGCATGGTCCGTGTTGGCCGCTCCCACCTTGGCGATGAAACTGCCCTGCCCGCTCACTAGGCCAGAGGCGTACCCCTCACAGTCGAAGAACGCTTGGATGAACTCGACGGGCCTCTCCTCCAAGAGGTCGAGCAGCCTCCTCCTGTCCAAGAGGATATCCGCCAACTCCCTAGACTGAACCTGCACGTAGTACCTGCCGTCGGAGAGCTGGCCCACAGCGTATGGCCTCTCCCTCCCCATCACGACGGCCAGCTTCCTCGCGGCAACTTCTGCCAGTTCCCTGTCCTTGACTTTGAGTGACAGGAACCTACCCTTCCTGTTGACCTTTATTGAGCCGTCTCCGACGTACACACCGGCGACCCAAGCAAGCTCCCCTCTCTTGGAGAGGTCGGGGATGTTGTAGGGCTCTCTATCCGGCGTGTGGAGTCCCCTCACCCAGTAGGATATGTGAGACCTGCTGATCCTGACGCCGTACTCCTCCTTGATTGCCCTCTGGATCGCTCTGTAGCTCGCCCCACCCTCCCGGAGTTCCAAGACTCTCCTGTAGAGTTCTAGCCTCATCCCGTGGGACAGCCTCCTTCCTCCCATCTCATCACCACAAACATATCTTCTACATGTATATAGGATGCATATAGCATATAAGCATTTTGGGAGCACGTGGGCTTAACGATGACGATACGAATATAGCATGCATTCCCCAGATGTGACGAACGAGGATGGGCAGGCAGAGGGGGATTGAGTGGGTGAACAAGACCATGAGCTTCCCTAAGCCCCTGGTGGACAGGGCCGAGAGGTTCATAAAGGAGAAGGGGCTGGGGAGCTTCTCGGAGCTCGTCAGGATGGCTCTACACGATTACTTGGAGAGACACGGCTATTAGTACTGATTTCAGCCAGGACGGTCTGGAAAGGCGATTCCACAGAATGGGGGGTATAGGTTGCTCACTCGCTGGTGGTTCAGGCAACCAAACCGTTGAGGGCCCACCGGCGACTTGGGTACCACGATGGCTCGGCTGACATCCGCTGGACTTCCTAGAGCCATGGTATCTTCCTCAATCAAGGTACCTTGCCGGAAATCCCGTTAATCTGTTGGCGAGGCCCATTCTCCTTCTCCCCTAGGGGGAGATCTGCTGGCGATCTCAAACTCGATGCTTTTCGGGGTACAATGTATGGATCTTTTACTCAAAAGTGGATCTAGATCAAAAATTTTAACGTGATAGCGGGGGGTGGATTTGAACCACCGACCTCCGGGTTTCTACGGGGTTCTCGGGGAACCCCTTATGAGCCCGGCGGGCTGACCAGGCTGCCCCACCCCGCTGCCTCGCCCCGCCAGTCAACTAGTCCGCCGAGCCGGTATATAAACTTCAGGTGGTCCCCCGCCGACCCCCTCCTCGCCCAATTTGCCCGCCTCCTAGGGGCGAGGGGCCACGGGTCCGCGCCCGCGCGGCCGGCCCGGAGACGGGGAGAGTGCGGGCCATAGTCCGCCTTCTGTACTCGCGGGGGGATTGGGCTCAGCGCCCTGCCCCGCTCGCCCGACCAGCTCACGGCGGGGCGGCTTGCACCCCGCGGCGGCCCCGTTTCACCGGTCCCCCGCGGGTCCTCTGCCTCACCGGCGTCACCGCCACGTCCGCGGGGACGTGTCGTTTCTGTGGGCCCCTCAGCCCCTCTCGGGACTCCCCCTTGCGGGGGCGCGGGGGTCGGGCGTGGGCGGACCTTCCTCAGCCCTCCCGGGCCGAGCCCCCCGGCCCGCTCTCTCCCCGCGGCCGATGCCGGGCCGGGAAAATAAACTGTGGGTCGAGCGGAGGCGCGGCCTGAACTCCCCACCCAAGACCAGTGAGAAGGAGGAGGACGGTTGGGCGCCGCTGAGCGCCCCGCACAGTCGCCGTTTCGCAGGCCGGCGCGTCCGCGCCGGGTTCGCCCTCGGGCTCTTGGGAGTGGTGGGCTGAACCGGTACGGGGCGTCAGCCCCTCCCGGCTTACACCCCCACCCCATCAAGCGGGTCTTCTACCCGGGCCCTTACCCCCCGCCGGAGCGGGGGCAGGCCGCCTATTTTCGGGGGCCGCTTCGGGCTTAGATGCTTTCAGCCCTTATCGGCCTGGGGCGCGGCTTCCCGGCGCCGCCCTCTCGGACGACCGGTACACCGGAGGCCCCGACACCCCGTTCCTTTCGTACTGAGGGTCCCTTCCCCTCAGGCGGCCTCGCAGCCCCAGCAGGGAGAAACCGAACTGGCTCGCGACGTTCTGAACCCAGCTCACGTTCCCCTTTAATGGGCGAACAACCCCACCCTTGGCCGCTGCTGCACGGCCAGGATGGGCAGTGCCGACGTCGGGGAAGCAAGCGGCGGGGCCGATGTGGACTCTCGCCCGCCACGGCTCCGTTACCCCTGGGGTAACTTTTCTGTCGTACCCGGCCCCCACCGAGAGGGGCACGAGTGTTCGCTAGGCCCGGCTTTCACCCCTGGATCCCACGCTTTTAGGGATCCAGTCAGGCGGGCTTTTGGCCTTGCCCTCTACGGCGGGTTTCTGTCCCGCCTGAGCCCGCCTTTGGGCGCCCCTGATACCTTTGCAGGGGCGTGCCACCCCAGCCAAACTGCCCACCTGGCCCTGTCCCGGGGTTGCCCCCGGTTAGCGGCTCAGCCGAGGAAGGGCGGTGTTCCATCGGCGCTTCGGCGGCCCCCTGGAGGACCGCCACATCGCTCCCGCCTACCCTCTGCATCCCCGGCTGGGCCGCAAGACCAGGCTGCAGTGAAGCTCCACAGGGTCTTCTCTCCCCGCTGGGGCGTCCCGGTCTGTGCACCGGGATGCGGGTTCACCGGCCCGCGGGAGGGGACAGCGGGCACCTCGTTAAGCCATTCATGCACGCCGATTTTTATTCGGCAAGGCATATGGCTACCTTAAGAGAGT
>CAZQNA010000021.1:0-5007 GCA_964594835.1 uncultured Nitrososphaerota archaeon
GGGCCCGACCCCCCGGGGTCAAGGATCCAGCTCCAACAGCAGCCTGGCGGCCTCGACGGCAGATGACACGTTCCTGTCCCCCTCCGCCCTCTCGCCCACTATCACCGTGAGGACCCCCAGCCTCCTGCCAGCCTCCGCGTCCCAGGGCATGTCCCCCACCAGCGCAGACTCCCCCGGCCCCGCGCCGACCTCGCGCATGGCCGCCGCCAGCTGGTCGGCCCTCGACATCCCATTCTCCCTGGTCACGACGACATCGAAGAGGTCCCTGACCCCGAGGCCCTCCAGCGCCGTGAGGGCGGGCCCCCTGGCCTGCAGCGTCACCAATGCAATCTTGACGCCCCTGGACCTCAGCGCCTCCAGGGCCCTCCTGAGCTCCGGGTCAGGCCTCGCCTGCCTGGCCGCCTCGAGCTCGGCCTCCTCCACGATCCTGAAGGCCGCCTCCTCCAGCTCCTTGTCTCCTCTAGCCGCGACGGGGATGCTCGGCCCGAGGGGCTTGAGCGGGTGGTTCGTCCCCATGAACTCCCTGACCCTCGCGCGCAGGGCGTCCCAGTCTATGGGCAGGTGAGCCAGGGTCCCGTCCAAGTCGAACGCGACGAGCTTGAGGCCCACGGGCCTGCCGGGCGGGGGATCGATATATAGCTCGGGGGGCCGGGAGGCGAGTGGGAGAAGAAGGGGGTAAGGGTTATATCACCGCCGCCCGACCTACCCGGCGGAGCCCCGTGGTGTAGCCAGGTCAAGCACGCCGGGCTCTGGACCCGGCGACCCCGGTTCGAATCCGGGCGGGGCTACCACTCTCCCTTCCACTCATCCTCACCTCACCCCACCCTTTGCCCTCAGCGGCGCGGAACCCTTCGAGGATTCCCCAATTCACCTCGAAGGCTGGGGCGATGCGTTAATTTCGAAGGGGACTCCTTGACCACGCCGTGGACAGGGAGGCTCTGCTCCACGCCTCGCTCGGCCTGATCGCGTGGCCGGCCCTCATACCGCCGATGAGCGCGCTGGTCGAGTCAGGCCACCTCGCCCACTCGTTCCTCTTGACCCTCGCGGTGCCGACGGGCGTGGCCTATCTACACTTCAGGCTGGAGCGGAGGCTCGATCCAGAGCGCAGGCTGAGGCTGGCCAGGCTTCTGCTCGCGGGGCTCCTCGCCGGCTCCCTAGCGTCGGCTGCCCTGGCAGGGGCCCTGCTGTGGGGGGTCAGCCCCGCGAGGGTTGCCGAGCTCGCGGTCTCCGCCGGCCTGGGGGTCGTGTTCAGCCTGAACCTCTGGAGCGGCGCGTTCCTCGTCGCCTCCCTGCTCTGCGCAATCGCCACGTCCTCCAGGGCCGGGGTCCTGAGGCTCCTGGAGGCGGCCGCCCACTTCGCCGCCCTCGCGGCGTCGGGAGGGTCGGCGGTCCTGCTGGCATACCTCCTCGCCAGCGGGTAGGTCGGTGGAATCGGTTCCACCCAGCTTTATATATTGTGGGTGGAACGAAATCCACTCATGATGACCGTAGAGGGGTTCGTGGCCAACAGGCTGGCCGCGGCCCCCGGGGAGTGGAAGAGGCTCGTCGGGGGTAAGTTCAGGAGGTGGATCTTCTACAGGCTCAGATCGATCCTCAGGAGATTCCTCGCCGGCGGAAAGACTAGGCTCGTCATAGTGCCGGGGCTCAGGGGGGTCGGGAAGAGCACGGTCCTGTGGCAGATCTACGGGACCCTGCTGGAGGGGGGGATGGACCCCAGCAGGGTTCTCCACCTCCCCGTCGATCAGATGCTCGCCTACACAGGTAGCGACAGCGTGCTGGAAGCCTATGAGGCTTTCTCCCTGCACTCAAGGGGAAGGCGTGTCATGCTCGTCGATGAGATAACCTACTCCGGAAGGTGGCCCCTCGAGCTGAAGGTTCTCCACGACAGAGACCCAGACATAGCCTTCGTCGTGGCCGGCTCGTCCTCTCTCCACCTCAGGGTGGCGGAGAGCGCGGATCTGGCCAGGAGGGCCGTGGTCGAGCCGCTCTTCCCCATGAGCTTCGGGGAGTATCTCGGGATGAGGGGGGCACTGGGCCCCGTCAAGGTGGCCAGGGACCTGGAGGAGACCATCTACTCGCTGCCGCCCGGGGAGGCGCTGGAGAGGCTCAGGAGGGTGGAGGAGGACGTTATATCCGCCAGCAGGGGGTTCGAGCCTGACAGGGACCTGAGGGAGTTCTTCGAAGTCGGCGGCCTCCCGTTCTCGGCCCTGGCTGACGACAGGCTGGTGGCCTGGAGGCAGGTAGTGGACACCGTCCTGAGGGCGGTGGACGTGGACCTCAGGGGAGTGAGCTCGTTCGACCAGGAGACCGTGGTCAAGGCGAGGAGGCTGGTCTACTCCCTCGCCCTGTCCCAAGGCGCGGCCGTGAACCTGGCCAGGCTGGCCGGGGAGATAGGGATGGACAAGAAGACCCTTCTGAGGGTGGTGGACGCGCTCGAGAAGTGTGAGCTCATCTTCAGGGTTCGCCCCGCCGGGGAGCGCGCCACCAGGGTCAAAGTCCACAAGGCGTACTTCGCCACTCCGACCCTGAGGGTGGCCATCAGGAGGGAGGCCGGATTTCAAACGGACAGCCTGGGCCTGCTGGCCGAGGAGGCGGTGGCGGGCTCCCTGAGGAAGGCCACCTTCCTGGGGAGGGGAGGGTTCGGAGGGGTCGGGTACCTGCCGACCGACGGGGAGGTCGACTTCGTCCTGGAGGGTCCGGCCGGGAGGAGGATGCTCGTCGAGGTCGGGGTCGGGAGGAAGGAGAGGGGGGCCGTGTCTCGGGCCCGGGGGAGGAGGGTCGTGGTTCACGGGAGGGGGCCGAGGGTCGAGGGAGACGTGCTCTTCGTTCCCCTCTGGCTCTTCCTGCTGATATGAGTGACTCAGGGTTCCCGGAGACCTCGAGGATCACCTGCAGCCCTCAGAGGCACCCTCGAAGGTGGAGTGCGCCCGCGCCGCTCGGCGGGCGCCCTGTCTGCCGCTGGAAATCTGAGACGCGTTCAGAAGGTCGAGGCAACCGTTTTAGCTGAAACGGGGCTCATCTTCAACGAGCTGAGGTTGAGGCTGCCAGCTCTTTCCAAGGAGAGAGCGCTCTCCTTTGCTGGCAAGGCCGCGAGGCTCTTCCTCGCAGCTGCCGCGGCCGGTCTGGGGAGTTCCGTGTCTCTCTTCCTTCCTATCCCGGCCGCCCTGGTCCTGGCGCTCGGGAGACAGGCGGCGGAGGAGTTCTTCTCTCAGTTCATGGGGGAGATTGCCGGGGGGTTCGTCGAGGCCGTCCTGGGGGCTCGGACCCGGGGGGACGAGGCCGCGCTGAGGTCCGCCGAGGAGTTCCTGGGCCAGCTCGAGGAGGACCCGGCCCTGCTCGAGAGGCTCGTCGAGCTGACCAGGGCGGCGCTGGGTCTGGAGGAGGTCAGGGCGGAGCTGGAGAGGCGGGGGATAGACGTCGAGGGGCTGGGGTCGGAACTCAGCCGGATAGAGGGGGAGCTGGAGGCCGTGAGGAGGGAGCTTGGGGGAGTAAAGGCACGGCTGGGCGAGGTGATCTCCAGGCTGAATCGACTCGACCTGAGGGTCACGGTCCTGGAGGTGAGGGAGGAGAGGCTAGAGACCAGGGTTGACGTGCTGGAGGCCAGGGTTGAGGGAATATCGGTGCTGGAAGCCGTTGAGGATCCAGAGGACCTGGCCCGGCGCCTGGGCGTGGACCCGAACCCGAAAGTGCTTGTGATCCCGCCCAGAATCAGGAGGTTCGCGGGGGCGGTGGCCCAGGCCCTTAAGAGGGGGGAGAAGGTGATCCTCGTGGGCCCGCCCGGGGCCGGGAAGAGCGTCCTGGCCTGGATAGTGGGGAGGCAGGGGATCCTGAACGGGCTAAGGGTGGGGGCGATCACGGGTAGGGTTGAGAGGCTCGGGAGAGTGGATGCGGTCATAGCCGACGACCTGAGGGCGGACAGGTGGGACCGCTGGAACCTGCCGGGCCTGCTCAGGGGGGAGGTCGGGGTCCTGGCCACGGCGAGGACCCACGAGTACGAGAGGCTCTCCGAGCTTTCGGACTTTGTCCAGATCTTCGGCTGGAGCGAGGCGGACCTGTTCTCGAGCAGAGCGCTGAGGGATGCGTGGATTCTCAAGGTCCGGCGCATCTACTCTAAAGAGGAGCTGGAGGAGATCCTCAGGAGGAGGCTGGAGGAACTAGGAGTTGAATGGGATGAGGGTGCCACGGCCAAGGTGGTCGAGAGGGGAGACGGCACGCCGAAGTACGTGGTTGCCGCGGCAGCCGAGGCCAGGAGGAGGGGAAGGCTCACCAAGGAACTCGCCGAGTCGCTGCCCGGTGAGTACGAGGAGCTTGTGGAGTCGATCCTGCTGAGCGAGGCGGAGCAGAGGAGGTACTCGTCTCTCCTGGGGCTGGCTCTGGCCGGGCTCAGCGACACGAAGGCCGTTCACGAAAGGCACGCCAGGGAGTTCGTCGAGGCGGCCAAGCAGGATCTGGAGGACGCCCTCGGGCCAGGGGCGGTGAAGGGTGATCCGTTGGACCTCCTCGTCCCGAGTCCCCCTGTCCACAGGATGTGGCACGACACCTGGGCCGAGATCCTCTGGGGGCTGGAGGTGGGTGGCGGGAGGGTGGGGAGAATACTGAGGGAAGTGGCGAGCAGGTTCGCGGACGTGTCCGGCGCCAGGGCCGTGGAGAGGGTCTGCAGGAGCGTCGGAGGCAGGGAGGCGGCCTCCCTGGCGTACTTCGTGTTCTCAGGCTTTCCCGGGGCCGCGAGCCTGGTGGACTGGAGGACGCTCGGGGCCTCCGCGGTCCCGGCCATAGACGGGCTGGCCAGGGTGGATCCAGAGGCAGCCAGGCGGGCGCTCGAGGCGGTGGGACGGCCAGAATACCTGGCCCCGATGCTCGAGGAGAGGTACCCGCACTTCGACTTCATCCTGGCCAGCTGGCTCCTGGAGAGGGCGACAGATCCCCCGGAGAGGGCGAGGCTGCTGGTGATGCTGGGGAACGCGCTGTGGAGCAAGGGGAGGCTGGAGGAGGCCATAGAGAAGTACG
>CAZQNA010000022.1:0-4042 GCA_964594835.1 uncultured Nitrososphaerota archaeon
TATTCCAAAATGTCAAATATCCCTACTCCTATAAACTCATCAAAGACTCCAATGAGCCTACCCGTGCCCTAGGTTAGAGAAGTCGGAATCCCACTAACCTACAGTGCATGCGTGCACCATTGTATGACAGACCGCCTCCTTTCTCGCTGACCTCACGGCCTTGACGGCGTCCTCAAAGCCCGTCCCGCTGGCGATCAGGTACGCCGCGGCCACCGTGCCGCTCCTCCCCGACCCACCCATGCAGTGGATGAGCACCCTCTTCCCCTGGGACACCCTAGACGCCACCCAGCGGGCCAGCCCGTGGAGTTCCAGTAGGTCGGGCGAGCTGAAGTCGGGTATCGGGTTGTGCAAATATTCTACCCCGCGGCGGCCCCACTCGTCCAGCTCGTAATTTCCCCTGAGCTCGTCCTCCATCGCGAGCACCAGGGCGGCGTCGAACTCTGAGGCCAGCCTGGGTATCTCAGTCGCGTGAGGCATGGGGCAGATGGCCACGGGGTGCCCCGGGATGTACCGGCAGTCGGCCATCGAGACTTCACGGCCCAGTTTGGTTAAAAGTTCTACTGCAAAGTCCTTTGCAAGGTGATCCCCTGACCCCCCTTCTGCGGCGGGTACGACGCCGGGGGGCGGCGTCTGATGAGGTGATGCCTGCCCCTTCACCTGGCCCGCGCGGAAGATCTTTCAGCTGGGGCCCTCCTCGTGAAAATTCTGTGTAGCGGACTTTTAAGCCTCCTCGCCCTGAAGGCTTGCCTCTCTTTTGAGGCGGGTGTACCTCATGGGTAGACTTGGTCAGCTCGCGCTGCTCCTCTTTCTGATTTTGTTGGGTGTAGTGGTCGTCGCCGGGATACTTGGCGGAGGTGGCGGGGGTGAAAGCGTCGGCACGACTACCCCTGCCCCGCAGACCACGTCCCCTCCCGAGGCGACTCCCCAGCCGACTACACCTCCGCCCACTCAAGCCCAGGCGACCGCGGCCCCTCCGACCACCGAGCCCCCGCGCACGACCAGCCCCCCTACCACCCCTCCGCCCCAGATGGTCTGGAAGCGCGTGCTGAGGTGGGAGGGGCTGGCGGGCAAGGACGTGGCGACGGAGGCCTTCCTGATCACCTCCGACTCGTGGAGGATAAGGTGGGGGATGCAGGGGTCGGAGTTCGCCATTCTCACCATAGCCGTCTACCAGATAATTCCCCCAGTCGTCTACCCCTACGACCTCTACATGATCGACAACCCCGGGGAGGACACCATCTACTTCCACGAGCCGGGGATGTACTACCTGGACATATCCTCGGCGAACTGCCAGTGGTACGTGGAGGTGGAGGAGAACCTGCCGGAGGACGAGGAGCCGTTCGGCTCGGTCTTCAAGAACGCCAGCTGGGAGCTGATCAAGAGCTGGACCGGCTCAAACGACAAGACCACGGAGAAGTTCGAGACCCCGCGGATCTGGAGGGTGAAGTGGCGGGTCACCCCCGAGAACCAGTATTCCGTGTTCTCCGTAACCGTCTACGACTCCGGGGGCGACGTGATATACTCCATGCAGGCGGACATGGGCAGCGGAGTCTTCTACGTGTACGACGACGCCGAGGAGGTCTACCTCAAGATCCTGTGCGCGAACGTGCGCGAGTGGAGCGTGAGGGTGGAGATGCAGAGGCCCGGCGGGTGACCCCCGCCCTCCCTCCAAACCCCCGACGCGGGGATCTGGGTCCTCGCGCTTCCCCACTCACACTCCCTCCACGCCTCGGGCGCGGCGATGGGTAGGTGGGTGGTTCACATCCTATCGTGGGCTCTGCTCCTCTCGGCCACAACGAGTATCGTGATTACTCTCTGGCTCCAGTCGACCTTGTAGATGACCCTGAGTTTCCCCAGCCTGACCCTGTAGGCGTCCCTGAACCCCTTCAGCTTAGCCACATCGAACTCCCTGAACGGGACCGGGTTCTGCTTGAGAACCGTGAGCAGCTCTGTGAGCCTCCCTCTGTACTCCCTGAACTCCTCTATCCCCTTCAAAGCTCTTCTCTTGACTTCGAGCCTAAAGCCGCCCATAGCTCATCCTCGCCCAGGGTTTCGTCCTGAAGGGCCTCCTCGATCAGCCTCCTCTCCCACTCCTCGGGCTCCTCGACGCCTATCACGTACTCCATGACGTACTCGAGCATTCTTCTTATGGCCCTGATCTCGGCCAGGAGGGGCTCCATTCCAGTAGAGCAAAACTCTGGTGAGGAAATAAAGGCTCCCCAGCCCGTCAAACATCCCGCCCCGCCGCCTCTGAGGGGTGAGAGGGCTAGCCGTGCAGCATTAATAGGCGGAGGCGGGCGAACCTCTCGGAGACATGGAGGGGATCGAGCTAACCTCATGAATCCTAATGAGGGCGAGACGGAAGGGCTCAATGTTGTGTTGGGCTCACGGCCATACCCACTGAGGCTTCCTTTGAAGTGGTGAACGACCGCCCCCTCAAGGAGTCCAGAGGGAGCGGAATCCTCCCGGCGAGCGCCCCTGGCTTGCTATCGGTGATCTGCAGCCCAGGCGGGGGATCGGACGGGCATCGAGTCAAAGGCCTACATGGGGTGAGTTGGCCCCGCGCTCCGAGAAACTTTTTTGCCGCGGGAGGCGCGAGTCATCGAATGCCTAAATCTGAGGGGGACGTGGAGAGGCTCGAAGCGGCCATATCGGAGCTAGAGAGCCTCTTAGAGAGGAGGAAGTGGCTGGTTGAGAGGATCAGAGAGAGGGAGAAGAGGTACGGCCTCTCGACGCGCGAGTTCCTAGAGGCGTGGAGATCTGGGAGGCTGCCGGAGCCCGAGGATGCGGAGGCGCTCGAGGATTTCCTTGGGTGGGAGGCAGATGCGGAGGAGCTGGCGTCGCTGGAGGAGAGGCTGAAGTCCACTGCCCAGCGTGTTGAGGAGGGTCTCTGATTCCTCCGATCTCCTTTCCAGACTGGGGCCGGTGAAGCTCCTCAGGATGGACATAGATCCGACCGACCCGTCTAGCGGAGACTACAAGCTGAGGGTGACCTTGAGCGGTGGCCTGAAGTTGGATGTCTATGAGAGGCTGGTCGGCGGCAGGGTGGTGAAGTGCAGCTACTCGCTGATCAGGGGTGAAAGCGTACCGCTGAGGTACGATAATGCCCCGCACCACCGGGACCTGGAAACTCACCCGCACCACAGGCACGTGAGGGGGAGGGTACTCCCCCTTTACGATCACAGCCTCTCGGCCTTCCTTCAGGAAGTGACTGAGTTCCTCAAGGGAATTGACTCCGGAAGTTCAGAGAGCGAGTAAGGTCCTCAGCGGCCTCTAACCTCCCCTGCCCACAGGACGCGGACCTGACGGGCTAGAGGCTCCGCTGCGTTCCTCCCGAGGTCACGGGCATCTTCACCTTTCGCCCCCCTGGCCAAGAACGCGGTCACCCGCGCGCTCCCTCCCTCCGCCGCGCAGCACTCTCCCCCCACGTGTCGATCGTCTGCCAGGCGATTCCGCTGGAGAGCCCTTGGACAAAAGTTTATCGGGGCGGGAGGGACGTTGGGGGTTGATGATAACGATTCCCGAGGACGTCCTGGCCGCCATGAGGCTGCCCGAGGAGGACAGGGAGCGCATCCTGAAGGTCGAGCTGGCCGTCGCCCTGTACCAGAGGGGGATCCTCTCGCTGGGAAAGGCGAGGAAGCTGGCGGGGATGACGAAGTGGGAGTTCATAGAGGAGCTCGCCAGGAGGGGCGTCAAGAGACACTACTCGGGGGAGGAGCTTGAGGAGGACCTCACCTTCGCCGAGGGTCGTTAGCGAGTCGAGCCAGTTGTTACCGTGGCTCGTGGTCGCGGCTCCCCTCTCAGCCCGTCGTGCGCAACTCATCAGTCACCGATGCTGATGGGGGGCGGGAGAGGGTCACGCAAACGCTGCGAGCGAGGATCAGGCCTACTCTCCCTCCCGCTCCGCGCCCGAATCCCAGAGCCTCCCTCCCAGGGCCGCGCAAACCTCCTCTTGCACCTCCTCGAGCGCCGGAAGACTGCCGAGCACCAGCGAGCCGACCTCCGACCTCCAGCTCCCCCCTAACTCCTGAATTCTCTTAAC
>CAZQNA010000023.1:0-2487 GCA_964594835.1 uncultured Nitrososphaerota archaeon
GGGCCCCGCGCACCGGTACGTCTTCAGGCTCCTCGCCCTCGACGCGGACCTAGACCTGCCGCCCGGACTCACCAGGGGCGAGCTTGAGGAGGCCGTGGAGGGACACGTCCTGGGCGTGGGGGAGCTGGTAGGCCTGTACTCTAGGCCTTGAGGCTGGAGGCGCATCTCAATGGGCTACAGGGCTCACCTGCTGGCGGGGGGTGCCGTGGGGATCGCCTCGGCCCTGACGCTCAAGGGCCTCGGCATGGGCCCAGAGGGGGGCCTCTGCCCCGCGCTGGTCGTGGCGTTCGCCCTCCTGGGCTCGCTGCTCCCAGACCTCGACGTGACCTCCTCAAAGGTCAGCAGGCTGTCCGGGGCGCTGGCCGTCGGCTTCGCCGCCTGGGCCCTGATCTCAGAGGGACCTTGGAGGTACTTTGCGCTCTGGTGGATAGGGGTCGTCGCGATCGGATCGGTGCTCGGCCCGCTGGGCAGGCACAGGTCTGCGTTCCACTGGGTCATACCATTCCTCCTGATCACCCCGCTCCTCTTCTCCTACTGGGCGCTGGAGGGTGAGGTTTCGGGGCCCCTAGACTTTAGCGGTCTCCGCCTCCTGCTGACGTCACCCCTGGAGGAGCTCCGGGCCATCTGGACCTCCTCCTGGCCCGACGGCCCCCTGGGCCCCGAGCTCTGCGCGACCGTGGGGGCGGTCCTAGGGGCCCTCTCTCACCTCTCCCTGGACCTGTACTTCTGAATCGGATGGCCAAGGGGTCTCGGCGCCTGATGCGCCCCATTAAGCTTGGAAGGGCGCGATGCATGTTCAGGCGCAGAGTGCGTCAGAACGAGACCCCTCGAGGGTGGGAGAGCGACCTCGCTCCTCAGTTGCCCGAGGTGAGACCGCTTCCGCCTCTCGGCGGAGTTGCCCTCCCGAGCCTCTCCCCGGTGGGAGTATTTAAACTGGTGGGTGAGGCCTCGGGGCCCGAGAGCGGCCCGCGGGCCTCGGGCCGCCTGCCACCAACCACCCTCCGTCCGCCGCATCGGGTTGTTTCCCCGCTAGTCTCGGGGATCGTTCACTTGTGGTCGCCAACGATAATGCGGTGGTCGCCGCCCCTGAGACTCGCGATGACGTACGTTGGGGGGATGAGAGGTGCCATAACCGCGAGGGCCGTCGCCCTTGGTCTGGCGTTCGCCCTGATCACCACCGCGATGAACGTCTACCTGGGGATAAACCTCGGGATGGGCATGGGCCTGGGCGTGGTCTCGATAATGGCGGCCTACGCCGTCTTCAGCAGGCTCGGAGGGCCATCCAAGAGCGAGGTCGCCGCCGCCTACGTGATCGGCACCTCGAGCCTCGCGGTGCACTTCACCCTCGGAACGGTCATATTCCTGGCCGAGAGGTACGGCGACGTTCAGCTGCCCTCGTGGCTCCTCCCGCCGAACTTCGAGGATGGATCGATGGCCTGCTGGCTCGGGCCGGTGCTGACCATCTTCCTGCTCGAGATGGCGGCCACGCTCCTGGGCCTCGCCTTCACGGTGGCGGTGGCCGAGAGGCTGAACGAGGAGGAGACCATGGTCTACCCGAACGTTGTGGCCTCCGCCTCGTTCCTGGACGCCTGCTTCGAGGACGCCGGTGCGGTCAGGTTGGTGGCGGTCGCGACCGCGGTCGGGCTGGTGGTGACGGCCCTCCAGCACGCCGCCTCGGCGCTGAGCCTCAACCTGGTCGAGGTCGACCTCACCCCGCTCCTCCCCAGGGGGGCCATCCTGTCCGCCTCTCTCAGCCTCGGCTTCGCGGCCGTGGGGTACATCGTGAGTTCTAGGGTCGCGCTGAGCGTGCTGGCGTCTGGCCTCGCCACCTACGCGTTGGCCGGGCCCATCCTGGTGTCGAGGGGAGTCGTCGAGTACTCGCCCAACCCGCAGGAGATGTACAACAACCTGATGTTCGGCTTCTCCCTATCTCCAGCCCTGGGAATGCTGATACTCGGAGGGATCGGCCTCTCGCTGGCGGGCCTCGCGCTGAGGAGGGTGAAGGGGGACGGAGGGGGTGAGGGCAAGCCTAGGAGAGTCGGCTACCTCGAGCTCTACCGCCGGCTGTGGGGCGAGGTCCTCACCCGCCCGCGTCTGGCTGCGGTCGTGGTCGGCCTGTCCGCGGCGCTGATAGCCGCCGCCTACGCGCTCAACCCGTTCTCACCCATTTCACCAATGTTCTCCGTCGCGTTCGCGGTCTACGCCATCCTCATTGCATCGTTCCTGGAGCTGGTCATCCTGATGCGGATGTCCGGCGAGACCGGCATGAACATGGGCACCACGGGCATAGTGCTTTACGACGTCCCGGTGTTCGCCGCGGGCTACAGGGGGTACGCCGGCTACCTCGCCGGCGGGTACTTCAGGCCGAGCCCCTGGACGGGGCCCAGCGTGGGCGGACTGATGAAGTACATGGAGAGGATGGGCCTTCGGCTGCGGGACATCGTGCTCGCCAAGCTGATCGGGTGGGTCCCCACGTTCGCCCTCAGC
>CAZQNA010000024.1:0-1969 GCA_964594835.1 uncultured Nitrososphaerota archaeon
CCAGCGAGCCGACCTCCGACCTCCAGCTCCCCCCTAACTCCTGAATTCTCTTAACGACGGCCGAGGCGTCACCCACGCCGTAGAACGTGAGCTTCTCCCTCAGCAGCCGAGCGTCGACCTCGACCCCCCTCCTCACCAGGAACCAGACGTCGTACAGGTCGCGGGCCCTCCCCCTCACCAGCAGGGCCCTCAGCTTCTCGGCCAAGGCCTCCCTGAGGTCCATCCCCCTGACGAAGGTAAGGGGAATCCCGTAGAGCGGCTCGTCCAGCCTGGCCGGGATGGGATCCAGGATCACGGGCTCCCTCCTGCTCACGTCCACCCTCACGTGGGTCAGATCCTTCTCAGACGTGTGGAGGGGACCGTAGGCGGTGACCCTGAAGGACAGGGTGTAGTCGTCGTCCTTCAGGACCCTCACCCTGTTCCTGAGGCCGAAGAGCTCGAGGGTCAGGCTCACCTCCTCCAGCGCCTCGGCGTCGACGGGCTCGAGTTCGGTGAAGTCCAGGTCCTCGGAGAACCTGCTGAGGCCGTGGAAGAACCAGAGGTAGCTCCCACCCTTCATCACCATGGGCCACTCGCTGACCGCGTAAAGGACCAGCGCCTGGACGTACCTCTTCTCCTCCTGCCAGGGCCTCAGCCTCCTTGCCCTCGCCAGTCTCAGGATCTCCTCCCTATCGAGCAACCTCCCTCACCCACCCGATCACCCTCCTGGCCCTGGGGGTGCCCAGCCTCTCGTAGGCCTCGGCCATCCTCCTCAGCTCACGTGGGTCCGCGAAGCCCCACTCCGTCGGGGAGTATCCAAAGTAGACCATGTCCAGAAGGGCCTTCTCCGGCGAGGCGACGAAGGCATAGCTGAGGCCCCTCTCCACCCTCTCGTACCCGAAGAAGAGGGTCGGGTGGATCTTCCTGTACCTGATCCCGAGGCGGTCCAGCCTGAGGCTCAGCCTTGGGGTGGCGCACTCCACCTCCCTCGGAACCTGGTCGAGCATGCCCCTCAGGTGCAGGGCCGAGTGCGCCGTGACGTAGGAGGGCTCCACCAGCTGCGTGGCCAGGGCGAAGTCGTCGCGGGTTATCGCCACGCGTCCCCTCATCGGCCTCCATGCCCACCCTCTGGCGACGAGTCGGGAGGCGTAGACCTTGGCGTGCCCCCTGGGAACTCCGAGCACCACCGAGAGCTGGCGGGTGGTGAACACGGCCCTGCCTGAGTTCCTCAGCGTCTCCCTCATCTCGTAGAGACGCATAGTCACATCGAGGTAACATTTCTGTTACCTCCATTTAACTTTAACTTTGGCCCCTCAGCTCGCGCGCCAGCGGCCGGTGATCCCGACGCCCGCCCCCGTGGACTGGCCGCTAGAGAACTCACTCGGATCGAGCTATACTGCGCGCGAAGTCTCTCGCCTATCAGTGCGCCGTTTTGGGAGACCCTCTCGCACGATCACGCAGGGGCGTAGGTCGCCTGCCCGTGACAAGAAGAGGATGCGTGGGTCCCGGGTGACTGCCCTCCAGCCAGGTCTCTCAGGACCTCTGCGAGGACTCCAAACCTCCCGCTTCTCCTCCTCAGCAACTCTTCCAAGCATCTCCTGTACCCAGGAGGAGGGCGAACCTTGCTGATATGGCCGTGTAGCCTCCTCGGGTCGCTGCTCAGGCCGTAGTCCTCCAGCCTGATTCCGGCCTCTCGGGCCGCCGCCACCAGGAACTCCTCCAGCCTCTTTTCTAGGGCCACAACCCAGCCGCTCCCGCACCTGAAGACCCAAACGCCGCTGTCTGGCCTCGATCTCTCCTCGTCCACGGCGCACGCGCTCGACGTGGATCCCTCGTGATCCAGGTCGACCAGGCCGAGCCCTCCCTCTGACGCCCTCCATATGACCCTCTCCTTCCCCCGTGCCTTGGGTGCCTCGCCTCGTAGCCCAAGACATTCAGGAGCACCTTGTCCGGGTAGCACTCCACCCAGATCATCGAGCCCCCAGCTCCA